>NZ_JBNAFV010000041.1:0-2115 GCF_049800875.1 Amaricoccus tamworthensis | reverse complement strand
CCCCGCTGCGGTGAAGGCGTATCTAGAGATAACATCCAAACCACGCAACCCCAAAATTTGGGAAAATCCCACAAATCCACAAGTCACTGAATTGTCACGGAAAAATATCACAGAAGGAGTAATGACCCCGCCGGGCGGATCGGCCATGAACGCGCAAGCCTCGGTCGAACTGGACGGACGAATATCACCTAACTCACTAAAAAAATTACATAAATTACCAACACGAATCCGATTCCCGACACACCTGAATCACCCAAAACAGCGAGTCGCGGCAGATCCGGGACATCACCGGCCGCTCCCGCGCCCAGGCAGCATCCGCTCCAGCACACCATCCCGTTTGATAAACCCGTGCTGCAGCGCCGCCCCAACATGCAGCGCCACCAAAAACGCAATCGCCCAGCCACCATAATAGTGGACCGACTTCGCAACCTCAGCCAAAGCATCGGAACGCGGGATTTCGGACCGGCTGCTAAGCTGTAGCGCTTGAGGAAGAACCGACCCGAGATGACGAAACGCAAACGCTATACTGCGGAGTTGAAGGCGAAGGTGGCCCTGGAAGCCATCCGCGAGGAACTCGACGACGGCCGAACTGGCCAGGAAATACAACATTCACCCGACGATGATCAGCGGCTGGAAGCGCACCGCGATCAGGAACATGGCCTCGCCCTTTGACGGCGCCTCTTCGGCCGAGCCGCATATCTCCGGGAAGGACGTCGAGAAGCTGCACGCAAAGATCGGTCAACTGGTCGTGGAGCGCGATTTTGGCCGATGCCTCCATTCTTGTCCTCGGTACTGAAGGAAAAAGGCGGTGAGGCAGGATCATCTTGATCTCAGCATTCGGCGGCAGTGCAGCCTGCTGGCGCTGGCCCGCTCCAGCCTCTATTACCAGCCGCGTAACGAAAACGCCGGGAACCTGGCCTTCATGGAAATCATCGGCAGACAGTTCCTCGGGACCCACTGGTATGGCTCGCGGCAGCCTCTCGGCCGATTGCTGTGCAATCGCCTGCCGGCCAACGAATGGCCCGTGATATGCAACGGGAAGGGCACAAATGCGGGCGTCACCGCGTGCGGCGGCTGAAGAGGTTCATGCGCCTGCTGCCGATCTATCAGGAGCCGAAGACCAGCCAGAAGCACCCCGGGCAAACGATTTATCCATACTTGTTCAAGGACCTGCCCATCACCCGGGCCAATCAGGTCCGGTGCGCCGATATCAGCTACATCCCCATGCGCCGAGGGTTCCTGTATCTGGTCGCCATCATGGAGTGGCACAGCCGCAAGGTGCTGAGCTGGAGGCTGTCGAACAGCATGGACGCCGGATTTTGCGTGGATGCCCTGGAGAAGGCGCTGGCCAGATACGGCGCACCGGAAATCTTCAACACCGATAGTAATAGTGTGATGGCCGTTTTCCCGCAGTTTTCCTCAGCACTTGCTGCTTTTGGTAGATTGAAAGGAAACTGGTACCGCAGGGTGTTCCAGACTTCCTGACCCAAACTCCGAGCGACCGGATTTGCGTGTCATTCCCTGGATCTGTCGGTGGCCTGCGAGCACCCTGCGGCGAGGTTCCGCCTCATCGGCGCCTGTGACCCAAGAAGGGCCTGACGCCCTGTCGCTTTACTGTCCTGTCCAGGTGTTCGGCCAAAGCGGGATCGTTTTGATCAAGCTCTGGAGGGCATCATGCCAAAAGACTACGTTCCTGACGCCACGACCTCTCCCTCAAAGATCGTCGCCGGGGTCGACACCCACAAAGACCTTCATGTTGCAGCCATCGTGGACACCCATGACCACGTGATGGCAACCGAGGCCTTTGCCAGTACACGGCATGGATACAAAAGAATGCTGACCTGGATGCTGTCATTCGGAGAACTGGAGCGCGTCGGCATTGAATGCACCGGAACATACGGGGCGGGATTGCTGCGCTATCTTCAGCATGCCGGTATCACGGTTCTGGAGGTGACGGCACCCGACAAATCCGACCGGCGGCGACGGGGCAAGGACGACGCGCTTGATGCGGTAAACGCGGCTCATGCAGCTTTTTCCGGGGTCCGAACCGTCACGCCCAAAAGCCGGGATGGCATGATCGAGGCATTACGTGTTCTGAAAACCTGCAGGAAAACA
>NZ_JBNAFV010000040.1:0-2220 GCF_049800875.1 Amaricoccus tamworthensis | reverse complement strand
CTCGTGGCACTCCAATGACGGTGTCGACGACACCAGTAGTACCGGCATCAAGGCCCGTCTCTTCGCGGCGGACGGCACGCCGGACGCGCCCGAATTCCTCGTCAACTCGGAGACCAACAGCTACCAGGATTACCCCACGGTCACCGCCCTGTCCGATGGGGGCTTCGTGGTCTCGTGGCACTCCAATGACGGTGTCGACGACACCAGTAGTACCGGCATCAAGGCCCGTCTCTTCGCGGCGGACGGCACGCCGGACGGGCCCGAATTCCTGGTCAACTCGGAGACCTACAGCGGCCAGTATTCCCCCACAATCACCGCTCTGTCCGATGGGGGCTTCGTGGTCTCGTGGTACTCCAATGACGGTGTCGACGACACCAGTAGTTCCGGCATCAAGGCACAGATCTATGAGGTTGTGCCCGGCAACACCGCTCCCACCATCACCTCCCTCGACACGGTGTCGATCGACGAGAACACGACGGATGTCATGGATGTCGAGGCCACGGACGACACGGATACGGAAGGCTCCGGCCTGACATATGCCCTGACGGGCGGGGCCGATGCGGCGCTGTTCGACATCGACACGGCCACGGGCGAGCTGTCCTTCCTCTCGGCCCCGGATTTCGAGACGCCCGGCGATGACGACGGCGACAACACCTACGACGTGCAGGTCACGGTCACCGACAGCGGTGGCCTCACGGACGTGCAGGACATTGCGGTGACGGTGGCGGATGTGGCGGAGAACGGCGCGCCTGCCATCACCTCTCCCGACATGGTGTCGGTCGACGAGAACACGACCGCGGTTCTCGATGTGGCGGCGACGGACGACACGGATACGGAAGGCTCCGGCCTGACATATGCCCTGACGGGCGGTGCGGACGCGGCGCTGTTCGACATCGACACGGCCACGGGTGAGCTGTCCTTCCTCTCGGCCCCGGACTTCGAGACGCCCGGCGATGACGACGGCGACAACACCTACGACGTGCAGGTCACGGTCACCGACAGCGGTGGCCTTACGGACGTGCAGGACATTGCGGTGACGGTGGCGGATGTGGCGGAGAACACCGCACCGGCATTCGGCTTCGTGCAGGGGTTTGAGACGGATACGGACGGGGTTTTGGATGGCGGCGGCTACGGTGCCGTGAGCCGGGTGTCCTCCGGTACGGGGGGTGTCGCCTCTGCTGAGGGCGGCTGGCATGCGGGCATTGTGCAGGCCGGCGATCCCGGCTTCGAGAGCGGACCGTTCACGCGGTTTGACGGCTACCGGAATGAGTGGCCGGGGGAGTGGACGGCCTCGGTTCAGGTTTGGCTTGATACCGGCTGGGCGGCAGGCGAGGGTTTTGACTACTCGGTCGCGGCGAACGGCACGAACGGACAGCATTACCGGGACTATATTTTCCACGTGACGCAGGACACGTCGACCGGTGACCTGCTGGTGGGCATATCCAACAACTCGAATTTCGATCCCAATGAGAGTTTGGAGAGCGGCGACCATGGGGTGATCGCCTCCAGCGGCTGGTACACGCTGGAGCACCGTTTTTACGACGATGGTGGCGTGCTTGCGGTGGAGATGCGTGTACTCGACGCGGAGGGTGCGGAGGTGTTCTCCGGGACGCGGTCCAACCCGGCAGACACCGTCGGAGCCGGCGGTGTCGTGGGCGGCAACCGCTACGGCTGGTTCACCAATATCGACATTGCGGACGGCATTGAGGTTGACGGCTTTGACCTGCGCCTCGGGGAGGATGCCCAGGACACGGGCGCCATTACCGAGCTTGCGGGGGACGACCCGGATGCGGAGACCGTCACCCATGTGGCGGAGGGGGATCTCGGCTTCACGGATTTCGATGCGGGGGACACACATACGGTATCGGCCGCAGCCCAGGGCGCGGGCTATCTGGGCAGCTTCACGGCGACGGTAAGCGAGGCCACCTCCACGGATGGTGTTGGCACGGTGACATGGAACCTTGAGGTTGCGGATGCGGACCTTGCGGATCTTGCCGAGGGCGAGACGCTTGTGCAGGACTATGTCCTGACGGTTGAGGACAGTCAGGGCCTGACCACCACCCGCACCGTGAGCGTCACCATCACGGGCACCAATGACGGGCCCACCATCACGTCTTCCGCCACGGTGTCGGTCGACGAGAATGTGACGGATGTCATGGACGTCGACGCCACGGACGACACGGATACGGAAGGCTCCGGCCTGACATATGCCCTGACGGG
>NZ_JBNAFV010000039.1:0-3653 GCF_049800875.1 Amaricoccus tamworthensis | reverse complement strand
AGTAATAGTGTGATGGCCATCTTCCGACAGTTCTCCCAGGCACTTGCAGCATTGGGTCGACCGAGAGGAAGCTGGTACCGCAAGGTGTTCCAGGCCTCCTGACCCAAACAGCGATCGACCGGGATTTCCGTGTCATTCCCTGGACCTGTCGGAGGCCTGTGGGCATCGGGCGGTGAGGCTCCGCCTCAGCTGTGCCTGTGACCCGAGAAGGGCCTGACTTTTGTCACTTTACTGTCCTGTCCAGACATTTGGCCGATGCGGATCAATTCATTCCAGCATCGGAGACACACATGCCCAAAGACCACAACACTGTTGATCCCACAACAATTGCCCAGGTTACTGCCGGGGTCGATACACATAAAGACCTTCATGTCGCGGCCATTGTCGATGCGCGGGATCAGCTTCTGGCAACGGAAACATTTGCCACGACGCGTCATGGATACAAAAGAATGCTGACCTGGATGCTGTCATTTGGAGAGCTGGAGCGCGTCGGCATTGAATGCACCGGGACCTACGGGGCGGGGCTGCTGCGCTATTTTCAGCATGCCGGCATCACGGTTCTGGAAGTGACGGCACCGGACAAAGCAGACCGGCGGCGGCGCGGCAAGGACGACACGCTCGATGCGGTAAACGCGGCTCATGCAGCTTTCTCTGGAGCCCGGACCGTCACACCCAAAAGCCGGGATGGCATGATCGAGGCGTTACGTGTTCTGAAAACCTGCAGGAAAACAGCAATCTCCGCCCGCCGTGTTGCCCTTCAGATGATCCAGACCAACATTGTGAGCGCCCCGGATCACCTGCGGGAGCAACTCCGTTCCATGAGCCGGATGCAACTGATCCGGACACTTGCAGCGTGGCGCCCGGATCTGTCGGACGGAGGGAACGTAACATCGGCCTACAGGATCGCACTGAAGTCGCTTGCACGCCGGTATCTCGAGCTGACCGATGAGGCCGCTGACCTCGATGCCCTGATTAAGGAAATCATCGACAGCCTGGCACCGGATTTGATCGCACGCCCGTCCATTGGATATGAAACGGCGGCACAGCTTTTGATAACCGCTGGCGACAATCCCGACCGTTTGCAGTCGGAGGCGGGGTTTGCAGCACTCTGCGGTGTCAGTCCCGTTCCGGCGTCATCGGGGAAAGTTCAGCGCCACCGTTTGAACCGCGGTGGAGACCGGGCTGCCAACTCTGCCCTGCACATCATCGCCATTGGCCGTCTGCGAACCGAAGAGCGAACAAAAATTTATGTTGAGCGACGGGTCGCAGACGGCCAATCAAAAATGGAGGCGATCCGATGTCTGAAGCGCTACCTTGCCCGGGAGGTTTACCACATCATCCGGAAACGAAACCTCGAGATCGCCCGGACCAAATCAGCCCTTGACTGTTAGAAGGGCGTCCAAGGATCGCAGTTCACCGGATCAACTTGGATCACGACGTTGACCCACGCGGGCGCGCGCATCTCGATGGACGGTCGAGGCAGGTACCTCGACAGTATCCTCATCGAACGGCTGTGGCGGTCGCTGAAGCCGGAGGCGATTTATCTCGAAGAAATCACCGACGGCTTCCAGGCTCGACGTATCATCAAGGACTGGATAACATGCTATAACACCGCGCGGCCTCATTCCGCACTTGATCGGCAGATACCTGACGACGCATATTGGGCGGGCTTGGAAGAACAGAAAGCAGCATGAAACCTAAACCCGATACACCTTAGAAACGCTGCAAAACTGTCTAAAAAGATGGGACCACTTCAGGTGGGGCTGATCAGAGGTGCCGTGAAACTCGTCTGCCCAGTCGGTAAGGTTTGGAATCGCATTTCGACAATCAACCAGCCAGACCTTGGTGGTTTTCGACGTGTTCGAGAATTCCCTCAGCATGTCATAGATATGGTCGATAAAGACCTTCCAGATTTCTCGACTTAGGATCTTGTCATGGATATTGCGATTAGAGAACGGCTTGCCCAGCCATTTGTCCTTGGCAGTGTAGATTGTCTGACGACAGACAGGCCTGATTTCTCGGGGCTGGGTCAAATACTCTGAGGTCACGCTTTCTACCCCATAGATCGCCCAGTGAATGGTGAAACTACAACCGGTGAGGGGCCGACTGAATTCGCCTCAAGCGGGCTGCAATCCGCTGCATCTATCGCTATTGTATTTTCCACGTTAAAGAAATTTGTTAGGGTCTTTATATTTTCTAAAACTTGGGTTGGTCGCCGTGAACAATCATTTTTCCTCTGCAGTAATCCGTGTCAGTCTGGGCACAACTCAAGAACAACTGAAGGAGCTGATTAAGCTATCCAAGGATGGATTGGAGGTAGAAGGTCTGCTTCTGATCAACCCGTTTACTGTTGGCGCATCGCTTCCGCCCGGTAGCGACATTTCAAGGGTTCTATTGCTAGGGGCAGATCTGCTTCTGGTGCAGCAAAATGGCGAGGTCCTGGTGCTCGTGGGCGGGGGCGAAGGGAGCTATGAGCTCCTATTGGATGGGCTGACCATTTCGTCTTCGGTGCTGCAGAACGCGGCGGTTGAGGACAGCAGCTGGACAAATGCTGGGGATGGCAGGGGACAGGATACCTTTGATAGGTCAAGAGATGGCGACATCTCTGAGCAAGGTTCGGGCAGCTCCCTTCCGGTTTCTGCCGGTGATCCCCTGGAGGGATTAGAAATTCATCCCCTGCTACCGCCCACTGACTACCCGGACAGGCAAAGGCCAGATCGGCACAGAGGTGGTGAAGCGTATGAGTCGACGGCGGTGCCGGTGATCGTGATTGATCCCGATGCCGTTTACGCAGAAACGGATGCCCCTCTTTCCTTTGCATTGTCGGACAGAATTGGTGTGGAGCTGGCTGGTGACAGCATCGGTGAGTACATAAGCGAAGTTACGGTATCATTGCTGGGATTGCCAAGTGGGACGACAGCTTCAGCAGGTAACTTGATTGACGCCGGAAATGGCACATTTACGCTTGAATTTACTGGGTCGCTTGCGAACTATAATGCGCTTACCCTGACATTCCCCGAAGATTTCTCATCGGACAGTCGCATTGATTTCCCAGCCGGGGATCTAACAGGTGAGATCAAAGCCAAGACAAATTTTGGGGACGAAGCAGTCTCACCTATTTCCCTGCGCATTACACCCGAAGGGGATGTGTCGATTGATGACAGCCTGCCGGACAGGGTTGCGGATGAGACCGATGCGGTTGTCGCGTTGGTCCCAGCGTCGCTGTTGCTGCCCGAGGCCACCGATCTGGATGGATCCGAGGCCTTGGGCAGCCTGACCCTGGTGATCGAGGGATTGCCCGGTGACGGCAGTTTTACACTGGCGGATATTGCCGGTCTTCCCGCAGGTGCGGTGGCGGATCTGGCGACAGCGGCGGATGGGGCGTCGACTCTGACGCTGACGATGTCCGCAACGGATGTGGGGGATCTGGCGTCGGCCTATGCCGGGATTATGCTGAACCTGCCTGCGGATTTCTCGACCACCAACCGCTCTGATCTGGATGACGACGGGAATGGCCCGGATGCAGGGGATGCCACGGCCTTGCCGATTACCCTGACCCTGACAGTGCGCACCGACGAGGACCAGGCCAACGGCGACGACACCGCCATTGACGGCGAAGCCACCGCCACCCGCACCATCGATATCGAGCATGA
>NZ_JBNAFV010000038.1:0-4026 GCF_049800875.1 Amaricoccus tamworthensis | reverse complement strand
TGTTTTCCTGCAGGTTTTCAGAACACGTAATGCCTCGATCATGCCATCCCGGCTTTTGGGCGTGACGGTTCGGACCCCGGAAAAAGCTGCATGAGCCGCGTTTACCGCATCAAGCGCGTCGTCCTTGCCCCGTCGCCGCCGGTCGGATTTGTCGGGTGCCGTCACCTCCAGAACCGTGATACCGGCATGCTGAAGATAGCGCAGCAATCCCGCCCCGTATGTTCCGGTGCATTCAATGCCGACGCGCTCCAGTTCTCCGAATGACAGCATCCAGGTCAGCATTCTTTTGTATCCATGCCGTGTACTGGCAAAGGCCTCGGTTGCCATCACGTGGTCATGGGTGTCCACGATGGCTGCAACATGAAGGTCTTTGTGGGTGTCGACCCCGGCGACGATCTTTGAGGGAGAGGTCGTGGCGTCAGGAACGTAGTCTTTTGGCATGATGCCCTCCAGAGCTTGATCAAAACGATCCCGCTTTGGCCGAACACCTGGACAGGACAGTAAAGCGACAGGGCGTCAGGCCCTTCTTGGGTCACAGGCGCCGATGAGGCGGAACCTCGCCGCAGGGTGCTCGCAGGCCACCGACAGATCCAGGGAATGACACGCAAATCCGGTCGCTCGGAGTTTGGGTCAGGAAGTCTGGAACACCCTGCGGTACCAGTTTCCTTTCAATCTACCAAAAGCAGCAAGTGCTGAGGAAAACTGCGGGAAAACGGCCATCACACTATTACTGTCGGAATTGAATATCTCCGGTGGGCCATGGCGCTCCAGCGCTTCCTGGAGAGCCTCGACGCAGAAGGGGCCTTCTGTGTCGTGGTGACCCCGGAGGCGCTCGACTCCCTGCAGCTTAGGCACCCAGAACTTCTGCATTCGGTGCGATCGGTGGTAGTGGACGAAATCCACCTGCTCCACGGGCAGGCGCGCGGCCAGCAACTACGGCATGTGATTTCTCGTATCCGGAGTGCGGCCAAGCCGCCGCGGTCTGCGCGGGACAGTTTTCAGATCGTTGGAATGACCGCGACGCTGGACGACATGCCGACAGTTGCAGCGCTCTGGCTCGGCGAAGACGCGAAAGTACTATCTCACGGTTCGCCGCGCGAAATTGATCTGGAGCTCGTCGATGTCGTCGTGGAGGAGCCCGGACAAGCAGACCGGGCTAAGGCCCGGCAGCTCGCTCGTTGGCTCGAGAGGGCGGGCGCTGAGAAAGTGCTCGTGTTCACCAATTCCCGCAATGGTGCACACGCCATGGCGGCGCATCTTCACGAGGAGCTCTCAGGCACCCGGTGGCCGGTTCACCTCCATTTTGGGGCCTTGCCTGCCGGTCAGCGGGAGCGCGTAGAGGAGCAGATGCGAAACGACCGGTTTGGCGTCTGTGTGGCCACGTCGACGTTAGAGATCGGGATCGACATCGGAGACGTCGATACCGTTGTGCTCGCCGAGATGCCGCGCAGCGTTAACGGCTTCCTCCAGCGGATAGGTCGCGGAAACCGTCGAACCGGGACCTGCAGAGTAGTCGGCTTCCGGAGCTCAGACGATGACGAACAGCTCATTCAGGCGTTGCTGGACTGTGGTCGCCGTGGAGACCTTGACGACGTGTATGAGTACGATCGCCCATCGGTTCGGTTTCAGCAGGTGCTGAGCCTCGCCTGGCGAGCAACTCGTGAAGACCGTTCCTTAACTGAGAAGCATTTGGCTGCGGAAGCTGGAACAGATGAGCACATTCGGGTCGTGCATGACATGCTGGCGACGGGCTGTCTTGTAGACTTACGCGGAGCACTCGTGCCTTCCGATCGGCTGATAGATGAAGGAGATGCGGGGCGGATCCATACCGTCATCGCCGGAGGGGTCAGCAGCTCTGTCGTGGACATTCGAACCGGCGATACGGCATTCCGAGACGCGGACGCAGCTACCACAGGTGGAGCCCTTTTCCACGCCGGTGCAATGCGACGGCTACTGGCGGGGGGTGATGGGGCGGCTTATCTCGGAGATAACGCCCAAAGGTCTCATCCGCTTGCCAAGATCAAGGCTACTGGGCCTGCTCTGCCAACTAGCCGTAGCATCATCTGGGCACTGGCACGTCTCAATGGGTATGACCCGGCTCGTTGGCAATTGAACGGCGGAACGCTTTTGACTTGGGGCGGGCAGACACTGAATACTCTGCTTGCTGCAGTTTTTCGAAGGTCAGCTCCTGACGGCAACTTCTCTCCAAACCCAACCGGAGTTTCTGGCGACATCTTTGCAATCGAACTGTCGATTGAGTCTATCCGGGACTTGGCTAAAGGTATCGAGACAGCACACGATCTACCCCTTTCCGTCGCTTCGAAGTTCGTCGGCCCAAGCCGTTTCATAGGGGAGCTGTCAGATGCGCTTGTGGCAGAGGAGAAGCGGCGTGCAGTCCCCTGGGCGCTGCTTCATCGCTGGCTTGATCGAGTGGATGGCATCGACCTCGCAGGTTCGCTGCCGACTGCTGCTCGGGCATCAGAGTAGAACGTATGCGGGGCGCATGGTACCGCAGCGCGCGGGGCAGTTGTTTTGCAAGAGAGGCTGTCTGGCCATGTTTCGCCGCCAGTCGCGACTGAACCAAAGGACGATCTAAACCAGGGGTCGAGTGCATTAAAACAACAGCTTAGAGAGTGGAGATGGGGTGGATGCCGCTCTCACCCTGACGGCATCGCGATGTGCCATACTCGTGGTGTCGAAGCACAAGCTGAAGGAGAGGGCATCCATGGAAGAAGTTAGCATTATCGGGGTCGATCTGGCAAAGAACGTGTTCCAGCTGCACGGGGCGGCAGCGGATGGGGTGGTTGTTTTCCGCAAGAAGCTGTCGCGACTGCAGTTTGCGCGATTCATGACGGACCATCCCGCATGCGACGTGGCGATGGAGGCGTGTCCCAGCGCGCACCATTGGGCGCGGGAATTGTCCGCCTACGGGCACAGCGTCCGGCTCATTGCGCCGCATTACGTCAAACCGTTCATCAAGCGCCAGAAAAACGACGCCGCCGACGCGGAAGCAATCGTTGAGGCAGCGATGCGTCCGACCATGCGGTTCGTCGAACCCAAGACCGAAGCCCAACAGGCCCGGGCGGTGGCGTTTCGCGCCCGCGAGCAGATCGTGAAGCAGCGGACCGAAGCGATCAACGCCCTTCGCGCGCACCTCTATGAATTCGGGCATGTGGCGCCGGAAGGGGTCGGATATATCCCGCGGCTGGCGAAGGTGGTCGAGGATCCTGGTTCGGGCCTGCCTGACCTGGCGCGAGACATCTGCCGCATGGTTCTGGAGCAGATCGAACTGTTGACGTCCCGCCTTACCGCAGTCTCGGCAAAGCTCGCCGCCGCGTCCAGGGCGGCCGCCATGCCCCGGCAGTTACAGACCATGCCGGGTGTCGGACCGATCACTGCGCTCGCAGTCGAAACCTTCGCGCCGCCGATGGACCAGTTCCGGCGTGGCCGCGATTTTGCAGCTTGGCTCGGGTTGGTGCCGCGGCAACATTCTTCTGGCGGAAAACAGAGGCTGGGGAAAACATCGAAGATGGGGCAGCGGGACATCCGGCGACTGCTTGTCACCGGCGCGATGGCGGTGGTCCGCTGGGCGCTGCGCCGTGGCGCACCGCAAAATCCCTGGCTTGAGCGCATGCTGGAACGCAAGCCACCGATGGTCGCAGCCTTCGCGCTGGCCAACAAGATGGCGCGCGGCATTTGGGCGATGCTGACGCGCGGCGAGGACTATCGCGATCCGGTGATGGCCACCGCCTGATCGGGCGCGTCGGCAGGAACGGAACGCAGAGTTGTGAGGAAGGCATGATCCGAATGGGCAAATGATCGACATGATCCGGGTTGGGCAAACCAGGAACCTTCTCAGAGCTTCGAGCTCGCTGTTGGAGATTTGGCCCCGGTCCGCGCATCACCATCCCGGCCAGCGGCATCTATCGGGCCGCACTAACAGGCCTGACAAGAGTCCGCACTCGATCACATGTCTAATGTTCAGAAATTCCTTGCAAATGAGGGCGGCATCCACAAGAGAAGGTT
>NZ_JBNAFV010000037.1:0-4858 GCF_049800875.1 Amaricoccus tamworthensis | reverse complement strand
AACCTTCTCTTGTGGATGCCGCCCTCATTTGCAAGGAATTTCTGAACATTAGACATGTGATCGAGTGCGGACTCTTGTCAGGCCTGTTAGTGCGGCCCGATAGATGCCGCTGGCCGGGATGGTGATGCGCGGACCGGGGCCAAATCTCCAACAGCGAGCTCGAAGCTCTGAGAAGGTTCCTGGTTTGCCCAACCCGGATCATGTCGATCATTTGCCCATTCGGATCATGCCTTCCTCACAACTCTGCGTTCCGTTCCTGCCGACGCGCCCGATCAGGCGGTGGCCATCACCGGATCGCGATAGTCCTCGCCGCGCGTCAGCATCGCCCAAATGCCGCGCGCCATCTTGTTGGCCAGCGCGAAGGCTGCGACCATCGGTGGCTTGCGTTCCAGCATGCGCTCAAGCCAGGGATTTTGCGGTGCGCCACGGCGCAGCGCCCAGCGGACCACCGCCATCGCGCCGGTGACAAGCAGTCGCCGGATGTCCCGCTGCCCCATCTTCGATGTTTTCCCCAGCCTCTGTTTTCCGCCAGAAGAATGTTGCCGCGGCACCAACCCGAGCCAAGCTGCAAAATCGCGGCCACGCCGGAACTGGTCCATCGGCGGCGCGAAGGTTTCGACTGCGAGCGCAGTGATCGGTCCGACACCCGGCATGGTCTGTAACTGCCGGGGCATGGCGGCCGCCCTGGACGCGGCGGCGAGCTTTGCCGAGACTGCGGTAAGGCGGGACGTCAACAGTTCGATCTGCTCCAGAACCATGCGGCAGATGTCTCGCGCCAGGTCAGGCAGGCCCGAACCAGGATCCTCGACCACCTTCGCCAGCCGCGGGATATATCCGACCCCTTCCGGCGCCACATGCCCGAATTCATAGAGGTGCGCGCGAAGGGCGTTGATCGCTTCGGTCCGCTGCTTCACGATCTGCTCGCGGGCGCGAAACGCCACCGCCCGGGCCTGTTGGGCTTCGGTCTTGGGTTCGACGAACCGCATGGTCGGACGCATCGCTGCCTCAACGATTGCTTCCGCGTCGGCGGCGTCGTTTTTCTGGCGCTTGATGAACGGTTTGACGTAATGCGGCGCAATGAGCCGGACGCTGTGCCCGTAGGCGGACAATTCCCGCGCCCAATGGTGCGCGCTGGGACACGCCTCCATCGCCACGTCGCATGCGGGATGGTCCGTCATGAATCGCGCAAACTGCAGTCGCGACAGCTTCTTGCGGAAAACAACCACCCCATCCGCTGCCGCCCCGTGCAGCTGGAACACGTTCTTTGCCAGATCGACCCCGATAATGCTAACTTCTTCCATGGATGCCCTCTCCTTCAGCTTGTGCTTCGACACCACGAGTATGGCACATCGCGATGCCGTCAGGGTGAGAGCGGCATCCACCCCATCTCCTTCGATGGCTGCCAATCAGTTGGGCCTTTCCACTCAGGTACCATCCAAGCCGACCTATATGACCGACGGCCCAACCCGCACCAAGAAGGTTGGACGGCAAGTCATACAATTTCGAAAAGCATCTCCCAAAACATTGGTCGGCGCAGGGCATAAGACTGGGGTTGTCTTCCAGGCTTTGCGTTATGTCGGCAAGGACCATGTGGACAGTCAAATCGTCGACCAGATTGCACGCGCACTGGACGACAATGATCGGAAGCTATTGGTTAAGCAAAGCAGACACGTCCCTGCATGGATGCATCCTATCGTGCAACAGATTGTAGAGCGTAGATAGATATCAATGTGTTCGCTGGAGACCGTCTCCAGTGCGATCTACCGCCACATAAGCCTAAAGTAGCTCTACGTATTCGTGCAAAATTTCAGCGGTTTGAAATAGCTCTCGAGCCTTGATCCGCTGCAATAATGCTTCGGCGTCCATATCAGGATTTTTGAACCGCTCACGCATTTTACGCAGGGCAACTACAGCTGCGAGTGAGTCAAGTTCGATTGCATCAGAAATAAACTCGTCGGCCGAGATTGCATCGATGTCAAAAGGGACGAGTGCTTCGCTTGGGAAATCCTTAAGGTTTTCTGTCACAATTACCTGAGCGGATGTTGTGATCGCTGCAGCAAGAACATGGCGGTCATCAGGATCCGGCAACTGCAGACCGGCTTCAAGACCAGTATACCCAGTAACGCACGCTTCGGGGAAAGCGCGCTCCATAGCGGAACGCTGCTTGTTAGTGTCAGCCCCGCCCTTCGTAATCTTGGCTATTGCACCGGCAGTCTCATCCATAATCCTATCGCTCCACCGGGGCCGAAAAAATCCGGCCTCGGCCAGCGACAAGATTATGTTTCTGCGCATCGCGCACGCCAGAACATTAGCGTCAATCAGTGCCGTGAAACGGTCGGCATAGTCACTCATAAAAGATCGTTCTCCATGTCCATTGCCGCGAGGTCAGACAATGCGTCAGAGCGATCAATGTCGCGTTTCTTTTTGTATTCAAACAGATCTGCTGCTTTCACACGGCGATGCCGACCTGTTTTGAAGAAGGCGATTTCACCCTCTTCTAGAAGCTTCACGAGGTGTGGGCGCGACACATTCAACAAATCGGCCGCTTGCTGAGTGGTCAACTCTGCATCCACAGGGATCATCCGGAACCCTCTGCCGCTTGACACCAACCGCAACAACTCCATCAAGGATGCAGCGAGGGCTGGGGCCAAGGTCACCGGTTCGATCTGCTTCTCACCGAGTGCTAGGCTCAGCTCAACGGCCTCATCACCATTCACTTGCGAGGCAAGGATACGGCGAAGACTGTCAGCATTTTCAATTTCAACCTGATCCGGCAAACGTTCTGCGAACGCTTCTTTTGCTTGCATCATCATGGGTTCTCTCCTTTTCACGCGACGGGATCTTGCGCCCCATTCGCAATAATCAAAATAAACGAAATAAACGTAAATGCAAGCAACGCTTCGTTCACAATTTGAAGAACTTCCGAGGTTGGTTAACCCTCTTGCCAGCGGAAGAGCTTTACTTCCGAGCCAAGCCGCATCGCCTCCGATCACCGCTTCGCTCACACCTGCAGCCCCGCAGCGCGCACCTGCTCAGGCGTTACTAGCTTTGAAGCGATCAAGTCTTCGATCTGGCGGTTCGTGATATGGCGGCACAAGGGATGGCGCTCGTGGATCCACTCGGCGAGGCTGGCGCGTCCTTTGGCTTCGGCCTCTCGCGCCTTCTCGCGGTCGGCCTGTAGCTGGGCAAGCCCCTTCTCCCATCGGCGCATTTTGAACCAATTGTCGGAGAAACAGACCTTGCTTCGCGTGTAGCCCTCGCTTTCCTTGGCATAAGCTTTGACCGCCTGCCTCAGATCATCGGGCTTCACTCCGGCCTTCACAGCTGCTGCGATCAGGCGCAGACTGGTCTGCCGGTCTCGGATCCTGTCCTCGGGATAGACTGCCAAGATCTTCTCAGCTTCAAAATCTTCAACCTCCTCCGTCGCCTCGCGCCTGCGCGTAGGTGGTTTATGGATGGTTTTAGGATGGTTTGGGGTCCACCGTGAACCCCGTACCCCGTTCACCGTGGACCCCGTACCGGGTTCAGGCTGGACGGGGTTCACAGTGACCCCCGTCTCAACAGTGGGTTCGAGCGCGGCCACGCGCTCTAGAACAATCCGGTAAATGACGGTGTAGCCGTTCTTGCAGTGCCGCCGCCCCGTCTCCATCAGAATGCCTTCGCGCAGGAAGTCGATGATGGTACGCTTAACCGTGCTCTCGCTGAGCTCTGTGTGACGCTGGATCGTCCCCTTGGAACACCAGATGCCCGAGCCATCATCGCTCGCCTTGTCGGCCAGGAACATGATTATCTGCTTGCGCGCGGCGCTGCCAAAGCGGCGCTCGGCGCATTCGTTTGCGATGCGCCAACTCATTGGATCACCTCAGCGGTCAGAGGTCGCGAAAAAGCCGACTGAGCGTTTGCGATGCGGCGCTGGCCTGTGCTAATGTGCTTCGAAAGCTGACAGGCTTTTTCTATTTGGCCCCGGTTCACAGTTGCCGCTGTGACGGGGCCTTTTTCGTTTTGAACCGGCGAATTTGGCTTTGAAACTTTCGCTTTTTGTTCACTTTTTGTCAGGGGGTGTTTTGCACCCTTAAGACGTTGTTTTCGCTTATGCTCTTTCTGGATTGCAAATCCGTGTACACCGGTTCGATTCCGGTACTCGCCTCCATTTAAAAACAATCACTTACATCACTCCTTGCCGTGTTTGAGGCCCCGCGTTTACAGGGGCGTTTACATTTTTGTGTCTTGAGACAGTGATTTCGCTCGATTGAGCTTGCGCAGAACCGCATCGCTTTCGTCCGGGCTAACCTGCGCATAATGCTCGATAACTTGCGCCGCGTAGCGAACCGACCACCCCATCAGCACCGCAATCTGGCGCAAAGACAGATCGGCATTTAGCAATCTTGTCGCCGCCGTCCCGCGCGTATCAGACAGAGTCTTCTCCCTGCCGTCGATCCAAGGGGGGATCTGAGCTTCGCGCCGCCACTTGGTGATCTGGTTCGATGCCCAACGGGCCGTCAAAGGCCTGCCAAGCTCTGATACCAGCAGCACCTCCTGGCCTTCCGGAGTCTCTGCGATCAATTTCTCAAGTGCCGACGTGGCAGGGATATATGCGATCTGGCCCCGCTTACTTGTCCTGAAACGAAGGCGCTTGCCGTGCGGCGTATCTTCGAATTGGTCCATTTTGACCTGAACCAAATCGGCCGCTCGCAAGCCGGTTTCGCATCCTGCGGTCAGGACCCTCTGCCCTGATCCTCCCCCACTGAAGTGGTCCGCCGCTATGTTTAGAAAACGGAGGATTCACGATGGGAAATAAGCGACACAAGCCCGAGGAAATTGTCACGAAGTTACGGCAGGTTGAGGTGCTTGTCGGGCA
>NZ_JBNAFV010000036.1:0-5870 GCF_049800875.1 Amaricoccus tamworthensis | reverse complement strand
TAAAGCGGTTTGCGTTTGATCTGAATCGAATTGGGATTCACAAGCCCGCCTTCGTCTGATTCACTTCTGTTTGGAGGTGGATCATGGGCAAACCTTACTCTTTGGACCTTCGGGAACGGATTTGCGCCTACGTCGCTAAGGGCAATTCGGCCCGTTCAGCGGGGCGGCTGTTCGGTGTGAGCGCAGCCACGGCGGTGCGATTGGCAGCGGAGCACCGTAAACACGGCACGGCGGTTCCCAAGCCGCAAGGTCGTACCGCCGGCCGGTTCGGCAAACTCGCCCCGCACCGGGACTTTTTGCTGGAGATCGTGCAGGCCGAACCGGACATCACGCTCAAGGAACTGGCCGCCGCCCTCGCAGAGACACATGGCGTGGAAGTACAGCTCTCCTCGCTGCACCGCGCGCTCGAACGCGCCGGACTGTCATATAAAAAAAGGACTGATCGCGGCGGAACGTGACCGACCGGCGTTGCTCCAGGCCCGCCGTGATTGGATCAAGCGCCGCCAGCCCCGTATGCGCGCGGAGCCGCACAGGCTGGTTTTTATCGATGAAACTGCCGTGAAGACGAACCTCACACGGTTGCGCGGTCGGGCCCCTGTCGGTGAGCGGCTTTATGCCGGGGCACCTTTTGGCAAATGGGGCACGCAGACCTTCATCGCAGGGCTGACGCAGGATGCCCTGATCGCACCGTGGGTGATCAAGGGAGCCATGAACGGTCCGGCCTTCGACACTTACATCGAAACCCAACTGGCCCCGGCGCTCGAACCCGGAACAGTTGTGATCCTCGACAACCTGTCCACCCACAAAAGCCCGCGTGCGGCACAAGCCCTGAAAGAGCGCGGCTGCTGGTTCTTGTTCCTGCCCGCATACAGTCCCGATCTCAATCCCATCGAAATGGCCTTCTCGAAGCTCAAAGCCCACCTGCGACGCATCGGCGCCAGAACCTTTGAAACATTGTTTCAGGCGCTCGGAGACATCTGCGATCTGTTCGACCCGCAGGAGTGCTGGAATTTCCTCAAAGCTGCAGGGTATGCCTCAGATTAAACGCAAAACGCTTTAGATCATTACATCCAGATCAGCGATCTCATCGTGCAGCTCGAGATAGCGCCGGGCCAGAGACTTCAGGGAAATCCGGTAGGCGGTCTCCATGTCACGAAAACCGGTCATGTCCGGCCGCGAGGCAGCCAAGGTGCGGATCTGTTTCATGCGTGTCATGTGACGAACACTGTCGCGCATCGCATCCGGCGCTGAGACAATCGTGTTGCCGATCATTTGGAGCGCAATTCTACGGGCCTGTACCGCTGTTTTCCGGACGGCCTTAAGCACCCGTAATGCCTCTGTCATTCCATCGCGCGTCTTCGGTGTGACGGTTCGTTTCCCCGCGAAGGCAGCATGGGCTGCAGCCTCAACATCCAGCGTATCGGATTTTCCCCGGGCACGGCGATCATGTTTGTCCGGTCCGGTGATCTCCATGACCGAAACCCCGGCTTTCTGGAAATATCGCAGCACGCCGGCACCATATGTCCCTGTTGCCTCGATCCCGACGCGGCGGATTTCGCCAAACGAGCGTATCCATTCCAGCATCAGCCGGTAGCCCTGTCGCGTCGTGGCGAAACTTTCACTGGCCAGTAAGTGATCGTGGTCATCCACCACCGCAGCGACATGCAGATCCTTGTGTGTATCCACACCACCAGTGATCGATTGTGCCGTTTGTGTCCCGTCCATTTTATCCTCCCGTCTCTTCAACCGGACTTCCATCCGCATCCGCCGGGACAGGACAGTAACGTGACAAATGTCAGGCCCTTCTCGGGTCACCGTGCTGCGCGGGGAACCCCCCCTCCCTGCAGGACGGTCCGGGCGGTCGACAGGTCCGCGGAAAGACACGTCACGTCGATCTGAGTGTGGGTCAGACCACGCCGGATGCCCTGCAGCACCAGTGACGATAACGGTCCATCGCTGTGAGGGTCAGACCGCCCCGCCAGACCGGCCTGAATAAACTTACTATCCGAATGATGAACCAGGCCCGATCCAGGTTGCCGCTGATGCACGGCCTGCTCCAAAGCATCCAGAACAAACCCGGCATGGGCCGTTCGACTGACCCGCCAGCCCACGATGCGACGCGCGAAGGCATCGATGACGAAAGCCACGTGAACGAAACCCTGCCATGTCGCCACGTAGGTAAAGTCGCTGACCCACAGCATGTTGGGAACAGGTGCCTTGAACCGACGGTTCACCTTGTCCAGCGGACATGGCTGAGACTTGTCCGGGATGGTCGTCCTATGCTTCTTGCCACGGATGATGCCTTCCACGCCCAGTTCTTTCATCAGCCGCGCCACCGTGCATCTGGCCACAACGAAGCCTTCCCGGCGCATCTGGTGCCAGACCTTGCGAACGCCATAGACCTTATAGTTCTGTTCCCAGACGCGTTCGAACTCGGGCTTCAATGTCACATCCCGCTTCGCCCGATCCGACAGAAGATCAGGGTTCACCCGTTTGGCCATGTGATCGTAGAACGTGGACGGGGCAATCGGCAGGTGCTTGCAGATCGGCTCGACCCCGATGGTGTCACGGTGCTCTTCGATAAAGGCGATCATGTCCTGGACTGGCGGTCGAGCTCCGTCCCGGCGCCCGGCAGGCGATTGAGAAACAATCGGCCGAGAGGGTGGCAAAATACGCCGAAGCCTTCCGCAGGATCTCGTTCGCTTGCTTCAGTTCGCGGTTCTCGCGCTCCAGTGCCTTCAACTTCTCGGCCATCTCGGTCGTGATACCGGCGCGGTCCCCCCGATCGACTTCGGTCTTCTTGAACCACTTGTTCAGCGTCTGCGGCGCGCAACCGATCTTCGAGGAAATCGACAGGATCGCCGACCAGCGGCTCTCATGCTGCCCGGCGTTGTCCAGAACCATGCGAACGGCACGCTCGCGCATTTCGGGGGATTACCTGTTCGTCGTCTTGCTCATGATGCTCCATCCCACTCAGGAGTTGGAGCCTCCGGCAAACCCGGGGCGTGTGTGGATGCCCCCGGTTTTGCAAGCTGATTTTTCGACGGTTGGGCTGGGCTTCAATCGTTCGTGTGTCAGGCCTCATGATGTGGCTTGTCTGGCGCCACGGGCCGGTATGCTGTTCGGAAGGCAAGGCCCACATCGGTTCAGAGAGCTATGACGCTCGAGCCCCGGGACTGGGTGGCCTCGCCTTGAACTTTGAAGTCCGTGTTGCTTACTCCGTCGGTCGATCACCTTGCCCAGGCCTTGCGGCCATGCCGTTTCCCAGTCCGAGGATCAGGGTCACGCCATTCTGTAATTCTCCTGTTTCGTCGTCATCGCCCAGATCATGCGGGCCATCTTGTTGGCCAGCGCCACGGCTGCCACCATTCGGGGCTTGCGCGCGACCAGATTGGCCAGCCAGCGATTGGCGCTGCCACCCATGCGCACAACCCATCGGATCACGCTCATGGCTCCGACGATCAGGAGCTTGCGGATGTCGCATTGCCCCATCTTGCTGACGGCTCCAAGCCGGGCTTTGCCGCCCGTTAACCTTTGTCGCGGCACCAAACCCAGCCATGCAGCAAAGTTGCGACCGCTATCGAAGGTCGAGAGATCCGGTGCGAAGGCGGCAATGGCACCCGCAGTGACTGGCCCGATGCCCGGCACGGTGCTAAGCCGCCGCAACTCATCATCGGTCTTTGAGGCGCGCTCAAGCTCGTCAGCCAGCTGCTCGACAAGCTCGGTCAGGCGGCCGATCTGCTCAAGGTAGAGCACGCCCATCTCGCGCACTGGACTGGGTAAATCCACATCAGGCTGAGCAAGCGCCTGTTCCAGCAGTTTCAAGCTCGCCGGACCTTTGGGTGCCACCAGGCCGAACTCAGCCAGATGCCCCCTCGACGCGTTGATCAACTGGGTCCGCTGACGCACAAAACACTGATGTGTTCGGAAGGCGACGGCGCGCCCTCGTTTCTCAGTGCTCTTCACCGCCACGAAACGCATGCTCGGGCGGCTGGCTGCTTCGGCAATGGCCTCGGCGTCGGCACGGTCTTTCTTCTGGCGCTTTACGAACGGCTTCACATAGGCAGCGGGGATTAACCGCACCTCATGGTCATACGACTGGGCAACACGGCCCCAATGATGCGACGTCGCACAGGCCTCCATCGCTACTGCGCAGTGCGCTTGCTCCGCCAATAGCTGATACAGCCTTGGTCGCGAAACCGACTTGTTGAAAACAACAGTGCCGTCAGCCTTGACGCCGCAAATCTGAAAACTGCCCTTGGCAAGATCAATCGCCAATATGCTAATATCTGACATGGATGCCTCCCTCGCGTTGGTTCCTAAGAAACCGTTATGGCACATTCGATGCCGTCGGGTGGGGGCATCCACCGCATCAGTTCAATTCGGTCTTAGGCAGTAGATGCACTAACCCATTGATGGGACGCGTTTATCAGAACAATACGTGCACATTCTGACCTTCGGAGGTTCGCATGGCACAGCATTTCCTTCTGTCAGCGGCGGCGCGAACCCCGTCGTTGAAGTCGATCTTTTCGCACGGGGAAGATGCGGCATATGGTCGTTTCTGTCGATTGCGCTGGCCGGAGACGGATGGCGCGACGGTCTGCCCGACCTGCGGCTGCCTCGACATCTACGATCTGTCCACCAGGCGCCGGTTCAAATGCGCAGCGTGTCACCGGCAATCTAGCGTGACGTCAGGCACGATCTTTACGCCCCGCAAGCTCCCCTTTCTCGACCTGCTTGGTGCGATTTGCCTCTTTATGAACGCATCGAAAGGGCTCTCCGCGTTTCAACTATCGAGAGGTGGTTGCGGTTTTTCGACCAGTTTTCCGCCGGGCTAAGCTATAGCACGGGTTTCATGTCAGGCGGCGGTTTTCAGGCTCACGGGTCGGCTATCATATTCCTCCGTCGGCGTCAGCAGCCCGTGCGATGAGTGCGGACGCCTCTCGTTGTAACAGCTGATCCAGTTGCCGCTGCCTTCGCGGGCCCCGGAACCGGTCTCGAAGGCATTCAGGTAGACGCATTCGTACTTCAGCGACCTCCAGAGACGTTCGATCATCCGGTTGCCAATCCAGCGGCCTCGACCGTCCACGGATATCTTCACCGATGCTGCGCGCAACACCCCGGTGAAGTCGGTGCTGGTGAATTGCGAACCCTGGATGCCCTTCTAACAGTCAAGTGCTGATTTGGTTTTCGCGATCTCGAGGTTTCGTTTTCGGATGATGTGGTAGGCCTCCCGGGAAATGTAGCGCTTCAGACATCGGATTGCCTCCATTTTTGACTGGCCGTCTGCGACCCGACGCTCAACATATACTTTCGTTCGCGCGTCGGTTCGCAGACGGCCTATGGCGATGATGTGGAGGGCAGAGTTGGCTGCCCGATCTCCGCCCCGGTTCAAACGGTGACGCTGTACTTTTCCTGATGAAGCGGGAACAGGACTGACCCCGCAGAGTGCGGCAAACGCTGCCTCCGACCGCAAACGCTCCGGGTTATCGCCAGCGGTTATCAAAAGCTGTGCCGCGGTCTCATACCCTATTGATGGCCGGGCAATCAGGTCCGGTGCCAAACTGTCGACGATTTCCCTGATCAGGGTATCGAGGTCAGCGGCCTCATCGGTCAGCTCGAGATACCGGCGTGCGAGCGATTTCAGTGCGATCCGATAGGCCGATGTTACATTCCCGCTGTCCGTCAGATCGGGTCGCCATGCCGCAAGTGTTCGGATCAGCTGCATCCGGCTCATGGAACGGAGTTGCTCTCGCAGGTGATCCGGGGCGCTCACAATGTTGTTCTGGATAAGCTGAAGGGCAACGCGGCGGGCGGAGACTGCTGTTTTCCTGCAGGTTTTCAGAACACGTAATGCCTCGATCATGCCA
>NZ_JBNAFV010000035.1:0-7835 GCF_049800875.1 Amaricoccus tamworthensis | reverse complement strand
TGATCCTCCCCCACTGAAGTGGTCCGCCGCTATGTTTAGAAAACGGAGGATTCACGATGGGAAATAAGCGACACAAGCCCGAGGAAATTGTCACGAAGTTACGGCAGGTTGAGGTGCTTGTCGGGCAAGGAATGGCGCGGGTTGATGCTATCCGTGAGGTTCGCATAACCGAACAGACCTATTATCGCTGGCGCAAGCAATATGGTGGGATGGGAACCGACCAACTTAGGGAACTAAAACGCCTTCAGAAGGAGAACGAACGGCTGAGAAAGGCTGTGTCCGACCTCACTCTGGACAAGTTGATCTTGGCGGAAGCTGCGAAGGGAAATGTATGGTCCGCCCGCGATATGCAATCTCAGATTTCGATGCGCTGAACTGTTGCGTCAATGTATCCGGCCTCTGTGTGGAGCACTCAGCTCCGGGCCTTGATGGGTATCCGCTGCCGCATATTGCTTGATACTAGCTCGGCCAGAACTGGCCAGTTTCCCTCTTCAGCATCTATGCGTGGCGGATCGTTGCAGCGCCATCTCCTCTCACATCGCACATCATTCTTGGGCTTCAGGCTTACGATTAAGCCGGAAGCGATCTGTATTCCGTTTCATTGGCCAATACTGACCAGGCAATTCGCGCCAGTTTGTTTGCCAAAGCCACGGTGGCGATATTCTTGTGGGTTCGCTGTTCAAGGTCATTAAGCCATGTTCCAATCCGGTGCGTCGAACGGTTCCCGTTCATTTTGAAGCTCCGGGCGCCATGGATGAACATTCGGCGGAGATATGTATTCCCGCGCTTTGTGATGCCGCCCAATCTGGTCCTGCCGCCGGTCGACATTTGCCTTGGCACCAACCCGAGCCATGTTGCAAAGTCCCGCCCTCTTCCAAAGGCTGATCCGTCTGCGACGGCCGCAATCGTTGCTGTCGCGACCAACGGTCCGACACCTGGTACTGTCATCAGGCGTTGGCAGGCCGGATCTTTCTTGGCAAGAGCCTCGAGTTCTTGGGTGAGGGTCCGAACGGCAGCATCTGTTGACTGCCATTCTGCCCAGAGACCCGAGATTAGGGTTCGCATGGCTGGCGACACGGTTGTGTTCTCTTCTTCAAGAAGGTTCTGAACCACACCTCGCAATCCGCCACGCCCTTGGCGCATGGTAATCCCATGTTCAACCAAAAGCCCTCGGATTTGATTGCTGACAGCAGTGCGACGGCCTACCAGACGGTCCCGAACGCGATGAACAGCCTGTAATTCTAGCTGTTCTCGTGTCTTGATCGGAACGAACCGCATTGTCGGTCTTTGGACCGCCTCGCAGATTGCTTCGGCATCAAGAAAGTCGTTCTTCTGAGTTCTGAGATATGGCTTCACATATTGGGCCGGCATCAAACGCGCATCATGGCCCAACTCTGTTAGAGTACGCGCGATATAGTGGGCGCTGGCACAAGCCTCCATTCCGACCAAACACGGTGGCAGGGACCGAAACAGCGCGAACAGTTGTGGTCTGGTGTACTTCCTGCGCTTTACGATGTGCCCTTGGACGTCCATCGCCACGACGTGAAAAACATTCTTGCCGAGATCGATCCCGACGACTGCAAACTCTGACATGATCCTTTCCTCTTTTTTTGATCTATAGGGAGGATGACCTGAACAGTCGCTCTCCCGAAAGGGCGGACCATCCCATTACTTCTAAGCCCCGCGCGTCGCCGGACTTGTATCGATCACGTGCGAAGCCAGTTCCGGATTTCTGAACGTCGAGCCTGTCGTGTGCTGAAGCAACACCGATCTACACAACGAAAGTTGCCTCGGGGCCGAGCCGATGAAGAGAAACTGGCCGCGGATATGATTGAGCTGGCACGTCAGTATGGCCGATACGGTTACCGCCGGATCGCGGCATTGCTGAGAGATGGAGGCTGGCAAATCAACGACAAGCGTGTGGAGCGTCTGTGGCGACGTGAGGGGCTGAAAGTGCCAATGAAACAACCGACGAAAGGGCGGCTCTGGCTGAATGATGGATCATGCGTTCGGCTCCGGCCCGAGCATCGCAATCACGTCTGGTCTTATGACTTCGTGCATCATCGAACCGACGATGGGAAGGTGTTCCGCACTTTGAACATCCTCGACGAACACAGCCGGGAATGTCTGGCAATCAGGGTAAAGCGCAAGCTGAACTCTGGCGATGTGATCGACGCCTTGAGCGACCTGTTCATCCTGCGCGGTGTGCCTTCCTATATCCGCTCTGACAACGGCCCAGAGTTCATTGCTCAGGCGGTTCAGGACTGGATTAAAGCCGTTGGCGCCAAGACCGCCTACATCCAGCCGGGCAGCCCCTGGGAGAACGGATACTGCGAAAGCTTCAACGCCCGGTTCCGCGACGAGTTTCTAAACGGTGAGGTCTTCTACAGCCTGCGCGAGGCTCAAATCCTGATCGAACAATGGAGGAAACACTACAACACCAAACGACCGCATAGTGCTCTGGGCTACCGCCCGCCGGCGCCGGAAACCGTCGTCCCGATGGACCAGAGGCCAATCATGCACTAACAATCAAACTGGACCACTTGG
The DNA here is from genome assembly GCF_049800875.1 of Amaricoccus tamworthensis. NCBI lineage: Bacteria > Pseudomonadati > Pseudomonadota > Alphaproteobacteria > Rhodobacterales > Paracoccaceae > Amaricoccus > Amaricoccus tamworthensis. The sequence goes on along the minus strand of NZ_JBNAFV010000035.1, from coordinate 5,288 downwards.
GTGGGGCTGATCAGCCCTTCTTCATGATGATGTTTCTCGCAGGCGGCATGATCATCGCCACTCCGCTGATCGTCCGCTCAATCTCGGGCAACTTCATGATGGCCGGACCGCCGAGCATTCCCAGTCCTGGCGGGTTCGCCAAGGGTTTGATCGGAAGCAAGGGCTCACGGGCGCGGGCACGGTTTGGGACGAGGTCGAATGCTGAGATCGCCGGGGCTGGGATAAGTCAGGCGGGCGCTGCGACTATTTCAGTGGTTCAGCGGATGGCAGAACGGGCGAGAAGGTTGGAATGAAACCGGCCCTAATCGGACCTTCACCCTATGCTCGTGATGCTGCGTTCGCAGCCCGCTTTGCGGACCTTCGCTGCAAGTGCAAGATCTGGACTAGATCGAACTGACGGTCTGCGGGATCTTCCAGACATTCGAACCGACCGTTCCGGCCGGCGCTTCTGGTACAAAGCGGTCATCAACGCATGCGGTACCCAACGACCGCCGTCACTTCATCCCGCCTTTTCCCTGAAATAGTCCCAGGCTTCGACCTCGGCGCCGTCCTCGAGGATGCAGACCCCGGTCTGCGAGCCGTCGGCGGCACGACGGATCTCGTATGTTCCACCATTTTCGACGCAGTAGTTCGCAGCGGGGTTAGCAAGAGCTGTTGCCGACGGCTGTTCATCCTCGGCCGTCTCCGGAGAACAGCCGGTCATGGCCACACCGACTGTGAGAAACAAGATTCCCAGTACTTTGCTTTCAACATTCATATTTGCTCCCTTTCAACTTCGGATCAATGCGGGCCATGGGCGACCGTCAACGCGTGGTGCAGAGCAGCTTCCATGAACGCCCGTTCCGCCTTGCTTTCCCCCGGCAGATCAAGCGAGGCTTTCCGCTCCGCCCCACCTGCGGGAAGTATCCGTCCTTCCATAACCGTGCCCCAGACGCCGACGTTTCGGATCTCCATCGCGTCGACTGAGAGGGGGTTCGCATCGAGGATAGTGAAGTTTGCCCGCTTGCCGGGAGAGATCGTCCCGATCTCGTCCTCGAGCTTCAGCGAGTAAGCCGCCTCGATGGTGACCCCACGCAGCGCTTCCTCGACGGTCACGCGTTGGTCCGGCCCCGCGATCCGGCCCGAGGTCGTCAGGCGGTTCACCGCGCACCAAATAAGGAACAAAGGATCGGCCGGTGCCATAGGCATGTCGGAGTGGAGCGACCACGGGATACCCGCCCGCGAGACGTCGCCGAGGCGCACCATCTCGTCCGCGCGCTCTGGGCCGAGGCCCACCTTCCCGTATTGATCGGCCAGCGCCGCGACGTAGTAGGGATTGCCGCTGACGATGGCACCAAGCGCCTTGATGCGGCTGACCTGATCGGCGCCGCTCACCGCGAAATGCACGAGCACGGTCCGGTGATCGTAGCGCGGTTTGCGCCGCAGGTTGGTCTCGAGGGTGTCGAGAACGCGGTTCAAACCCTCATCGCCGTTGACGTGGATGTGGATCTGGTAGCCTGCGTCCCAGTAAATCCGGAAGGCGCGCTCGAAGACGTCCCGGTCCATCATCCACTCGCCCGTGTGGCTATCGAGGTAGGGATCGCGCACCTGCATAAGCTGCGAATAGATAGCCCCGTCTGCGAAGAGCTTGACCTGCTTCGACGTCATACCCGTCATGCCGCCATACCAAGAGGCGAGCTTCTCGGTCTCGGCAATGACCTGCGCGTCGTCGGCATACATGCCGACCATGCTCTTGCCGTCCGGCATGAAGGACCAGCGAAACGGCATGTCGGGGCTCGAGAAGACGGCGTTAACTCCGTCCTGAACGGGTTTGGCAAGAATGCCGCCCGGCTCGTTGCCGAAGGTAATCCCCTTGGCGTGCATGTAGTCCCTGCTGAGTTCAAGACCGGCCTGAAGCCTCTCGGGGCTTGCCACCATCGTAGCGATGTGGGGCAGGATCGCGAACATACCCTGTTCCCAATAGTGGCCATCCTCGTAGTTGCTCTGCTCCCTCGCTGACGCGGAGAAGGCCGCGTAGGCTTCGCGGGTAAGCCCGCAGCGCTCGAGTGTGGCGGTGTTCAGGAAGAACTCATGACAAGAGCGACCCCAGACGAGGATCGGCCGGGTTGTGCTGATGGCGTCGAGCTCGGCTCGGGTCAGGGAGCCGTAGAACGCCGGATGATAGCCCCATGTCAGGACCGGCTCGCCGGAACCGGGCGCCGCCGCGACGGCGGCCGTCAGCCGGTCAATGAAGTCCTGCTTGTCCTTCACGGCCGGCACAGTCCCCGAGGGCAGGACCCAGTCCTCGATCGACAGGATCTCTGACGACATGGTCAGCGCGGCGAGCACCGGGTGGTCATGCTGGGCCACGAAGCCCGGAACGATCACGTGGTCGGCGAAGGTCGTGTCGACGTCGTGGGGCTGGTCGCCGAGGATCGCGGTCGTCTCCTCGAGGCTCCCGACCCAGAGGATTCGCCCGCCTACGACCGCCACCGCCTCGGCGGACGGCTGCGTCGGCTCCAGCGTGACGATCTCGCGAGCGGTGTAGATGGTAGCCTTTGGTGCGGCCATTGCGAGGCTTCCCACGTCTTGCAACGATCCAGTTAGCGCGATGGCCCGCCCCGCCGGCGTCAGTGACGTCGCTCCCAACAGACTGGCCCAGACAAAAGTTCTCCGGTTCAAGTTGGTCATTTTGTTCAAGCCTCCCAGCTCACTGTGTCAAATGCATTTTAAGTGAGACACGACGGATTGATCAGCCCCACCCAAGTGGTCCAGTTTGATTGTTAGTGCATGATTGGCCTCTGGTCCATCGGGACGACGGTTTCCGGCGCCGGCGGGCGGTAGCCCAGAGCACTATGCGGTCGTTTGGTGTTGTAGTGTTTCCTCCATTGTTCGATCAGGATTTGAGCCTCGCGCAGGCTGTAGAAGACCTCACCGTTTAGAAACTCGTCGCGGAACCGGGCGTTGAAGCTTTCGCAGTATCCGTTCTCCCAGGGGCTGCCCGGCTGGATGTAGGCGGTCTTGGCGCCAACGGCTTTAATCCAGTCCTGAACCGCCTGAGCAATGAACTCTGGGCCGTTGTCAGAGCGGATATAGGAAGGCACACCGCGCAGGATGAACAGGTCGCTCAAGGCGTCGATCACATCGCCAGAGTTCAGCTTGCGCTTTACCCTGATTGCCAGACATTCCCGGCTGTGTTCGTCGAGGATGTTCAAAGTGCGGAACACCTTCCCATCGTCGGTTCGATGATGCACGAAGTCATAAGACCAGACGTGATTGCGATGCTCGGGCCGGAGCCGAACGCATGATCCATCATTCAGCCAGAGCCGCCCTTTCGTCGGTTGTTTCATTGGCACTTTCAGCCCCTCACGTCGCCACAGACGCTCCACACGCTTGTCGTTGATTTGCCAGCCTCCATCTCTCAGCAATGCCGCGATCCGGCGGTAACCGTATCGGCCATACTGACGTGCCAGCTCAATCATATCCGCGGCCAGTTTCTCTTCATCGGCTCGGCCCCGAGGCAACTTTCGTTGTGTAGATCGGTGTTGCTTCAGCACACGACAGGCTCGACGTTCAGAAATCCGGAACTGGCTTCGCACGTGATCGATACAAGTCCGGCGACGCGCGGGGCTTAGAAGTAATGGGATGGTCCGCCCTTTCGGGAGAGCGACTGTTCAGGTCATCCTCCCTATAGATCAAAAAAAGAGGAAAGGATCATGTCAGAGTTTGCAGTCGTCGGGATCGATCTCGGCAAGAATGTTTTTCACGTCGTGGCGATGGACGTCCAAGGGCACATCGTAAAGCGCAGGAAGTACACCAGACCACAACTGTTCGCGCTGTTTCGGTCCCTGCCACCGTGTTTGGTCGGAATGGAGGCTTGTGCCAGCGCCCACTATATCGCGCGTACTCTAACAGAGTTGGGCCATGATGCGCGTTTGATGCCGGCCCAATATGTGAAGCCATATCTCAGAACTCAGAAGAACGACTTTCTTGATGCCGAAGCAATCTGCGAGGCGGTCCAAAGACCGACAATGCGGTTCGTTCCGATCAAGACACGAGAACAGCTAGAATTACAGGCTGTTCATCGCGTTCGGGACCGTCTGGTAGGCCGTCGCACTGCTGTCAGCAATCAAATCCGAGGGCTTTTGGTTGAACATGGGATTACCATGCGCCAAGGGCGTGGCGGATTGCGAGGTGTGGTTCAGAACCTTCTTGAAGAAGAGAACACAACCGTGTCGCCAGCCATGCGAACCCTAATCTCGGGTCTCTGGGCAGAATGGCAGTCAACAGATGCTGCCGTTCGGACCCTCACCCAAGAACTCGAGGCTCTTGCCAAGAAAGATCCGGCCTGCCAACGCCTGATGACAGTACCAGGTGTCGGACCGTTGGTCGCGACAGCAACGATTGCGGCCGTCGCAGACGGATCAGCCTTTGGAAGAGGGCGGGACTTTGCAACATGGCTCGGGTTGGTGCCAAGGCAAATGTCGACCGGCGGCAGGACCAGATTGGGCGGCATCACAAAGCGCGGGAATACATATCTCCGCCGAATGTTCATCCATGGCGCCCGGAGCTTCAAAATGAACGGGAACCGTTCGACGCACCGGATTGGAACATGGCTTAATGACCTTGAACAGCGAACCCACAAGAATATCGCCACCGTGGCTTTGGCAAACAAACTGGCGCGAATTGCCTGGTCAGTATTGGCCAATGAAACGGAATACAGATCGCTTCCGGCTTAATCGTAAGCCTGAAGCCCAAGAATGATGTGCGATGTGAGAGGAGATGGCGCTGCAACGATCCGCCACGCATAGATGCTGAAGAGGGAAACTGGCCAGTTCTGGCCGAGCTAGTATCAAGCAATATGCGGCAGCGGATACCCATCAAGGCCCGGAGCTGAGTGCTCCACACAGAGGCCGGATACATTGACGCAACAGTTCAGCGCATCGAAATCTGAGATTGCATATCGCGGGCGGACCATACATTTCCCTTCGCAGCTTCCGCCAAGATCAACTTGTCCAGAGTGAGGTCGGACACAGCCTTTCTCAGCCGTTCGTTCTCCTTCTGAAGGCGTTTTAGTTCCCTAAGTTGGTCGGTTCCCATCCCACCATATTGCTTGCGCCAGCGATAATAGGTCTGTTCGGTTATGCGAACCTCACGGATAGCATCAACCCGCGCCATTCCTTGCCCGACAAGCACCTCAACCTGCCGTAACTTCGTGACAATTTCCTCGGGCTTGTGTCGCTTATTTCCCATCGTGAATCCTCCGTTTTCTAAACATAGCGGCGGACCACTTCAGTGGGGGAGGATCA
>NZ_JBNAFV010000034.1:0-5000 GCF_049800875.1 Amaricoccus tamworthensis | reverse complement strand
TAACTTCGGGAGAAGGAGGCCCCGTTCGTGGGCAACCACGGGCGGGGGGCACAGACCAGGGGGTGGCGACTGTTTACTAAAAACACAGGTCTCTGCGAAGTCGCAAGACGACGTATAGGGACTGACGCCTGCCCGGTGCCGGAAGGTTAAAAGGAGAGGTGCAAGCCTTGAATTGAAGCCCCGGTAAACGGCGGCCGTAACTATAACGGTCCTAAGGTAGCGAAATTCCTTGTCGGGTAAGTTCCGACCTGCACGAATGGCGTAACGACTTCCCCGCTGTCTCCAATGCAGACTCAGCGAAATTGAATTCCCCGTGAAGATGCGGGGTTCCCGCGGTCAGACGGAAAGACCCCGTGCACCTTTACTACAGCTTCACACTGGCATCAGGTCAGCGATGTGCAGGATAGGTGGTAGGCTTTGAACCGGGGACGCCAGTTCCCGGGGAGCCATCCTTGAGATACCACCCTTCGCTCATCTGATGTCTAACCGCGGACCGTTATCCGGTTCCGGGACCCTGTGTGGCGGGTAGTTTGACTGGGGCGGTCGCCTCCCAAACAGTAACGGAGGCGCGCGATGGTGGGCTCAGACCGGTCGGAAATCGGTCGTCGAGTGCAATGGCATAAGCCCGCCTGACTGCGAGACTGACAAGTCGAGCAGAGACGAAAGTCGGTCATAGTGATCCGGTGGTCCCGAGTGGAAGGGCCATCGCTCAACGGATAAAAGGTACGCCGGGGATAACAGGCTGATACTGCCCAAGAGTCCATATCGACGGCAGTGTTTGGCACCTCGATGTCGGCTCATCACATCCTGGGGCTGGAGAAGGTCCCAAGGGTACGGCTGTTCGCCGTTTAAAGTGGTACGTGAGCTGGGTTTAGAACGTCGTGAGACAGTTCGGTCCCTATCTGCCGTGGGTGTAGGAGACTTGAGAGGAGTTGCCCCTAGTACGAGAGGACCGGGGTGAACGCACCACTGGTGGACCTGTTGTCGTGCCAACGGCAGTGCAGGGTAGCTAAGTGCGGACAGGATAACCGCTGAAGGCATCTAAGCGGGAAGCCCCCCTCAAAACAAGGTCTCCCTTGAGGGCCGTGGAAGACCACCACGTCGATAGGCCGGAGATGTAAGTGCAGCAATGCATTCAGTTGACCGGTACTAATCGCCCGACAGGCTTGATACGATCCAGTGGAAGAGAGGAACACCCTCCCACATGGTCGAAAGTCAGACCCAACACACCAGTAAAACATGGAAAGACAGTCATCGTGTAGAACGGCTTCCCCGTTGCGCAGCATCACGCTGTGCTCCGGTGGCAGCCGGTGTGTCTTGCCGGTTTGGTGGCTTTAGCGTGAGCGAAACACCCGATCCCATCCCGAACTCGGCCGTTAAGCGCCACAGCGCCGATGGTACTGCGTCTTAAGACGTGGGAGAGTAGGTCACCGCCAAACCTGTCAGACACACCAAACGCTCTCTTACGGTCTCAATCAAATACCAGACGGCACGCAGAAGCCGATACGGGGAAACCTTCCCCGTCACGCAGCACAAAACTGCAACTCTGCAAAAGCGTCGCGGGGTGGAGCAGCCCGGTAGCTCGTCAGGCTCATAACCTGAAGGTCACAGGTTCAAATCCTGTCCCCGCAACCATCGTTCTAAAATAATATAGCCGTTCAAGAGCCTCCCAAACGAGAGGCCTTTTTCGTGCCGCGCCCGTGAACGCAAGGTGACACGGTTCCCTCAGGTATAGGGTCGGTTCACATTTGTTTCGACAGATCGGTTCAAGTTCAAAGCCTGTCGAGCGGAGCCATTGCGGAGTCCGGGCGAAACAGCCGCTCGCAACGTTTGAGTGTTGCATAGACAGCCGGAGCCATCCCACCGAGCGATGTATGAGATCTGTGTGTATTGTAATTGATCTTCCAGTTTTCAATGATTTTTGCGCTTCTGAACCGCGCCGTGTTTGCCGGAGGCTTATTGATCGTAGTTGCGCGGCGACGTCTGATGTTTCCAGAGCTGCGTAGAAGTTTGCCTCGGCCTCAGCTGGCGGAATATTACTGATGGGTTCCAGCAGGCGGCGGTTGTTGAACCAATCCACCCATTCGAGTGTGGAGTATTCCACGGCATTGAAGCTGCGCGATGGTCCACGCCGGTGAATGACCTCCGCTTTGAACAGCCCGTTGTTCGTCTCGGCCAGGGTGTTGATGCTCCTATGTTTGTCAGTCGGCACGGAGGAGGTCAGGCGGCGCGCATAAATGGCGGTAGATTTCACGAATGATGTATCGCTTGATGCAACGCACTATCTCACGCCGGGTTTTACCTTCGGCAGTTCGACGCGTGGCATATACTTTTGTTTTCTCGTCATCCCGCATCCTCACGATGGCAACGCGGTAGATTGACGCGTTGGCCTGTCGGTTGCCGCCGCGGTTCAGGCGCATCCTGATCGTCTTACCGCTTGATGCAGGGATCGGGCAAACACCGTACATCTTGGCCAAGGCGGCTTCGGATTTGATGCGTTCGGGATTGTCGCGGACGAGGATCAGCATTTCCGCAACCGTTATGGTCGAGATGCCGTGTGAAGCCATCAGCGCTGGTGCTCTGCAACGAACCATGCGGTCAAGCTCCTGCTCATGAGCCTGTATCTCCGCATGCAAAGCCAACCATCGCCGGGCAACGGCGCGCATGGCGGCCTTTGCAGACGCCAAAGGCGATGAGACTTCGCCCGGCCGCATTGCTGCAACATGGCGAACCAAGCCGATCCGCCCCTTGATCTAATCCAGTGCATCGCGCAACTCAGCTGGAGCGTTGATGACCAATGTCTTCAGTGTGATCATTGCCTGACACTTTTCTTTCACGGCGCTGTCGCGGGCTATCTTGAGGTGGCGGATCATTTCTGATGATCCGTTCTGCGCCTTGGCCTGAGCGGTAGACTGGCCATTCAAAACTGACCGAGCCGCGCTCTCGGCATCAAGGGTGTCGGATTTGCCATGAAGATAGCGCAGCTGGCGATTTGGTCGCATGACATCCAGAACGACATGCCCCTTGGCGAGAAGATCCCGGGACAGACCAGCGCCAAAAGATCCGGTCCCTTCGATACCAAAAGCCTCGATGCGTCCGAGGCCTGACGCCCATGCCTCAAGTTCATGATATCCTCGGCGCGTCGTGGGGATCGTCTTGCCGCCCAAGCGTGCGCCTTGGGTGTCGATCGCGACAGCGATATGATTGTGTTTGTGGGTGTCCACACCAACGATGATGTCTTTCATGCCTGCCTCCGCTCACACTGGTCCAGGCAACGGTCAAAGCGGACAGGACTGTGAGGGTACGGGACCGTCAGGCATCTATGAAGTCACATCTCGCCCGCTGCCACGGCAACCTGACAGCCGACACGTCAACGCAATGACACGAAGTCAGTCGTAACAAGGGTCAGGCCATCAAGCTGCGATATCACATTCACAGTCGTAACTGTCGCCGACGCTGCCGACGGACGGTTCGGTCCCCGCTTCTGCCAGGCGCTCGGTGTAGCGAATGGACAGATATTGCGATCCGCGGACGCCCTTCTGTTTGTCAAGCGGCGATTTGGGTCTGGTTGATCTCCCTGTAACGGTCCCGGATCAGGGCGAAGACCTTCCGGGCGATGTAGCGTTTGACGCATCGGATGGCCTCCATTTTGGACAGGCCGTCTGCGATGCGCCGTTCGACATATTTCCGCGTCCGCCCGTCGCATCGCAGACGGCATATGGCGATGATATGCAGGGCGCTGTTGGCCGCTCGATCGCCGCCCCGGTTCAGCCGGTGACGGCTGGTTTTGCCTGACGAAGCCGGAACCGGACTGACGCCACACAGGGCGGCAAAAGCCGCCTCCGATTTCAGTCGCTCAGGGTTGTCACCGGCGGTGATCAGAAGTTGCGTCGCCGACCGATAGCCGATGGACTCCTGCTCCACGAGCTTCGGCGCCAGCCCATCAACGATGGCTTAAAGCGGTTTGCGTTTGATCTGAATCGAATTGGGATTCACAAGCCCGCCTTCGTCTGATTCACTTCTGTTTGGAGGTGGATCATGGGCAAACCTTACTCTTTGGACCTTCGGGAACGGATTTGCGCCTACGTCGCTAAGGGCAATTCGGCCCGTTCAGCGGGGCGGCTGTTCGGTGTGAGCGCAGCCACGGCGGTGCGATTGGCAGCGGAGCACCGTAAACACGGCACGGCGGTTCCCAAGCCGCAAGGTCGTACCGCCGGCCGGTTCGGCAAACTCGCCCCGCACCGGGACTTTTTGCTGGAGATCGTGCAGGCCGAACCGGACATCACGCTCAAGGAACTGGCCGCCGCCCTCGCAGAGACACATGGCGTGGAAGTACAGCTCTCCTCGCTGCACCGCGCGCTCGAACGCGCCGGACTGTCATATAAAAAAAGGACTGATCGCGGCGGAACGTGACCGACCGGCGTTGCTCCAGGCCCGCCGTGATTGGATCAAGCGCCGCCAGCCCCGTATGCGCGCGGAGCCGCACAGGCTGGTTTTTATCGATGAAACTGCCGTGAAGACGAACCTCACACGGTTGCGCGGTCGGGCCCCTGTCGGTGAGCGGCTTTATGCCGGGGCACCTTTTGGCAAATGGGGCACGCAGACCTTCATCGCAGGGCTGACGCAGGATGCCCTGATCGCACCGTGGGTGATCAAGGGAGCCATGAACGGTCCGGCCTTCGACACTTACATCGAAACCCAACTGGCCCCGGCGCTCGAACCCGGAACAGTTGTGATCCTCGACAACCTGTCCACCCACAAAAGCCCGCGTGCGGCACAAGCCCTGAAAGAGCGCGGCTGCTGGTTCTTGTTCCTGCCCGCATACAGTCCCGATCTCAATCCCATCGAAATGGCCTTCTCGAAGCTCAAAGCCCACCTGCGACGCATCGGCGCCAGAACCTTTGAAACATTGTTTCAGGCGCTCGGAGACATCTGCGATCTGTTCGACCCGCAGGAGTGCTGGAATTTCCTCAAAGCTGCAGGGTATGCCTCAGATTAAA
>NZ_JBNAFV010000033.1:0-10844 GCF_049800875.1 Amaricoccus tamworthensis | reverse complement strand
AGTAATAGTGTGATGGCCATCTTCCGACAGTTCTCCCAGGCACTTGCAGCATTGGGTCGACCGAGAGGAAGCTGGTACCGCAAGGTGTTCCAGGCCTCCTGACCCAAACAGCGATCGACCGGGATTTCCGTGTCATTCCCTGGACCTGTCGGAGGCCTGTGGGCATCGGGCGGTGAGGCTCCGCCTCAGCTGTGCCTGTGACCCGAGAAGGGCCTGACTTTTGTCACTTTACTGTCCTGTCCAGACATTTGGCCGATGCGGATCAATTCATTCCAGCATCGGAGACACACATGCCCAAAGACCACAACACTGTTGATCCCACAACAATTGCCCAGGTTACTGCCGGGGTCGATACACATAAAGACCTTCATGTCGCGGCCATTGTCGATGCGCGGGATCAGCTTCTGGCAACGGAAACATTTGCCACGACGCGTCATGGATACAAAAGAATGCTGACCTGGATGCTGTCATTTGGAGAGCTGGAGCGCGTCGGCATTGAATGCACCGGGACCTACGGGGCGGGGCTGCTGCGCTATTTTCAGCATGCCGGCATCACGGTTCTGGAAGTGACGGCACCGGACAAAGCAGACCGGCGGCGGCGCGGCAAGGACGACACGCTCGATGCGGTAAACGCGGCTCATGCAGCTTTCTCTGGAGCCCGGACCGTCACACCCAAAAGCCGGGATGGCATGATCGAGGCGTTACGTGTTCTGAAAACCTGCAGGAAAACAGCAATCTCCGCCCGCCGTGTTGCCCTTCAGATGATCCAGACCAACATTGTGAGCGCCCCGGATCACCTGCGGGAGCAACTCCGTTCCATGAGCCGGATGCAACTGATCCGGACACTTGCAGCGTGGCGCCCGGATCTGTCGGACGGAGGGAACGTAACATCGGCCTACAGGATCGCACTGAAGTCGCTTGCACGCCGGTATCTCGAGCTGACCGATGAGGCCGCTGACCTCGATGCCCTGATTAAGGAAATCATCGACAGCCTGGCACCGGATTTGATCGCACGCCCGTCCATTGGATATGAAACGGCGGCACAGCTTTTGATAACCGCTGGCGACAATCCCGACCGTTTGCAGTCGGAGGCGGGGTTTGCAGCACTCTGCGGTGTCAGTCCCGTTCCGGCGTCATCGGGGAAAGTTCAGCGCCACCGTTTGAACCGCGGTGGAGACCGGGCTGCCAACTCTGCCCTGCACATCATCGCCATTGGCCGTCTGCGAACCGAAGAGCGAACAAAAATTTATGTTGAGCGACGGGTCGCAGACGGCCAATCAAAAATGGAGGCGATCCGATGTCTGAAGCGCTACCTTGCCCGGGAGGTTTACCACATCATCCGGAAACGAAACCTCGAGATCGCCCGGACCAAATCAGCCCTTGACTGTTAGAAGGGCGTCCAAGGATCCCAATTCACCAGCACCGATTTCACCGACGTGCTGCGCGATGCGAAGATCAAAATCTCGATGGACGGTCGTGGCCGCTGGATCGACAATCGGATGATCGAGCGGCTCTGGCGATCCCTCAAATACGAATGCGTCTACCTGAACGCCTTCGAAACCGGTTCCGAAGCCCGGGACGGGATTGGTGATTGGATCAGCTACTACAACGAAAGACGCCCACACTCATCACATGGGATCATGACGCCGGACGAGGCCTATGGTAGAATAGTTCCTGACCTGAAGGTTGCCGCCTGAAATGAAACCAATGCCATAGTATCCGTGTTGGTCAAGGCATCGTTGGCGTCCATTTCCGGTTATCGCGCAACAGCGCGTTTGCGAGGATGAGGAGCTTTCGCATGACAGCGGTGATTGCGAGCTTCGCCGGTTTTCCTGCGGCCCTGAGTCTGTCGTAGACTGCCTTGAGATCAGGGTTGAACCGAAGCGCCACGAGGGCCGGCATGTAGAGGGCCTCGCGCACGAGCGCGCGTCCACCCTGGATGAACGCCCTGCCGCGCCACTGTCCCGACTGGCGGGTCATTGGCGCCAGACCTGCAAGGCTGGCTGCTGCGCGTTGGTCGAGTGCGCCCAGTTCGGGCATCTGCGCCATCAGGGCAGCGGCGGTGACGGTTGAGATGCCTGGAATGCTGAGAAGAATGGCGTGTTGCGCGGAAAGCATTTTGTCCGCCGCGATCAGTTCTGCAATGGCGGCGTCTATGGCCTTGAGGTCTGTATCGATGCGCTTGAGGCGATCCGCATTCTGCCGCCGCAGGATCGCCAGGCCGATCCCTTTGGCCCGGTTCTTCGCCGCCGTGCGGTCCTTGACCAGGGCACGTCGTGCAGAGATCATCTCGTTGAGATCACGCAGGGTTTTCGCCCCGATCGGCCGCGGCTCCAGTTGCAACGCCATCCCCATGCGCGCCAGCATCATGGCATCGCCACGATCGGTCTTGGCGCGGGTTCCAAGCGCTTCGCCAAAGCGTTTCGCATGGCGCGGGTTCACCTTGACCAACGGGTAGCCCGCTTCGGCAAGGCGCCGCTCCAGCGTCAGGTGATAGCGTCCGGTGGGTTCGAACACGACCCGGCGCACGTCGGGTCCAAGCCAGTGTATCAGGCGTTTCAACCCAGCCTTGTCGTTGTCAAAAGCAGCCCTCTCTCCATCCGGTAGACGGTGGACGTCGAGACGGCCTTTCGAGATGTCGATCCCGATGATAATTTCGGTCATCATTCGCATACCCCATGCTTGTCGTCCGAGGCTCGCTCCTCGGGTATCCGTTCGGGTCAAAAGCGAAAGACGGGTGCGATCAGACTATAGCACGGCCCTGCAACGGCCCGCTTAACAACGACCCGCACCCGCCGCTGGAGACCTGCAGCGAACAGATTTCCAGTGGCCTCGTTTTCACACGAAGCTACCGAAAATCGTAAGACAAGCTTAGCACGGCGGCAAACTGGTCGAATTTCCAGGACCACCTCTACAGGCCTGCCGTGTTCGATCCGCTCTTGTCGATTACGACCTTGTCCGGCCAACCGTTATTGCCGATGGCTTGCGCGAAAAACTCAGTAGCTGCGGCTTCGTCGCGGCGCTCCGACAGCATGAAATCAAGGGTTTTCCCTTCCTTGTCGAGCGCGCGGTACAAGTATGTCCACTCGCCTTTTACTTTGACATAAGTCTCATCCATTCGCCACGAGCGGTTGGTTGGTGACTTCCGGCGATGCGCTTCTTCGGCAATAGCGCCTGCGTATTTCTCGACCCACCGATTGAGCGTTGCATGATCCAAATCGACGCCGCGTTCTGCCAGGATCTATTCGAGGTCGCGATACGAAACGGGAAAGCGAACATAGAAATACACGGCGTATAGGATCACGGATTTCGGGTACTGCGCGCCTTTGAAACTGATCAACTCTTCAATCCTGACTGAGGCTCGGGAAAATGGGAGGTCTCGCTCGACGCGCCAGGCAACGCAACTCAATTCCGAAACTTTGCGACACTACCCTCCATGGAACTGTCTCATTTCACCAGCAGGGTTGCCCCGTTGGCGCGTGCAGCTTTCCGATCAAATGTATACAGGGTAGTGCATCCCGACCGTTGCGTTGCCGCCAAAATCATGTGATCCGCAAAGTCGGCGACACCGCTCCCATAGGCTTCCGCAGCCACGGCCACGTCCTCCGCATTTTCCAGCACCAGTTCCTCAGACTCAAGGAAACCGAACAACGTAGCGGCTATTGCCGCAGCCGATTGTCCATATGCGCGTTCAAGAACCCATACCATTTCCACCAGAGCCTCCCGGCCAATGAATCCGGGTTGCCTTGTGGAACACCGGCTTATCAGCGAATTTGCCATATCCGCCTGTTTTGGATCGTCCTGTACCAGGAAACGGACCAGAATATTGGTATCAAGGCCTATCATTAGCCAGAGTGGCGCTCCGCCGCAACTGAACGCACGGCCGCATCCATGTCCTCGAGGGTCACAGGTGATCCGTCATGTTTGAGACTGCCCGAAAGGCTCATTATCTTTCGCGGCTTCAACAGCCGAACTTCGTTGCCGATAATCAGATACCGAACTCGATCTCCGGTATCCACACCGAGAAACTTTCGGACATCCTTGGGCAGTGTGGTTTGACCTTTCGATGTCACCGTTGATTCCAGCATGTTCACTCCAATTCACCGATTCTGCCTTCCAGAATACAATACCTCCTTACAAAAGTTCAATACGAAAGGAGTTCATAATGTTTCCCATTTGGCAAGTACTGAGTGTCAAAAACGCGAGGGGCTGAGTTCTGCGCAGGTTTCCGAGCGGTTTTCGGTCGGGGTCGCCTCAGTCAAGCGAATGTATGTTTTTTAACATAATAGACACTATGCCCAAATTCGTTTTATCGCCTCCAATTCGTCAAAGGCATCGTCACTAGAGATTAAATCGGCGTCTTCGTTGATGGCGACTGCGGCGATCATCCGGTCAAACGGATCGCGATGCGACCATTCCAGTAGCGATGCATCATTGGCAGTTTTTGAGCTCAGTGAAATCAGATTAAAACCATCGCCAATAGTTATATCAACGAGGTTTGCAGCGAACTCTGCCATTGCTTCCCATTTACCAAGACGAACTTTTTGACCGATCTCGTAAAATGTAATTGCACTGACTGATGCGCGTGGGGCTTTGGAAATGATGTTCTTTGCCTGCTCCGGTAGACGCGGATCGTCCGTAAGAATCATCGCGAGAGCATTCGTATCAAGCAAAACGGGTTTCATTCATGCTCCCCAATCATTCAACTCCTCGTCCGTCATTGGCGCAAGGAACGCATCGGGCGGAGGCTTGAGTTTTTCTTTGAGACTACCGAACTTCACTTGCGATTCATGAACCGGAACCAATTCGGCAGCAGGAACGCCATGACGTGCAATTACGACGCGTTCGCCGCGCTCAACGGCTTCCAGTAGTTTTGACAGATTTGTTTTTGCGGCATGCACTGAGACTTGCATTCTGACCTCGAAAAGGCTACTTTTTAGATTAGCTATAGCTTAGTCAATATTCAGTAAAAGTCAAGAGAGTGTCTATTATGTAAATTATGGCAGAATTAGTGACTGTGATTTGACGCAGAACGACCGTCCAACCCCTCCACGATAAAGATCCGGGATGAGCACAATCTTACGGATTTGCTGCGGAATGGAAATTCTCCACTTTCGGTATGCGCACCAACTTCTTGACAGAGTTAGCGAGGTTCCACCAAGTCACTCCGGGCATCGCGGATGATCACCCAAGACGAATGCAGGAAAAGCCCCGCGATCGCGAACGCGACGATCAGGTCGGGCCATGCACTGCCAAGCCACGCGACCAGCCCGGCGGCGATGACCACGGCGAGGTTGCCGATGGCGTCGTTGCGGGAGAACAGCCAGACGGCTCGCATATTGGCATCACCCTTGCGGTGCTTTAGCAGCGGCAGCACCGCGAGGATGTTTACGATCAGCGCACCTACCGCGAAGGCTCCCATTAACCCGGCTTCTGGCGTGGTCTGGTTGAGGACACGCCAGAGCGTGCTGCCGACAACGCCAAGGCCCAGAAGGCCCAGAAACACACCCTGGATCATCGCCGACCGCGCCCGCCATGTCAGGCTCCAGCCGATGGCGAGCAGGCCCAGAAACGTGATTGCACCATCGCCCAGAAAATCGAGCGCGTCTGCCTTCAGCGCCTGTGAACCGGACAGGAACCCGCCGAAAATCTCGACCACGCCGAATCCGAGATTGAGCGCAACCACGATCCAGAGCGCGCGGCGATAGCTCGGGTCCTTGTAGGCCGGATCGGACGATGTATCGCCGTCCTCGATCTTCTCGAAACCGTAGCCGGTCGCGTCGAGCGCGGGCCGCACTTTGGGCAGGTCGCCCTCCGCGATCCGCAATGTCATGATGTGGGTCGCGGCGGACACTTTCACGTCGCCTTCGGCCACGCCCGCAGACCGGGCTGCGCGCTCGATCTCGGCGGCGTCCTTTGCGCAGTCCATGCCCTGTACCCGCATTCGGATCGGGGAGGAGGCTGTTGCCAACGTGCTGTTATCGGGCTGGCTCATGTGCGATCCTCTTTATGGTGGCGGGCGAAAAGGTACGCCGCTTACGTATCAGTGGATAATGATATGACGACGCAAGACGTTCAAGACGATCTTCCGGCACCCGATACCCTGGAACTGCGGGCAAAGCTCTTCCGGGGCCTCGGCGATCCCAGTCGTCTGGCGATCCTAGATGCGCTGGTGTCGGACGAACGCAGCGTGCAGGAAATCGTCGGGCATACGGGTCTGGGTCAGCCCAATGCCTCGAACCATCTGCGCTGCCTGCTCGACTGCGGGCTGGTCACTCGCCGTAGCGAGGGTCGGTTCGTCCGGTATCGCTTGGCGGACGGGCGGATTGCGGACCTAATCCGTGACGCGGGTCGGCTACTTGCCTCGAACGCGAATGGAGTTGATACGTGCCGAAACTATACGGGTTAGCCGGTGCGTTTTGGCGCAACCTTCTATCGGCGTGAAAGACTTAAAGCAGCCATTAACGCCTGCGCAGTGAGTCGCACCTGCGTTCGGCTGCGGACCTTGTTGAATGGGTATTCTAGTGAAGTGGGCTCAAACAGCATTCGCGTTGATTGAGACAGATCGGAATTCCTGTCGACCGGCTCTGGTCCGCATGCCAAATGTGGTCCCATGGAAAGATACTTCTCCATCGAAATGCCCGGCGTTCTATTCTTAAGAAACGTCTTGTTGTTCAGCCTCGCTGCCTTGGCTCCGATTCTCGTGCTCTATGTGTTGCTTGCTCCCGGTTTCGCGTCGGCACTGGCTGCGGGCGGCCCCGCACTCGGACGATTTTTGCGGCAGGTTGTTACCAACGGGTTGCCGGTTATCTTTGTTGTGAATTACGTGAGCTTCTTTCTTTATGCTCTCACGCAACGGCCCGCTGGTAGGCATCGAGATTCTGCCGTTTTCCTGCTGTTGGATCTAGCGATTAGGGTTGTTCTCTTCCTCGGCCTCCACGCCCTGATCTACGTTTTCTCTGCAGATTGGTTCGGTTCGTTCGGCGGCAGCCGCGCGACCGCGTTGAGCGTGGTCGCACCGACGCTTGCGCGCTCCGCATTCTTTGAAAACATCTCGGGTGTCTATCTCTATGCCACGATGGTGAGCGCGTTGCCTTTGTATGTGTCAGCGATCAAACAGTCGGCGAGCCTGCGCCCACTTGTCGGTCTCTTTCCACAGAAATCCGGCGTGGCAGTACTCGCTCTGCTCACTCTCCTGCTGGCAGTGGTATCATTGACACTTGTCGCGGAACTCATCGCGCATCTGCAAGGCTAGGTCGCCGGATAGGGACTTTTCGAGCGGGGGTTGCGCATTTGTTGCGCAAAGGCGACCAGCCAAAGGCCCGCAAGTGCGGCGCTCCAAAGCGCGTTCCAACTTGCCATTGACAGGGTCAGGAACTCCCACGCAACTTCGTCGCACATCACCAGAGTTGATGGTCCGCTGGTCGCCGACGGAAGAAGATCAGCACCCGAGAGGTTCGACATATCGAGCCCTGAGCCCGAACAGGCGGTCGGCCCTTCCCACCAGTCCCGTTCGACGCCGCTATGGAAAGATCAGACATAGCCGCGTAGCTAAGACAAATCAGCCTCCGGCAAACCGGGCGCGGTTCACATGGTGTCAAAACATGCTTAGAAGCAAAGCTCCAAGCACTCCGGCGAATATACCCATGATAATTACCTCGGAAATCGAAAAACCTTGCATGCACTATTCCCAATCAGCTTGAAAGCGCTTTAGAATTCGAAAGGATTGAGCGAAATAGATAAGTTACAATTTGCATTTGGCGGGAAGGCATCATGCAATTCTTTTCAGCCTTTCGCGATATGTTGACAGACATGGATTAGTGTTCAATTGTCCATTAAAGCACCAACACTCCAATACTCCATGCAATAAGCGCGAAACCCAGAGGTTTGGTGAGCAGTTTCCCAATATCTGGAAGCTTTTCGAGTGTCATCATAAGGGTGGCTCCCCCCATCCAAAGCAAATCCATCGTACCTCCAACAAACCCAATAACCATCAAACCCCAGCAACAAGCGACACAATAACTGCCATGGTGAAGGCCCATATAGATACCGCCGGCAAAGCCAGGTCTCCAATGCGCCAAGAATTGGAACGTAGGGGAACGACAATGAGCGAGGCAGCGGTCCTTGAGTGCAGTAAACTGATAAAGACCTGCTGATAACAGAAGCGCGGCAGAAAAGTACCGAGACACCGATTGACCCATACCGTCCAGGAGGCCAATCCTGATGAGTTGAAACTGTGCAAATGCTATCAGCGCAGCAAATCCAACCCAAACAAAGAAAAAACCAAGCAAAACGCCGACTGAACCGGCACGGCTACCGTCCGCGGATGTAATGAGATCTTCGTATGCACGCATGGTCGGTACGAAAGTTGGCCCCATCATTGCCGCCATCATTATCGCCCACATGGCGAACAGATTAGTAAGCGGTGTTTTGATCCCACCTTCCTGAAGGCTTCCTGATCTGCGAGTCCGTTTCCGAGTATAGATTGGAATTGGAGGCTGGGTTGGTAGGAGATATATCGCTCCATATGGAGGATACTGGCCGTATGGATGTCATGGTCGGTCCTTCCGGGAAACGGCGCTGGTCTGATGCCTATAAGGGCCGTGTGGTCGCCGAAACACTGGTGCCGGGTGTTACCGTCAATGAAGTGGCGCGGCGGCACGAACTGCTGCCAAATCATTTGTCGGCGTGGCGTCGGCTGGCGAAGGAAGGCAGGCTGGCGGTTCCGGATCTGGCCGGAGCGGAGTTTGAGTTTGCGTCGTTGGTGGTTGAGCCTGTGACCGCGCCGGCTCCCGCCGCGTCCAGTGATGCGGTTGAGATCCTCTGTGGCGATGTCACGGTTCGTCTGGGGGCTGATACATCTCCCGAGCGGATAGCGGGGATTGTTCGTGCCCTGTCCGGGTCCGGATGATCTTCCCATCACAACGGGTTCGGATTGTTGTGGCGACGAAGCCGGTGGATTTCCGCAAGGGCCACAATGGACTGGCGGCTCTGGTAAAAAATGAACTGCATAAGGAGCCGTTCACCGGAACCGTTTTTGTGTTCCGCTCGAAACGTGCGGACCGTCTGAAGCTGCTCTACTGGGATGGGACGGGACTGGTTATGACGTACAAGCGGCTGGAGGAGACGACTTTCACGTGGCCTGCGGTTCGAAACGGTCTGATGTCACTTAGCCACGCGCAGTTTGAGGCCCTGTTCTGCGGTCTGGACTGGCGGAAAGTGAAGGCCCTGTCGGCCCGTCCACCGACTGCGGCAGAGTAAAAAACCATCCTTTACCCTGGTCCCCGGGCACTGGTTTTGGTAGTCCGGGATCATGATTTCGACGGCTGATCTTCCGGATGACGTGGATGCGCTCAAGGCCATGATCGTGGCGCAGAGTGAACGGAATGACCGTCTGGAAACTCTGGTTGCATCCCTCAGACAGGCCCTGTTCGGACGAAGATCCGAAAAATCCGATCCTGACCAGTTTGAACTGGCCCTCGAAGATCTTGAGACCGGTATTGCTGAGGTGGAAGCCGAACGTGAGGCTGATCCAGCGGGTGCGCAAACCCGGACCTCAAAGCCGCGCGCAACCAACCGGGGGGCGCTGCCCAAACACCTGCCGCGCATTGAGGAGGTGGTCGAGCCGGACAGCACGATCTGTCGTTGCGGTACCGAACGCCATGTTATTGGCGAAGACGTGAGTGAACGTCTGGACATTGTGCCGGCACGGTTCCGGCTGATTGTGACCCGACGCCCGAAATATGCCTGCCGTTCCTGTGAGGACGGTATCGTCCAGGCCGCCGCACCGGCACACCTGATCCCGGGCGGCATGCCAACCGAAGCCACCATTGCCCATGTGATCGTCAGCAAATACGCGGATCATCTGCCCCTGTACCGGCAGGCGCAGATCTACGGACGTCAGGGGATTGAACTTGACCGCTCCACACTGGCTGACTGGGTTGGTCGCGCGGCATTCGAGCTGCGACCCGTTTTTGATGCCCTGATCTCCGACCTGAAAAAATCGCCGAAGCTGTTCATGGATGAGACCAGAGCCCCTGTTCTTGATCCTGGCCGGGGAAAGACGAAAACCGGATACTTCTGGGCGCTGGCCCGCGACGACCGGGCGTGGGGTGGAGATGATCCGCCCGGTGTCACGTTCACTTACGCGCCCGGACGATCCGGCCAGTATGCGGATCAGATACTGCAGGACTTCCGCGGCATTCTGCAGGTTGACGGGTATGCCGGCTACAACCGGCTGATCAGGCGGCCGTCACAGGGTATTCAGCTGGCCTACTGCTGGGCGCATGCGAGGCGGAAGCTCCACGAGGTTGCCCGGACTGGAACCACACCGATCGCCGATGAGGGTTTGCGACAGATTACCGCCCTCTACAGGATCGAGAAAGAGGTCCGCGGCGAAAGCCCCGCCAGGCGGTTGGCTGCAAGACAGGAGCGCTCCAAACCCGCCCTTGAGGCATTCGGGACATGGCTCACGGCAAACCGTGCGCGGGTGTCAGCCAAATCGCCCCTTGGAGAAGCCCTGAAATACATCGCCAAATACTGGGACGGCCTCTGCCTGTTTCTGACCGACGGGCGCATCGAGATGGACTCGAACCCCGTGGAGCGAACAATCCGCCCCATCGCTCTAAACAGGAAAAACGCACTCTTCGCGGGTCATGATGCCGGAGCACAAAACTGGGCAATCATGGCGTCCCTTATCGAGACCTGCAAACTCAACGCCGTCGATCCCCACGCCTGGCTGACCGAAACCCTCACCGCAATTGTGAACGGCCACCGACAGGCCAACATCAAAGCACTGCTGCCGTGGAACCATCAACCGAAGGTGTGATCAGGACTTCGCTTAC
>NZ_JBNAFV010000032.1:0-17309 GCF_049800875.1 Amaricoccus tamworthensis | reverse complement strand
GGCAGCCCCACCAACATGGCCTGCGGCACCGCCCGCCTCGGCATGCGCTCCGCCCTTCTCAGCCGCGTGGGTGATGAGCACATGGGCCGCTTCATCCTCGAGGAACTCGCCCGCCACGGCGTCGACACCCAGGGCGTGAAAACCGATCCCGACCGCCTGACCGCGCTCGTGATCCTCGGCATCCGCGACCAGGAGCGCTTTCCGCTGATCTTCTACCGCGAAAACTGTGCCGACATGGCGCTGTGTGAGGATGACGTGGACGAGGACTTCATCGCCTCCGCCCGTGCGGTCGTCGCCACCGGCACCCATCTCAGCCACCCGCGCACCGAGGCCGCGGTGCTGAAGGCCCTGCACCTCGCCCGCAAACACGGCTGCCAGACCGCGCTCGACATCGACTACCGCCCCAACCTCTGGGGCGTTGCAGGCCACGGCGACGGCGAGAGCCGCTTTGTCGAGAGCGGGGCCGTCACCGCCAAGCTGCAAAGCCACCTGCAACTCTTCGACCTCATCGTCGGCACCGAGGAGGAATTCCACATCGCGGGCGGCTCCACCGACACACTGGAGGCCCTCCGCGCCGTCCGCGCCGTGTCCAATGCAACGCTGGTCTGCAAACGCGGCCCCATGGGCGCCGTCGCCATCACCGGCGACATCCCCGCCAGCCTCGACGATGGCGAGGCCGGTCCCGGCTTCCCCATCGAGGTCTTCAACGTCCTGGGCGCCGGCGACGGCTTCATGTCCGGCCTCCTCAAAGGCTGGCTCGACGGAGAAAACTGGCCCACCGCACTCAAATACGCCAACGCCTGTGGCGCCTTCGCCGTTAGCCGCCACGGCTGCACGCCGGCCTACCCAAGCTGGGACGAGCTTCAGTATTTCTTCGACCGCGGCATCCAGCGCCCCGACCTGCGCCACGACGCGGAACTGGAACAGGTCCACTGGGCCACGAACCGCCACCACGAACATGGCGGCGACTTCTCCACCGTGCGCACCTTCGCCTTCGACCACCGCCTCCAGTTCGAGGAAATGCCCGGCTACACCCCGGAAAAGGGCGCGGCCTTCAAGGAGCTCTGCCTCGACGCGGCACTGGGCGTGGCCGACGGCCAACCCGGCTACGGCATCCTCTGCGACAGCCGCATCGGCCGCAGCGCCCTGCACCGGGCCAGCGGCACCGGTCTCTGGATCGGCCGCCCGACCGAATGGCCCGGTTCCCGCCCGCTGACCCTCGAGCCCGAACTCGGCCCGGACTGCGGCAAACTGGGCGAATGGGCCCGCGAAAACGTCGTGAAGGTGCTGGTCTTCTGCCACCCCGATGACAGCGCGGAGATCTGGGACGACCATATCGCCACCGTCACCCGCCTTTTCACCGCGGCGCGCCGCAACCGGCTGGAATTCCTGCTGGAGGTGATCCCGTCAAAAGTCGGCCCGGTCGACGACGACACCACACCCAAAGTCATCCAGCGCTTCTACGACGCGGGCGTCTACCCAGACTGGTGGAAACTCGAACCCTTCAAAACCGACGGCGCCTGGGAAAAGGCCGTCGAGGCCATCGAGCGCAATGACCCCCGTACGCGCGGCATCGTCATCCTGGGCCTTGACGCCCCGGAAGCCGAACTTGCCGCCAGCTTTGAGCTTGCGGCCCGCCAGCCGCTCGTGAAAGGCTTCGCCGTAGGCCGCACGATTTTCGGCGACCCGGCCCGCAACTGGTTGGCCGGCCGGATCAGCGACGGCGAGGCCGTCACCGAAATGGCCGAAAAGTACCGGCGCCTTTGCGAAGTTTGGGATAGAGCCTGCGATCGGGCCGTGGAGGACGCAGCATGTCCAGAACGATCCGACTGAAAGCCCCCAGGCAATGGTGCGCTACGTCACGACGCAGCTGACTGAAAATGGGGAGCCGTTCTTTGCGGACTGCCGGGCAATCTTTGGGCATGGCAATGTCGCTGGGTCGGGAAAAGCGATTTAGTCGCCGATCGTGGCAGCAAGCCTGCCGCATGATGCTGCAACGTGCAATGAACGGCCGGTCCGGGCATGCCGCGCTGCGGCGATATGCTGGCCGGTGAACGGCAGCTCAGGGCCGGAAGTTAAGACCGATGGTCCGGGCGGGAAGCAGCCATTTGCTGCAGTTGCGAGCGCGTCACGCTCGGCTGTCAGAAGCTGACATTCGTTTCTGGTGCAATATTACGTTTCACGGTCGACGCCCGTGCTATCGTGCGTATGCCGGTCGCGGAATACGCACAGCTCGATGATATGACGCGGGATGGATCCCTTCAGCGCCAGCATCAAGGCGTGTCAATCATGCGAAATACCTGCGCAGGCCACGTCCGAGGACGAAATGGTTCCAGGGTCCCAAACCTAAGACAATCCGCGCTTGAGTTTCAGAACTTCGTCAGGAGCTTCCGTATTCCAGACCATTTGATAGCTTTCTACGAGGTTAGACGTCGTCACCGACACGCCTGGAAGTGCGGTCCAGCCGGGAACCGGTAAGCCGAGCAATGACAGAATGGTTGTCTGAGCGACGGCCAAACCCTGGGCATAAGGCTGCTGCGCGGCGATTCCGACGGTTCTGCCGCCGCCAGCCATGTCGATGGCGACCTCGCGCCCCAGATCGACCGTCGTGACAGGTACGTCGGCGCCCCTTTGATCTAAGACCCGGATGGCCTCCATTGCCGGAACATCCCAAACCACGAAAAGCCCGGCCAGATCTTGAAACTCCTCGACAAGGGCCTCGGTGGTCTGCCCGGTGGTCTCCAGCGAGGCGAAACGTCTTGTGTGCACCGTGAGATCGGGCCGGTTTGCCTTGATCCAGCGGGCAAATGCGATCTCGCGCTCATTGGTGGCAAAGAAATCGACGCCGTAGGTCAGGATGCCAACCTGCCGATTTTTGGGTACATGCGGCGACAGGAGTTCTGCGCCGATCAGCCCAAGGCCGAAATTATCCGCCGAGACCAGCGAGGTATAGTCCCGCCCCGGCAACAACCCGGTGGGAACGTTATCGTGCAGGATCAATCGCTTGCCTGTTCTGGCAACGTTGCGGTGCGCCTCGGCGACCGCAGCATTGGCGACCGGGATGGACACAACGGCGTCAACCGGCTCACGGCTCAGGTGGTTAAGCGCAGCAATCTGGGCGTTTGGGTCGAAGTTGCAGTCGACGACCTCTCGAACCGTGGCGCCGCATTGCTCCAAGGTCCCGACGATGCCCGCCATCGACTGCCGCGACCAGTCGCTATCAAGCGTATGGATCACGACGGCAACCGAAAGGCCGAGGTCCTGGGCGGCTGCGATATCTGCGTCCGAAAGCGTGATCCGGCTGGGGGCCGCCGCGCGTTCGCCGTGTGGCCCCAATCCGGAAATGATCTTGTCGGAGGCACCGGTCATGCGTCGCTATCCCTGGTCTTTAGGTTGGTTTGGGGGGGGGGCGGTTTCGCGGCCGGCGGCGACTGCAGGTCTTTGGCATCTGCCGTGGCGTTTTCCAGTGCTGCGCGGGTGACGTCCAGCACCGTTTCGAACTGCGGCGAGGAGATCGGCGTGCCGCGGGTGATCCAGCTGCGCAGGAATTCCGGATCGAACAGGGCATCCACCACGACCGCCGCCCCGCCGACAAGGCCTGCCGAACTGCCCAGTCTTGATGCGGCGATGCTCAGGTCGCGGGTGACCAGGGGGTGCGACTCGCCATAGACGACTTCGCGCACCGCGGCGAGCAGGATGTCATTGGTCTGGGCGATCGATCCGCTCAAAACGATCCGGCTGGGATTCAGCATGTTGGCCAGCGTGGCGACCACATGTCCGATGAGACGCCCGCTTCGCGACATGATCTCCATCGCCGTTGGGTCGCCGGCCTGTGCGGCCTGACCGACATCGATCGAGGTGATGTCGCCGCCACGTGTAAGGATGTCGGCCAAATACCGGCTTTGTCCATTGCTGGCTGCAGTGCGGCCTTCCCGTGCAATCGTGTCGCTGCCGGCAAGTAGTTCCAGCGGGCCGGAGCGGGCAGATGACGTGACCGGTAATTGGCCGATTAGCCCGGCTGCGCCCTGTGCGCCCCGATAAAGCCGGCCGTCGACGACAAGCCCCGCACCGATACGCTTGCCGACCTTCACAAACAGCATGGTCTCGCTATCCGAGGCCTCGCCTTCACTAATTTCGCCCATCGCCATCGTCTCGACGCTACTGCGCAGCCAGACTGGCGCCTTGAAGGTCTGGATCAGCCGTTCGACATAAGGCGTGCCATCCCAGACAGGCAGGATCGGCGGCGATGTGGACAACAGCCCGCCATGGTGGGCCGGTACCGGCGTCGGCACCGAAATACCGATGCCCCAGACCTTCTGCGCGTGCGCGTTCTTTTCGAGGATCCACTCGAATAGCGTTTCCAGACGGCCCAGCGTGTCTTCGGCAGGGGCGTTCAGGTCGAGCGCCTCGTGATGTTCCATCAACAATTTGCCCGACAGATCCGACAGCGCCACACCCAACGCCGTCTGGTCGAGCGTCGCAACCAGCACCAGACCCGCATTGGCGTTGAACCGCACCAGCCTCGGCGCGCGTCCGCCGGTGGCCACGCCAAGTTCGCTTTCGTCCACGAGGTCGAGTGCAGTCAGCGTGGTCAGTCGATCCGTTACGATGGCGCGCCCCAGCTCGCCGGTGCGCTCGATCTCCTGCCGGGTGGTGGCCTGACCGGACCGCACGAGGTTGAGGATCGTCGTCAGGCTGGGCGCTGCCACATCGCTGTTGCGCGGGCGTCCCTTGCCGCGTCGGGTGGCACCGTTCTTTTGTGCGGCACCGCTCATCAAGACCTCATCCGTGTACCCGAGGCAAGGCGCCAGCGGGCACATCCGGTCGCCCGTGATTCGGCGAATCCTGCATTGATCTGGCGGTTCTTCGTGGGCATCCGTGCCGATTTCCCTCTCCTGATCCACAAATAGCCCGTCCGCTTTCGCAGGGCAACATCTTAGTTTTGCGGAAAAACAACAAAAGATAATGAACATAAGACGAATAAATATTGACCAACGCTCGATTCAAAGCTTTAGGCTATGGCCCAGCAGACCGGACTGGCCGGTCGCAAACGCAAGACAGCCCCCGACGGGGCGCGGGAGGGGAAACCCATGCAAGACTGGAAACTGGCCTATCAGGCGAACTGTTGGGGGCCGCTGGGCGGCAATGCGGTCGGCGTCACGTCGATCACGGAACTGACCTATCGGACATTCGCGGACATGGCCGTGGCCTTCCGCGACATCGCCGCCGCGGGCTATCAGGCGGTCGAAGTGTTCGACGGCAACTTGCTGGACTATTCCGCCAAGGATTTCAGAGCCTTGCTGGACGACACCGGGCTCAACCTTGTCGCGGCCTATTCCGGCGGCAACTTCATTTACGATGAAATCTTGCCCGAAGAACTGGACCGCATTAGCCGCGCCGCAGACCGCACAGCCGAGCTTGGCGCGCCGCATTTCGTGGTCGGCGGCGGGGCAAAACGCTTCGACGGTATCCGTGACGGCGATTACGGCAAGCTATCGGCCGCACTTGAGAAAGTGGCGGGCATCGCTGCCGAGCGCGGGCTGCAAGGACACTACCATCCGCATCTGTCGACCATCGGCGAAAGCCCGGAACAGGTCCGCAAAATCTTTTCAGAAACCTCGATCCACTTCTGCCCCGACACGGCGCATCTGGCGGCGGGCGGCGGCGATCCGGCGGCGATGATCCGCGAACACCGCGACCGGATTTCCTATGTCCATCTGAAAGGCTGGCAGAAAGAGCCCTTCGCCTTCACCCCGCTGGACCGGGGCGATCTGGACAGCGCACCGATCATCGCGGCCCTGCGTGAGACCAAATTCGACGGCTGGGTGGCTGTCGAGCTTGATGCCTGGGACGACCCGCGCGACGGGGCCGAACTGAGCATGGCCTATCTCGAAAAAAGCTTCGAACCGGCCTGACCCCACAAACCCAAGCAACCAAACGACGCAACAAGATCCGAAATCCTGGAGGAGAAACCCAATGAAACCGATGACAACCCTGAAAGGCACGGCCCTTGCCGCGCTTCTGGCGACCGCCACGCTGACAACCCCGGCCTTTGCCGATCCCGACGCAGCCCTTGCCGCGCTGCAAACCACGGTCCTGTCGAAAGGCCCCAATGGCGAAGATCCCAGCCCGGCCGCGGACCTCGTGCTTTCGGCCGCCGAAATCGACCAGATCAAGGCGATGAACGCCACCGCAGCCATCATCATGCATTACGGCGGAAATGACTGGAGCCGGGCCCAGGTCGACGGGCTTCACAACCGCTTTGCCGAGTTGGGCATCGAGGTGATCGCCGTCACCGACGCAGGCTTCAAGCCCGAAAAGCAAGTGGCCGATATTGAAACAGTGATGGCCCAGCAGCCCGACATCATCGTGTCGGTGCCGACCGATCCGGCCGCAACCGCAGCCGCCTACAAGGCTGCCGCAGCGGCAGGCGTCAAGATCGTGTTTATGGAAAACACTCCGCCGGGCATGACCGCAGGCGAGGATTACGTTTCGGTTGTGTCAGCCGACAATTACGGAAATGGCGTCGCCGCCGCGCACCTGATGGCCAAGGCTCTGGGCGAGGAAGGCAAGATCGGTCTGGTCTATCATGCGGCGGATTTCTTCGTGACTCGCCAGCGCTATGACGCCTTCAAGGCGACCATCGCGTCGGATTACCCGAATATCGAGATCGTGGCCGAACAGGGCATCGGTGGTCCGGACTTCACCGGCGACGCCGACAAGGTCGCCAGCGCCATGCTGACCTCGAACTCCGATATCGACGGCATCTGGGCGGTCTGGGACGTGCCTGCGGAGGGCGTGATTTCCGCTGCACGGGTTGCCGGGCGCGATGACTTGATCATCACCACCATCGACCTTGGTGAAAACGTGGCAATCAACATGGCGCAGGGCGGCTTCGTCAAAGGCCTGGGCGCGCAACGTCCTTTCGATCAGGGCGTCGCCGAGGCCACGCTGGCGGGCTATGCCCTGCTCGACAAGGAGGCGCCTGCCTTCGTCGCGCTGCCCGCACTGCCGGTCGAAAAGGACAACCTGCTGGACGCCTGGCAGACCGTCTATCGGGCCGATGCCACCCGCAACATCCAGAAGAGCATGAACTGACACAGGGGGGGCGGTGACCCGCGCGGTTTCCGGTCCCCCCCGTTCCTTCCATTCGAAATGCACGGCCCCGCGGCGCCTCTCATGCGACGGCCCCTGAGCCCCTCACCCCGGAGTTCCACCATGACCAAGACACTCAACATTGCCATGATCGGCGGCGGTTTCATGGGCAAGGCCCACGCCATGGCCTATGCCTCGATGCCGATGTTCTTCTGGCCCGCCCCGGCCATTCCGCACCGCAAGGTGGTGGTCGACGTGACCAACGATCTGGCCGAAGCCGCGCGTCAACGCTTTGGCTTTGACGAAGCCTCGTCCGACTGGCGCGCCGTCATCGCCCGTGACGATATTGACGTGATCGACATCTGCACACCCAACAACGTCCATGCCGAAATCGCCATCGCCGCCGCAAAAGCCGGCAAACACATCATCTGTGAAAAGCCTCTGGCGCGTGGCGGTGAAGAGGCCAAGGCGATGCTCGACGCGGTCGAAAAGGCCGGTGTCATCCATATGGTCGCCTTCAACTATCGCCGCACGCCCGCCGTGGCGCTGGCCAAGAAATACATCGACGAAGGCCGGATCGGAGAGATTCTGAACTTCCGCGGCACCTATCTTCAGGACTGGTCCGCCGATCCCGATGGCCCGCTGTCCTGGCGCTTCCAGAAGAAGATCGCCGGATCGGGCGCGATTGGCGATATCGGCACCCATGTCGTCGACCTCGCACATTACCTCGTTGGCCCGATTGCGGCGGTCAGCGCGCTAACGCCCACCTATGTCAAGACCCGGCCCCTTCAGGCGGGCGGTGTCGACAAGCTGGGTGCCAGCGAAAAGAACGCCGATGCTCCCCGTGGCGATGTGGATGTCGATGACGAGGTCGTATCGATGCTAAAGTTCGAAAGCGGCGCCATCGGCTCGCTTGAGGCCACGCGCAACGGCTATGGCCGCAACAACTTCATCACGCTGGAAATCCACGGCACAAAGGGTTCGATCCTGTTCAACTACGAACGCCGAGACGAGTTGCAGGTGATGTTCGCCGACGATCCAAGCGACGCGCGCGGGTTCCGTACCGTCTATACCGGCCCGGCGCATCCCTATGGCGAAGGCCTCTGGCCGATCCCGGCGCTGGGTATCGGGTACTCGGAAACCAAGATCATCGAGTGCTACGATTTCTTCAAGGCCATCGCCAGCGGCGAACAGCCCTCGCCCAGCTTTGCAGACGGTTACCTGACTGAACTGGTGGCCGATGCGTTGATCCAATCCGGCGAGACCGAGCAATGGGTCAAGGTGGAAGCCACCCAAAAAGCGGCCCCAAAATCCCCGGTGCCGGCATGACCGGCACCCCCCATGCCGTCGACATGCGGGGCATCGTCAAGCATTTCGGTGGCGTAAAGGCTCTCCAAGGCGTGGATTTCCAGGTCGAGCCGGGCGAGATCCACGCGCTTCTGGGCGGCAATGGAGCCGGCAAGTCGACGATCCTGAAGGTACTTAACGGGGTCCATGTCCCCCACGAAGGCACCATCGAGATCTGTGGTACCAAAATTACCGCGATGTCGCCCGAGGCGTCGCGGAAAGCCGGGGTCGCGATGATCTTTCAGGAAATGAGCCTGATCCCGACGCTCTCGGTGGCCCAGAACGTCTATCTGACCCGCGAAGCCAAGACCGGCACCGGCCTGATCGACGACCGCGTGGCCGAGCGCAAGGCCAAGGAGCTCTTCGAAATGCTCGAGGTCGACGTGAACCCCAAGGCGCTGGTTTGCGGTCTGGGGGCCGGGCAGAAACAGCTGACCGAGATCGTCAAGGCAATCAGCCAGGACGCCCGCGTCCTGGTGCTGGACGAGCCGTCGACCGCGCTGTCGGTGTCGGATGTCGAGCGGCTGTTTACCTTTCTGCGCAAGCTGAAGTCTCAGGGCGTGGCGATCATTTATGTCAGCCACCGCATGGACGAAATCGCGCGCATTGCCGACCGCGCCACCATCCTGCGCGATGGCCGCCACGTGATTACCGCGCCGCTGTCCGACCTGCCGATCGACACAATGATCGAACATATCGTCGGCAAGCGGTCCAAGGGGCTGAGTGACGTGGCGCGCGAAACCGCGGAACCGGGCGAGGCGCTGCTGGAACTGGTCAATGTCTCCGGTGCCCACAAACCCCATGACATCAGCCTCACCGTTCATCGCGGCGAGGTCTTGGGGCTGGCGGGGCTTCTGGGCTCCGGCCGGTCTTCGCTGGCGCGGGTGATTGCCGGGATCGATCCCGTCGCTTCGGGGGAGATCCGCGTGGCCGGCACCCCGGTCCAGATCCACAAACCCAAAGACGCCATCGACGCCCGCATTGCTCTGGTCCCAGAGGCCCGCGCGACCCAAGGCATCATTGGTGCGCATTCAGTGGCGGACAACGTCTCGATGGCGGTGCTGGACCAGCTTTCGAGCGGGTCGCTCATGAACGCCAAGGCAGTGCGCGAAACCGCGGATCACCAGATCAAGCACCTCAGCATCAAGGCCGCCTCGCGCAATCATGCCGTGTCGACGCTGTCGGGCGGCAACCAGCAGAAGGTGGTGATCGGCAAATGGCTGGCCGCGGATCCGGATATCCTGATCCTCGACGAGCCGACGGCGGGCATCGACATTGGATCGAAGTCGGAAATCATCCGGCTGGTCCGCGATCTTGCGAAATCCGGCAAGGCGGTGCTGATGATTTCGTCCGAGTTGAGCGAGCTGCTTACCGCCTGCGACCGCATCGTGGTGATGAGTGAAGGCCGCGCCGCGGGCACCTATCCGCGCCACGACCTCGACGACCCTGACCTGCCCGCCGACGACACCATGCACCAGCTGCAGGCGGCGGAACAAAAACTGCAATTCCATATCCAGAAGGCCCTGAAACATCAGGGAAACGCCAATGTCCACCAGTGAAAACCTCAGCCCCGGGCCGGGCATAGTGGCCCGCTTCGGTCTGGCCAACTGGCGCCAGAACATCATCTATATCGGCTTCGCTGTGATCTTTCTGATCTTTGCGCTGACGCTGAACGACAAGGGGTTCCTCAACCCCAACAACCTGCTCAACATCGTGCGCCAGACAGCGATGATCGCGGTGATGGCGATTGCCATGACCTTCGTGCTCAGCGCCGGTGAGATCGACCTGTCGGTCGGCGCGGTGGCGGGGCTTGCCTCGGTCACCACGGCGATGGCGATCGACGTGGGCGGGATCATGTTCGGCGTCGGTGCGGGGCTTGCCACCGGCATCGCCGTGGGCGTGTTCAACGGTCTTCTGACCACACGCATCGGCATCCCGTCCTTCCTGACGACATTGGCCATGATGGGCATCGCCAAGGGCGTGGCCATGTGGATCAGCGACACGTCCGCCGTGCCAATCATCGAACCGGCCTATTCCTGGCTCTTTGGTGGCGGCTCCATCGGCATCATTCCGGTTCTGTTGATCTGGATGGTTGTGCTGGGCGTCATCGGTCATTTCGTTCTCAAGCGCACCAGCTTTGGCCGCCGAGTTCTGGCCACCGGCGGTGGCGAGACGGCGGCTCGCTATTCCGGCATCGATACCAGCTCGATCAAGTTCCGGGTGCTGATCTTGTCGTCCATGGCGGCGGCGCTGGCCGGCATGCTCTATGCCGGGCGGCTTCAGTCGGGCCGGTTCCAGCTGGGCGAAGGCGACGAATTGAGCGTCATCGCGGCGGCGGTTCTGGGCGGCACGAGCCTGTTTGGCGGCTACGGCACCGTGATCGGCACCATTGTCGGCGCGCTGATGATCGGTCTGATCAACAACGGGCTGATCCTGATGGGGCTTGAGTTCAGCCAGCAACTGATCGCCCGTGGCGGGATCATCATCCTGGCCGTCGCGCTCAGCCAGAAAAGGAGCTGAGCCATGACACTCGCCAAAAACCCCGGATGCACGATCATCGGCACTGTCGTCGCCAAACCCGAGGCCCGCGCGGAATTGCAGGAGATCCTGGCCGCGCAGGTTACCCCCACCCGGGCCGAGGCCGGATGTCTGAACTACGACTTCCACGCCGACGCCCGCGATCCTTGCGTGTTCGTCTTCTACGAAAACTGGCGCACACAACAGGATCTCGACGAGCATATGACCAAACCGCATCTCAAGCCGCTGTTCGATCGGCAGGGCGAGTTGCTCGCTCGTCCGGTCGAGATCCGGCACCTGACGATGCTCAGTAGCTTCGCGTCTTGAACGGCGCCTACAAGGGGACAAGACAATGGCCAGCACGATGAAAGGTACAGGGGTCTTCCTTGCCCAGTTTGCCGGGGATGCGGCGCCGTTCGACACGCTGGGCGGCATCGCCGCCTGGGCCGCGGGGCTGGGCTATGACGCGGTCCAGATCCCGACCTTCGACACCCGTCTCTTCGACCTCGAAAAGGCCGCCACAAGCCAAGCCTATTGCGACGAGGTCAAGGGCATCTGTGCCGATGCAGGTGTGGCGATCAGTGAGCTCTCGACACATCTGCAAGGCCAGCTTGTCGCGGTTCACCCGGCCTATGATCTGGCTTTCGACGCTTTCGCGCCCGCCTCGGTACACGGCGATCCCGGCGCGCGGCAGGCGTGGGCCGTGAACCAGATGCAAATGGCCGCCAAAGCCGCGCGCAATCTGGGGCTTGATACCACTGTCAGTTTCTCCGGCTCGCTGGCCTTTCCCTACCTCTATCCCTGGCCGCAGCGTCCACCGGGGCTGATCGACGAGGCATTCGGGGAACTCGCGCGCCGCTGGCGGCCGATTCTTGACGTCTACGAGGAGCAAGGCGTCGATATCGGCTTTGAAATCCACCCAGGCGAGGATCTGTTCGACGGCGCCACCTATGAGCGCTTCGTCGAGGCAACGGGCAATCATGACCGCGCACGGATCAACTACGACCCCTCGCATTTCCTGCTGCAACAGCTTGACTACCTTGGATTTATCGACGTCTATCACGACCGCATTTGCGCCTTTCATGTCAAGGATGCCGAATTCAATCCGACCGCCCGCCAAGGGGTCTATTCGGGTTATGCCGATTGGACGGATCGCGCCGCGCGCTTCCGGTCATTGGGCGATGGCCAGGTGGATTTCGCGGGCATCTTCTCGCGCCTTTGCCAATACGGCTACGACGGCTATGCGGTGCTGGAATGGGAGTGCTGCCTGAAATCGTCCGAACAGGGTGCAGCCGAAGGCGCGCCCTTTATCCGCCGCCACATCATCGAGGCCACAGACAAAGCTTTCGACGACTTTGCCGGGGGCGAGACCCACACCGCGACGATCCGGAAAATGCTTGGGGTGGCATCATGAAACGATTGAGATTGGGCATGGTCGGCGGCGGCCAGGGTGCGTTCATCGGCGGTGTGCACCGATTTGCGGCACGACTTGATGGGCGCTGGGATCTGGTCGCCGGTGCGCTCAGTTCCGACCCGGAGAGGGCGGCGGCTTCGGCGACCGATCTCGGGCTCGATCCGGTGCGCAGCTACCCTGATTTCAAGACAATGGCTCAAGCAGAAGCGGCCCGGGCCGACGGTATCGACGCGGTGGCCATCGTGACTCCGAACCACATGCACGCAGGCCCCGCCATCGCCTTTCTCGACGCCGGAATCCACGTGATTTGTGACAAGCCGCTGGCCGGGACGGAAGAAGACGCCGAGGCCATCGCGGCGGCAGTACACCGCTCGGGCAAGCGTTTCATCCTGACCCACAATTACACCGGCTATCCGCTGATCCGGCAGGCGCGCGAAATGGTCGCGGCGGGAGAATTGGGCACGCTTCGACTGGTGCAGGTGGAATATGCGCAGGACTGGCTGACGGAACCTTCCGACGGCAAACAGGCGGCCTGGCGCGCCGACACCACACGCTCCGGAAAGGGCGGCGCGATTGCCGACATCGGCACCCATGCCTTCAACCTTGCAAATTTCGTGACCGGCCTAACTCCCAGCCACCTTGCGGCTGATTTGTCGGCTTTCGTGCCGGGCCGCCCGGTGGACGACAACGCCCATATTCTGATGAGATATGAGAGCGGAATGCGCGGTATGCTCTGGGCCAGCCAGGTGGCGGTGGGCAACGAAAACGGATTGCGGCTCCGGGTCTATGGCGATAAGGCCGGGCTCGAATGGGCGCAGGAAGACCCCAACCGGATGGCCTTTAGCCGCTTCGGTCAGCCGCGCCAGATCATTACCCGCGGCGGCGCCGGAGCAACCGAGGCGGCAATGGCGGTTATCAGAATTCCGGCGGGTCATCCCGAGGGCTATCTCGAAGGCTTCGCGACGTTTTATCGCGAGGCGGCCGATCTGATTACGGCAGAGTACAAAGGGGAGCCAACGCTCCTGCCCGGAATTGTCGAGGGCCTTGATGGTGTCCGGTTCGTTTCGGCCTGCATCGCGTCTGCGGAGACCGGCGTCGCTTGGATTGAGCTTTAGAGCGGGGCATTCATTCTGCAATGTCATTGCACAAACACGAACCAATAAAATCGGCGGAACATCGGAGCCGTCGGCCTCGGCGCCGCTTCGCACGGTCCGGAGACTGGGCGGCATTGCGGTCGGCTGTGGGCTCGCCGTTACCATTCGCGGTCTTCACGCGGCGAATTTGCGCTGCAGCGAAAGCCCGTTCTGAAGGGCTGCACTGCGGCGTCATAGTGGCTCGATGAAGGTCCGGTCAGGGCCGGAAGTTAAGACCGGTGGTCCGAGCGGGGAGCAGACGTTCGCTGCGAACGATTTGAATGACCGTTCGCTTGGCTTCGTATGCTACCCCATTCTTCAATAGTCTCTATACAGCGACGCTACAGCGGGTAGAAAAACTTTCGGTGAGCAAATTGATTGACGAAGAAAAACGAAAAGAGGCCGCAGCGTCTCTGCTGAGGGAGATGGAAGCCACTGCCGCTCGTATGCGCGCACTGATTGTCGCCATGCCTGCACATGATCTGCTCGGCTATATTTATGCCCAGCACATGACGAAAGCGATGGCAGGCCAAAGCGCTACCGACGCGAGCGACGAAGGCGAGGGCCACGACGACCTGATCGGCGAGAATCAGTTTTTGTTGGAGTACGTGCACGCCGTTCTGGCGTCAGATGTTGCCCCGCAGGACGTGAAGTTTGACGAAGCCCAATGCGCTGAGCTTTTTGACTTGAGCCGTCACCTGCGACAACAGGCCATGTTTTTCGCCATGGCCTCATCAGCGGACAAGAAGACCGGAGTGTTCGGTCCAGATACGGCTGATATTGAGTTCCACGCTAAATCGAATTGGGCCATCCTGCGCGGGAACCGCTACCAAGTCTTGGAGGGAGAATTCTACAGCTACGTTCTATCGCCTCACGATGATATCCTGAATGAAGTATACGGCGTCGGTGCAGCCGATATCGCGGCAGGGTTCCAGGCAATGGCAAACGCGGCGCGTTCCGGACATGCCGATGCCATTATGGAAATGGAGAAACAATTTGAGGCGGCGCAAGCCTTTGCACTGGTACATGACGGACCTCAAGAAAAAGCCATGGAGGCTGGGCTTGAGGCTAATGCGGAACAGGCGCACGCTGCGGCGCGGGCGATAGATGATATGTTTCGTGGCGGCATTGCCAATGTCAGCCGTCACACGACGCTGCCGCAAACATTGTTGGCGGACTTGGCGTATCGGCGCGGAGAAGAAACCGAGTTCTTCGCCCCGGGTGATTATGCAGGAACACCCTACCGGACACTGCCTGCACGAAAGAAACCTCTAATTCAGCTTGGAGCGGACTATTACGCCATCGACCCGTGCTTTGCACGCGACTCTGGTTATCGTGCGCTGCTCTTCAACCTTCTACAGCGGAGGCCAGATTACGGTAAGCGGTGTTTTGATCCCACCTTCCTGAAGGCTTCCTGATCTGCGAGTCCGTTTCCGAGTATAGATTGGAATTGGAGGCTGGGTTGGTAGGAGATATATCGCTCCATATGGAGGATACTGGCCGTATGGATGTCATGGTCGGTCCTTCCGGGAAACGGCGCTGGTCTGATGCCTATAAGGGCCGTGTGGTCGCCGAAACACTGGTGCCGGGTGTTACCGTCAATGAAGTGGCGCGGCGGCACGAACTGCTGCCAAATCATTTGTCGGCGTGGCGTCGGCTGGCGAAGGAAGGCAGGCTGGCGGTTCCGGATCTGGCCGGAGCGGAGTTTGAGTTTGCGTCGTTGGTGGTTGAGCCTGTGACCGCGCCGGCTCCCGCCGCGTCCAGTGATGCGGTTGAGATCCTCTGTGGCGATGTCACGGTTCGTCTGGGGGCTGATACATCTCCCGAGCGGATAGCGGGGATTGTTCGTGCCCTGTCCGGGTCCGGATGATCTTCCCATCACAACGGGTTCGGATTGTTGTGGCGACGAAGCCGGTGGATTTCCGCAAGGGCCACAATGGACTGGCGGCTCTGGTAAAAAATGAACTGCATAAGGAGCCGTTCACCGGAACCGTTTTTGTGTTCCGCTCGAAACGTGCGGACCGTCTGAAGCTGCTCTACTGGGATGGGACGGGACTGGTTATGACGTACAAGCGGCTGGAGGAGACGACTTTCACGTGGCCTGCGGTTCGAAACGGTCTGATGTCACTTAGCCACGCGCAGTTTGAGGCCCTGTTCTGCGGTCTGGACTGGCGGAAAGTGAAGGCCCTGTCGGCCCGTCCACCGACTGCGGCAGAGTAAAAAACCATCCTTTACCCTGGTCCCCGGGCACTGGTTTTGGTAGTCCGGGATCATGATTTCGACGGCTGATCTTCCGGATGACGTGGATGCGCTCAAGGCCATGATCGTGGCGCAGAGTGAACGGAATGACCGTCTGGAAACTCTGGTTGCATCCCTCAGACAGGCCCTGTTCGGACGAAGATCCGAAAAATCCGATCCTGACCAGTTTGAACTGGCCCTCGAAGATCTTGAGACCGGTATTGCTGAGGTGGAAGCCGAACGTGAGGCTGATCCAGCGGGTGCGCAAACCCGGACCTCAAAGCCGCGCGCAACCAACCGGGGGGCGCTGCCCAAACACCTGCCGCGCATTGAGGAGGTGGTCGAGCCGGACAGCACGATCTGTCGTTGCGGTACCGAACGCCATGTTATTGGCGAAGACGTGAGTGAACGTCTGGACATTGTGCCGGCACGGTTCCGGCTGATTGTGACCCGACGCCCGAAATATGCCTGCCGTTCCTGTGAGGACGGTATCGTCCAGGCCGCCGCACCGGCACACCTGATCCCGGGCGGCATGCCAACCGAAGCCACCATTGCCCATGTGATCGTCAGCAAATACGCGGATCATCTGCCCCTGTACCGGCAGGCGCAGATCTACGGACGTCAGGGGATTGAACTTGACCGCTCCACACTGGCTGACTGGGTTGGTCGCGCGGCATTCGAGCTGCGACCCGTTTTTGATGCCCTGATCTCCGACCTGAA
The DNA here is from genome assembly GCF_049800875.1 of Amaricoccus tamworthensis. Classification (NCBI taxonomy): domain Bacteria; kingdom Pseudomonadati; phylum Pseudomonadota; class Alphaproteobacteria; order Rhodobacterales; family Paracoccaceae; genus Amaricoccus; species Amaricoccus tamworthensis. Next base: position 845 of record NZ_JBNAFV010000032.1, on the reverse strand, counting down.
AAAATCGCCGAAGCTGTTCATGGATGAGACCAGAGCCCCTGTTCTTGATCCTGGCCGGGGAAAGACGAAAACCGGATACTTCTGGGCGCTGGCCCGCGACGACCGGGCGTGGGGTGGAGATGATCCGCCCGGTGTCACGTTCACTTACGCGCCCGGACGATCCGGCCAGTATGCGGATCAGATACTGCAGGACTTCCGCGGCATTCTGCAGGTTGACGGGTATGCCGGCTACAACCGGCTGATCAGGCGGCCGTCACAGGGTATTCAGCTGGCCTACTGCTGGGCGCATGCGAGGCGGAAGCTCCACGAGGTTGCCCGGACTGGAACCACACCGATCGCCGATGAGGGTTTGCGACAGATTACCGCCCTCTACAGGATCGAGAAAGAGGTCCGCGGCGAAAGCCCCGCCAGGCGGTTGGCTGCAAGACAGGAGCGCTCCAAACCCGCCCTTGAGGCATTCGGGACATGGCTCACGGCAAACCGTGCGCGGGTGTCAGCCAAATCGCCCCTTGGAGAAGCCCTGAAATACATCGCCAAATACTGGGACGGCCTCTGCCTGTTTCTGACCGACGGGCGCATCGAGATGGACTCGAACCCCGTGGAGCGAACAATCCGCCCCATCGCTCTAAACAGGAAAAACGCACTCTTCGCGGGTCATGATGCCGGAGCACAAAACTGGGCAATCATGGCGTCCCTTATCGAGACCTGCAAACTCAACGCCGTCGATCCCCACGCCTGGCTGACCGAAACCCTCACCGCAATTGTGAACGGCCACCGACAGGCCAACATCAAAGCACTGCTGCCGTGGAACCATCAACCGAAGGTGTGATCAGGACTTCGCTTAC
>NZ_JBNAFV010000031.1:0-18642 GCF_049800875.1 Amaricoccus tamworthensis | reverse complement strand
GAACGTCCGGCGGCCGAAGCGGGAACGCCTGACGCTCATCCGGATCTATGAGGAACTGCGTAACCGTGGCTATGGAGGCGGCTATGATGCGATACGCCGATATGCGGCGGGCTGGTCGAAGGCGACACGGGAAGCGTCGGCCAGTGCGTATGTTCCGCTGAGCTTCGATCCGGGCGAAGCCTACCAGTTCGATTGGAGCCATGAGATCGTGATCCTCGATGGCGTGACGGTGACGGTCAAGGTTGCCCATGTCCGCCTGTGCTACAGCAGGATGCCATATGTCCGGGCCTATCCCCGTGAAACCCAGGAGATGGTGTTCGACGCGCACGACAGGGCGTTCGCCTTCTTTGGCGGTGCCTGTGCGCGGGGCATCTACGACAATATGAAGACCGCCGTTGATGCGATCTTTGTCGGCAAGGACCGTGCCTATAACCGGCGTTTCCAGCAGATGTGCGGGCATTATCTGGTCGATCCGGTTGCCTGCACGCCTGCCTCGGGCTGGGAGAAGGGTCAGGTTGAGAACCAGGTCGGCGTGATCCGGCGGCGGTTCTTTGTGCCGCGCCCGAAGTTCAAATCCCATGCCGAGTTGAATGCCTGGCTGGAAGATCGTTGCGTGGCCCATGCCCGGGCGAACACGCATCCTGAGATGCGGGACAAAACGGTCTGGGAGGTGTTCGAAGAAGAGCGCCCGAGCCTCGTGCCCTATGTTGGCCCGTTCGATGGGTTCCACGCGGTTACGGCGTCTGTCTCCAAGACCTGCCTCGTGCGGTTTGACAAAAACAGATACTCGGTTGACGCCCGTGCCGTGGGGCGGCCGGTCGAGATCAGAGCCTACGCAGATCGGATGGAATGCTGGCAGGATGGCCGGATCGTCAGTCGCCATGCGCGTGCTTTCGGGCGCGACAACACCGTCTACGATCCCCTGCATTACATACCTGTTCTGGCCCGCAAGCCCGGCGCCCTTCGTAACGGTACGCCATTCAAGGAGTGGGACCTGCCGGTTGCGATCCGCCGGGTGCAGCGTAAGCTGGAACGCCAGCCCGGCGGCGACCGCCAGATGGTCGAGATCCTGAGCGCTGTGATGACGGATGGCATTGATGCTGTAGAAGCCGCCTGTACCGAGGCGCTGTCCCACAACGTCCATTCTGCGGGCGTCGTGCTGAACATCCTGGCCCGCCACCGGGAACCGCCGCCACCCCTGACAATCACCACACCGGACGCGCTGCGGCTGAACTGCGAACCCACGGCGAATTGCGACCGATATGACAGCTTGAGGAGACAGACAGATGGAACGCTCAGACGTGCTCGACGCGATGGGAAAGCTGAAGCTCTACGGGATGAGAGCCGCCTATGACGAGATTCTGACCACCGCCGTCAAACGCCAGCATGAGCCCCAGCAGATCATCGGCGAATTGCTGACGGCTGAGATCTCGGAGAAGCAGGCCCGCTCGATCAAATACCAGATGACCATCGCCAAACTGCCTCTGGCCAAGGAACTGGAAGAGTTCGACTTCGAAGCAGCCGAGGTCAACGAGACCCTGATCCGTGATCTGGCCGCCGGGGACTTCCTTGATCATCAGCGCAACCTGGTCCTGATCGGCGGCACCGGAACGGGCAAAACCCATCTCGCCGTCAGCATCGCCAGGGCTTGCATCCGGAACGGGCGGCGCGGGCGGTTCTTCAATGTCGTCGATCTGGTAAACAAGTTGGACGCCGAAGCCCGCGCCGAGCGTCAGGGACGAACCGCCGATTTGATATCGCGCTTGGATTTCCTGATCCTCGATGAACTCGGCTACCTCCCGTTCGCCCAGACCGGCGGCCAGCTCCTGTTCCACCTGATCAGCAGGCTCTACGAACGCACCTCGATAATCGTCACAACCAATCTGGCATTCGGTGAATGGCCAAGCGTCTTCGGCGACGCCAGGATGACAACCGCGCTGCTCGACCGGCTGACGCATCACTGCGAGATCGTCGAAACCGGCAACGAAAGCTGGCGCTTCAAAAACCGGGCATAATACCAGGCCGCCCCCACACTGGCCCGGCGCCGCTGCGGTAATCGGAGACTGCGCAGCACCGGGCCAGCTTAGCACCAGGGGGGTCAATTTTGGACGCCGATGAGGGGTTAAGATTGGATGCCGATTGACAGACTTGCGCGAGAAACTTACCGATTGGGATCCGAAGGCTACCACTTACAAGCCAGTAATTTACCTGTTCGCTGTTGCCGCCGCGACCGCGGTTGCACTGTCAATCGGCTTCCTCGGCACGATCACATGGCAGACTGTGGGCTGGTTCATTTCCGTCTCGATGATCCTGCTCGGCATGCAAAAGCTGCGGGATATCGAGAGCTTCACTACTATGTTCCTAAATTACGACGTCGTCGCGCGGAAATGGGTGCCGTATGCCTATATCTATCCGTGGGTGGAGACTGGGGCGGGCATTCTGATGACCGGCATGCTGCTGAAGTGGCTATCCGCGCCTGCTGCCTTAATCGTCTCGACCATCGGCGCATGGAGCGTGTTTAAAGCCGTCTATCTCGACAGGCGCGAACTTAAATGCGCCTGCGTCGGCGGAGGCTCCAACGTACCGCTCGGCTTTGTCAGTCTCACAGAGAATCTCGCCATGATGGGAATGTCGATCGTCATGCTCTTACAGATCGTTGTTTGATACGTGCCTTTTTCCGTAGCGAACTCTCGGGGAACCGCGGCGACAAGGTCGGTTCCCCCGGAACATTACCAGTTCACCCCAGTCCCGAGCTGTGGTTGCAGCGGAAGTCCGGTTCGGCGTGCTGTAGCGCAACATTCACTGATCTTGTTCAAAGGCCGCTAAGGGCCGGAAGTCAAGACTGGTGGTCCGGGCGGGAAGCGGACCTTGGCCATGGATGCGAACAGACTGTAAGTCCGGCCGGAAAGCAGACCTTCAAAGCGGGCATGGCGAAGGGCTCTGCTTACGGCAACGGCCCGACGCATCGCGCCGTGAACCTGTTCCTCTTCCCATTCTCCGTGTGAGGACATGTTACACATTCTCGGAGGTATAGATTTCAAAACCGAGGGCGACACGTTGTGTACCTGTGCCTGCCCCACTTTTTTTGGCGCGGATCATGGCGTCGATTGCGGCGCGGGCAAAGCGGTCCATCGGGTGGGAGATCACCATTTTCAGGGTGCCGTCGATGAGTGCGTCGCGGGTGGCGTCGAAGAGCTCATAGCCGACGGCGATGAAGTCCTTCCGCTTTGTCGCCTCACGCAGGGCCGCGAGGGCTCCGGTGATGCCGCCGCCGGACACGAACAGTCCACAGATTTCGGGGTGGTCGTGAAAAAGCTCCTCGACCATCTCCCGGGCGACGGCCGCGGATTCGTAGGTCGTTCGCGGCTCCAACAGGGTGAAGGCGGTGTTGTTCTCCCGAAAATACGACCGGAAACCGCTTTCGTTCATCTCCTGGTTCCGGTAGCGGTGGTTGCCGATCAAAATGCCGATCTCGCCGGGCTGCCGCACCATGCTGTCAAAGGCCCACGCCGCGGTACGCCCAACCATGTAGCTGTCCAACCCGACAAAGCCGACGTTCGACCGGGCATCGAGCGGCGCGATCAGCGCGGTGACCGGAACCCCGACCGCCGTGACGGTATCAATTGCATCGGCCAGCCTCGGGTGCTGGGCGGCCACCAGCGCAACCGCGTCGCAGGTCCGGCTCAGATTAATGAGGCGCGCGGCAACATTGTCGGGCGACAGATCATCGAGGTACTCAAGCCTCAAATCCACCGGAGCCTGAACATGACGTTTGGCTTCCTCTCTGAGAGCGCTGCCGAGCTTGCGATAGAACGCGCGGCCGCCCTGCTGTAGGAGAATGCCGAGCCTGTGCGTGTCCCGGCCTTTCCGGACCGAACGCTCCATCGTGCCCAGGCCGTAAAAACCGATCTCCTCCGCTGTCGCCAGCACATGCTCCCGCGTATGCCTACGCACCGATTCAGGTTGATTGAGGACACGATTGACCGTCGAGACTGAAACGTCCGCGGCCCTGGCCAGATCCGGGATTGTCACACGCTTCATGGCATTGCCTCAGTGTCATAATGAAATGCGGTGCCTCATTATGAGATGATATGGTGTCATTTTGAAGCGATATTTTTTCCCAGGATGAACCGTTCTTGATTGAATATCACGCCTGACCCCACAAAGCCCAAAATTGTGGACCGCAACGCGGCGGCTTTGGAGGTATACACCATGGATGATCTTCAATTCGGAACCCGGGACAAGCGGGGCAACTGGACGCCAAACCATCCGGCCGAGCCCGCGCCGCTGTGGCAACGTCCGTTTTCCATCCGCAAGGTGCTGGCCTGGATCCCGGAATATCTTTGGCCGTGGAACGCGTTTCACCTCGCGACCGCCCTCCTGTGGGTTCTGGTCCTGATCCCGAGCTGGGAAAGCCTCGCGACCCTGTCCCTTGGCAACTATCTCTACCTATACTTTCTGAACGCGGCCGGCATGATCCTGTTTCTGGGCGGTTTTGAGTTCTTTTTCTACGTCAAGCGCAAGCAGGAAAACCGCTTTAAGTACAATGCCAAATTCCCGGCGGATCACCCCTCGGACGTTTTCTGGTTCAAATCGCAGAACCTCGACAATTTCATCCGCTCGATCTTCGTCACCGTGCCACTCTGGACAGTGGTCGAGATCGTGATGCTTTGGGCCTATGCCAACTCCTGGGCCGTCTGGCTACCCTGGACGACGCACTGGCTGTGGCTCAGCATCGTCATCCTGCTCGCGCCAGCCGTGCATGAGGTCTATTTCTTCTGCCTGCATCGGGCTATCCACTGGCCGCCGCTCTACAAGCACATCCACTCCGTGCACCACAACTCGATCAACCCGAGCCCGTGGTCCTCCCTGTCGATGCATCCGGGTGAAGGCTTTCCCTACATGGCCGAAGCCTGGCTGCATCTGCTGATCCCGTCGAACCCGGTTTGTGCGTATTTCACGCTGCATTCGGTCGGATTCGGGGCGGTCAACGGACATCTCGGCTTTGAGAAGTTCGAACTCACCGAAAACGCCACGCTCGATAGCCACGCCTATGTCCACTACCTGCATCACAAATATTTCGAGGTGAACTACGGCGGCGATGGTCTGGTTCCGCTCGATAAGCTCTTTGGCACCTGGCATGACGGCTCAAAGGAATCCGATCAGCGGATGAAGGAACGGTTCCGCAAAAAGAAGGAACGCATGAAGGCAAAACAGGCGGTAACGCCCGCCGAATAAACCGGCGGCACCCAGCCAGACGAATTTCACAGCCAATAAAAGACCACATGATTCAAAAGGAGGAACAGCCATGGCCGACTGGATAGACGCCTGCGCCACGAACGACATCGAAGAGGAGGATGTGATCCGTTTCGATCATGGAGCGCGCACCTTCATCATCGTGCGCGACCACGAGGACAACTACTACTGCACTGACGGGCTTTGCACCCATGAGGAGGTCCATCTGTCCGACGGGTTGGTTGTTGAGGCCACGATCGAGTGCCCCAAGCATTCGTCCATTTTCGACGTCACCAATGGCGAGGTCGAAACGCCCCCGGCCTGCGAGAACCTGCACACCTACCCAACGAAGGTCGAAGGCGGCCGCGTCTTCGTGGAGCTTTGAGATGACGCCCTTCCTCCACCTTTCCACCACGCCCGGGGGGTGAAAGATGACCGGTATCGTTATCATCGGAGCTGGTGAAAGCGGCGTGCGCGCGGCGTTTGAACTGCGCCAGCTCGGCTACGGGGGCGAGGTGACGCTGATCGGTGAGGAGGCCTCGTTGCCCTACGAGCGGCCGCCGCTGTCGAAGGAAACAGGGGAGCCAAAACCAATCCGGCCCGCGTCCGCCTACGAGGAGGCCGGTATCACCTGCCGCTTTGGGATGGGGGTCTCCGGCATTCTCCCCGATCAGCACAGGGTTGTCCTGGAAACCGGAGGGGACCTGAGCTACGAGCGCCTTCTTATAGCCACTGGCGCAAGGGCGCGTGTTTTTCCCGGCATCGAGAAATGCCTGACACTCCGTACTGACAGGGATGCGAAGGCAATCCTTGCGGCAATCACACCGGGCGCACGGATCGGCATCATCGGCGGCGGCTTCATCGGCCTTGAACTCGCGTCCACCGCCCGCATGAGAGGCGCGGAAGTGACGGTGATCGAGGCCGGACCGCGCCTCCTGGGCCGCGCCGTGCCGGAAGAAATCGCCAGTGTCCTCACCGCCCGGCACGAGGCCGAAGGCGTCCAGATCAAGTGCGGTGCTTCTGTCGAATGCGCCGATGCACGGCACATCAGGCTCGCGGACGGGTTTGATACCACTTTTGACGTCGTGATCGCCGGGGTGGGAGCATCTCCCAACACGCAGCTTGCCGAACAGGCCGGGCTGACCGTGAACAATGGCATCGTCGTGGACAGCGCCTTTCGCACCTCCGATACTGATATTTATGCCGCCGGAGACTGCTGCAACTTCGAATGGCGCGGCGTGCGGGTCAGGCTGGAAAGCTGGCGGGCCGCTCAGGACCAGGGCGCCCATGCGGCCGCAGCCATACTTGGGGCGACGGACACCTACGGCCGCGTACCATGGTTCTGGTCCGACCAGTACGACCTGACACTTCAGCTGGCCGGGCTGTTCGACATGACCCGACCGGTCGTAAAACGCGAAACCGCGGACGACCAGCGCATCGTGTTTCAGTGCGACGGCACGGGCGGCCTGAGCGCCGTTGCCGGTATCGGCACCGGGAACAGCGTCGCGAAGGACATCCGCATATTTGAAAAACTTATTGAAAGGGGCGGTCCAGTTGAGCCTGAAATGCTCGCTGATCCCGCGCAAAACCTGAAACGACTGCTCCGGGCAGGCTGACCGAAAGGACAACCCATGTATCACAACCGCCCGCATGTTGAGGATATCCGCGCCATGAAAAGACGCGGCGAAAAGATATCGATGCTGTTCGTAACGACACCCGAAGAGGCCGCAGCGGCCGCAGTTGCGGGCATTCACATGCTGTCCATTGAGGGTCGGTTTTTTGATGCGGAAATGCGCGAGGCCGCGGGCGACTGCTTTGTCCAGGTCGGCCTGCCCTATGGTGGCTGGGGCTGCTTCGAAGGTCGGCCCATTGCCACTGCGGAGGACTACCTGCGCGCCGCTTTTCACTATGCGGGCTTTGGCGGGGACGCCTATTACTGCTCGGCATCCTACGACATTCAGAAGGTTCTTTGTGATAACCACCTTCCCGTGGTTGGACACATTGGACTTATCCCGAGCTACATCACCTGGACGGGCTGGCGCGCTGTCGGAAAAACGGCTGACGAGGCGGAGGCGTTATGGCGCCACACCCAAAAACTGGAGGAAATCGGCGTTTTGGGTGCGGAACTCGAGGTGGTGCCTGATCGGGTCGCGAAATTCCTGACAGAAAATTCGTCACTGGTCATGCTCGGCATGGGCGCGGGCAAACACGCTGACGCGCAATACCTCTTCACCGAGGATGTCTGCGGCTATGGCAAAAACCACAGACCAAGACACGGGAAAATGTACCGCAACTTGGCGCCCGAGTTTGAGCGCCTGCAGAACGAACGCATCGCGGCCTTTAAGGAATACCGGGCGGATGTGAACACGGGTGGCTACCCGGCTGCCGAACATACTGTCCCCATGGAGGATGCCGAGTTTGACAGTTTCATGCAGCGGGTGGCCAACTGATGCTGCGGGTCGGTGTAGTCGGCTACGGAACGGGTGGTCAGCATTTTCACACGCCGTTCATCGACGCGGCAAACGGCTGTAAACTCACGGGCATCGTGGCGCGGGCGGAGGCAACCGTCGCGAAAGTCAGGGCCGACTGGCCCCATGTTCCGGTCTTTCCGAGTCTGACCGCAATGATCGACGCGGGCGTCTGCGATGCCGTGACCATTACAACCCCGCCCCAGACCCGCCGGGTGCTGGTGCTCGAGGCCATTGAGGCGGGCCTGCATGTTATCGCCGACAAACCCTTCGGACCCAACCATGAGGGCGCGATGGAGCTTGATGCGGCAGCCAAAAAACGCAGCGTCACGCTCGGCGTCTATCAGAACCGCCGTTTTGATGCGGATCTCCAGACCCTGAAAAAGGTCATGGATGACGGCCGACTTGGACGGATCTCGCGCATTCATTCACGCATGGACCAGAACAGCCCCCAAACTGTCGAAGCTGGACCTTCCGGCGGGTTGTTGCGCGACCTTGGGTCACACGTGGTCGACCAGATGATTTACCTTCTCGGCCCTGTGACATCCGTTGATGCGCAGCTCGACATCGCGGATTTGCCCGCGGGGCCGACCGATGTCGGCTTTACCCTGACACTTCTGCATCAGGGCGGAGCCCGCAGCCACATCTCCGCCTCCAAACTCAACCACATCGACGCGCGTGAGCTGAGAGCCTATGGTGACAGGGGCTGCTACCTTTCCCAAACCACGGACGTCCAGGCTCAGGACATTTTCGCCGGCAAACGCCCGGCCGATGACCTTGCATCGTGGGGGTTTGAGCCACGGGCAAACTGGGGCACGCTGTTCACGGCGGCCGGACCCGTGACCGTCCCATCGGAACAGGGGCGTTACCACGATTTTTACGAGGCATTTGCGCTTTCCGTCGCAACCGGCACGCCGCCCCCCGTCACGGCAGAAACCGGCGCCCGGACCCTCGCCGTTCTCGACGCCGCCCGGCAAAGCGCGGATGAGCGGCAGAGGATCCTTCTTTAGGCCGCCCCACCATCCTCAGACGCTCTCCGGCGTGTAGATGTCAAACCCAAACGTCACCCGGTGCGCGCCCGCTTCCCGCCCACCGGTTTTAGCCTTCAGCATTGTCGTAACCGTCTCGCGCGCGAAGCGCTCCATCGGGTGAGAAATAATGAAGGACAACGTGCCGTCGATCAGAGCCGAACGGGTGTCGTCAAACAACTCATACCCCACCGCGACGAAGTCCGACCGCTTGGGCGTATTGCGCAGAGCCGCAATCGCACCCGTGATACCCCCGCCGGAAATATAGAGACCGCACATGTCCGGGTGTTCGGTCAGCATCTGTTCCACATGCTCGCGCGCTACGGCCGCGGATTCATAAGTGGTCATTGGCTCCATGATGGTAAAACCGCTGTTGTGCTCCCGAAAATACGAGCGGAAACCGCTCTCGTTCATCTCCTGGTTTCGCAGACGGTGACTTCCCACCAGGATGCCGATTTTGCCTGGCTCACGGACCATTTTGTCAAAGGCCCAGGCGGCCGTACGCCCCACCTTCCAGTTATCAAGGCCGACGAAGCTGATATTGCCCTGCGCCGTCAGCGGGCCAATGAGCGAGACCACGGGAACACCCCGGTCGAGAATGGTATCAATGGCATCGGCCACCAGTGGATGCTGGGGCGCAACAAGCGCCAGTGCCTCCACCCGCTCGCCGAGGGAGACAATATGGCTGGCCACCTTCTCCGGCGTCAGGTCCTCGAGAAACTCGACTGTCATTTCGATGTTTACGCCGTCCTGCTCCGCCGCGAACCGGCTGATGGCGTCACCGATGTTTTTGTAGAAAGTTCGCGCCCCACGCTGAAGCAGAACACCCAACCGGTGCGTGGTCTGGCTGGATTTCACGGCATGCGTGATGGTGCCCAGACCATAGAATCCAATTGCCTCAGCCGCATGCAAAACACGGTCCTTGGTGGGTTTGCGAACCTGACCCGGTTCATTCAGCACACGGTTCACCGTTGAGACGGAAACACCGGCAGCCTCGGCAAGATCAGGAATCGTTGGGCGTTTCATCTCATTTCATTTCATATTTAGCGCGTTTTGAAGTTTTTTGAAACGTAATCTATCTGAGTTCAAGAATATCATTGATACATAGCGTGTCAATGGCGCATCAGAAATGAGTTGATAGCGCTCACGGAAAGAATCGAGGCGTTAACGAATTCGGGGGGAAGCCCAATAAGGAGCTTCATCACAGTCCTGCAAAGTCAGGACCGTGGGGCGCGTGCCTTCTCCCTGGTTGACCGGCCGAATGGCCAAACACGATGTCGAGCCGCACTGATGCGGCCCAACCCAGGGAGGTAATCGACATGAACTTCGCCAAAACCGTCGCCGCAGCGGCTACTGCAACCCTTATGGCGTCCAGCGCCTACGCCCAGGACATTGCCGTGATCGGAGGTTCCGCCCAGGACGGTTTCTGGAACCTCATCAAAAAAGGCGTGGACGATGCCACCCTGGTTGTTGAGGCCAATGGCGGCAGCGTGAACTACCTGCTGACCCAGAACTACGACAACTTTGGTCCGGACCTTGTGACGCTTATCGAGCAGGCCGTAGCACAGGGCGTCGATGGTATCGCGATCCCGAACTGGCTGCCAGAGTCAGAAACCCCGGCCCTGATCGCGGCCCGCGACGCCGGTGTAGTCATCACCTCCTACAACGCCGGTCAGAGCGAAATGGAGAAGTATGACGCGTTGAACTACTTTGGGTCCGACGAGTACCTGGCCGGTGTTGCCGGCGGCAAATACATGGCCGAACAGGGCGCTACAAAAATCATGTGCCACATCCAGACACCAGGCGCACTCAACCTTGAGACCCGCTGTAAAGGTGTAAACGATGGCGGCACCGAAGCCGGTGCGGAAGTCTACATCCTGCGCGTTCCCGCCAACCTCGACCAGGACATGGTCGGCACCTCCGAGGCCATGAAAGCCGAGATGATCGCGGACGACTCTATCGACGCCGTGATCACGCTGGCTGCCTGGGCCTCCGACGCGGCCGCCTCAGCCATCGACCAGCTCGGCAAGGGCGACAGCGTGAAACTGGGTACCTTTGACATGTCCGCCTCCGTTCTGGAGCGCATCGAGGCCGGTACGCAGTCCATGGCAATCGACCAGCAGCCCTACCTCCAGGGATTCCTGGCAACGTCCATGCTGTTCGCGAACCTCAAGTTCGGCACCGAGCTCGCTACACAGCCGGTTCTGACCGGTCCAGCCATCGTTGACGCGAGCAACGTCGCAACCGCAATCGAAGGCGTCAAACTCGGCGCACGTTAATAACTTCGGCAAAAGGGTTCCGGCCAATGGTGGCCGGAACCCGACAGGCACCGGACTTCAGCACCGGGCCGTGCATCTGGGGAGCACTGACATGACTGACGCGACAACCACTGGGAGCTCAGAGGAGGCTTCATCAAAGGGCATTTCCCTTGCCGATCTGATGCGCAGCCCCGCAGCGGGAGCTTTCATGGGCTTTGCCGTTGTATTCGTTATTTTCGCAATTTTTGGCTTCGGCCGCAACTTTCTATCCCTGCCGGGCCTCACGACCTGGGTGAACTATGCCTCGCTCGTTGGAATGATCGCGATCCCGGTCGGGTTCCTGATGATCGCCGGTGAGTTGGACATCTCCACCGGAGCGGTTTTGCCCGCCTCAACCATGACCGTGGCGATCGTCTCGGGCCACTACGAGATGCCGGTTCTGGTCGGAATTCTGGCCGCACTGGGCGTGGGCGCATTCATCGGGTTCATCAACGGAACGATTGTGACCCGGACACAGGTGCCGTCCTTCATCGTGACACTCGCGACCCTGTTCGCGGTGGCGGGTCTGACCCTGTATCTGTCGATCGTGTTCATTAACAACACCAACTCCGCCTACCATGCACCGGACTGGGCAAAGTCCATCTTCGGAGGCAAGCTCTTTGGCTTCAACTCCTCCGTCTTCTGGTGGATTGCGGCGATTGGTATGTTCTACTACTTTCTGCACCTTTCACCGAAGGGCAGCTGGGTGTTCGCGCTCGGCGGCGATCAGGAAAGCGCACGTAACGCGGGTATTCCGGTTCGCCGCATGAAGACCGGTCTCTTCATGCTCTGCTCGACCTCCACGGCCTTCGCCGGTGTGCTCCAGGTGATAACCTTTAACTCCGCAACCAGCCAGGCGAATTTCGGTCTGATCTTCAACACCATCATATCGGTCGTCGTCGGCGGCGTGCTTTTGACCGGAGGATTTGGCACCGTGGTCGGGATCGTGTTCGGGGTGCTCACCCTTTCAATCGTGACGCAGGCCATCGGCTTTACCGAGATCGACCGCAACCTGTCATTCCTGATCATCGGTGTAATGCTTCTGATCGCAGTTCTCATGAACGACACCTTCCGAAACCTGGCGACCAGTTGGTCGACGTCCAAGAAGAAGTGAGGAGAGGAACCATGTCCGATAAAAAACCGGTACTTGAGCTTCGCAACGTCGACAAATCCTTCGGTCCGATCGATGTCCTGCATGAAATCAGCCTCAAGGTGGGCGAAGGAGAGGTTCTCTGCCTGCTTGGCGACAACGGCGCGGGCAAGTCGACCCTCATCAAGACACTGGCCGGGGTACATCAGCCCACACGCGGCGAGATCCTGATGGACGGCAAACCCACCGGCTTCTCCAACCCACGCGAAGCCCAGGAACGCGGCATCGCCACGGTCCACCAGTTCGGCGGCACCTATCCGCTGATGTCCGTGGGGCGGAATTTTTTCATGGGCGTTGAACCCACCAAGGGGGTCTGGCCGTTCAAGATCTTCGACCGGGAAACCGCCAACCGCATTTCCGTGGAGGAGGTCCAGAAAATGGGCATCACCCGGATCACGGATGGCGACCGTCTGGTTGGCGGCCTCTCGGGCGGTGAGCGGCAGTCCCTCGCGATTGCGCGGGCCGTGTATTTTGGCGCCCGGGTTCTCATCCTCGACGAGCCGACCGCCGCTCTGGGCGTGAAGCAGGCGGCGCATGTTCTGCGCATCGTCAACGAAGCCAAAAAGCGCGGGTTGGCGGTGATCTTCATAACCCACCAGGTCATGCACGCAATGGCGGTGGGCGACCACTTCGCGGTTCTGATCCGCGGCGCGATTGCGGCCGACTTCCGCAAGGGCGAGAAAACCCGCGAGGAAATCGCAGACCTGATGGCCGGAGGTGAATCCATGGCCGATCTCGAGGCGAATATCGAGGGTTACATGGAGACCCATGACGGGCATCCACCGCAACCGACCCACTAAAACCAGACGCCGAAGGCACCATCGTTCGGCAACCAATTCCAACGCAATCAGGCATCCTGGGCGGTCATGCGACCGCTCCGAACAGGGGAGGTATTTTCAATGACGCGACTGGCAGTTATCGGCGCAGGCATCATGGGTGAGGATCACGCGCGCATTGTGGCGGATGAGCTTCCCGGAGCGACGCTCCAGGTGATCTGTGACAGGGACGCGACGCGCGCCAAATCCGTTGCGGATGCCCTCTGCGCAGAGGATGTCTCAAACGATCCCGAAGCGACCATCCTCCGTAACGATGTGGACGCGGTAATAATCGCCTCGCCGGATTTCACTCATGCACCCCTTTCCATGGCCTGCATCGCCGCCGGCAAACCGGTCCTGTGCGAAAAACCCCTGTCCCAGTCACCGGAGGAATGCCTCAGCGTCATCAGGGCGGAACAGGCCGCCGGGACGCAGTATGTCATGCTCGGCTTCATGCGCCGCTACGACCGCTCCTATGCCGAGATGCGCCAGGCGCTGGTCGAGGGGCGACTGGGCCGCGCGCTGATGATGCACAACTTCCACCGCAATGTGGACACGCCCAACGCCGATTTCACCGGCGCGATGGCAATCACCAATTCCGCGCCGCATGAATTTGACGTGGTGCGTCACGTTTTGGGAACCGAATTCACCTCGATCTCCGCTTTTCAGCCCCGCCGCTCCGATCAGCGCGTCGCCCCGGTGGTAATGGTCCTGCAAACGGCCGACGACCAGCTCGTGACAATCGAAGTGAACAACAACGCGGCCTATGGTTACGACGTGCGCGCCGAACTCGTGGGCGAGGCGGGCTCCATCGCCATGAACAATGTAGCCTACACACGCACCGACACCGCATTCGCCTCATCCACCGGATACGATGCCGACTGGCGTGGCCGCTACCATGACGCCTACGTGCGCCAAAACCGCGACTTCCTGCGCTTCGCTCAAACAGGCCTGTTCCCCGACACCGCCTCCGACTGCTGGGACGGATACTGCGCCGCACTGGTCGCGGAAACGGGAGCCAAGTCGCTCTCCTCAGGCCAGCGCGAAGAGATCAACCTTACACACCGCCCGGAATTTTATTCCGCGCGCAAAGGAGTAGCCGCATGAAACTCGGCTTCGTTTCAGACAGTCTCGGCGGCATGAGCCTTGACGACATGCTTGACGACGCGGCGCGTATGGGCGTCTCCGGGATCGAGGTGAACACCTGCGGCTGGTCCACGGCACCGCATTTCGACCTGCAAACCATGCTCACCGATGCCACGGCCCGCACTACCTTCGCCAAATCTTTCGCGGAGCGCAACCTGGACATCATCAGCCTCAACGCCAACGGCAACCCGCTCCACCCCACCGACCCCGCTCAGGGCGAGGGGCTGAAAGACACCATCCGGGTTGCGGGCGAAATGGGCATCAAAACCGTCTGCACCATGTCCGGCCTTCCGGCCGGCAGCGCCAGCGACACCATTCCCAACTGGATCGTGTCTTCCTGGCCCCCAGAGACGCAGGAGATACTGCGCTACCAGTGGGACGAACAACTGATCCCGTTCTGGACGGACATTGCGGAGCTTGCCCGCGAAAACGGCGTGGAGCGCATCGCGCTCGAACTGCATGGCAACCAGTGCGTCTACAATGTGCCCTCCCTGCACAAACTGCGCGAGGCGGTCGGGCCCGTGATCGGGGCGAACCTCGACCCCTCGCACCTTTTCTGGATGGGAGCCGATCCTCTTGTCGCGGCCGAGGCGCTGGGGGATGCGATCTACCACGTCCACGCCAAGGACACGCTGCTGAACGCACCGGTCCAGGCCACCACGAGCCTCCTCGAAAACGGCTCGCTCATGGACATCCCGGCGCGCAGCTGGTCCTACATCACGCTGGGCTTCGGCCACGGAGAGGAATGGTGGCGCCAATTCTGCTATCGGCTCAAAATGGCGGGCTACGACGGTTGGCTGTCCATCGAGCATGAGGACGTTCTGCTGAACTCGCTTGAGGGCCTGGAAAAATCCGTCGCCCTGCTCCAGAGCGTCATGCCCGCCAAACCCGCAGATTTTAAACCGCAGGATATCTGACATGGCCTTCCAACTCGCGGCGTGCGCGGAGATGCTCTGGCAGGACAAACCGATTCACTGGCGCGCGGCGCGCCTGCACGAGATGGGATTTGGGGTCGGTCTCTGGAACTGGCCGGCCTGGGATCTGGACGCGCTTGAGGCGACCGGCGCGACCTTTACCATCATGAACGGTTACCTTGAGGGGCGGCTCGCCGATGAGGACGGAGCTGACATGCTGCTGAAATCGGCCCGCGAGGCGGCCCAGGTCGGCAAACGCCTTGGCGTGCATCGGCTCAACCTGCATGCCACCGGTCTGGGCGATCAGGGATTGCCGATCCAGCAACTGGAGCACGTCGCCCCCGGCATGTGGCTCAGGGCGCGCGATACCCTGAACCGCATCTGCGACATGGCCGAGCAGGAGGGAGTGACCTTTACACTGGAAAACCTCAACCTGCGGGAACACCCCGGCTGTCCGTTCAACTCCACATCGGATGTCCTGTCGCTCGTGGCCGCCGTCGACCGTCCGCACCTGCGCATCAACCTCGACCTCTACCACACCCAGATCGGTGAGGGCGACGTGATCCGCCACGCCGAAGCCTGCCTGCCCTGGATCGGTGAGGTGCAGGTGGCCGACAATCCCGGCCGTTGTGAGCCAGGCACCGGTGAGATCAACTGGCCCATGATCGCCCGGGCGCTGGCGGATATGGGCTATGACGGTCCGGTTGGTATGGAGGCCTTCGCCAAAGACAAACCGGAAGATGCCCTTGATGCCTTCCGCTCCGCATTCACACTGTAACCCACTTTCCTGAAAGATTCCTCGATGATTAAAGTCGGACTCCTTGGCGCTGGCCGCATTGCCGGTGTACACGCCACCGCCATCACCTCAAACCCGCACAGCACCCTGGCAGCGGTCTCGGACTACTTCCCCGAAAACGCCGAAAAACTGGCCGCCCAGTACGGCAGCACCGCCCGCACAACTGAGGACATCATTGCTGACGACAGCATCGACGCGGTCCTGATCGCGACCTCGACCGACACCCATTCCAACCTGATCGAGGCGGCAACGGCGGCGGGCAAGGCCGTACTCTGTGAAAAACCCGTGGACCTCAGCCTGGAGCGCGCCCGCGAATGCCAAAAGAAAGCCTCGGCCAATGGCAAACCGGTGATGATTGGCTTCAACCGCCGTTTCGACCCGAACTTCGCTGCCCTGAAAACCGCTCTGGACGCGGGCGAGGTCGGCAAGGCCGAGATGCTGGCAATCACCTCCTACGATCCCGCTCCGCCGCCGATTGCCTATATCAGGGTCTCCGGCGGTCTGTTCCGCGACATGATGATCCATGATTTTGACATGGCAAACTTCATCATGGGCGAGGCACCGGACACGGTCTCCGCCGTGGGCTCCTGCCTCGTGGATCCCGCAATTGGCGAGGCCGGTGACGTCGATACCGCCGCTGTCACCCTGACCTATGCCGACGGGCGCATCGCGACCATCCGCAACACGCGCCGCGCCGGTTACGGCGACCAGCGCGTCGAGCTTCAGGGCTCGGAGGGCATGCTCCAGGTCGGCAACCTCGTCGAGAACCTGATGGTCAAGTCCACCGCCGCGGGCGTCGTCAGCGCCAAACCCGTGCTGTTCTTCCTCGAACGCTACATGCCCGCCTATGCCGCCGAGTGGAACGCCTTTGTCGATGCGCTGAACTCGGACGGCGCCCTTCCCGTTACGCTTGACGATGGCGTTGCCGCACTGGCCATGGCGGAAGCCGCAACGCAGTCCGCCAAATCGGGCCAGCCGGTCAAACTCTCCGATGTCTGACCTCGACCTCATCACCATAGGCCGCGCCGGTGTGGACCTTTACGGGGCCCAGATCGGCGGTCGCCTGGAGGACATGGGCTCCTTCGACAAATACATCGGCGGCAGCCCCACCAACATGGCCTGCGGCACCGCCCGCCTCGGCATGCGCTCCGCCCTTCTCAGCCGCGTGGGTGATGAGCACATGGGCCGCTTCATCCTCGAGGAACTCGCCCGCCACGGCGTCGACACCCAGGGCGTGAAAACCGATCCCGACCGCCTGACCGCGCTCGTGATCCTCGGCATCCGCGACCAGGAGCGCTTTCCGCTGATCTTCTACCGCGAAAACTGTGCCGACATGGCGCTGTGTGAGGATGACGTGGACGAGGACTTCATCGCCTCCGCCCGTGCGGTCGTCGCCACCGGCACCCATCTCAGCCACCCGCGCACCGAGGCCGCGGTGCTGAAGGCCCTGCACCTCGCCCGCAAACACGGCTGCCAGACCGCGCTCGACATCGACTACCGCCCCAACCTCTGGGGCGTTGCAGGCCACGGCGACGGCGAGAGCCGCTTTGTCGAGAGCGGGGCCGTCACCGCCAAGCTGCAAAGCCACCTGCAACTCTTCGACCTCATCGTCGGCACCGAGGAGGAATTCCACATCGCGGGCGGCTCCACCGACACACTGGAGGCCCTCCGCGCCGTCCGCGCCGTGTCCAATGCAACGCTGGTCTGCAAACGCGGCCCCATGGGCGCCGTCGCCATCACCGGCGACATCCCCGCCAGCCTCGACGATGGCGAGGCCGGTCCCGGCTTCCCCATCGAGGTCTTCAACGTCCTGGGCGCCGGCGACGGCTTCATGTCCGGCCTCCTCAAAGGCTGGCTCGACGGAGAAAACTGGCCCACCGCACTCAAATACGCCAACGCCTGTGGCGCCTTCGCCGTTAGCCGCCACGGCTGCACGCCGGCCTACCCAAGCTGGGACGAGCTTCAGTATTTCTTCGACCGCGGCATCCAGCGCCCCGACCTGCGCCACGACGCGGAACTGGAACAGGTCCACTGGGCCACGAACCGCCACCACGAACATGGCGGCGACTTCTCCACCGTGCGCACCTTCGCCTTCGACCACCGCCTCCAGTTCGAGGAAATGCCCGGCTACACCCCGGAAAAGGGCGCGGCCTTCAAGGAGCTCTGCCTCGACGCGGCACTGGGCGTGGCCGACGGCCAACCCGGCTACGGCATCCTCTGCGACAGCCGCATCGGCCGCAGCGCCCTGCACCGGGCCAGCGGCACCGGTCTCTGGATCGGCCGCCCGACCGAATGGCCCGGTTCCCGCCCGCTGACCCTCGAGCCCGAACTCGGCCCGGACTGCGGCAAACTGGGCGAATGGGCCCGCGAAAACGTCGTGAAGGTGCTGGTCTTCTGCCACCCCGATGACAGCGCGGAGATCTGGGACGACCATATCGCCACCGTCACCCGCCTTTTCACCGCGGCGCGCCGCAACCGGCTGGAATTCCTGCTGGAGGTGATCCCGTCAAAAGTCGGCCCGGTCGACGACGACACCACACCCAAAGTCATCCAGCGCTTCTACGACGCGGGCGTCTACCCAGACTGGTGGAAACTCGAACCCTTCAAAACCGACGGCGCCTGGGAAAAGGCCGTCGAGGCCATCGAGCGCAATGACCCCCGTACGCGCGGCATCGTCATCCTGGGCCTTGACGCCCCGGAAGCCGAACTTGCCGCCAGCTTTGAGCTTGCGGCCCGCCAGCCGCTCGTGAAAGGCTTCGCCGTAGGCCGCACGATTTTCGGCGACCCGGCCCG
>NZ_JBNAFV010000030.1:0-19359 GCF_049800875.1 Amaricoccus tamworthensis | reverse complement strand
CCCGAAGGGGATGTGTCGATTGATGACAGCCTGCCGGACAGGGTTGCGGATGAGACCGATGCGGTTGTCGCGTTGGTCCCAGCGTCGCTGTTGCTGCCCGAGGCCACCGATCTGGATGGATCCGAGGCCTTGGGCAGCCTGACCCTGGTGATCGAGGGATTGCCCGGTGACGGCAGTTTTACACTGGCGGATATTGCCGGTCTTCCCGCAGGTGCGGTGGCGGATCTGGCGACAGCGGCGGATGGGGCGTCGACTCTGACGCTGACGATGTCCGCAACGGATGTGGGGGATCTGGCGTCGGCCTATGCCGGGATTATGCTGAACCTGCCTGCGGATTTCTCGACCACCAACCGCTCTGATCTGGATGACGACGGGAATGGCCCGGATGCAGGGGATGCCACGGCCTTGCCGATTACCCTGACCCTGACAGTGCGCACCGACGAGGACCAGGCCAACGGCGACGACACCGCCATTGACGGCGAAGCCACCGCCACCCGCACCATCGATATCGAGCATGAGGCAGACATCAGCCTGTCAGCTCCTGCGCAGGTCACCGGTGTCGAAGACAGCGACAGCGGATCGGGTGTGACCGTGGATCTGGGGATCACGGCGTCGGTAGATGATGCCGATGGGTCCGAGACCGAAGCCATAGGAGATCCAAGATTTGCAGCCGAAGTCAGCATCAGTTTTACCGGGTTGCCAGGTGGAGCCACGGTAAATACCGGGCTTCTCAATGGGGCCAGCTGGACTGGCTCGGTGGCCCAGGCTAATATGCTGACGCTTGGCCTGCCAGAAAATTACGCCGGTGAAGTCTCGCTCTCGATTACGCTGACCACGCCTGAAGGGTCGCAGACCGTTGATCAGGTGGTCGAGATCTCTGGATCAGAGGATCTTAGCCTGGATATTGTCGAACTGGTGACTGCCGAAACCGATGCCGCGGTGCCGGTTGTGCCGTCGGACAGTTGGCAAGTAGTGCTGAGTGACCCTGACGGCAGCGAAGAGGTGGACACCGTGCAGCTGTCTCTGACGGACCTGCCACCGGGGATGACCTTTAATGGGCCTCCGTCCTCGACAATCACCTATGACGCGGCAGCGGGCACGATGGAATTTACGGGGACCTTGGCAGAATATCAGTCTCTGGTGCTTGTCTTTCCACAGGGCTATTCCACCGAAAGTCCCAGTGCGGATGGGCTGGTGATCAATGGCACCCTGTCGGCCACCAGTACCGAGTCCGGAGTTGCGACCTCTAACGTGACGCTGCGCATTATCCCCGAAGGGGATGTGTCGATTGATGACAGCCTGCCGGACAGGGTTGCGGATGAGACCGATGCGGTTGTCGCGTTGGTCCCAGCGTCGCTGTTGCTGCCCGAGGCCACCGATCTGGATGGATCCGAGGCCTTGGGCAGCCTGACCCTGGTGATCGAGGGATTGCCCGGTGACGGCAGTTTTACACTGGCGGATATTGCCGGTCTTCCCGCAGGTGCGGTGGCGGATCTGGCGACAGCGGCGGATGGGGCGTCGACTCTGACGCTGACGATGTCCGCAACGGATGTGGGGGATCTGGCGTCGGCCTATGCCGGGATTATGCTGAACCTGCCTGCGGATTTCTCGACCACCAACCGCTCTGATCTGGATGACGACGGGAATGGCCCGGATGCAGGGGATGCCACGGCCTTGCCGATTACCCTGACCCTGACAGTGCGCACCGACGAGGACCAGGCCAACGGCGACGACACCGCCATTGACGGCGAAGCCACCGCCACCCGCACCATCGATATCGAGCATGAACATGACATCACGCTGGTCGTTGGCGATCCCAGCGATCCGGGCCCTTATCCGATCCCCGTGGTGGTTGGACAAGAGGATGACGGCATCCCTGCAAGTTCGGGGGGAGTGACAGTCACCATTCCTGTTGCGATTACGATTGATGACGCAGACGGTTCCGAAACCGCTGATACCAGTGACCCTCGGTTTGCGGCGCAGGTTCACATGCTGTTTGTCAACTTGCCCGCAGGTGCAACGGTCAATGCCGGAACGCTTACGGGTACAGTCTGGACAGGTTCCGTAGCCGAGGCAACGACCCCGCTCGAATTGAGCCTGCCCGGAGACTATGCCGGGATCATACCGGTCCTGATTGCGGTGCGAACCCCCGAAGGAGCAGTGGCTGACCTGTTGGCAGTTGCCATAACGCCAACGCCGGATGTCGTTGTTGATGGTGAAGTCATCGCCCAGGAAACAGACGCTGTTGTGTCGGTTCTGGTGTCGGATTTTGTTGATGTCGCTATCACCGATCCGAACGAGATCTTTATGGGGCTGGATTTCACTCTGCCGGGGTTGCCTGCCGGAACCACCGCAACCAATGTCAACACAGGTGACCCGGTGGGGAGTTTTACGACCCAGCCTGGTGGCACAGTCACATTCATCTACAATTCGCCAGCCGATGGGGCCTTGCCTAACGAGGTGCAGATCAACTTTCCGACCGACTACTCCTCGACCAATCCTGCAACCGATCTGATTGCTGATATGACCGTGATCACCGAAGAGATCGGTGCGCCGGGGATACCCTTGACGACAGACGCAGATGTTTTGCTGACGGTCCGCCACGAGGGAGATATTCGGATCGACGGTAGCGGAGCCCTGTCCCTGTCCGAGACCGATGACGTGGTTGATTTCAAACCGGTTGACGGCCTGAACCCGGTGGCAACTGACGCGGATGGCTCTGAAAGTGTCACGCATGTCTTGGTGAACTTTTCGAACCTCCCAAGTGGGGCAATGTTTGCGGCAGATGGCATCAACTTTGCTGCGGTTCCTGCCAGTGGCGCCATATTGGTCACTGCAACGGAATACGACAGTCTGGTTGTGCGCCTGCCACGGGATTATTCCACGGAAAACCCTGCCGAAACCGTCACTGCCAATGTGGTGGCAGTGACCGATGAAGGTGGGTTTGCCCAAGATACCCTGACGATCTCTGTCACTTCCGAAGGGGATCTGACGGTGACTGGCAGTGGTGTCATCACATTGACCGAGAACGACCGTCCTGGTGATCCTGATGATGACACAACTACCTTTGCTCCACTGGATTTTTCCCTGTCGGATGCCATTCAGGCTGCGGCGACAGACGCCGACGGTTCCGAAAGCATTGTGCAGGTGGATGTGGCGATAACGGGTCTGCCAGATGGTACCCAGATTTCGACAGATGGTGGTGGAACCTTTTCCACGGTGCCTGCCGGACCTCTGTTTTCTGTATCCCTGAGTGAGGCCGAATATAACAACGTGGTCATTCGCCTGCCGTACGATTTTTCAACCGAAAGCCCGGGCAGCGCAATTACGGGTACAGCGACCTTTGTCACTGACGAGGCCATCTTGGCCGGAGAGACAGATACCGGGCCAGACGATGGAATCGAAACTGCGGGGTTCACGGTCACGGTATCGGCCGAGGCGGATGTGAATGTTTTTGCGCCGGATTATGTCGGAAACGAAGATCAACCGCCGCATCAGCTGAACCTGGATGCGGCCCTGTCTGACATGGACTTTTCAGAGGTGGTCACCGGTATCACGGTCACATTCACGGATCTGCCCACCAATACAGCCAGCAATGGCCCGATCATCATTGAAACTGACCGGGCCAGCTATACTGTTGAAAATACGTCAACCTTCTCGATGACACTTGCTGATATGACTGAGCTGCGGTCGATCAAGTTCAGTCAACTCCCGGAACATTTTTCCGGGATCATCAATGGCGACCTGACAATTGTCTCGAATGAATCTGGCCCAGCAGGGGTCAGCCAGTCGTTTGAAGTGGATATCCTGCCTGATGCCGAGACGGAACTGGAGGTTTCGATTGATACCTCTGAGAGTGGTGTCGGTAGCACTGCCACTGGCGACTATGTGGTCAAGGAGGATCATAGTTTCCTGGTGAACATCAGAGGGTCTACTCCTGATCAGGATGGGTCTGAATCTCTTCAGACACTGGAGATCCACAACGTTCCTGTGGGCTGGCTGACTGATGATGGCTCGGGCAATATAGATATGAGCCAATTTGAGGGGGATACCTCTGCAATTGCCAGTGCAACAGTGGCGGGTACGCTGGTTACAATCACATTCAATCCCGGCACTGTGGATTTCGATGCCGGGCTTCGCTTTACCCTTCTTCAACATGACGACCGGGATCTGGAAACGATCCTGCACAGCGAAGACCTGCAGTTTGTCTTGAATGGAGTTGATACAGCCGCCGGGCTTTCGGATAACAACGACAGTGTTAGCCAGTATATCGATGTGGATGTCGATGCGGTCGTGGATGGATTGCGGCTACATGGCGAAGAGACCATAACCCAAGAGAACCAGAATGGTCCAGTCACCATAGGCCTTGGTGTCGACAGGTTTGCGCTTAAAGACAATGACGGCTCGGAGACAATCAATAGCGTGCAACTGGCGGTGACAATAGCCACAGCCAGCGATGGGTTTGATGCGCGCAGCGATATGGGGCTTGCCACTGCCAGCGCGGGGCATTCCGGCTATATCCAGATCGGCATTGATCCAGCGTCGACAGCTGAGACGGTGATCTACACTCTAGAACCGGCAGCGGGTGTCTCATTCGCGCATTTCTCTGCGGCGGTTAGGGATTTGGAACTGGAATTCCCGGCCAAGTTCAGCGGTGGAATTGATGTTGTGCTTAGTGTCGAGCATCAGGAGACCACAACGCCAGCCAACAACCCGGAAGATCCGGCCAGTGGCTATGCCGGAGATCACGAATATGATGGGTCTGACAATGTAAAGACCTCAACTCTGGAGCTGCACCACGAGATTGAACCGGTTGTGGATATCGACATTGCGATGCGTGTTTTTGCGGTGAATGGTGACTTTGTCAGCGATGGGTTCCCCGCCGAAGTCTCTGGCACGGCTGATACGGGTCAGTCTGTGACCGTTAGCGATATTATCGAATTCCTTGAAAGTACCGCTGATGGATCAGGGGAAGGGCAGGTAACGTTCTTTGTTGGTCTGTCTGGAGCCACGACGGATTCAGATGGTTCCGAGGAAATCGGAACGATGGTGATTTCAAATATTCCATCCGCATGGATCGATCATGCGCTGGACGGGGTAACCTTGCTGCGCGCCGGTCTGTTTGATGCAACCGGCACTGCACCGATTTCAAATGCCCAGTGGGATCAGATTGACAGCGCAGTGTACGATCCTGCGACCGGTGATCTGACCGTGACATTCCTTCCTGATGTCACAGGCTTTGACTTTGCTCTGGGATTGCAGCCTTCGCTTTATGAAGACTATGATTTTGATCGCTCGGATAGCGATGCGTTTACGGCAGAAGGCGCGTTTTTTGGCGATGAGCTCAACATCGAAGTCAGCGCTCGGGATACAAACACATTGCAAACGGATGTGGACCAGTCGGATATCACATTTGATGTGGATGTTGGGCCGGTCAATAACACCGTGGTGATTATCAGCATACCGCCCGGAAATGAGCAGGTCATTGATGATGCCGGTGGCGTCTGGCAGATACCGTTTACACCTGTCATCCAGGACAGCGACGGGTCCGAGGAAATCATTTCGGTTGTCATTCGCGGATTGCCATCGGGCATTACCGTATTTGTTCCGGATCCGGCCAATCCCGGTGGCGAAAAAATCCCTGCTGTTATCACAGATGTAAGTGGAGCGGGAGCAGCCGACTGGAGTTTGGACGCCGGGCAATGGGACGGCGTAGAATTGCGGGGGATCCCCCGGCATTTTGCTGGTGACTACCCCATTACGCTAGAGGCCGTGACCCAAGAGGCTGATGGCGGCACCGCGACAACAACATTGAATGTGACGCTTCGAGTGGAGCCAGTGGTGGACGGTGGCAACCCATCGGAACATGTCGAAACCATGGAGGACACTGCGGTCCATGTGGTGTTGGATGGCAATATCATCGACAACTCGGGGAACTCTCCGGGATCGCCGGAAATTATCCTCGATTTCTTTACCATACACGATATTCAGGCAGATGATTTTGGCCGGTTGCCAAGGTTCTTTGATGGGGTGCCCGTACCAGACCCGGCCAATCCGGGCAGTTACACCAATGAATTGACCGCAGCGCCGGGATTGCCGCTGTTGATCTCTCCCAGTCAGGCTGCAAATCTTTATGTTCTGCCGCCTCAGGATAGCAACCAGGACTTTGTCCCTGAGGGTACGGGACCAGGGTATCTGTTCCAAGTCACTTTAACCTACCAGGAAACTTTGGACCCCACCCAAACCTTGTCCAGCACTGGCAGGGTGACCATGGAACTGACAGGCGTTGCCGACACGCCGCAGATTGCTGTGCAAGAGGCCGATCCGGACCAGACCAGTGGCGATCCTGTCATTGCACCGGGTGATGTGCATGTCGAATTTCGACCAGGTAGCGAAGACACAGATGGGGCAGGGCCAGCAGGGAACTCCGGGACAGAGAATTATCACCGCCTATATGGTTATGCCGGGGAGGATACTAAACCGTTTCTTCTGGATCAGCGGCTGACCAATTATGTCCTGCAAAACGGCGTGGCACAGACGGTTCTGGATCAAGAGAATGGTGTACCAGGCGCGGATGTTTTTCAGGCCGCCGATCCGATTACGGGCGAGATGTCCGAGATCTTTGTCGGCGGTGGTACGCCCTTTGATGGCTCGGAAACCCTATATTATTTGATCTCAGGCATTCCCAGTGGAGTAGGGTTCGAAGGCGGTACTCCGGTCGACAGCAGCGGTGAAACCTATCTGGTGATGGAAGGGCAGCTGGATACGCTGGCCTTCATTCCTGAAAACGTGGATGAAGTCACCTATTACGATCTGACATTGACCGCAATTGTCATGGAAAATGACGCGGATCCCGCTGCATTGGCTGCGGCTCGGGCTGCGGCAACCGACCCTGGAACCGGAGAGCTTGACCTTGATCAGTTCCTGAACGCAATCAGAAGCAACCCCGGGTTCGCGACAGCTGAGGACGACTTTACTGTCGTGGTTCTGCCCGAGACTGGTGGGGGCATCGACCCTTGCCCACCAGAAGAGCTGTTGCCACCAAGCCTGTCATTGGTTGGCTCAGGAGATGAGGATACCCAGATTGAGCTGCATCTGGCACTTGATCCTGGTGGTAACCCACAGTTCGATGACATTTCTGACCTGATCAATCTGCCCCTGGGGATCACGGGGGATCTTGGCATTCTGATAGATTTGCCGCCGGGCGCGAGCCTGACAAGCGACGTGCCAGGGGCAGTGGTTTATGACCCGATTTCGGGGGGATATGCCATTGACCTGGCCAAGTTGATTGGCAACCCAGCGCCCGGTTCCCTGCAATCTGAAGGCGCGCTTTTGTATACGCCGCCCGAGCATGAATCGAGCCCGGTAAACCCGTTCGATCCCAATGAAACTTTTGGGCCGGATGATCCCTATGACAATCTGTCTGGGTTGGATTACCGGCTGGTTCTGAACAATATCACCTGCGGAACGACGTCGACTGCCAATGGCAATTTTAGCTTTGTTATCAACCCTGTCGTTGATGGTCCGGACATGGTGTTTGGCGGCAGCAGATCCTTTGACGAAGATACCGAATATCTTCCTAATATTTCGGTCACTGGACCGGATGGCGGTGAACGTCTGGTTGGCAATGTCAGCATTACCCTGGGAGAAGGAGGGCGTCTGTTTGTAAGTGGCGTGGAATTGCCCCCAGACGCCTTGGATCCAGTAACCGGAGACGCTTCTTTTACCGTGACACCTGCACAACTGGCGGATCTCAGCATCATGGCAGCCGAGCATTACTCGGGCCCGATGAGCATCACGGTAACGGCAACCGCTGAAGATATTGATGGCAGTACGTTGTCGCGGACGGAAACACGTACTGTAGATGTGATCCCGGTGGCTGATGAGCCTGTATTCATTCCGGATACTTCGAATGTAGATCCCGAAACCGGCAATCCGTTTATTGATGTGTCTGATCCGAACCTGCCGGTGATAACTATCATCGAGGATCAGTGGTTCACCCTATGGGATGCGCTACAGGCGATGCCACCAGATCAGGACGGCTCCGAAGCCGTATCTGCCACAATAGGAACTATCCCAGATTATCTGGAAATACGTGCCACCGGCGGTGCCTCTTTGATCAACAATGGTGACGGCACCTATTCGATCCGTGCCGAAGACCTGGACAAGGTTGAGTTTAAACTAAAAGATGAGCACGCGCGCACGCCAGACCCGCTCGATGCCGATATTCCTGCTCAAATTCCGATCACCATTACCTTGAATACGCTCGAAATTGCAAACTCGGACGAAGCCTCTGGTCAACAGGACATCCTGATCCAGGTTCGCCCGGATGCGGACGAGCCGACGGTGACGGCTTCGGTTTCTCCAACAGATGGGGTCGAGGATCAGCCAACGCCATATACGCTGACAATTTCAGCGGATACTCCGGACTTTCACGAAGTGATTTCACTTCAGCTTACGGGGGTGCCGCTTGGTGGGCAGATCCTGCTGGATGGCGTGCCTCTGACAGTGACAGGTGGCGTTGTTGAGATTCCAGCTGTTGCTGACGCAGGTGGTAGCGGAACCAATCCGTTTGTGCCGGATGGCACAGTGACTTTTGTCCCTCCACTGGATTTTGCAGGGGATGTTTCATTTTCGGTTGTCGCCACGACTACGGATAGCTCCCCCCTGTTTACCGATACGGAAGATTCCGATGCCGTATTGGTGGATTTTGACATCGCGGTGTCACCGGATCTTGATTTTGCAATCAAC
The DNA here is from genome assembly GCF_049800875.1 of Amaricoccus tamworthensis. Classification (NCBI taxonomy): domain Bacteria; kingdom Pseudomonadati; phylum Pseudomonadota; class Alphaproteobacteria; order Rhodobacterales; family Paracoccaceae; genus Amaricoccus; species Amaricoccus tamworthensis. The sequence goes on along the minus strand of NZ_JBNAFV010000030.1, from coordinate 10,608 downwards.
GATGCTTCGGTGGTTTTGACTGAAGCAGATTCCTTGTTGGTGTATCATCCATCTGATGATGTGACCGTGGACGTTACAGATGTCGACGGCTCCGAAATTGCCACCGTGACCTACACGCTGACCGGTGTCCCAGCTGGCACCTTTGGGTTCTATGGGGGCAGTTTTGTCTTTGCCAGTGGCGGCACACTCAGCTTTAGCGGCACCGAGGCCGAGTTTGCTGCCTTACAAATTACATTCCCAGCTCATGCGGCCACCAATGGGACCTCGATTGCTGGTTTTGTAACGGCAGTTACAAACGAAGGCGGCAGCGATGGGGGCAGTTTCACGATTGATATCGATGGTGAACTTGACCTGGCGGTTAGCGTAACACCGGTAGGTGGGACGCAAGACGGCAACCCGGTGGTTATTGATATGGGGATCAATGCGGATCTGACCCATTCGGCAGCCGAAGACTATGAATGGCTAGAACAGGTTGTGGTCAGTTTTGATGCCGCACTACCCGAAGGGAGCAGCGCCAGTTCCGGGGTGTTGTCGACGGATCGTCAAACCCTGACGCTAACCCGTGGGGCAATGGACCCTGCAGGTTTTGCGGCGACTGTTGCGGCCCTGACCTTGACCGTCCCCGGCAGCTTTGCAGGGGATATCACCGGAACTGTGACAGCTGAGACAAATCACGGCGCAGAAACGCCGGTCGCTTTCTCGGTAACGGTTGTCGAAGATGGTTCGCCAGATGTGACCGGGCCGGTCACATTCTCAACCGCAGATCCGGTGTCTACGGTCACGTTTACAGAACTCTTGGCCAACTCCAGTGACACCGACCTGCCTTTGGGAATTCAAAACATTTCAACAGCGGATCCAGACGTATCGCTCATCGTGACTGCAAACTCGGTGCAGATTACCGTGCCGGATGGCTATGTCGGCACACCTGTTCTGTCCTATGAAGTGGTCGACAGTGGAGGCTTGTCTACGGCCACCACGGCAAATCTGGATATTGATACGCTGCAAATGGAAGCAACAGGGTCCACAGTGATCGGGCCGTCTGGCGGCACCCATGATTTGATGGATGACGTGACTGGCGCCCCTGGCGGATCGGACATCGCCAAGGGAACTGCAGGCAACGATGCGGTGGTGTATGACGCTTCAGGCAGCGACTACAGCGAGATAGAGGGCTTTTCGCTGCTGGGAGGGAATGATTTTGTTGACCTGTCAACCTCAAGTGCAGGATATTCTGTCGACCTTGGCAGCGGCGCGGACTGGGCTGTTGGTGGACAAGGGCAGGACACCCTACAAGGCGGATTGGGCGCCGATGTGCTGGATGGCGGTTTGGGGAATGACATCCTGACCGGAGGCTGGGGAAATGACATCTTTGTTCTGGGAACCGGAGGCATTGATCAGATCACCGACTATCAGGAAACCGGTGGGCTTGGCGTCGATCAAATCGACCTGACAGCTCTGGGTATCATAACCCAAGCCGATATCAGTTTTGACGGCTTCGGAAACCTGTCGGTTAGTGGTACGCAATATGCGAGCGTGTCCGACGGCGGTGGCATTCCATCCCAGGTCGAGGTGATTTTTGAAGCGGCGTCAGGAGAGGCCACGGCGATCATCTGATCAGCGTTCGCGAAGAGCCTCGGCACGCGCTTTACGCAGTGGCTTAAGAATGTAGTCAAGAACGGTGCGCTCGCCCGTCAGGATATCGACGGTGGCCACCATGCCGGGGCGTATTTCGTGACGTTCGTCACCTCGGCGCAGCTCTGTGCTTGCGGTTTCCACAACAATCGGGAAATAGATTTCCCCTGTTGCTTCATCGGTCTTGGCATCGGCACCGATACGGGTGACTTCTCCCTCCAGCGCACCGTAGATTGTAAAATCAAACGACGTCAGTTTGACCTTGGCTGACAGGCCTGGGCGAATGAACGCAATGTCTTCGGGTCGGACACGAGCCTCTACCTGCAAGCTGTCTTCAAGCGGGACAATGCGCAGAACCTCTTCGCCGGGTTTGACCACCTCATCAATTGTATTGACGTTCAATTGTGTCACCAGCCCGTTTACCGGCGCACGCAGACTGGCACGGTTCACAGCACTTGTGGCCCGTTTCATCGTCTCCTCAATCACTTCCAGCTTACTCTGGGTCTCGGCTCGTTCGGCGCTGATTTCGGCCTGCCGTTTGAGTTCCAGCTCGCGCAAGCGCGCCTCAGACTCGCGCAGCGCCGCACGTGCCTGCCCCTGCAGGCTTTCCTGATTGTCACGTTCTTGCCGCTTGGCCGAACGTTCGCGCTCTAGCGGCAGTATTTGGGTGCGCGGGATCACCCCTGATGCAGTCTTGAGGTCGATTTCCTCGCTTAACAGGGCAAGGCTCTCGTCGATCCGCAGCATTGCGGCCCCTAGCTTCGAGACTTCTTGCCGCGCCTGGTCTATCTGGGCCTCTAACACGGCCCGCTGCCCGATATACGATGCCAGGCGGTTATCGAACAATGCTTTTTCCCGCAGCGCAATTGGTGCGTCTTCTGCAACCGCTGAGCTAGAAAAGTCGAGTGTTTCAATCCCTGCTGCTTCGGTTTCAAGCCGCAATGTGCGGACCAACAAGGCTTCGTGCTGTGCAACCAGCTCGCCCAAATTGGTCGAGGCCGAGGTGTCGTCGATCCGGACCAAAACATCCCCACGCACCACCTCGTCACCCTCGGCCACATGGATTTCTCGCACCACACCACCTTCCAAGCTTTCGACGGTGCGTGCGCGTCCCGAAGGGACAACGCGGCCCTGTGCGCGTGCAACCTCTTCCAATGTTGCCCAGGCAGCCCATGCAAGGCCAAGACCAGCCAAAGTAATCACCAGAACCAGCGCAAAGGTCAGTGCGCGATGCGCGCTGCCAAGACGGGCTGCCTCTGCGCCTTGGGCAAAATCCCGCAGCTCCCAATCCTGTCGGCTCAAGTGGCTTTCTCCTCTGTGGGAGTTTTCAATGCAGTAAGAACTTGATCTCTGGGGCCGTCATGCAGGATTTTCCCCTGATCCAGCACTAGCAATCTTGTAGTCAGGCTGAGCAGGCTTCTCCGGTGTGTCGAAATAATCAAAGTCATCGGCCGATGGGCAAGCAGATAGGACAAGCGCTTTACAAACCTGGCTTCGTTGGCCTGATCCATAGATGAGGTGGGCTCATCCAGTATCAGTACTTTGGGGTTTTGCAGCAGGGCACGCGCCAGGGCGACCATCTGGCGCTGACCGCCTGACAGATTGCGCCCTCGTTCTGTGATCTGCATGCCATAGCCCTGGGGATGGGCCATCGCGATTTGGTCTACCCCGGCCAATTTGGCGGCTCGCAAGATTTCGACATCGCGGGCATCGGACAATCCAAACGCAATGTTTTCGGCCAGTGAGCCGGAAAACAGCACCGCCTCTTGTGGCACCAGCTGCACGGCGCTGCGCAATTGGGCCGTGCTGAGCTGTTTCATGTTGATGCCATCCAGACGCACCATGCCCGAGGTCGGTTCATACAATCCGGCCAGCAGCCGCACCAAGCTCGTTTTGCCCGCACCAACCGGGCCAACAATGCCAATGCATTCTTTTGGCTGCACCGTAAGGTCAGACACCTCCATCGCGTCAACCTCGGCGCCGGGGTATCTAAGCCCGGCTTGGTCTAAGTTGATCTCGCCGTCATGGATCTGGGCGTTTAGCCTGTGTTTCGTCCGGCTGGAATCAGACCCAAGAGCCATCAGCTGGTCAAGGTTGCGCAGGGTCGACAGGGCATAGCTGCCTCGTAGGAACAGACCGGACAAAGCGGCCATCGGGGCCATGGCCCGCCCGGACAGGATAACCGAGGCAATCACGGCCCCCATGGTAAGCTGCCCGTTCAGGGCCATGTAGACCCCGATAATGACAATCCCGATCGACGACATCTGCTGCAGCAGCGATGTCACCGTGGTTGCAAAAGTCGCAAGCCAACGGCTGCGTTCCTGGGCCGTCGCACTGGCCGCGACCTGGGTTTCCCAGCGGTGCTGCATCCGCCCCTGACCAGCAACGGCCTTGAGCGTTTCAAGATCTGTTACTGCTTCGACGACAACCGCGTTCTTGTTACCGCTGGTCTGGCGTGCATCGTTACTGGCGCGGCGCAGCGGGATCAAAACTCCAATCCCCACACAGAGCGTCACCAAAAGGGCTACTGCTGGGGGCAGGGCGAGAGGACCGCCGATATAGGCAATCACCGCTACGAACAGCACGCTGAAAACCAGATCGGTCATCGAGGCCACAGTCTGTGAGCCAAAGAAATCGCGGACCTGCTCGTAATCTTTGAGCGAATTCATGAGCGCGCCGGATGAACGATCCAGATTTTCCAGCTTTAGCCCAGCGATCTGCTGAAACAAAAGCGATGAAACCACCAGATCAACACGTCGGCCCACCTTATCCACGATGCCAGCCCGTAGCCCCTTTAGTCCCGCATCCAGTAGCAGTGCTATTGCAACGCCGGCGACCAGCGACCATAGCGTTGTGATGGCGGCATTCGGAAACACGCGATCATACACGTTCATTGTGAACATCGGCACGACCAGCGCCAGCGCGTTCACAACAGCCGAGGCAAGAATGACCTGCATATAGTCTGGCCAGTTTCGAAAGACAGTACCCCAGAACCAGCGTCTGGGTACATTGGCGCTGGCATCGCCAACATGTGCCGTCTGGGAAGGTCCCTGCAGAACCAGCGCATGGCCCGAGTAATCTGCCTCTATTTGATCTGCAGGCAGCGTCACAGGAAGAGGACCCTGAGATGGTCGCAAGACCTCGACGTCACCGGTAGAAGAGTGGGAAATCAGCACACAGGCGTCGCGGCCTGACAAGAACAGAACCGCAGGCAGGACTGAAACAGGCAAATCCTTCAGGCGGCCCTGACGGGTCAGCATGGCCCTGAACTCTTGCCCTGCTGCCGCGCGTATGGCCAATTCGGGGGTCATCTTCCCGCCGGTTGGCAGCGGTAACCCAGAACGCAGGGTGCTCTCGTCAATATCCCGCCCCATGCGCCGCATGGCTTCTGCCAGCGAGGCAGCTAGAGGATCAAGAGGGCGGTCTTCGATTTGCCAATCCGCGACCTTAGAGGACTCTGCCTGTACCACCCGACGGCTTGGCGAAACCGCAAGTTTGCTTCGAAATTCTGGCGCTGTGTCGTCAGTCAGGGAAATTGCAGCGGTCTCCTATACCGGCTTTGGCCTATTTTTTTTTTGATACATTTCGTCGCCAATTGCTAAAGGACTTGGCGTCAAAATGCTGATTGGGTTCGGCAGAGCTAACCGGTGGCGCTCCGGCTTGGTCACGGGCATAGGGTTTTGCATCTTCCGGGGGCTCAATGCCGAGCGAAGACAACAACGTACCTGACGCTGCCAGCACGCGATATTCTACGTAAACGCTTAGAGAACGGGCATTGATCAGTTCGGCCTGTGCCCGCACCAGTGCGTTCTGGGTGTTGAGAACATCCAAAAGCGAACGGGCGCCAACAATGAACTCTTTTTCGTAAGTGTCACGTAGCTCTTGCAGTTCTGAGACCTGGTTTTCCAATAGGCCTACGCGGCGGTGGATCTGTACCATAGAGTTCCAGCTGTGACGCATTTCACGTTCAACCAACCGGGTTTGTGACAACAGCCGTGCCCGGCTTTCGTGGACGCGCCGTGCTTGTTCCTCGCGCTGGGCCCGTTGGGCACCGCCCTGTAGCTCGTATGTAAGCCGTATGCCGAGAGACACATCATTGACGCGACCATCTATGCCGTTGAGATCATCACCGTACCGTCCCTCCAATACCAGATCCAGGCTGGGAAACAGGTTGTGTTTGGCACGCCGCGCCATCGCGTCGGCAGCGCCAACATCAGCTTGTGAGAACTTGATGGTTGGATTGTGCCGCCGCGCCGTTGCCAGCGCCAGATCCAGTGAACCAGGTACCGAGGCTGCTATGGATCGAACAGGCGACAGGGACTGGGGGGCAATACCTACGACCTCCAGGAACATCGCCTCGGTATCCGCTTGATCCAGTTCGAACTGGAGCAAAATATCCTGCGCTACCAGCAGACGCTCTTCTGCCTGCAGCAAATCGCTGGGGCCGACGACCCCATTGTCAAACGCCTTTTGCAGACGAGACACTGCGGTGCGGTGATAGGCGATGTTTGAACGCGCCAAAGACACCTGCGCACGCATTCGTCTTACGTCGGCAAAAACGCGCACAGCCTCGAGTGCGAGAAACTCGGATCTTTCAAGAACACGCAACGCGGCTGCATCGACCCGATATGCCTGCCGTTCGATTTCTGATCGTGTCCAATACCCGTCAAACAAACGTTGCGAAATCGAGGCCGAAAGCTCGTATCCCTGAATATAACCACCGGTGCCATTGGTCGTTTCTCCGATGTCACGGCTGGTCCCGGTCCAACCATCCAACGAGAACTTGGGGGCGCGAAAGGCGCGGGCGCGTTCCAATTCGAACTCAACCGCCTGTTTGTTGAACTCAGCAGCCTGAATGTCCGGATTGCTTTCAAGCACATAGGTAATAGCATCAGACACGCTGAGTGCCATAGCTGCAGTCGAAATTGAAAGGCCGGCGACAACGCCGTGAAAAAACAATGAAATTCGCACGATACACCTCAAAATAGTATTGGTATCTTCTGCCCAAACTATCGGATTTTGAAACAAAGAGCTAGCACTGAAACAAAGAGGGGAGACTATCCTTGAGTGCGTAGTTGCCATTTGACGGCAAAACGACGAAGATGAGTGGGCTTTTCTGAGCGTTATCTTACTTGAGATGGATTTTGAAACCATGAGATTTCTTGCTGTTGTGAGCTCAGTAATTTTTCTGTTCTCGGCCGGAGTGACCTGGTCTCAGGCACTTGGGGAGGTGAATTTTAGTTTTGATTCTAGTGTGTTAAGTGGCGAAGCGCTGGAGCAGGTCCAATCTATTGCGCTCCAGTTGAAGTCCAGCGGCAGCTACAAGCAAACAGTTCTGATCGGACATACGGATGCAGTCGGGGGGGCGGGGTATAATCAATCCCTTGGCCTGCGTCGGGCCGAAGCCGTTCGAAATGCGTTGATTGCTGCTGGTGTTCCAGCCAGTCGAATTGGCACTGTGGCCAGCCGTGGCAAAAATGAACTGTTGGTAAGTGTCGCCGGACCAGAGCTACGCAACCGCAGGGTATCGGTTTCTCTGGATGACATCATGGGTGCCTGCCGCAGTTGGCGCGATGTTGGATTGACCACTGAGTCTGTTGGTGGCGCTCTTCAGCAAGATCTTGCAACGCGCCTGCAAGAGGCAACGCAGACCTATTCACGGCTCTCTGGCTCCGGTCGAAATGGTTCGGCGTATCAAATGGCCGGCGCCGCGCGCGAGGATTGCGATGTCGCTGTTGGTTACAGAGCTGATACGGTTCGCAAACTGGAATATGCAAAGCGCTGTTTTTGCAATTATGCGCGCATGAAAGTGGCTGTGGGTGACTAAGTCGGGCTGTCTTCGGTCCGCGTTTCGCTATCACAGCAGACTGACCGAGCAACTGAACTGACAAGTCCGGTTCATACGGCACTATGCAAAATGCTGTTCATGTTAGAAGGGAGCGGTGCTCTAGCGCCGAACATAGCTAAGCAACGAGGTAGTTGCGTCTTGGCACTTGGGGGCTGATGAATTGGAGGCGAGTACCGGAATCGAACCAGTGTACACGGATTTGCAAACCGGAGTAAACGGATTAAAAATCAGTTACTTACAAGTTGCTAGTTGGTGCTGCGTGACACGCTCTGGGGCGGGTGTTTTTCCGTCGAAATGCCGTTGAATAAAATGTGTTTTAAAACAATGATTTAAGCGGCCTTCCGGTGCCGGAGAAATTTCGAGAGTGAAAACGCTTCGGTAGCTTGGAGTTTTTTCAGAAAATGATGGTTGCTCCCAAAGGCGCTATTCGTTCGGAACCCAAAAAAACGGGCTTAGTGTTAGGATGGAAGGATGTTGCCGAAATTGTTGAGTTTAAAAGTATAGCATTAGCCTCTGCGGAAGATATTGGTTCGATGGTATTCCATGTAGGCTGCTTGCCCCTTAGTGAGGGTGATCCTCCCCCACTGAAGTGGTCCGCCGCTATGTTTAGAAAACGGAGGATTCACGATGGGAAATAAGCGACACAAGCCCGAGGAAATTGTCACGAAGTTACGGCAGGTTGAGGTGCTTGTCGGGCAAGGAATGGCGCGGGTTGATGCTATCCGTGAGGTTCGCATAACCGAACAGACCTATTATCGCTGGCGCAAGCAATATGGTGGGATGGGAACCGACCAACTTAGGGAACTAAAACGCCTTCAGAAGGAGAACGAACGGCTGAGAAAGGCTGTGTCCGACCTCACTCTGGACAAGTTGATCTTGGCGGAAGCTGCGAAGGGAAATGTATGGTCCGCCCGCGATATGCAATCTCAGATTTCGATGCGCTGAACTGTTGCGTCAATGTATCCGGCCTCTGTGTGGAGCACTCAGCTCCGGGCCTTGATGGGTATCCGCTGCCGCATATTGCTTGATACTAGCTCGGCCAGAACTGGCCAGTTTCCCTCTTCAGCATCTATGCGTGGCGGATCGTTGCAGCGCCATCTCCTCTCACATCGCACATCATTCTTGGGCTTCAGGCTTACGATTAAGCCGGAAGCGATCTGTATTCCGTTTCATTGGCCAATACTGACCAGGCAATTCGCGCCAGTTTGTTTGCCAAAGCCACGGTGGCGATATTCTTGTGGGTTCGCTGTTCAAGGTCATTAAGCCATGTTCCAATCCGGTGCGTCGAACGGTTCCCGTTCATTTTGAAGCTCCGGGCGCCATGGATGAACATTCGGCGGAGATATGTATTCCCGCGCTTTGTGATGCCGCCCAATCTGGTCCTGCCGCCGGTCGACATTTGCCTTGGCACCAACCCGAGCCATGTTGCAAAGTCCCGCCCTCTTCCAAAGGCTGATCCGTCTGCGACGGCCGCAATCGTTGCTGTCGCGACCAACGGTCCGACACCTGGTACTGTCATCAGGCGTTGGCAGGCCGGATCTTTCTTGGCAAGAGCCTCGAGTTCTTGGGTGAGGGTCCGAACGGCAGCATCTGTTGACTGCCATTCTGCCCAGAGACCCGAGATTAGGGTTCGCATGGCTGGCGACACGGTTGTGTTCTCTTCTTCAAGAAGGTTCTGAACCACACCTCGCAATCCGCCACGCCCTTGGCGCATGGTAATCCCATGTTCAACCAAAAGCCCTCGGATTTGATTGCTGACAGCAGTGCGACGGCCTACCAGACGGTCCCGAACGCGATGAACAGCCTGTAATTCTAGCTGTTCTCGTGTCTTGATCGGAACGAACCGCATTGTCGGTCTTTGGACCGCCTCGCAGATTGCTTCGGCATCAAGAAAGTCGTTCTTCTGAGTTCTGAGATATGGCTTCACATATTGGGCCGGCATCAAACGCGCATCATGGCCCAACTCTGTTAGAGTACGCGCGATATAGTGGGCGCTGGCACAAGCCTCCATTCCGACCAAACACGGTGGCAGGGACCGAAACAGCGCGAACAGTTGTGGTCTGGTGTACTTCCTGCGCTTTACGATGTGCCCTTGGACGTCCATCGCCACGACGTGAAAAACATTCTTGCCGAGATCGATCCCGACGACTGCAAACTCTGACATGATCCTTTCCTCTTTTTTTGATCTATAGGGAGGATGACCTGAACAGTCGCTCTCCCGAAAGGGCGGACCATCCCATTACTTCTAAGCCCCGCGCGTCGCCGGACTTGTATCGATCACGTGCGAAGCCAGTTCCGGATTTCTGAACGTCGAGCCTGTCGTGTGCTGAAGCAACACCGATCTACACAACGAAAGTTGCCTCGGGGCCGAGCCGATGAAGAGAAACTGGCCGCGGATATGATTGAGCTGGCACGTCAGTATGGCCGATACGGTTACCGCCGGATCGCGGCATTGCTGAGAGATGGAGGCTGGCAAATCAACGACAAGCGTGTGGAGCGTCTGTGGCGACGTGAGGGGCTGAAAGTGCCAATGAAACAACCGACGAAAGGGCGGCTCTGGCTGAATGATGGATCATGCGTTCGGCTCCGGCCCGAGCATCGCAATCACGTCTGGTCTTATGACTTCGTGCATCATCGAACCGACGATGGGAAGGTGTTCCGCACTTTGAACATCCTCGACGAACACAGCCGGGAATGTCTGGCAATCAGGGTAAAGCGCAAGCTGAACTCTGGCGATGTGATCGACGCCTTGAGCGACCTGTTCATCCTGCGCGGTGTGCCTTCCTATATCCGCTCTGACAACGGCCCAGAGTTCATTGCTCAGGCGGTTCAGGACTGGATTAAAGCCGTTGGCGCCAAGACCGCCTACATCCAGCCGGGCAGCCCCTGGGAGAACGGATACTGCGAAAGCTTCAACGCCCGGTTCCGCGACGAGTTTCTAAACGGTGAGGTCTTCTACAGCCTGCGCGAGGCTCAAATCCTGATCGAACAATGGAGGAAACACTACAACACCAAACGACCGCATAGTGCTCTGGGCTACCGCCCGCCGGCGCCGGAAACCGTCGTCCCGATGGACCAGAGGCCAATCATGCACTAACAATCAAACTGGACCACTTGGGTGGGGCTGATCA
>NZ_JBNAFV010000029.1:0-22811 GCF_049800875.1 Amaricoccus tamworthensis | reverse complement strand
GAGATGGGGTGGATGCCGCTCTCACCCTGACGGCATCGCGATGTGCCATACTCGTGGTGTCGAAGCACAAGCTGAAGGAGAGGGCATCCATGGAAGAAGTTAGCATTATCGGGGTCGATCTGGCAAAGAACGTGTTCCAGCTGCACGGGGCGGCAGCGGATGGGGTGGTTGTTTTCCGCAAGAAGCTGTCGCGACTGCAGTTTGCGCGATTCATGACGGACCATCCCGCATGCGACGTGGCGATGGAGGCGTGTCCCAGCGCGCACCATTGGGCGCGGGAATTGTCCGCCTACGGGCACAGCGTCCGGCTCATTGCGCCGCATTACGTCAAACCGTTCATCAAGCGCCAGAAAAACGACGCCGCCGACGCGGAAGCAATCGTTGAGGCAGCGATGCGTCCGACCATGCGGTTCGTCGAACCCAAGACCGAAGCCCAACAGGCCCGGGCGGTGGCGTTTCGCGCCCGCGAGCAGATCGTGAAGCAGCGGACCGAAGCGATCAACGCCCTTCGCGCGCACCTCTATGAATTCGGGCATGTGGCGCCGGAAGGGGTCGGATATATCCCGCGGCTGGCGAAGGTGGTCGAGGATCCTGGTTCGGGCCTGCCTGACCTGGCGCGAGACATCTGCCGCATGGTTCTGGAGCAGATCGAACTGTTGACGTCCCGCCTTACCGCAGTCTCGGCAAAGCTCGCCGCCGCGTCCAGGGCGGCCGCCATGCCCCGGCAGTTACAGACCATGCCGGGTGTCGGACCGATCACTGCGCTCGCAGTCGAAACCTTCGCGCCGCCGATGGACCAGTTCCGGCGTGGCCGCGATTTTGCAGCTTGGCTCGGGTTGGTGCCGCGGCAACATTCTTCTGGCGGAAAACAGAGGCTGGGGAAAACATCGAAGATGGGGCAGCGGGACATCCGGCGACTGCTTGTCACCGGCGCGATGGCGGTGGTCCGCTGGGCGCTGCGCCGTGGCGCACCGCAAAATCCCTGGCTTGAGCGCATGCTGGAACGCAAGCCACCGATGGTCGCAGCCTTCGCGCTGGCCAACAAGATGGCGCGCGGCATTTGGGCGATGCTGACGCGCGGCGAGGACTATCGCGATCCGGTGATGGCCACCGCCTGATCGGGCGCGTCGGCAGGAACGGAACGCAGAGTTGTGAGGAAGGCATGATCCGAATGGGCAAATGATCGACATGATCCGGGTTGGGCAAACCAGGAACCTTCTCAGAGCTTCGAGCTCGCTGTTGGAGATTTGGCCCCGGTCCGCGCATCACCATCCCGGCCAGCGGCATCTATCGGGCCGCACTAACAGGCCTGACAAGAGTCCGCACTCGATCACATGTCTAATGTTCAGAAATTCCTTGCAAATGAGGGCGGCATCCACAAGAGAAGGTTCGACCCCGGTCCCGTTCCCTCCGCCATTTCCCATATGATTGCAACAGCATAGGGTTGCCGGTGCAGCGAATGCGGCGTTCTCTACTGGTTGTGCCGGTTTGTCCATACGGCGAACGCCCCCAACACCACCGCCTATACATCACCCCACAGGCGGTGCAGTCGTTTCCCGCACCATGAGTTCAATATCCAGAAGGCGGTCTGCCGGGCGCTGGTGTGCTTCGACCCAGTTGGCGATGGCGTCGGCGGCGATGCGGCCCATTCGGCCGACGGGGAGGTGGACGGTTGTAAGGGCCGGGTGGAGTTGGGATGAGCCGGGCAGGTCATCGGTGCCGATGATTGACATGTCCTGCGGCACTTTGATTCCTGCGTGGTGGCATTCGTAGATCGCCCCGGCGGCGAGTACATCGGACAGGCACAGGAGTGCGGAGGGCTGAGGTGTGGCGCGTATGACCTCGCGCGTGGCGTCCCGGCCGCCGGCGACCGAGAGCGCCGTTTGATGGAATGACAGTTCAACGTCACTCTCCCTAAGCGCGCTGAGGCGGGCTTCGGTCCTGTCGTTGTTTTCCACCGGTCCGTGCAGCACCGCGATCCTGGTGTGGCGGAGATCGGCCAGATGGCCAAGGGCAAGGTTTGCGGCGGCCCGGTTGTCATAGCCGACCGTTGGCAGTAGGAAATCCGGATCGTACCAGGAGGTTGCAACGGCGGGCAGACGGGTGCGTTCCAGCAGGGCACGGAATTCAGGCGAATGGGCGGCACCGGAAACGAGGAGGCCTTCGGCCCCAATGTCGAGCAGGGCCTGGGCTTTTTGTGCCTCGATATCCGCATCGCCCCCGGTTGTTGCAACCACGAGTGAGAGACGATGCAGCGCGAGGCGGGATTCCATTTCAGCCAAAACGCGCGCGAAGATGTCGCTGTCCAGTGTCGGAACGAGGGCGCCGACAAAACGGGTTCGGCCGGAATTGATCGCGCGTGCGGCCGCACTCGGGGTCCAGTGCAGCGCGCGCATGGCGGTTTCGACCCTTTCGCGTGTGTCGGGGGCCACACTGTCTGGATTGTTCATGACCCGACTGACCGTGGCGACGGAAACACCGGCCTTCGATGCCACATCACGGAGATTGGCGCGTTTTTTACCTGCTCTCTTTTGCATCGGCTCCCTTCGAATTCTGTTCAGTCCGGCGTCAAAACTGAACTGCGTGCCAAAATATCTATAAAGCATCTTGACGCATGTAACCAGTTACAATGACCATGTAACTGGTTACATAGCTAGAATCGGAATTTTCTGATGGCTCAGTATGCGATCCTGCGTGAGTTCGAGAACGTGGGATTTTCCTGCCCGGGGAGGGCGTTCCCAGGGTTTCCGAAACTTACCGGCGCGAAGGTGCACGTGTTGTCGCCCCGCGCGGGACGGCGGTTTGATCTCGCAACCGGCGATCTCCTTTCCCTGACGGTGGAGGGCGATTTTGCGGAAATTGCGGGTTTTGATGCTCAGGGCGTGCCAGGTTTTGCGTCGCTGGCTCTGACCCCCAACGGCAACCTGGACACGTCGCGTTGCGATTGTGGGGAAATACTGGGATGGCTGAATGCACGGGGTGGAAGAACCACCGGTGTCGCTATTGCAAGAATAAACCACTCGGAAGAACCGATTGTTTTGCGTGCGACGGGTTCGGTTACGGTTTGGGTTTTCCATCCATCCTCAATTCATGAGCTGGTCAGTGGAAGCCACGAGACGCAGGTCCACGTGACCCATCAGCCCGCCGCAAATTCAGGGCGTATACTGCCGCCGGCCCTTGGCGATGTTCGGGAAGAATTTACCGTGACACGCGGCACGGCAACGGCCTACCGGGTACGTGAGGGCGAATACCTTCAAATCATCGACATCGACGGGCAGCAGTGCTCGGATTTCACGGCGTTTCGCAGTGATGGGCTGGAAGCCGGTCAGGAATGGATGATCGACAGTACGGCCACCCGTTCGATGGTGCGGCGTGCGTATCCCGGCCCAGGCCTGCTGGACAAATTTTATGACGCGGAGATGCGGCCTCTTCTGAATGTGGTTCAGGATACCTGTGGACGGCATGACACATTAGGGCTGGCCTGCACGGCGCGGGGTTATGAGGATCGTGGCTTTCCCGGGCATGTGAACTGTTCCGACAATATCTCCGGGGTTCTGGCACCTTATGGCGTCAGGCGGCGGTCGGCGTGGCCCGCGATCAATTTCTTCTGGAATACATGGGTGGATCCAGGGAGCCACCATATCATGACCGAGGAATCCCATTCCCGGCCGGGTGATCATGTAACCATGCGCGCGATGGAGGATCTGGTCTGTGTTTCCACCGCCTGTCCGGACGACATCGATCCGATCAATGGCTGGAACCCCACGGATGTACATGTCCGCATTTACCGACCCGACACCCCAATCCGGCGCGCTGTCGCCTGGCGTGAAAAGGAAGACGCCCCCATGTCGATCAGCCAACCGTCGGCCTTCCAGGACCGGCTTGAACCGATGACACGACATTTTGCTCCGGCACGGGATCTGTGGGTCCCGGTGAACTTCGCAGCTACGGGAACGCTGGGCGAGTACTGGGCCTGCCGGGACGCGGTGACGGTGCAGGACATGAGCAGCCTGCGCAAGTACGATATAGTTGGCCCGGACGCGGAGGCGCTTCTTCAGCAGGCCACCACCCGCAATGTCGGCAAAATGGCGGTCTGGCGCGGGTCCTACACGCTGATGTGCGACGAGGCGGGAACGGTGATCGATGACGGAACGCTGTTTCGTCTTGGTCCCGACCTGTTCCGCTGGTGCTGTGGCGCCGAAGAGAGCGGACGTGTTCTCGAAAGCCTTGCCGAAAAAATGGGCCTGCAGGTGCGTATTCATGCCCTCGGGAGTGCAATGCCAAGCCTCGCCATACAAGGGCCGAAGTCGCGCGATCTGTTGAAACGGATTGTTTTTACACAGCCGCATGTGCCCGATCTTGAGCAGCTTAAATGGTTTGGCGTAACAGTTGGACGGCTGAATGACCGCGAGGGGGCGCCCTTCATGCTGTCGCGGTCCGGGTATACCGGCGAACTTGGCTACGAGATATTCTGCGCCCGTGCCGATGCGCTGGCCATCTGGGACGCGGCCATGGAGGCGGGTGAGGATCTGGGCGTTACGCCCATGGGGACCGAGGCGCTGGGGATCATCCGTATTGAGGCCGGCCTGGCCGCCGCCGGGGCCGAGTTCGCCCCGGGGATCGATGCTTTCGAAGCTGGACTGGGGTTTGCCGTCGACCTGAACAAGCCTGCATTCACCGGACGGGAGGCTTTGCTGCGCAATTCGGAGAGTCCGCGCCGCGTGCTCAAAGGCATGCTGCTCGCAAGCAGTGACGTGCCGCATCACGGCAGCCCGGTACTCGACGGCGAACGGCAGGTTGGCATCGTCACGTCAGCCACGCGCTCGCCCAGCCTTGGGCATTCAATTGCAATTGTGCGTCTCGGTGTCGAACACTCCGATAACGGACGCAGACTGGATATTGGCCAGATGGACGGCCGCATGAAACGCCTCGGCGGCAGCGTCACCGACATTCCCTTCATAGACCCGCAACGAAAACGGGCCCGCGCCTGAAGGCGCCCCGCATCCAACAGGAGAGAAATACAATGAAAAAAACCGCATTTTCGATAAGCCTTGCAGTCCTCACCCTCGCGGGAGCGGCGGACGCCCAGGAAAAAGTCATGGTAGGCGAACCCAGTTGGCCGGGTGCGCGGATCATGAGCCGGATTATCGGTCAGGTCATCGAAACACGCCTTGGCAGCGAGATCGATTACGCGCCGGGGGCCAACGCCGTGATTTTTGCCGCCATGGATGGCGGGCGCGGCGATATTGATGTGCATCCGGATGTCTGGCTCCCGAACCAGGCCTCGTTCACCAATGAATACGTGGACGAAAAAGGCACCGTTGCTTTGTCAGAAGGAAGCTACGAGGGGGGTACGGGTCTGTGCATGCCGAGCTATATGACTGAAGAGCATGGCATCGCTTCAGTCTTTGATCTGGCTACGCCAATGGCTCAGGATCTTTTTGACGGCAATGGCGACGGCAAGGGCGAAGTTTGGGTTGGCGCGTCTGGATGGGCCTCAACCAACGTAAACCTCGTGAAGGTTCGCGACTATGGTATTGCGACCTTTCTCGAGCCGACCACCGAGGACGAAGCCGTCTTCTATGCGCGTCTGAAAGATGCGATTGAGGCGAAAGAGGGCGTGGCGTTCTACTGCTATGCTCCGCATTACGTCCACGCGCTTTATGATGTGACTTTTGTCGAAGAGCCCGAGTTTGATGCGAACCAGTATAATATGGTTCAGCCGGACCAGGATGCCGACTGGTTCAACAAGTCCTCAATCATGACCGGCGACCAGGTCAAAACCGTGAAGGTTGCCTATTCCAAATCCCTGGAGGAGCGGAACCCGGCGGCAGCGGAGTTTCTTCGCCGGATCGACATGGATGCTGGGGACCTGTCCGAACTGACTTACCACACCGTTATTCTTGGCGAGGACATGGATGCCGCCGTTGCGGCCTGGCTGGATGAAAACACGGAAACCGTGGATGCCTGGCTGGGCCTGAACTGAACGCAACGTCCCCGGGCCAGGTCGGTCCGGGGTTTCACTTTCAGGACGGGGGTCGGATGGAAAGGGATATCGCGATTGACGCGCGTGGCGTCTGGAAAATCTTTGGCGGGAGGGCAAAACAGGCTCTTCAGGCAATCCACGAGGAGCACCTGACCAAGTCCGAGGTGCTGGAGCAGTTCAACTGTGTGGTGGGCGTGGCTGATGCCAGCTTTCAGATTGAACGTGGGGAACTGTTTTGTGTCATGGGTCTGTCGGGATCAGGCAAATCGACGCTGGTACGCCACGTGAACCGCCTGCTCGAGCCCACCGCCGGTGAAATCCGCATCAATGGCGAAGACGTCATGGCGCTGGACGATCCCGGCCTGCGCGAGTTGCGAAACCGCCGTGTTGCCATGGTGTTTCAGAACTTTGGCCTGATGCCGCACCGTACCGTGCGGGACAACGTGGCCATGCCTCTTGAAATTCGTGGGACCGGCAAGGCCCGCCGCTGGGAGGAGGCGGACCGTGTTCTGGAACTGGTCGACCTCACCGGGTGGGAAGACAAACACGCCCACGAGTTGTCCGGAGGAATGCAGCAGCGCGTTGGACTGGCCCGCGCCATTGCGTCCGACCCTGACATCCTGCTGATGAACGAGCCGTTCTCGGCGCTCGATCCATTGATCCGCAAGCAGTTGCAGGATCAGTTTATGGATCTCAGCCGAAAGCTCGGCAAGACCACCATGTTCATCACCCATGATCTGGACGAGGCTATTCGCAT
This sequence comes from Amaricoccus tamworthensis, assembly GCF_049800875.1. Classification (NCBI taxonomy): domain Bacteria; kingdom Pseudomonadati; phylum Pseudomonadota; class Alphaproteobacteria; order Rhodobacterales; family Paracoccaceae; genus Amaricoccus; species Amaricoccus tamworthensis. The sequence goes on along the minus strand of NZ_JBNAFV010000029.1, from coordinate 16,068 downwards.
TGGCCACCGCATCGCGATTATGAAGGATGGCCGCATTGTACAGGTGGGAACACCGGAGGAGATCATCCTCAATCCAGCCGACGAATATGTGTCGGACTTTGTGGCCGGAATATCCAAACTGCAGATGATTTTTGCCCATTCGGTCATGCAGCCGGTGGATGAGTTTGAGGCCCATCATGGCGCGGTTCCCGGCGATGCGAGGGTCGCGCACCCTCAGATGGATCTCAACGAGTTGATGGATCTCGCCATTGATGGCCATGGCATCGTCACGGTGGCGGACGACAAAAACACCGTTGGGGTAATTAACCGCGCGGGGCTTCTTCGTGCAATTCAGAACAGCCAGGCCTGAGGAGGGGATTATGATGCTTGTCGATCTTTCGAAGATCCAACCAGAAACGGCCGAACGTCTTAATGCCCTGATCGCCGAGTTTACCGGTCGTTCGCAGCAGTATTACCAGCGCGTCTTCAGCCATATGATGCAGGCACCCGGTTACCGGTTCACTTTAAACTTGGCGGCGGCATTGCTTGGCCCGGTATGGTTCGGCGCGCGTGGACTGTGGTCGTGGTTTCTGGGAACGCTGATCCTCGATACGCTTGCATTCATTCTTGTCGGCATGGGGCTTTTCGGGGATCTGGGCCGCGAAGCGCGACAGCGGGCCGAGCAGATCGCCCAGACCCTGGATTTGCGTCGGCAGCAGATTGAGGCGGCCGAGGCGTCCGGGTCGGCATCGCTGGCAAATCTAGAACGGGCAGCCGAGTCCCTGGAAGCCGCTCTGGCCGGGGCGCAGGAAGCGGCGAGAAGCGCCGACGCGGGCGGGGCGGCTTACCTGTTTGCTGGCCTTCTGTTGCTGCTACTGTTCCGGTTTGGATCGGCGGCGCTCGCCAACTGGACACTCGAGGGACAGTTCGCCCGCTGGCGGTCCGACCGTAGCGTCGCCAGCGGCTGGTCGAAGGAGCGTCTCACGCTGGCATCCCTGATCAGTGTGGTCGTGGTAGTCCTTTCGGCTATGAAATTCGCGCGCCCCGACGCGTTTCCCGCCCTGAACGCATTTCCAACGGATGCGAATTGGCAAATCATCGTCGGCGACGGCGTGCAGGCGGTGTTTGACTGGACCAAAACGACCGGTCGGGGATTCTTCGACGGTCTCACTCTGGGTATGCGGACGCTGCTGGATTGGATTGAGGTGGTTCTGGTTGGCACGCCGTGGCCTGTTGTGGCGTTGGTGTTCTTCATTTTGGCCTGGCTGTCGGGTGGTGCGCGGGTGGCGATCTTTACCGCAGCGGCGCTGGCCTATCTCGGTGTTCTGGACTTCTGGGAGAAGGCGATGACCACCATCGCACTTCTGGGCGCTGCTGCATTGATTTCCATTACGCTTGGGATACCGCTTGGGATCTTTTGCGCCCGTCGTCCGCGGGTATTCGCGGTGGTGCGCCCCGTTCTGGACTTCATGCAGTCCATGCCATCCTTTGTGTATCTCATTCCTGTTGTGGCCTTTATCGGGTCAGGCAAGCCGGTGGGTGTTGTGGCTACGATGATATTCGGCAGCCCTCCGGTGATCCGTTTCACCGTGCTGGGTTTGCAGCAGGTGCCGGCGACCGTTCGCGAGGCCGCGATGGCATTCGGAGCGACGCCGCGTTACCTGCTCTGGCGCGTGGATCTGCCGTTGGCGCGCAAGACCATCATGGCGGGCGTCAACCAGACCATCCTTCTTTCACTGGCCATGGTTGTCGTTGCCTCGCTTATCGGCGCCAAGGGCCTCGGTGAGGATGTGCTTGAAGCGCTCCAGTTCGCCGCGGCCGGGCAGGGCATTCTGGCGGGTCTCGCAATTCTGTTCTGTGCCCTGATCCTCGACAGAATTGTCGGCGGGCGTAAATAGTCCGCAGGAGCCAAACTTACATGACGGCCCGGGGCATCAGACATTTCCCGGGGCGTCTATTGTTCTGATTGTCATTGGCCATAAGCGCGGACCGTTTCGTGATAACGTCGACGCCCTTCCACATTCTTCCGCGGTAACTGTAACAAAAAAGGCCCAGGCATGACGCCTGGGCCTTCGTTGCCTTGGACTGTCCTTGTACCTCAGCCCATGCGTTCGGACGAAAAACTTCCCGGCGACGCGGGGAAGACAACGGTTTTGTTGCCGTTGAGGAACGCACGGTGGTGGGCATGCGCGTGGACGGCCCGCGCCAGGACCGAGGCCTCAACATCGCGGCCAAGGCTCACGTAATCGGATGCGCTCTGGGCATGCGTAATCCGAACCGTGTCCTGTTCGATAATTGGCCCCTCGTCGAGGTCGGCCGTCACATAGTGGGAGGTCGCACCGATCAGCTTTACGCCACGCTCAAACGCCTGCTTGTAGGGGTTGGCGCCCTTGAAGCTCGGCAGGAAGGAGTGGTGAATGTTGATGATGCGCCCGGACATTTTCTGGCACATATCGTCGGAAAGGATCTGCATGTAGCGCGCCAGAACGATCAACTGGGCATCCGTTTCCTCGACGACCTTCATGATGGCAGCTTCGGCTTCGGGTTTGTTTTCTTTTGTCACGCGAATGCAATGGAAGGGGATGTCAGCGTTCACCACGACCTTCTGGTAGTCCATGTGATTGGAAATCACGGCGACGATTTCAATCGGCAATGCGCCGATCTTAACCCGGTAGAGCAGGTCGTTTAGACAGTGGCCGAAGCGCGAAACCATGATGATGACCTTCATCTTTTCAGTCTCATCATGGAACGCCCAGGTCATTTCCCTCGGACCGGCGACCTTATCAAAACCCTTCCGCAGGGCCTCCAGTGAGGCACCATCCTCCGGGGAGAAGCTGATCCGCATGAAAAATTGCCCGGTCTCCTGGTCATCGAACTGCGCACTGTCGGTGATGTTGCAGGCGTGTTCGGCCAGGTATGTCGAAATCGCGGCCACAATGCCGCGTCGCGACGGGCAGGTGACTGTCAGGCAGAAACGGTTCATTTTGGATCCTGTTCATCGAGTGGAAGGGGTTCATCGGCAAGCCCGTGCTGATGGCAGTACGCGCTGAGTGTGTTCGCCAGAAGACAGGCAATGGTCATCGGTCCGACGCCGCCGGGAACCGGAGTGATTGCACCGGCAACCTTACGGACCTCGTCAAAATCAACGTCACCCACCAGACGGGTTTTGCCCTCGCCTTTTTCCGGAGCGGCGATGCGGTTGATGCCGACGTCGATCACTGTGGCACCTGGCTTGATCCAGTCCGACCGCACAAGGCCAGGCACGCCTGCGGCAACAACGACGATATCCGCATGACGTGCAAGTTCGGGGATGTTGGTCGATGATTTATGCGCGACCATTACCGTACAGTCCGCATTCAGGAGCATTCGGGCCATGGGTTTTCCCACGACATTGGAATGGCCAATAACCAGTGCCGTTTTACCGCGCAGGTCGTCGTGCAGGGTGCGCAGCATCATCATGCAGCCAAGAGGCGTGCAGGGGACAATCGCGTCCTGTCCGGTGCCGACCATGCCGACATTGGAGATGTGAAAGCCGTCCACGTCCTTGTGCGGTGCGATCGTGTTGATGATTTTACGCTCATCGAGATGCGAAGGCAGTGGCAGCTGTACCAGAATGCCGTGGACCTGCGTGTCGGTGTTCAGGCGTTCAATGAGGTCGAGCAACTCCCCGGCCTGCGTGCTTTCGGGCAAGCGGTACTCAAAGGACTTCATGCCCGCCTCCAGGGCCTGTCGACCCTTTGAGCGGACATAAACCTCGGATGCCGGATCGTGGCCCACAAGCACCACGGCGAGGCCGGGCGTTTGCCCGGCCTGGGGTGCCAGCGTTGCCACGCGGTCCCGAACCTTTTCACGCACGACGGCGGCGAAGGCTTTGCCGTCGATCAGTTCAGCCGTCATCAGAGCTTACCGGCCATGTCCGGAACCGCCTCAAAGAGGTCGGCTACAAGACCGTAGTCCGCCACCTGGAAAATCGGTGCTTCCTCATCCTTGTTGATCGCAACGATGATTTTACTGTCTTTCATCCCTGCGAGATGCTGGATCGCGCCGGAGATCCCGACGGCGATGTAAAGATCCGGTGCCACAACCTTGCCGGTCTGACCGACCTGAAGATCGTTTGGTGCGTATCCGGAATCCACCGCCGCGCGGGAGGCACCGACCGCTGCGCCAAGCTTGTCAGCCAGTGTTGAGATCAGGGCGAAATCCCGCTCCGATCCGACGCCGCGTCCACCTGAAACGACGACCTTGGCTGAGGTCAGTTCCGGTCGGTCAGAGACGACGGTTCTGTCCTCAACATGATTGGTAAGGGCTGATGTTTCAGCGAGCGAAACGCTTTCCACCGGCGCAGCTGACCCATCACCAGCGGCTTCGAAACTGGCGGTGCGTACGGTCATCACCTTGACCGTATCCACTGATTGCACGGTTTGGATGGCGTTGCCGGCGTAAATCGGACGCTTGAACGTGTCATCAGACACAATTTCAATCACATCGGTAACGACCATCGCGTCGAGAAGGGCGGCCACCCGGGGCAGGATATTCTTGCCGGAGTTTGTGGCCGGCGCGACAATGTGGGTAACTCCGCTCGAGTTGTCCACGATCAGACGCGCAATGTTTTCGGCAAGTCCGTTGGCTACGCCCGCGTCTTCGCAGACCAGCACTTTGGATACGCCCTCAATTTTTGACGCTGCATCCGCCGCGGCGGCCGCACCGCAGACCAGTGCGGTGACAGTGCCGAGTTTGGCGGCTGCGGTCGCGGCCTTGGCGGTTGCATCCAGTGCCAGTGCATCTCCGACAGTTTCAGTAAGAAGAAGAACGCTCATGCCACCAGTCCCTGTTCCTTGAGTTTTTCGACCAGTTCGTCCACCGATCCGACCTTGATCCCGGCGTCGCGGCCTGTTGGTTCCTCGGTTGCGAGGACTTTCAGACGCGGCGTTTCGTCAACGCCGTAATCCGCAATCGTTTTCTCCACCAGCGGTTTTTTCTTGGCCTTCATGATGTTGGGCAGCGAGGCATAACGCGGTTCGTTCAGCCGCAGATCCGTGGTGACAATCGCGGGCAGGGCGACGCAGATCGTCTGAAGCCCGCCGTCGACCTCACGGGTCACGAGTGCTTTGCCGTCCGCCACTTCAAGGTCTGATGCAAAGGTTGCCTGGCCCCAGCCAAGAAGCGCGGCCAGCATCTGGCCGGTAGCGTTCATGTCATTGTCGATGGCCTGTTTGCCGAGGATCACCAGTTCCGGCGTTTCCTCCTCGACAACCTTGGCGAGCAGTTTGGCGACGGCCAGCGGCTCGATATCCGTGTCGGGCGCCGTTTCGATCAGAATGCCGCGGTCGGCCCCCATGGCAAGACCGGTGCGCAGGGTTTCGGTCGCCTTTTTCGGACCGATGGTAACCACAATCACTTCAGACGCCGTGCCGGCTTCCTTGAGTCGGATGGCCGCCTCGACGGAGATTTCGTCAAAGGGGTTCATCGACATTTTCACGTTGGCCAGGTCGACCCCCGTACCGTCGGCCTTGACCCTGACTTTCACGTTGTAGTCGATCACACGTTTGACCGGGACCAGTATCTTCATCTTTCGTTCCTTATGCGCCGGAGTTTCGTCCTGTCGGGATCAGACTTTGACCCTATCGGATTTCGGGTCGTAGAAGGGTTTGAGGGAGGCCCTGGCCGCTACGCGACGACCGGCAACCTCGATCTCGTAGGAGCTTTCAAGAACCTCCTGGACCGACTGGCCCTCGCAGGGCACGTAGCCCATGCCCATGGCGGCCCCGAGGTGGTGCCCGTAGGCGCCCGAAGCGAGGTAGCCCACGATGTTGCCGTCCCGGACAACCGGTTCCGCGTGGTACAGAAGCGGTTCCGGGTCGGTCAGCATGAACTGAACGAGACGCGATTTCAGACCCTCGTCACGTTTGCGCTGAACGGCATCGCGGCCAATGAAATCCACATCGGTTTTCTTGATCGCAAAACCGAGGCCAGCCTCAAGAATGTGGTCTTCCGACGAAATGTCATGCCCAAAATGGCGGAACCCTTTTTCGATGCGGCAGCTGTCCATCATGTGCAGACCGCAGAGTTTCGCGTTCATGTCCCGGCCCGCTTCGAGCAGGGTCTCGAACACATGTGCGGCCATATCGGTGGAAACATAGAGTTCCCAGCCCAGTTCGCCGACATAGGTCACACGATGGGCGCGCGCGAGGCCCATGCCGATTTCGATTTCCTGAGCCGTGCCGAAGGGATTGACCTCATTGGAGAAGTCGTTGGGCGAGACGCGCTGCAACAGATCCCGGGAATTCGGGCCCATCACACAGATGACCGCCTCGGACGACGTCGCATCGAACAGCGTCACGCGGAAATCACCAACGTGCCGGCGCAGCCATTCCTGATCGGCCAAACGGGTCGCGGCCGGTGTGACGACGAGGTAGGCGGTTTCCGACAGACGCGTAATCGTCACATCCGCCTCAATGCCTCCGGAGGCGTTCAGGAGCTGGCTGTAAACAATCTTGCCGACCGGTACCGACAGGTTGGACGCCGACACGTAGTTCAGGAACGCTTCCGCATCGGGACCTTCGACCCGGATCTTGCCGAAGGACGACATGTCATAAATTCCGACGTTCTCGCGAATTGCATTGTGCTCACGGGCTGCATTGTCGAACCAGTTCTGCCGCTTCCAGCTGTACTGGTATTCCGCGGTCTGGCCCTCATCCGCGAACCAGTTGGCCCGCTCCCAGCCTGCAAGTTCCCCCATAACCGCACCTTCGCGCAGGAGCGCCTCATGGAGGGGCGACCGACGGATGCCGCGGGCGGTGGCTTTTTGCCGATAGGGGAAGTGGTCGGCATAGAGCAGGCCGAGTGTCTCCTTGGACCGTTCAAACAGGTAGGTTTTGTTGCCCTGAAACGGCTGCATTCGCGAGATGTCCACGTCTCCGAGGTCAAACGGCTTCTCACCCGTATCCATCCAGGCCGCGAGAGCGGAGCCTGCGCCGCCCGCCGACTGGATGCCGATTGAGTTGAAACCGGCCGCGACCCAGACATTGTCCATGCCCGGTGCAAGACCGAGGTGATAGGCATCGTCGGGCGTGAAACTCTCCGGACCGTTGAAGAACGTGTGAATGCCCGCCTCGGCCAGAAGGGGCATACGGTTGACCGCCTGTTCAAGGATCGGCTCAAAGTGGTCGAAATCCTCGGGAAGCTGGTCGAACTCGAAGTCGTTCGAGATGCCATTCATGCCCCAGGGTTTCGCCACAGGCTCAAAGGCGCCCAGCAGAATTTTGCCGGCATCCTCCTTGTAGTAGGCACATTCCTCAGGGACACGCAGCACCGGCAGCTGTTCCAGCCCATCGATCGTGTCCGTTACGATGTAGAAATGTTCACAGGCATGGAGCGGTACGTTCACCCCCATCTGGCGGCCCACCTCGTGGCCCCACATCCCTGCACAGTTCACAACCATGTCACAGGCGGTCGTGCCGCTCTCTCCGGCCTCGTTCTGCCAGGAGACACCGGTGATGCGCCGTCCGTCGCGGTTGAAACCGGTGACTTTCGTGCGCTCGAGCACCTGCGCTCCACGCATCTTGGCGCCTTTGGCAAGCGCCAGCGCGATGTTAGCCGGATCGCCCTGTCCGTCCTTGTCCAGATAGACTGCCGCCTTCACGTCGTCGACATTGATGTGCGGGTACCGGGTGCGCAGTTCGGAGGGGCTGATTTCCTCGACCTCGACACCAAACGCGCGGGCCATAGATGCCTGACGGAGGATCTCCTCGCGGCGTTCCTCTGACAAAGCCGCCGTAATCGACCCGTTGCGGCGGAAACCCGTCGCAACACCGGTTTCCTCTTCGAGATTTCCGTAGAGTTCCTGGCTGTATTTGGCCAGTTTGGTCATGTTTTTGGTCGCGCGCAGCTGTGCGATCAGGCCTGCTGCGTGCCACGTGGTGCCGGACGTGAGCTGTTTGCGTTCCAGCAGGACAACATCGGTCCAGCCGGCTTTCGTCAGGTGATACGCGACGGAACAGCCGATGACACCGCCGCCAACGATGACGACGCGGGCTTTTTCGGGAGGGGTGGCCATGATTTCAGTCCTTTCGGGTCAGGCGCGGATACGGAGGTTGTCCGCGTCCCACAGGCAGGTGTTTTCCTGGACGGTGGCCGCAAGTTCCCGGCCGTAGACCTCCACCTCGACGGAAGTGCCCACAGGGACGGAAGCATCCAGCATTGTGATCGCGATCGCGGCATCCACGCGGTATCCGTAGGTCGCGGACAGAACCTCTCCGACGCGTTGCCCGTTGGCGAAGACTGCCGCCATGTAGGGGGCGTCCTGCTGCCCGGGATCAACCTTGAGGGTGACAAGGCGACGGGCCGGGGGCTGCGCCGCACCACTTAGCGCGGCCTTTCCAGGGAAATCCTGGCGCTTATCTAGTTTGACGAAACGTCCAAGTCCCGTCTCGAAGAGGCCATAATCGGAGGAAAGATCCCCTTTCCAGGTCAGGTAGCCCTTTTCGATGCGCAGGCTGTTGAGTGCGTACATGCCGAACGGGGTTGCACCTGCGTCACGGATTGCGGCGTAAACCGTAGCTGTATCTTCCGGGGCACAGTGAACCTCCCAGCCGAGCTCGCCGGCAAAGGATACACGGACCACCATCGCGGGTTTGCCCGCGACCGTCGCCTGCTGATGAGTAAGCCAGCCAAGCGAGAGGTCTGCGTCGGTCAGGCCGGTCAGGACCTCGCGCGATTTGGGACCCGTGACCAGCATGGCCACGACGTCGCGGGTTTTATCCGTAACGGTAACGCCGTCCGGCATTGCGGCTTTTATAATCTCACCATCATGCCACTGCGCCACGGCCGCGGTCATCAGGGTGAAATCATCCTCTCCATGCCGAATGCAGGACATCTCGGTCAGCACATGCCCGCGCTTATTGGAGATATAAATCAGGTTCATCCGGCCGACCTTGGGCAGAGCGCCGGTAATCAGCCCGCGCAGGGCCTCGGAGGCACCGTCACCGGAAATGCCAAAGCGTGAGAAGCCCGCAAGGTCGATGACGCCGCAACCATCGCGCACGGCAAGTGCTTCCTCGCGCACCCGCTGTTCCCACGGTCCGCTGCGGTCCCATGTATGGGTTGCGGCCTCGCTGGTGTCATCACCGTCCTTCGCAAACCAGTTTACCCGCTCCCAGCCGTTATAGGCGCCCATCTGCGCGCCATCGGCGATAAGACGATCATGATTGGGGGACAGTTTTTTGTCGCGGCCGGCGGGCCATTCGTGATGCGGGAAATGCATCGCGTATTCATGGCCATAGGTTTCCATGGCCTTCGCGGTTGTGAATTCCGCATCCGCGTGGTCCGTATAGCGGCGCGGATCGCAGGACCACATGTCCCACTCAGTATAGCCGTGCATGATCCATTCGGAGATGACCTTGCCCGCACCGCCGCCCTGAGCGATGCCAAATGTGAAGCTGTGGGCCTCAAAGGCGTTGGGAACGCCTGGCATCGGGCCGATCATTGGCAGACCGTCCGGTGCATAGGGTATCGGGCCATTGATATTGCGCTGAACACCCTGGCTGCCCAGAAGCGGGACGCGCTCCATCGCGTCCATGATGTACCATTCCAGCCGCTCCAGGTCGTCGGGATAAAGCTGGAAGCTGAAATCCTCCGGCATGTCCTGGCCAGAAGCCCAGCCAACCTGGCAGTTGCGCTCATAGGGACCGAGGTTGAGGGAGTACGTGTCCTGACGCAGGTAATAGGAGCTGTCCACATCACGCAGCATTGGCACCTTGCGCCCGTGTTCCTCGGTCCAGGCCCGGATTTCGGGAATGGCCTCGGTGAGGAAGTACTGATGGCTCATGACCGTTAGCGGAACGGGCCGGCCGCCATGGGGCAGGAACCACTCTCCAACGCGAGCGGCATAATAGCCTGCCGCGTTGACGACGTATTCACACCGGATGTCGCCCTTTTCCGTGTGGACGATCCATTCCCCGTTCCCGCGGCTGACACCGGTTGCCGGAGTGAAACGGGCAATGGTTCCGCCAGCCTCACGTGCGCCCTTCGCCAGTGCCTGGGTGACCTGGCTGGGATCGATGTCTCCATCCAACGGGTCCCAAAGCCCCCCCTCAAGATCGTGAGTTTCCATAAAAGGCATGTGTGCCTGAAGCTCATCGCGAGTGCAGATATCCATCTCCAGGCCCATATGCGCGGCCATGCCGCGCACGCGCTCAAACTCCATCATGCGTTCATGTGTGTGGGCCAGACGAACCGCGCCGGTGACGTGATAGTTGATCGGGTAGCCGACCTCTTCCGCAAGGCCGCGGTAGAGAGCAAGCCCGTGCCTTTGCATGTTCATCACGCCGTAATTCGCGGCGAAGTTGGGACAGTTGCCGGCGGCGTGCCATGTGGAACCTGCGGTCAACTCGTTCTTTTCAAGCAGAACGCAGTCGGTCCAGCCGGCTTTTGCGAGGTGATACAGCGCCGATACGCCAACCACACCGCCACCAATGATGACCACGCGGGCCGTTGAAGGAAGAGACATGTTGAACCTCACTAAACCGGAGTTGAAAGTCCCCGGACGACCGGGGTTTGTTTTTGGTGCGGAATGTCAGCGTGAACCTTCATGTGTGCTGAACTCCGTATTCTGGAGCCGAATGGCGGAATGTATTGCAATGCGGAGAGTGTGCCGTGGCCGGTGCAGGAGGTTCGGAGACGCGCCAAGACGCCCTGCTGTCCCTTCCCGAGTGCCGTGATGCAGATCCCTTCCCCGATCACCGCAAGGACAAATCCGACCGCCCGTGGGTCGCACCCGAGTGTGTCAGTTGGCTGGATGTCTGGCATGATTCCGAATCTCTCCCCGCTCATGAAAAAAGATCGCATAATTTCACGAGCGGGCAAATGAAAAATTGCCAAAAAAATTCATGGGGCGGTGATTGTCAGGGATCTGAGAGAAAATTGGGCAGAAATGCGCCCTATCGACCGCGTTCTGCGCGCTCAATCGCCTCGGCAAGCAGCGTCATGCCATCCCTGATCTTTTTTGAAGCAATGGAGGAATAGGCAATCCGGTAGTGCGACTGGTCGGGGGAGCGTCGCGCAAAGAACGTACTGCCCGGCTCGATCAGCACCGAGTCCCGTCGCAGATCAAGGGCAAGTTGTGTCGTGTCGACACCGGGCGGCGCCTGCATCCAGAACGACGATCCTCCGACAAACTCGCCTGGTGCCGGTGTCAAGCCGAACTCCCTGATACACTCCGCCATGATCGCGCGACGCTGCCGGTACCGCCGGGCCATACGCGCGATCTGGCTGTCGTAATGCCCAAGAGACAGAAAATAGGCCGTGGTTCGTTGGATGTGACTTGGCGGGTGGCGCAGAACCACTGTCCTGAGTTTCCGCATTTCCTCAATGAGCGCTCGGTCCCCCACAACATAGCCCAGCCGCAGTCCAGGAAATATCGATTTGGAGAATGAGCCGAGGTGGATCACACGGCCGTCCTGGTCCAGTGATTTCAGCGCGGGCAGGGGGCTTGAGAGGAAGGACATCTCAAACTCATAGTCGTCCTCAACAATCAGAAAATCCTGTTGTCTTGCCCGATCCAGCAGCTCCATCCTGCGTTCAAGCGGCATGGTCACATTGGTTGGCGCGTGGTGGCTGGGCGTCGTGAAAACGATCCGGGCGTTCGGCGGTATATGTTCGGGCGGCAGCCCCTTTTCATCCACATCCACCGACTCCCCGACAAATCCCATCTGATCGAGAATGTGCCGAAGTCCTGGAAAGCACGGGTTTTCGACAATGGCGGCCTGACCATCAGTCAGAAGCAGCTGCGCAATCATCCACAAACCGTTTTGTCCGCCAAGCGTGATCAGGATCTGGTCCGGTGTCGCGTGAATTCCCCGCCGTGGCAGAATATGCCGGAGGATAAACTCAACCAGCATTGGATCGTCGCTTTGATACCTGTCCTGGGCCAGTGAATCAAAATCGCGACGGCCGACTGCCCGCAACGCGCATGCCCTCCAGTTTGCGTGATCAAACAGGTCGGGATCGGACTGGCCGTAAATAAACGGATAGCGGAAATCCATCCAGTTTGGAGGACGTAGAATGTCCTCGCGCTGCTGGACCGGCTGGCTCAGCCATTTCGACCAGTCAACTCCGGGGCTCTTCTGTTGGGTCAACCCCTCGTATTTTGGGCGGGTCGGTGCGTTGTCCGCCACAAAATACCCTGACCGGTCGCGGGCCACGAGGTATTCATTCGCGACTAGTTCATTGTAGCCGAGCGTCACCGTAATACGTGCCACGCCAAGATGCTCTGCCAACCGGCGTGACGAGGGCATCTTTTCACCCGGTGCGCAGCGGCCGGAAATGATGGCCTCGGAGACAACCTGCTGCACCTGCTGTTGCAGCGTCGCGTCGCTCTCAGCCGGCAGCATGAAGATTTCGGGAGGAATGGGCATGGCGGGCCTTAGGAACCGGGGGCGCGTGCAGGTTAGCCCTGACGCGCCCCGGGTTCAATTCAGGACCCGGTCAGTTTTGGTCCGGTCAGGTGAAGACCCGGCCGAGGGCACCGTCGATGGCGTCCGTGATTGCATCAATGTCGTCACTGGAAGCGATCAGAGCGGGCGCAAGACAGAGCGTGTTGTTGAACCCCGGAATGGCGCGCGCGGTTGCTCCGATGATAACGCCCTGCGACATGCAGTCGGCGATGACGGCCTGGACCATTTTTTCACTGGCCGGTTCGCGCGTTTCGCGATCCGCAACAAGCTCCGCGCCGCAGAACAGACCAAGTCCCCGAACGTCACCTACAGCCTGATGCTTCTCCTTGAGCGCACCAAGGTTGGCCATCAGGCGGGCGCCCATGGCCTTCGTGTTGTCCAAAAGCCCCTCATTCTCAATGATGCGCATGTTCTCCAGCGCAGCGGCCGGACCGCTCGTGCAACCTCCGAAGGTTGAGATGTCGCGGAACATGCTCATTGGATCGGTGTCATCCTTGAAAAGATCGAAGACCTTTTCCGTTGTGACTAGGCAGGCAATCGCGGCGTAGCCGGAGGCGACACCCTTGGCCATGGTCACCATGTCCGGCTGAATGCCGTAGTTCTGATAACCGAACCACTCACCGGTCCGGCCAACGCCGCACACAACCTCATCGAGGTGAAGCAGGATGTCATACTTGCGGCAGATCTCCTGAACCCGCTCCCAGTAGCCTTTTGGGGGCGTAATGACACCGCCACCAGCGGTTACGGTTTCGAGGCAGAGCGCGCCAACCGTATCGGGGCCCTCGCGCAGGATGACCTCCTCAATGGCGTCAGCGGCGCGTTCACCATAGTTTTCCACGTCCCACTGTGCACGGTATTCTAGACAGTGCGGCACCTGCACAAAGCCAGGAGTGTACGGGCCATACTGCGCATTGCGTTCCTGCTGACCGCCTGCGGACATGGTCGTGATCGTGGATCCATGATAATCACGGTCACGGAACAGGATTTTTTGTTTCTTGCCGCCGAAATGCTTGTGCGCGATCTGGCGAACCATCTTGAATGCCTTTTCGTTGGCCTCGGAACCGGAGTTGACCGAATACACACGGCTCATACCAGGCATCCGCTCAATCAGCTTTTCGGCGAACAGGGCGCCCGGAACCGAACCGGCGCTTCCGGCGAAATAGTTGAGTTTCACGATCTGATCGCGAATGGCATCGGCAATGCTCTCGCGGCCGTAACCAACATTCACTGTCCAGACGCCGCCCGATACGGCGTCGATATGTTCGCGACCCGTGGCGTCCCATAGACGCATGCCGCGTCCCTCGACCATTACGCGCGGGTCGGTGGTCTCGTACGGCTTGTGCTGGGTCATGTGATGCCAGACATGCGCGCGGTCGGCACTAATGACATCGGAGAAATCGTTGACGGCAGATAGATGGTTCACGGGGCGTCCTTCCGGGAAACTTTTGCGTTGAGGGTGCAGATTCGCCGGGTAGATTGAAACTGAAGCGGCGTCACCCCCCAGGGTGTGCTCATTTCGGCATCAAGCGTAGAGCCAGAATCAAAATTCGCATAAGTCCAGATTGGAATCTGCATTGAGTGAAAATTATCCACAGCTTTTCATGGAGTCGAGCGCCGTAACCGGTGCCAAGACCAAAATGAAAATACCAACAAGGAGGGATCCGTGAAGATCTTTACCAAACTTATGACTGGCGCCGCTTTCGTTGTGAGCGCCCAGGCGGCTTCGGCACAGGAACTGACGGTCGGATATTTCTTGGAGTGGCCTATGCCGTTCCTCGCGGCCAAGGCTGATGGCGCCTACGCGGACGCCCTCGGAATGCCGGTGAACTGGGTCAGCTTCGAAACCGGCACTGCAATGTCGGCAGCGATGGCGTCCGGCGACGTGCAGATTTCCGTGAGCCAGGGTGTTCCGCCCTTTGTGGTCGCGGCTTCCGCGGGACAGGCCCTGCAGGTTCTCGATGTGGCGGTAAGCTACTCCGAGAACGACAACTGTGTTGTGGCGACCGAGCTGGAAATCGACGCGGATTCCGCGGACGAACTTGCGGGCAAAAAGGTAGCGGTGCCCATTGGCACGGCCGCCCATTACGGCTTCCTGAAGCAGATGGAGCATTTCGGCGTGGATCTCGCTTCCCTGAGCATTGTTGACATGGCGCCCACGGATGGTGCCGCGGCGCTGGCTCAGGGCTCGGTTGACTTCGCATGTGGTTGGGGCGGCGGTCTGTCGCGCATGAAGGAGCATGGGAACATTCTCCTGACCGGTGCCGAAAAAGAGGAACTCGGCATTCTCGTATTTGACGTGACCTCGGCTCCGGCCGACTTTGTGGCCGAAAATGCCGATGTGGTGTCGACGTTCCTGGCCGTGACCGCAGAGGTCAATGCGGAGTGGAACGAGTCCCAGCCGCCGGAAATGCTGGAGAAAATCGCCAAAGAGTCCGGCATGTCGGTAGAGGCAACCGAGGCATCCATCTCCACCTTCACGTTTCCCTCGGTTGAGGATCAGCTTTCGGCCAAATGGCTTGGCGGAAATGCCCAGACCTTCATGAAGGGTGTGGCGGATGTGTTCGTCGAGGCGGGCAGCATCGGTGAGGCCCTTGAAAGCTACGAGGATGCGGTGAACACTGGTCCGCTGGCGGCGACCCAGTCCCAGTAAGCTAAGCAGGAACAGGCCGGAGGCGGGCCTGGCCCTCCTCCGGCATCACTCCAACAAACCGGGGAGACCTGCCTCTTGGCATTTCTTAGTATTGAAAACCTGTCCATGCGCTTTGATCTGCCGAAGGGCGGACATGTGCAGGCGCTATGTAGTGGACTCATAAGTTCTTGTCCAAAGTCTGGCTGAAGCAAGGGCGACGGCCGCGAGATAGGTGACTGCGAGTTTCTCGAAACGGGTGGCGATGCGGCGGAAGTGCTTGAGCTTGTTGAAGTATCGCTCCACCAGGTTCCGTTGCCGATAGATCGCGCGGTCGACGGATCGCTGGACCTTTCGGTCGCGTTGGGTCGGAATGTGGGCAGCGGCGCCGCGCGCCTCGATCCGCGCGATCAGTGCCATCGCGTCATAGCCGCGGTCGGCCACGACATGATCCGTTCGCGTGAGGCTGTCGATCAAGGCAGGGGCCGCCGCCTTGTCGCTGGCCTGACCGGGACTAATCGACAGCCGGATCGGCAGACCCGCCTCGTCCACGACCGCGTTGATCTTGGTGCTCAGTCCGCCACGAGAGCGGCCAATGGCGTGATCCGCGCCCCCTTTTTTGCGCCCGCCGCGTGCTGGTGGGCCCGGATGATGGAGCTGTCGATGAAAGCCATGGATTCTGGGGACTGCGCCGCCAAGGTATTGAAGACATTGACCCAAACGCCAGCCTTGGCCCAGCGGTTGAAGCGGTTGTAGACTGTGGTGTAGGGGCCGTATCGCTCGGGCAGATCGCGCCAGGGCGAACCGGTGCGCAGGATGTGGAATATCCCGTTCAATACACGCCGGTCATCCACCCGCGCCACCCCGCGAGGCTTGTCCGGTAAGAGCGGTTCGATGATCCGCCACTCCACATCGCTCAAATCAAACCGCGCCATGATCCAACCTCCGTTTTGAAGAAGTGAATCACACCCAAAGCCCGATGAGAATCCTGTTTATGAGTACAGAGCCTAG
>NZ_JBNAFV010000028.1:0-23354 GCF_049800875.1 Amaricoccus tamworthensis | reverse complement strand
CGCATCGGACAGGGTCAGGCCGACACCGGCCAGCGCATCGGCGGCCTGTGCCTTGAGGTGGTCGTCCACGCGGACGTGAAGCATCGAGGTTTGAGCGGGCATGGCATGTCCTCCTTGGGCATCCATCATGTATCTCAATTGCGATACATGCAAGTCCGACATGGATATGAGCCGCTTGCCGTTCGGCGGTGCTCTTGAAGGAAGTGAGTATGTGTTTCCCCCGCCTTCTGGCGGGCGAACGACAATTTGGTTGCGCGACGCGGAATCAAATTGTCTAGTGAGTACACATACTCACTTTCTTCAACCGGAGGCTCCCATGTCCGCAGAACCCCGCAAGCTCCTTGACGAAGGCTGGTCCAGGGTCCGGGGCAGCATGCAGGGCCTTCATGCCGATGGGAAATCCTTCGGCATCATGCGAACCGCGAAGATCAAGACGCTCGGAAACATGGGGGCCAGTCTTCAGCACACCTTCCGGGAACGAGAGACCCCGAATGCCGATCCGGACAGGGCGAGGGACAACACGATCCTGGTCGGCGGCAACAACAGCAAGGACGTCCTGGCAGCGTGGAAGGCACTGGCTCCGGAGAAGATCAGGGCGAACGCAGTGCACGGTCTGGAATACTTCATCGGCGGCTCGCCCGAGAAGATGAAGGCCATGTCGAGGGAGGAACAGGATACCTATTTCCGGGATGCGCTCAGCTGGATCGAGAACCGGCACGGCAAGGAAAACGTCCTCTCGGCCATGATCCACCGCGACGAGACCACGCCGCACATGACGGTGATGACCATCCCCCTCGATGACAGGGGGAAATTGAACTGCCGGTCGTTCGTGGGGAACAAGAAGGCGCTCTCCGACCTCCAGACGGACTTCGCGGAGAAGGTCAGCGAGAAGCACGGCCTTCGGCGCGGCATCAAGGGCTCCACAGCGCGGCACGAGCGCGTGCAGCGGGTCTATGGGGCCTACATGTCTGGCGAGGGCGCTGTCGCCCTCCCTGAGCGCGTCAGAGGCTCCCTCCTGCGCGGCGGAAAGGAAAGCGATGCCGAGTGGCATGCGCGGGCGACAGAGGCGGCCACAGACGCGCTCAACGGTCTCCAGATGAAGATGCGGGAAGAAAAGCTCGACATGGAAGCGCAGCTGAACACCGCACAGTCGATGATCCGCTCCCTTCAGGAGCTGAAGCAGAGCTACAAGGCCCAGCTCGATGACGCGCGCGGAACGCTCTCCCGGTTGGTTTCCAGCCTGGAAATGGCGGACAGGGGCGCCGAGGCGAATGCAGCCCTCGAAGCCTACGCCGACCTGGAGGCGAAAATCCTCGACGGGGACCTGGGCGCTCTGAAGGATGCGGCCGGATCCCCGGACCGGATCGACAGGATTGCTGAAATTTTTGACCGGGTCGTACCGGAAGGCACGACGATGACGGAGGAGCAGGCCCGCTTCGACCGGGCGCTGGACCTGACACTGGACGCCATGGCGGACGGCAAGGTCGCGAAACGGAAAGACCCGGTGCGCATCGCGATCGAGGCACGCGCCCTCCCCCATGTTCAGAAAGCTCTTGCTCATCTGGCGCAGGATCAGATCAATCCGCCCTTCAGCAGCCGGGACGAACGACTGGCGTTCCGTGCGGAAATCGAAGGCTCTCTTTCAGAGGATCAGCTGGCGGCCCTCAAGCGGGGTGACGAGACAGTGCTGGAAGACGTCCTTGGCGATCATCTTTCTCAGCAGCAACAGCTCAGCCTGGCGCTGGCCTACTTCGATCATGGGGACGTTGATGTCGATGCGGGTGTTCGTCTTGGCATCATCGAGCGGCTTGTAGATGCGGAGTATAGTCAGAAGCATCGAGACCCAGGGCTTCGGCACTGATCGGGCGTGGTGACTTATCCACAGGCTGCGCGATCTTCGTGGGTGTTAAATATGTGTTAGATTCTGTGTTACGCCCTAGATGGTCCAGCTTATCTATCTGAATTAAATGAATCTTTCATATACTACGGTGTGTGAAAGCACGAAAGATGGTGGGTGATAACACGAAAGATGGTGGGTAAAAGCACGAAAAGCTTGACCCCGGTGTGTGAAAGCACGAATGTGCAGCTATGGTGGGTGATAGCACGAATTCTCGATCTCCGCTCCTGCCGGACCGGATGCAGCAAGCGGACTTCTTTGTCTGCGATATCTTCGATGCTGCGCCGAAGGGTGACATGGCGTCAATGGAACACCCGATCTTCTCGATATCGACCAAACCGGATCGGCGAATTCGCCGGTATGAAAACGGGCAGAACTTCGTCGAGATCACGCCCTCGATGAAGGGTTTGGCGACGGTCCATGATCGTGACGTGCTGATCTACTGCATCAGCCAGTGCATTGCTGCCCTGAATGAGGAACGAGAGGTTAGCCCGACCATTCGCTTCAGGGCATATGACCTGCTGAAGGCTACGAATCGAGGAACGGACGGGCGCGGGTATGAACAACTCAGGGCCGCCCTGGAACGCCTTCAGGGTACGGTGATCACGACCAATCTTATCACTGGCGGCAAGGAAGAGTTCGATGGTTTCGGACTGATTGACCGGTTCAGGATCGTTCGCGAGACACGCGACGGACGGATGCAGGAAGTGGAAATCAGGCTTTCGGATTGGGTGTTCAACGCCATCCGGCATCGCGAAGTGCTGACCTTGCACCGTGACTATTTCCGTCTGCGCAAACCGTTGGAGCGGCGCATCTATGAGCTTGCCCGCAAGCATTGCGGCGCAAAGAAGGAATGGAGAATCGGACTGGCGAAGTTGCAAGCCAAGTGCGGCTCGTGCTCCACGGAAAAGGAGTTTCGCCGTCTGGTCATGAGTATCGTGCGCCAGGACGGGCAACATGCCCACATGCCCGACTACGCTGTGGCGATGGAACGCGACATGGTGATTTTCACCAACCGGCGCAGCGATCAGGTCGGAACCGCCCCCTCTGTCCTCTCACACATGCGGCTCGATCCTGAAGCCTACCATGACGCGCGGGCTGTTGCGCCGGGATGGGATGTGTATGTCCTCGAACAGGAATGGCGAGAGTGGATGACGGAACCGCCCCGCAACCCCAACGCCGCCTTCATCGGGTTCTGCAAGAAGGTCTTCGAGAAACGCGGCCGTCCCTAGCCCGAACCGTTTTGCTTCTCCGAAAGCAAGAGTTCAAGCCCCTGCCAGAGCGTAAGATCACGCTCCCGGCAAAACGCCCGGAATTCATCGACAACACGCTTTGGACCTGGAATCGACACCTTGTCCTGAGGCTCCTTGCGCTTCGGCCCGGGCTTCAGCCGCGTGGAACCTTCCCGGCTGACAAAGCCTAGGGATTTGCCAGCCTCGACAGCCTTCTCAACAGAACCCGGTTCGACTTTGGGCCGCGTTTTTGAAGACTCGGAGGGCTTGGGGAGTTCGATACCGCCGCCAAATCCGTACTTGCTCATGCTGCCCTCTCTTTCGTGAGGGCATGAATGACAGCCTGAGCATAATCACGGGCGTTCTCGATGGCTCCGGCCACCTGTTTCATGGCCTTGTCCGTAACAGACGCTGTCTTGCCTTCGTGCTCGTCCGTGACGATGCCGGGCAATTCCGCCAGAAGCACCCCATCGCGGAAGATGCGGGTATAGGGCGCGCGTTTTGCGATGCGGATCGGCAATGTCGGGATATTGTTGATCTCCATCTCCTGCCGCACGTCGCGCTCATCCGTGGTCTGGAAGGCCGCGTTGGTCCGCGTGAACAGCAACGAATACGAGATGGGCGCGCGGATCATGCTCGATGTGGTCTGCACAAGCCGAACGGCTGCGGCCGCCTGTCGGGCCTCCATGGGTGAACCGTCGAGCGGGATAATGCAAAGGTCTGTCCGGGAAAGCGCGAAGGTGACAATCTGGTCCTTCGATCCTTCCAGGTCGATGATCAGATAATCCGTCTCGCCGGAAAGCTGATCAATCAGTTCAACTGTGTCCTCAGCCTGAGGACGCGCATGAACCGCAAACGGTACATCGCGCCCTTCTGCCCTCCTGCCTTCGGACCAGGCAAGAATATTGGCGTTTGGATCAAGATCGAGGATGGAGACCCGACCGCCCGAAAGGGCGATCTGTTCAGCAAGAAGCATGGCGGAAGTCGTTTTCCCCGATCCGCCCTTCGGGTTTGCGAAGGTAATGACATACATGCGAGTCATGATATCAAAATTGGAGATAACGTCAACGTTAACTATATCTGCAACTCTAGAGTTATCATTGGCGCATCAAACCCGCGGCTGCTTCCCCCGGATCTCTTCGATGAACCCCGCCACAGACCAGAGCCAGCCCTGCTGCGCAGCGGTATAGGTGGCCTGGATAGCCTGCGGCACCACAAGCTGAAGGCCAGACGCCTCCATTTGTGCCGTCTGCGGCTCTGTAATGCCGGGCTCCAGTGTCAGGAGATGTTTCCGGGGAATCTTGGCGGCTTCAGCCAGCACCTGCCGCCACCGGTCCTTACAGGTGGATTTCGCGCCCAGCATTGTCAAACCGGCATCGCCGTCCGCAGCGGCCTGATAGGCCTCCAGACTCGGGAAAAGAAAGTCCGGTTTGTGATTATGCTCGGTAATCGCGCCCTGGACATAGGCGATATCGAAAGCATCGAGCACCGCCGCGATGTGGTTTTCAAGTGAATGGCCCATGCGGGACTTCCGCCGGTTCTGGACGCCGAGAGAAAAACTGATGAACCCGTCCACGTCCGTGCCCTCGGCCGTGACAAACCCCTGTTCAAGGCGCTCGGCCACGACACGGCGTTCGAGACGGCGAAACAGGGCCTCTTCGTGGTCGAGCCACGCAACCAGCGCGGCGTCGGGACCGTCCTCGGCCCGGACCTCGGGCAGGGTCAGCCGTGCGAGCTGCGAGAACACGGCCGTTGGCGGGAAAGTGGTACCAAACTTTTCAATGATGCTGTCGAGCTTGTCGGATTCGGGTTCCTCGAATTCGACCCCCAGCTCATCGAGAATATACCGGGCGGCGAAGTCGAGCTCCGGCTCCGCGTCGGTGAACTCCCGGGAAACGAAGGACTGGCCCTCAGGGCGCAGGCCGAACAGCCAGAAGAGCTGCTGCTCGCTGGTCGATCCTTCAGGGGCCACGATAAACCACAGGAGCCCGTGCCGGTCCTTTGCAAGGAAAAGGGTGTCACCCGCCTGCATGGCCTCGGTCACCGGATTGGAGGGATAGTAGAGCCGCCATTCCGCCGCTCTGGGCTTGTTTAGCCGTGCGTCGTAATGAGTTGCCCAGCCTTCAGCAGTGATGCCGTCCTGGTCTTCGCCCAGCCAGACGTAGACCGCATCGAACTTCTTCTGATGATCCTCGCCAAGGAAGTCATCCCGCATTTTCCGGGTCGTCCCGACCTCGTGCTGGTTTGATGTCTTCGGCTCGGCATCCACGGCCGAGAGCCGCTTGACCCCGACACCTTCGAAATAATCAGCGAGCTGCCCGCGTTTCATCGCCCTCAATCTCCAAAAGACTTTTGTCTGAATTCAGCCACATGACGCAGGCTTCGACAACCTCGGGGAAGGGCAGGCGGGTCCGCCCCTTCATCGCGCATTCCCAGAGGGTTGCGATCCGCCAGCCCGCATCAAGCAGGGCGGCGCGCTGTTTCTCATCCCGTGCCATGTTGCCCTTGATCTTGCCCCGCCAGAAATCTTGCCGGGTCGAGGGCCATCTGAACAGGTGGCAGCCGTGCCCGTGCCAGAAACAACCGTGAACGAAGAGAACGGCATGATGACGCGGGAACACCAGATCGGGGCAGCCGGGCAAATCCTTTCGGTGCAACCGGAACCGGAAACCTTCGCGATGGAGCGCCGAGCGGATCGCCAGCTCGGGCTTTGTGTTCTTGCCCCGGATGCCCGACATCATCCGGCTCCGCGTGGCGGCCGAGACGATATCGGCAGGCATTACTCTGCCGCTATGCCGGGTTCGGGCAAGGGCAGTTGCACCTGCACGGTGTCAGGGACTTCGCGGCCATCCAGCACCATGGCCTCAAAAATGCGCGGCTGCATCAGCTGCGCAACCGCCCGCACGACCGGCACGACCACAGCGTTGCCAAACTGGCGATAGGCCTGGGTGTCTGAGACCGGGATAGTCCAGTCTGTCCGGTGAGGTTTCTCAAACCCCATGAGGCGGGCACATTCGCGCGGTGTCAGACGGCGCGGGCGATTGCCCTTCTGCTCGATCAGAATTTCGGAGCCGTCCTTGTAATACCGGGCGGACAAGGTGCGGGCGACATCCTTGGGACCGAACAGCGAGTACCCGAAACCGTTCCCGGCGCTGCGGTGCTTCTCCTTGTAGCCCTGAAGATAGGTCCACATGTGCTGGGTCAGCGTGTACTTCGGATCAACGTCCTTATCGAGGATCGCGCCAAGCGTCGGGCCGTCGCCCTCGGGCACCGCGAGCTGGTCAAAATCAAACCCGATGCTGTGATCCTTGAACCCGACGATGAAAATGCGTTCGCGTTTCTGCGGCACCCACGGAGTCGAGCTGATGACCCGGTGGAACACACGGTAGCCCAGCTCGTTTTCCAGAACATTCATGATGGTGGCAAAGGTCTTGCCGCCGTCATGGCGTTCCAGGTTTTTCACGTTCTCCAGCAGGAAGGCCGGGGGCCGGTGATGATCTATGATCTTCGCCAGATCGTAGAAAAGGGTGCCCTGCGTGTCACAGAGGAAGCCGTGCGGGCGGCCGAGCGCGTTCTTCTTGCTGACCCTGGCAATGGAGAAGGGCTGGCAGGGAAATCCGGCGAGCAGAACGTCATGGGCGGGGATCTTCTCCGGCTCGGCCGCCCACGGCCGAACATCCTCCGCGCAGATGTGTTCGCTGTCGGCCGGTTCCGGGAAATTGGCCTTGTAGGTCTCCCGGCTGAACCGGTCCCACTCGGCGGTGAAGACACAACGCCCGCCGATTTCCTCGAACGGAATCCTGATCCCGCCAACACCCGCGAAGAGGTCGATAAAACGGAAACCTTCGGGCCGGTCCTGGGCGCAGCGTGAGTTCGCGACCTCGCGCAGCTTTTCCAACTTGAGGGCGTCTATGCGCTTGCCTTCGCCGTTCATATGCCGCCGCACGGTTCGCTCGTTGATGCTGAGCAGTTCGGCTGCTTCCTTGATGCCCAGACCGGCGTGGTCCATCAGCTCTGCAAACTCGGTGCGGGGGTGGACGTTCATGCTCGATACCTCTGTGTCATTTCTTGACAATATGTCATAAAGAGTCCCAGATGATTTGGGAACCCTGTTTCTAGTAATTGTTCCCTTTTTGTTCTAATGCCACATTAACGACCCATGAGGTTTCGCGGAAGGGCAGGGGGCTACAGCCGACCCTTCAGCCGTTGCACAAAATCTATGCGCTCGTGCAGAATAGCGATGATGATCGGCCGCTCGCCTGCCAGCCAGACGATATAGTGGTGTTCACAGCGGTGGATGCGAACATCATTGGGCAGTTCATTGAAATACCTCGACCGCGCGCGGCCTTCACCCACGGCTTCGCAGCAAGCCTCGATCTGGTCGAAATATTTCTCTGCCTGGTCAAGCCCCCACGTCTCGTAGGTGTAATGCCAGATTTCTCGCAGATCCTCTTCGGCGGCGAGTGTGAGATCATACGTCTTCATGCTGCCGATTAAAGCCCGGCCCGCTCGCGCGCCTCGCGCCGGATGTCATCCATGGACTTGGCGGACAACTCTCCGCGATGCGCCTGCTCGATCCGAGGCTTCAGGAAATCCGCCAAGGCACTGAACGCCTCGCCCTCAGTCATGCCATCAAGGGCGGGGGCCTCGCCCAGAGTGCGGTTCAGGACATAGTCCTTGATGCTTTGCCCCTTGAGGGCGGCGATGGCCTTGAGCTTCTGGTGCTCTTCGGGGGTGATGTCGATCGAGAGTCTGGGCATGGGCAAAATATAACCTAGATCGAACCACAAAACAACATTTGTTGTATTTTTTGGCTCCGCGATACCACCTCGACGTTCTGCTACTTGTTCATATGATCTTGAAATGTCGAATATCTTCCTTGGCCGCGCGCCTTCCGGGTCTTGCCGAGACGGGTTCCGTCGATCTTCTGTTGCAGGTAGCCGACCAACGCATCGAACTTCTCGATTGAGAGGTTGTCCCACTTGGCTCCGAACTGGCGCTCTATGCTCTTGTACAGGATGGCGTACCGGACATTGCCCTTGCCGACTTCGGCTTGCTTAAACTCATGGTATCGGTCGATGAGATACTTGGCGTAATTTCGTCGCAGAAAGTCCGCCGAAATCGTTCCAGACATAGGTGCGACCCTCACCGACGCTCTCGGCGCCAGAACGGAAATGTTGTTCGCCACCACCCCGTGATTGTCGCCCGATACCGTCAGCGTGTTTCCGCCGGCCGATCCTTGTGCTTCCGATTTCAGGCCGGTGGTTTGTTCGGCAGCAAACTTCGCAAAATGAACTTTTCGAGCCGATATCCTTCCATCTTCGATCTTCTGGTGGCAGTTGGCACATGTCAGAAGCAGGTTCTCCGTCGAATGCTCCGGTATGACGGCGTACGGCTCGATGTGATGGACCTGCAAGGTCGAAACATCCATCTCGCCGCAGAAAGGGCACTTCGATCCAAACTGCTGATAGATCGTCTTCTCAAGGCGTTTTGGAAGAGTCTTCCTCTTGGTCATACCGTGTCTGCTCCCTTTGGCAGGACTTCGTCATGAAGGTTCGGAAGCACGTCTTCCAGCGCCAGGATCTGTTGGCAGACCTCGTGCGGATCCCGAGGTGAAAACATGTACTCAAGCGCATTGCGCCAGACGAGCATGTTGATCGCAGCACCGCAGTGTTGAGCTGCATAGTATTCGTTGTCCGGCTCCCCATGTCGATGGTCCATACAAAGAACACGGGTCGGGCTGATCGGAAATATCACCGAAGTCTGCGGGTTCTGAATGCCGCGAAACCGAAGATCAGGATGCAGGAAGGTGATCGGTTGATCCGAGGTGATGAAAACGGGCTCTTCCGACGCCACCATCGCCCACCGCATATTCAGGAACATCCGGGCGACGTCGCCACAAGAATTCATCATGTCGAACCAGTTGCGCTTCAGATCATCCTCGGAGGCCTTAGCATGCTCTGGCCAAGCCGAGTGATCCAGCTCGACACGTCGGCCTCCCACTATGACAGCATCCGGAAGGCCGAGAGGCCCCGAGAACGCCTCGACGAAAGATTGATGAATGCGCTTTGAAAGGTTGAAGTGTGCAGGATTTCGAACGAACACCGTGGCGGCTAACAGCGCCACCATTTTGCGAAGGGTTTGACTGGAAAGATCTACGTATCCGGTCTGAAGGGCGCACCACGGATTCGAGGCGAAAAATCTTTCAAGTTCGGAAAACCTTCTCTCTTGGGTATCGTCTCTCTGTCCATCTTCGCCGGTGACAACATACAGGTGGTTTTTTACCGCAACCTTGTCGATGCGCTTCACCTCAGCTTCACCACATTGATTGCTCAAGCGCCAAATTCTCGGCGGCTTCCGGTCGTCGGCCGCGAACCCCTTCAGGTAGGCCTGTGGCACCCAGTGGCATCGCCGCGTAGCTTTCGCTTTGGAACTCATGCTCGCCTCACCGTTCTTTCGCTGACCTTGAACAACCGCGCGATCTCCGGGACAGGGCGCTGTTCCTGGTCCCTCATGCGCTGCACCTCGATCTTCTGAGCAGCGGTGAGGGCAGGGGGCCTCCCCCCGATCCGGCCGCGCTTGCGCGCCGACGCCAGCCCCTCCTTCGTCCGTTCTGAAATCCGCTCGCGCTCGAACTGGGCGATGGAGGCAAAAACGTGGAATGTCAGACGTCCGGCCGGTGTCGTGGTGTCGATGTCCTCGGCCAAGGACCGGAAACCGGCACCGCGCTCGCGGATCGTTTCCACGATCTCCAGGAGGTCTTTCAGGGACCGGGCCAACCGGTCGTATTTCGTCACGGTGACCACGTCGCCGTCACGAAGCTGGTCCAGCATTCTGTCAAGCTCGGCCCGCGCGCGCTTCGATCCGCTGATTGTGTCCGCGAAAATCTTCCCGGCACCGGCCGCCGTCAGGGCGTCGGTCTGGGCATCGAGGTTCTGGTAGTCCGTGCTGACGCGGGCATATCCGATGATCATGGCTCACTGTGACAAAAACCTGTCAAAACCGCAAAGGTTTTGCCGGTGGTTTTTGTCCGATCTAAGTGATTGATCTGGCGTGGGGCCGGGCAGGGCGGCAGAAACGACCGCAATCGCCGATCAGCGTAAACACCAACCGGGCTCCAGTCGCGGTTGGATGAAAGTTTAGTGGATGGCCCAACCTTCCCAAAGCCCGGCAACAGGCCAGAATAAAGAACCTTGTAAATCGGCTCTTGACCGACCGAGGCGCTTAGAGAACACCCTGATCGTCACGTTTTCTCATCGCATCGCCTCAAGATAGGACAGGGCCGTATCGACACTCACGACGTCAGCATAGCGTAGATCAATGTCAGTGAGGTTAGCTTCGTGCGCGATCGCGGACCTATCACCTACAGCCTCACGAAGAACAACAGTGTGCAAATTACGATTATGCGCCGATTCCGCGGTCGCACGTACGCAGCCACTAGTGCTACACCCGGTGATCAACAGGGTGTCAATGCCGTGCGCTGTAAGGTAGGCCTCAAAGGGAGTCCCCCAAAATACAGACGCGCGAGGTTTTACTATGAGTTCCTCTGTTTCGCGTCGCTCTAGACGTGGATCGAGTTCGGCCATGGCTTTGGCTTCCTCTCCGAAAGGAGTTGCCCCCATGTGAGGAAGCTTACGAGCGATAGGTGCTGCCAAATCTATGATTTGCGCCTGCATTGTAGTGAAGAAGATTGGAATCTCTGCTCTTCGCGCGCTGGAAAGAACTCGAAGCACTTGACTAAGTACCGGTTCGAGAGCTGAAGAGCCTTGCTGCGATCGGTCGTCCAGCCAGGATTGAGCAAGATCTATCACCACCAAAGCGGGGTGTTCGCCAAAGCCGACGCGTCCGCCAAAGCCGTGCTTCAGATAATGATCATGAACATTCTCATGATATCCACCGTCCATCACTTATGCTCCTGCTGGGACGAAGGCGAGAATCTGAATCTCGACTTTCAAATCGGGGTTCGCGAGGCGTGCTTCAACACAGGCTCTCGTGGGGGCCGATCCGTCGGGTACCCACGCGTCCCAGATCTCGTTCATCGCGTCAAAATCCGCGATGTCAGGCAGCCAGATATAGGCGGCATAGGCTGCTCTCTTGTCAGTCCCAGCCACGGCAAGATTTCGGTCTATTTTTGCCAGAACTTCAGCAGTTTGCGCCTTAACATCACCCGACGTGTCATCTGCGGTGATCCCGGCTGTCATCACGAGGCGCCCAGAAAAGGGAACTTCGACGCATTGTGACATACGGGCATTGGTGTTGTGGCGTTTGATCATAGAGTGAACTCCTGTCTGTGTGTTGTGGATGATTGGCTGCGCGGCGGGAGGTTAGACGGATGGCGACTGGTCGTCCGCCGTCTGGAACAGTTCGGGAGCGGCAGCGGCCCATGCGAGATAGCTAGCAAGCTGTTTGGCCAATGGCCGGGGAGACCAGCCTGTAGCTCTGCGCAACGCGTAAGTGTTGTAGACCCCCAGCGAGCCCGTGCTTACCGGCTGATCAAAATCAGCCTCTTCAGGATTCTTGACCCAGACCACCGGAGCAGGGATCGCGTCTAGTAGATCCTCGACCACAGCCGGCTGTCCCGTGGCAATATTGTAGACGCCCGTGGCAGCCGGTGTATCCAGAAGCCGCAAAAGCGCTTCGGCAAGATCCTCAGCGCTAATCCAGTCACCAGCGACCCCGCGACTACGGCAACTGATCCGAACCGGTTGTCCGGTTTGGAGGGCCTGAACCAGCATAAAAGGCAGGTTCATCAATTTCCGGTCGGAAGTCGGTCGCTCCATCGGGCCAAAGACTCGAGTTGGCCGGATCACGGCAACCGGCACACCACTTAATGCGCCGAAGCGGCGGGCGATCATCTCGCCCCCCAGCTTGCCGATGCCGTAGTAAGTGTCGGGCACCGCCGGGTCGCTTTCCCGAATGGCGTGGTCGGCCTGATCTGGCGTGCCGCCCCCATAGACGGCGCAACTGCTGATTTGCACGGCGCGGCGCAGCGTACCCACGGCGCGAGCGGCCTCGAACACGTTCATGGTGCCGCCCGCATTCACATCGATAAAATCATGCGCCCGCGACAGCTCCCACGCCGGCACGTGTGTGACGCTGGCCCCATGCACGAGGATGTCAGGCCGGGCCGCGCACAGGATCGCCTCGATCTCCGCGCGGTCGCGAACGTCCCCGCGCACGAGGTCCACCCGCTCCCCGAAGCGCGCGAACAGGGCCGCGGCGAGCGCATCGGGCGGCGCGGCATCGACGGCAACCACCCGCATCGCAGGATCATGCTCCAGCATCCGGGCAATGAACACGCTCATCACGAAGCCCCCGGCTCCGGTCACAAGTGTCGTTCGGGGCGTCATCGTTCCCGCCCCGCTCATTCCGCGGCGTCGACGATGGAGCGCGGCACGGCCTGCCGCTGGAACCGGTCGCGCGGCAGGAAGACACCGGCCCCGACTTCGCCGACCCAGTCGCGCCCTTCGACAACGCGCACCCCGCGCAGCAGAACGGTATCGGGGGCGCCATGCACCGCCTGACCGTCATAATTGGTGAAGTCGACATTGTGGTGCAGCCGGTCGTTGGCGATGGTGAACTGCGCCTCGGGGTCCCACAGGACGATGTCGGCATCCGCGCCGACCTCCAGCGCGCCTTTACGCGGGTAAAGGCCGAAGACCTTCGCGGGCCGCGTTGCCGTCAGCTCAACGAATTTCTCCTGCGAAATCCGACCCTCGCGAACGCCGCGCCAGAACATCATCATCCGCTCCTCGATGCCCGGCCCGCCGTTCGGGATAAGGGTGAAATCCTCGGTGCCGGCATGATCCTTGCCGCCCTTGAACATCGCTGCCGCATGGTCGGAAGAGACATTCTCCAAGACCCCATCCGCTAGCCCGGACCAAAGCACCTCATGGTCATGGGCGGTGCGCGCAGGCGGCGTGAACACGAACTTGGCCCCTTCGAAGCCCGGCCGCGCCAGATCGTCCTTTGTAGCGTGCAGGTACTGGATGCAAGTCTCGGCCAGCACCTCGACACCGCGTTCCTTGCCGCGTATGACCTCTTCCAGCGCCTCTTCGCAGGTCAGGTGCACGACGAACACCGGCGCGTCGACGATCTCGGCCAGCGCGATCGCCCGCGCCGTGGCCTCTGCCTCGACCCGCGGCGGGCGCGTTTCGGCGTGGTATTTCGGCGCGGTCTTTCCCGCTGCAAGAAATTGTTTTTGCAGAAAATACGCTGCATCCCCGTTCTCGGCATGCACCATCACCAGCGCGCCGCTTTCCCGCGCCTGCCAAAGCGCGCGGATCAGTGTCAGGTCGTCGACCATCTGCGCGCCCTTGTAGGCCATGAATATCTTGAAGCTGGGAATGCCGCGCTCGGGCAGCGTGGCCAGTTCCTCGAACACCGCGTCGGTCATGTCGGTGATGATGATATGGTAGCCATAGTCGATGGAGGCCTTGCCAATCGCCTTCTTGTCCCAGGTCGCGATCGCGTCGGACAAGCTTTGCCCCGGCGCCTGCTGGACGAAATCGATGATCGTCGTCGTACCGCCGCAGGCCGCCGCGATAGTTCCGGTTTCGAAATCGTCTGCCGAGAAGAAATCATGCACCGGCGAGTCCAGATGCGTGTGCACGTCGACCCCACCAGGCAGCAGCAGTTTTCCCGCCGCATCAACCACTTCCGTGGCCGCGCCCAGATCGGAACCGATGGCTGCGATACGCCCGTCCTTGATGCCAATATCCGCTTTGAAACTGTGATCGGCGGTCACGACCGTGCCGTTGGCGATAAGGGTGTCAAACATGGGATAGGTCCTTCAGACGTAAGCAAGGTCGTACATCGCAGCGGCCAGCACGCGGATGCCGTCGACGATATCGGAAATGGAAGAGAACTCGTCCGGCGTGTGGCTGCGCCCGTCTTTCGAGCGAATGAACAGCATAACGATGGGGGTGATCTTGGCCATCTGCTGACTGTCGTGCCCGGCGCCGCTGGCCATGTGCATCACCGGCACCTGCTGCCCCTTGGCCGCGCGGTCCAGCGCGGTCACAAGATCGGGGGCCGAGGGACAGGCAGCGTGGTCGATCATCACGCGGAATTCGATACCCAGCCCGCGGCGTTCGGCGACCTCGCGCATCAGGCGTTCCTGCGTCGCGTGCAACTCGGCGCAGCGCTCCGGGTCGGGATGGCGCGTGTCGAGCGTGAATGTCACACTGTCGGGGATGATCGCCGTGGCATTCGGCACAACATTGACGCGGCCTACGGTGGTGACCGCGGGCCGCCCCCAGCGATTGGCCGTGTCGATCAAGCCGGTGGCCATCTCGGCGAAGCCAGCCATCGGGTCGCGGCGCAGGTCCATCGGGAAGGCCCCGGCATGGTTCTGCGTGCCGGTAAGCGTGATCTCATAATGACGGATGCCGGTGATGCCGGTGACCACCGCGACGGGCAGGTCGGCATGTTCAAGGATCGGCCCCTGTTCGATGTGCAGTTCGATGAAGGCGTCGATGTCGTCGCGCTCCGCCTCGGGGATCTTGGCCGGGTCCAGCCCGACCGCGCGCATGGCGTCGCCGATCGGAACGCCGTCGAAACCGATGACGGTCTCGGTATCCTTAGGGGTGATGTTGCCGGTGATCGCACGCGACCCCCAGAAATTGGCCGAGGGGAAGCGGCTGCTTTCCTCTTCGCAGAAAGCGATGCATTCGAGCGTACGCTTGGGCGTACCGAACTGTTCGCGCAGCACGCGCAGCGCGATCAGACCGCTCAGCGCCCCGAGCGCCCCGTCATAGCGCCCGCCGGGCGTCTGGCTGTCGATGTGAGAGCCGGACACGATCGACTTGCCGCCCTCACTGCCTTCGAGCCGCCCCCAGATGTTTCCGACCGCATCGCGGCGGGCCTCTAGACCAGCCTCAGTGCACCATGCCTCGTAGGCAGCGGTGGCATCGACCCATTCGGACGAATAGACGGTGCGCGAGACTCCCGTTCCCCCGTCCGATCCGAAGGCGGCCAGATCCATGATGTAGCGCTCGACCATCTGCGGATCGATCTCAATCATCGGCGCGTTGCTGGTGTTATCGGTTTTCATGTCTTTCTCCAGTTCACCACATCACGTCGCCGCCGTTGGGCGATACAGATTGCCCGACCATGTACGCAGCCTCGTCCGAGGCTAGGTACACATAGGCCCAGGCGATCTCATCAACGGTTCCGATCCGGCGGATCGGCAATGTGGACAGTTTCCATTCGTTCCATTCCGGGTCCGAAGCGCGCCACAGGGGCGTATCGGTCGGGCCCGGGCATACGCAGTTCACCGTGATCCCCGATGCCGCGACTTCCTGCGCAACAGACACGGACAGGGCGACAACCCCAGCCTTGGAAGCGCAGTAGCTGGCATTGCCCGGTGCGGGCTTGTGCGCAAGTTGCGAGGCGGTGTTAATAATCCGGCCCGTTCCGCGTGGATGCATGTGGCGCAGGGCATGTTTCATGCCATAGGCGACGCCGCGCAGGTTGACGTCGATCACTCGCTGCCAGTCGTCCCAGTCTTGTTGGGCGAAGGGCTCCCCCAACGCGCTGACACCGGCGTTATTTACAAGGATATCCAGCGGGCCGAAGGCTTTGATCGTGGCTTCGATCGCACAACTCACCTGCGCCTCAAGCGTGACGTCGCACTCCAGCCCGATCGCCTCACCCCCCGCGTCCCGGATCGCGGCGACGACGCCGTCGCGGGCCTCGATCCGACCGAAATCAGCCACGGCCACCTTGGCGCCCTCGGCCGCGAACAGCCGGCAAACAGCTTCTCCGATGCCCGTCGATCCACCGATCACGAGCGCCGTCTTTCCGTTCAGTCGGTTCATTTCTTCTGCCTTTTCTCTGCTGCGGCACCCCCGCGGGCGACGGCCCTGCCCCGGCTTTGCCCCTGCTGCGGTAGCCACCGCAGAACCCAAGCCTGAAGCCGTGCGACCAGCGCAAAGCTGATCATGGCGTATCCAAGAATAATCAGCGTAATTAGCGCCATGCGCCCGGTGTTGCTGAAGTAGTCAGACCAGATGATCATCCGTCCGATCCCGCTTTCGACGCCGATGAACTCGGCCCCGATCACCGCCGACCACGCAAGGCCAAGGGTCAGGAAGATGCTTGAGAACAGCTCTGGCAGGATCGCGGGGACGATCACGGTGCGGTAGGTGCGCAGCTTCGACGCACCCATGGTGCGGGCCGCCTCGACATAGCGGGACGGCACGTTCGACACTGCGTTCACAGTCGCCACCAGATATATGACGCCCACTCCATAGCCGACAAAACCGATGGCGCTCATATTCGAGGAGCCGAACCAGAACTGGAACAGCGGCACGAGCGCCAGCAGTGGGATCATCCGCACAAGGTGCAGCGTGGGCGCCAGCAAGCGGCGCACCGGTTCGGACCACGACAGGGCAAGACCCAGTAGCGTACCGACGATGGCGCCAAGGCACAGCCCTGCGATCAGCCGGAACAGCGTCAGCGCGGAATGAAAGCCGATCGCCAGCACGGCCCCCAACAGCGTCTGCTGCCCGCCAAACTGCGGTACCGGTGCCCACAGGTCGATACGCCAGTAATCAGAAAGCCCGATCAGCGCGCGTCCGAAGATGAACTCCCAAGGCGGCACGATGGGCGATTCCCGCAGCGGGCTGGTGGGCGATAGCATCCCCGCGATCTGCCACCCGGCGATCAACGCCAGCACGGTCAGGATGCTGATCCAATTGTCGTGCAGGGCTTTGCGGAACCTTCCCGTCATGCCGGGGTCCCTTGTGGTACGACTTGCGCCGCGCGGGCGCCCTCAATCTCCAATTCGCCGAGGATGGCCTTGGAAATCACGACTCCGCGAGCGCTGGCACGGACTTCCTCGTCGCGCGGACGCGGCAGGTCGACGTCGATGTCATCGACCACGCGGCCATGGCGCAGCACCACGATGCGTTCGGCCAGAACCAGCGATTCCTCGATATCGTGCGTGACGAAAACGATGGTGCGGCCTGTGGTCTGCCACAGTTCGATCAGCAGGTTCTGCAGATCGCGCCGGGTCACATAGTCGAGCGGGCCGAAGGGTTCGTCCATCATCAGGATCGGCGCACCGCTCGCGAAGGCCGTGGCGATGGCAACGCGTTTTCGCATCCCGCCCGACAGCTCTTTGGGCCAGACATCGGCATAATCGGCCAGCCCGACCGCCGAAAGCCAGCGCATGGCCTCATCATGGCATTCCTTGGCGGCGCGCCCTTGCGCGCGCAGGCCGAACGTCACGTTCTGGCGCACGGTCATCCACGGAAAGACGGTATCCTCTTGAAACACCATGCCGCGGTCCACGCCCGGTCCCGCGACCGTCTGCCCGTCTACGGTGATGGCGCCGCCGGTCAACCGGTTCAGTCCGGCGAGCGAGCGCAGCAGCGTCGACTTGCCGTGCCCCGAGCGCCCCAGAAGGCAGACGAACTGGCCGTCGGGAATGGAGACGGACACGTTGTCGAGGGCGCGCACCTCGCGCCCCGAGGACAGCGCGAAATCGCAGCTTGCGTTATTAACGGAAATCATAGGGTTACTCCTGCAGTCAGGTGTCTGTGTCCGCCCAGCGCAGGGCGCGGGCCCGGGCGGCCATCAGGATGGCGTCCGCGACGACGGCGATCAGGCTAAGAAGAAACAGGCCGCCCATCATGGTGGTGATGTCCTGCACGCTCCACGTGGCGATGATAACGCGGCCAAGCCCGTGCTGGGTGCCGAGGATCTCGGTGATCGCGGCCAGCCCCCACGCGGCGCCCAGCGCGTTACGCAGACCGCCGAACAGTTGCGGCACCGAGCCGGGGAATGAGATGCGCCAGAACACCGTGCCATGACCGGCGCCCAGCGTGCGGGCATAGTCGAGGTAGTGCGGCGGCAAGATCTCAACCGCGCGCAGCGCGTTGATGTGCAGCGCCACCGCCGAATAGAAGGCGACCAGCACGATCTTGGCCAAATCCGACACGCCGAACCAAATCAGGAAGAACGGCGCGGCCACGAGGATCGGGATGGTTCCCAGAAAGGCGGCGACGGGCCGCGTGATCTGATAGACGACCGCAGAATGCGCGCTGAGCAGGCCGGACAAGATGCCGATGGCGCCGCCCACCAGACAGCCTAGCATCGCGGTGCGCGTCGTGGACAGCAGATGCGGCATGTACCCGCCTTCCGGCAGGCCGATCCCGACGAAATAGGCCGAGGAGACAAGGTTACGCAAAGCCGTTCCGATGACGACATGCGGCATCGGCAGGTAGGGCCCGATCAGGACGTGACCCAGATACCAGACGGCGAAGAAAAGTACGACCCCGACCAGCTTGGTGGGATCAAGGGGAAGCAGACCGCCCGCCGGCACCAGCAGGCCAAAACGGCCCCGGCTGTGGCTGCGGTGCGGGTCCGAAAGGTCGGACGTGTTGGCCATGGTACCCTCGCAAGGCTGATCCGGCCGCCGTGCGGGCGGCCGGTGGGTGTCAGGTTCAAGCGGTCGCGGCCGCGGCGAAGCGCTCGGCGTCGAGGAAATTGAACCCGTCGTAGTGGAAGCGCGCCTGATCCAGCAGCACCTGCCGTTCGGGACCGACCTCTCCGGTGATGCTGTCCAGCATCCGCTCGGTCCGGGTCTTCATCTCGGTCATCTCCTGCCAGATGCTCTTGGCGCGGAATATTTCGTCGAGGTCATAGTCCTGATCTGGGATCGTGCCTTGTTGGACGAACTGGTCGATCTGGTAGCTGTAGATGTTGCGATAATGCAACGGGCTGTCCGTGTTCTCCCAGACTTCCGACTGGTCCTTCCACTGGAAGAACGGGTCGAGGTCTTCGAAGATGAACTTGATCGAGTCCGCATCCATCTGTGCTCCGGTCTGGGCGTTGATGAAGGGGGCGTACTCGTTCAGCGCCTGCATCTGGCTTTCACCAAAAATGTAGTCCAATGTTCTGTACATCGCACTAACGAACCGGAAGACCGTGTCGCGATTATTTTCTAGATACTCAGTAGTGGTTTGAATCAAATCATAATTGAGCAGGCTGTTCAGTGGTGATCCGGCCCCACTAGGCATGTGCTCTAGCATTTGGCGTGTGCTGATGATCGGCTTCCAACCAGCTTGGAACTGCAACTGATAAACTTGAACGGCGCCGCCTGGCGCCGCGAAGTCCACATTGTTCGAGATTGCAAGTTGGACGGCCCGCGGATCTTCTACAGGCACTGTTTCCATGTCAGCCATGCTCATGTTGCCCATGCCCAGCGCAAACTCGTTCCATGGGTAAGTCGAAGGGCTGGCGGTGATCGCAAAGCGCTTTCCGCGCATCTGTTCAACTGCAGCTGCAGAGGCTTCTGGCCAGTCCATACCTTCTGCAATAAACTCATCCACCGACTTGTAGAGGTCAGGTCTTCCCACGATCGTGTTGCCACGAAAATAGCTATAGACAAGGATCGGATGCAGGTTTGGAACCCGGTCGAGCTGTTGGATGGCGAGCCCGAACCAGTAACTGGTAATGTCAAGTTCACCGTTCATCAGCGACGGCACTACCTGTGTTTCCAGTAGAGCACGCGGCGCGCCGCCATCCATCGTGATGCCGACATCCCCAAGGAAGCCTTTTTGCGAGGCCAGAACCGTCCAGGCGTGGTTGGTGACCGCGAAGCCGCCGAAACGGACGTTGACGTCGGGGATCGTCGGCGTGGTCTGGGCACGTGCATATGCTTTGGGCAGTAATAGCGCGCCGCCGGCAGCAGCACTGGCCGTAAGAAAGCTGCGGCGCTTCATGCCTGCTTTTTCCTTCTTTTTTTTCCTGTTAGACATAGGTGTCCTCGACATAGCTGTTCTTGTTGGAGTACGTTGTACTCTGTGGAGTATAAGTATGGGCATACAGGATGAGTCAAGGAATTTCCTAACTGAAGCAAAAATAGGGTCGATAAGCACCGGAACTGTCCTAATTTTTGTGCTTCTGGCGTAGTAACTGCTCTTTGAGGAGACCCACGTATGAGCATCGACGGGGTCACCCCGTGGGAGTATCACCAACGGTCAGTAGAGGACCAAAGCCTGAACAGAGCGAACAAAAGAACGCGGACTCCAAGGGGAGCAGGACCAGATATAAACATGAACGTTCACGGAAGTTCTGAAGGCGTTCGTATTGAAGCCGGGCGAACAACGCACACTCGACCTTGGTCTACTGAGACCCGGCCGAACTACGCGCAGGCAGAGCAATTGCCGCTACGCAAGATGAACGCTTCGCGGGGCGGAGATTGCTCTGCCCAAGCCAGTTAGCGCAAACCCCAGCCGAGCTACATTCACCGCTGGACGGAGGACAACGAGGCTTGCCAAAGCCCACTCATAAAAATTTCTCTTCTGCCAAGCCAATCCAGCAGGATACACAAAGACGAGGTTAAACTGAAATGTCGAAAGAAGATGAACTAAGCTTGGTCGAGCGTTTGCGTGAAAAGGATCACACAAACGCTATGCGGGAAGTCATGATACGTTCGCCATTGGCTCATTCTCGCGCAAACGAACTAACAACTTCAGATAACGCTACCTCCCTCAAGCATCCCAAAGGGACGGTTCCGGCCCTAGCCAACTCTTTGATGGTAATATCTTACCTCAACAGCAAGGCGCCCGATGCTCAAACTCTAGCTGAGATATCAAGCACACTGCATCTGACCAAAAGTCACTGCCATTCAATTCTTCGTACTCTAGTATATTTTGAATGGCTAGCATTCGATGACCGAAACAAGACATATAAACTTCTGCCAAGCGCAATATCCGATCTATCTTCTCTGTTCACCTCTCCACTCTTGGAGACCGTTAGGGTTTGCCTAAGTGATTTCGTTGATCAGCTCGACCTTCCCTGCGTTTTAGCGCAGCCATTAACAGACGGCTCTTTCGTCGTAATCGACACTTTCCGTTGCCGCAGATATATTGATGCTTTCTATACTGTTGGCCACCGCTTTCCCCACAACGCATCTGCTCACATGCGAGCGCTGATTGCGTGGTCAGGAAAGGAACGCATCCAGAAGCATCTTGCGGAATGGAAGCCTAAAAAATATACAGATTTCACGCCTATGACCCGAAAGCAGATCGAAGATGAACTGGTAGCTACGCGCAAGCGTGGATATGCCTTGAGCATAGATGAACTGAGCGATAATTTGACCGCTATCGCTATGCCAATTTTTGATCGAAACGGTGAGGTGGTTTATATTGCTAGTTGCTCTTTTCTGTCCAGAGAACATGATTTCAATTATCAAGAAATCAGTGCCAAGCTACGAAAAGCAATCGACCATATCCATCTACAGTCTGTTGCCACAGTGCCCGCCGAATTCAGGATAGTCCGCTGAACAAAGTGGTTAGGTGTTCCATCCCGGATGATCATGTTTCCCCTCGGCGCTCAGCCCTGTTCATGGCAAGATCGGTTCTGAGGGACGTTCGGGACGGAGAGCGACCATGCTGATCAATCTTCATAGTCAAGCGACGACGACGCCCAAGGTTCGGTCGGCCATCCAGGCAAGTGACGAACCGGCCTCGGTTCTGGCAGAGCGATACGGGACGTCTGAACAGACCGTCTACAAATGGCGGCACCGCGACAGCGTCCAGGATCGCAGCCACACGCCGCACCGGCTTCAGACGACATTGTCGCCCGCGCAGGAGGCTGTGGCGGTGGCCCTGCGCACGACGCTGCTGGTATCGCTTGATGACCTTCTGGCTGTGGTACGCGAGTTCCTGAACCCGAATGCCTCACGCTCTGGCCTGGACCGCTGCCTACGCCGGCATGGCGTGGGCAACCTGCGAGACCTGAAGGCCAAAGCACCAAAGCCGAAGCACGGCGCCTTCAAAGCCTATGAGCCCGGCTACATCCACATCGACGTGAAATACCTGCCGCAGATGGCAGATGAGAGCCGCCGCCGCTACCTGTTCGTTGCGATCGACAGGGCGACGCGCTGGGTGTTCATCCGCGTATTCACCGCAAAGACGGCAGCCAATGCGCGGCGCTTTCTGCGTGACCTGGAGCGCGCCTGCCCGATGCGCATCCGCACGGTGCTCACGGATAATGGAAAAGAGTTCACGGATCGGCTTTTCGGCCTGCGCAAGCGCGCCGCTACGGGCGACCACGAGTTCGACACGCTCTGCGCCGCCCTCAAGATCGACCATCGCCTGACCCCGCCGAAGTCCCCTCAGACCAACGGTATGGTCGAACGCTTCAATGGCCGGATCGAGGAGGTCCTCCAAAGCCACCATTTCCGATCAGGCGAGGAACTGGTGGCGACGCTGCACCGCTACGTCTGGCTTTACAACCAGCAGCTTCCGCAGTCAGCCTTGGGCAGCAAGACGCCGTTGCGGGCGATGAAAGACTGGCACAAACTCAAGCCGACGCTGTTCAGGAAACAGCCTTACTACCTTCCGGGACGTGACAGTTAGGCTCAGGACTCATAGCCAATAGATGACGGTTGCAGCCAGAGCGATGGCGGAGAAGAAGGCCTTCGGGCATCGGTCGTATCTGGTTGCGACACGGCGCCAGTCCTTGAGCCTGCCGAACATGATCTCGATGCGGTTGCGCCGTTTGTAACGTCGCTTGTCGTACTTCACGGTCGTCTTGCGTTGTTTTCGGCCGGGGATGCAGGCGCTTATCCCTTTGTCCTGCAGTGCTTCTCGGAACCAATCGGCGTCGTAGCCCCGGTCTCCGAGCAGCCAGTCGACATCTGGCAGGCTGCTGAGCAGCGCCCGCGCCCCGATGTAATCGCTGACTTGGCCAGCGGAGACGAAGAAGCTGATCGGGCGGCCTTTGCTGTCGCAGATGGCATGCAGCTTGGTGTTCATGCCGCCCTTGGTTCGCCCGATCAGGCGACCGCGCCCCCTTTTTTCGCGCCCAGGCTGGACGCGGTGCGATGTGCCTTCAGGTAGGTCGCATCGATCATCACCGTCTTTGTCTCGCCGTGCTCGGCTGCCAGGCCGGGGCGATGGACGCGTATTGTCGTCCGAGATGTAATCGACAATCGCCATCAGGTCCGCGACCGCCGGGGCCTTCCATTCGAGTTCAGGCACGGCGCTTCCCGTCAATCAGGGCGCGCGCTTCGCGCATCACCTGGTCGTGCGGTTTGGTCGGGCGCGGATCGGCCAATGCCTCCTGCACCTTGGCCCGGAACCAGGCATCGTATGCCTCCGGGTCTGCGGTCAGCCCGGCAGGCATACCGCCTTCGGCTGCTACGCGGGTCAGCAGGATACGCACCGCATCGGACAGGGTCAGGCCGACACCGGCCAGCGCATCGG
>NZ_JBNAFV010000027.1:0-24054 GCF_049800875.1 Amaricoccus tamworthensis | reverse complement strand
TGAAGCGCAGCGGGAGGCTGCGCTGGAGCGGGGCGATCAGCTCTCAGCCGAAGAGCTGGACCGCGACCCGGAGCTGAAGCTGGGGCCAGCGGCCAATTCCATGGAGCGGCGGGCGAAAGCAATGGCTGAGCGCCAGGGACGAGAATACAAACCCGTCACCGAGCGCGGCGCTGTCGTCCATGCCGCCCGCCAAGCTCGCGCTGCTTTCCGTGAAATGCGCGAGCGCCTGGATATTGCGCGGGAGACTTATGGAGCCGAGCGTGAGGCCGGGCAGGGCCGCGTCTCTGCCGGTCTGGCAGCACTCAGGGCTGCGACCGCGAAAGATCGCGACCGCGACCGAAACCCGGAGGATTTCCGGGAGCGTCTGGCGCGTGTCGTGGACAGGTCACGGGACCATGACGACACGCCCAAGCCGGAAGGCCGCAATTACGCGCGGGAGCGACTGAAAGAGATCATGGAGAAAGACGCGGGCCGCGACGGTCAGGCGGCGGTTCACAAGCTTGATGGTCACAGCGAGTATGATCTGGGCGAGGACGCCGGGCGCGAGGCGCGCAAGCCATCCGTCAACGAGCGTCTGAAGGACGTGCTGAACAAGCCACGAGAGCGGCTGGAGATCGAGGACGAGCGCGAACAGGAGAAGGATCAGGAGGTCGAGAAGGAGCGCGACATCGACCGCGATCCGGGCCTCAGTCACTGATGAGGCGATGAGAGGTCGTTTCCCCGTTCTTCATGGGAATGCTCGCCTGAGAGAAGCCGACACCGACCAGAAAGGAAATCACGCCGGTGGCCGTCTTGAATTCGCGAACCTTGATTGCATTCTGCGTCACGCGCGTCCTGGCTGTGACAAGGATTTTTTCCTGCCTGTCTTTTCCGACAGTCCGCATGATCCATAGACCGTACCAGCTTGGACCCTTACGTTCAGGATCGGCTTTGCACAGCACTTCGACCGTGTGGCCCTCCTCGGCAAGCGCCCGAAGGCCTTGTTCGGTGGTCACGTTTAGTTCGATTTCAGCCGTCTGGTTCATAGCGCATATCAACAGAAACAATGATGATATTCTTCTGCCCGAATCTAACCAAGGCATCAATCGTATATTATCGGGCAGGGAGTGGCTCGATAGAGTTCAGTGATCCCGGCAGTGTGCCGGTCTCGCTTTGAGCGATAGACAGGGCAGGGGATCGACGGGCTGACGCCCGCTCACTCCAACCCTGACGGTTCCCAAATCCTGTTGTTCCGCCTGCCATCCCGGCAGGTCCGAGAAAACCGGCAAGCGCCGCCGGTGGCGTCGGTTCCGGTCGAGAATTCCGGTTCCTCCCACGCGCAAGGCGCGCGGTTCCCTCCCAAATTCACGCCCTCCACCCGGTTGTCACGGCCCCGCCGGGCCGCAGGACGGGCTTTGCCCTTACCTGCTCTGCCGTCCGGAATGCATGGGCATTCCAGACAACAGAGAAGGAAGGCCCGCCCATCGGCGGAAAGGGGAAGAGACCCGGCCCGCGTCACTCGAAGGAGGGTCACAAATGACCGCAGAGAAGTTTGACGTTTACACCCATGTCACCAATCAGATCGTCGCGCAGATCGAGGCGGGGACGCCGCCCTGGCGCAAGCCGTGGACCGGTGGCGGAGCCGGGGTTAGCCTGCCGGAACGGTTCAACGGAGAGGCATATCGGGGCATCAACATCCTGATGCTTTGGGCGACGGCGATGGCCAAGGATTACAGCTCAGCCCGCTGGATGACGTTCAATCAGGCCAAACAGCTTGGCGGACACGTCCGCAAGGGCGAGAAATCCGCCACGGTCGTGAAATACGGCACGGTCGAGCGCGAGGACGAGAACGGCGAGGAACGCCAGATCCCCTATGCCAAGGCCTACCGCGTGTTCAACGCCGATCAGATCGGGGGCTTGCCCGCCGAGTTCTACATCCTGCCCGATCCGCCCCGTGATCTTGGCACCGTGGCCGATCCCGAGCTGGAGGCATTCTTTGTCGCGACCGGCGCGCAGATCGACGTGACCGAGGAGCCGCGCGCCTATTACAACATCAAGACTGACCGGATTCACATGCCGCCGATTGGCACGTTCTATCGGGCGGCTGGGTATTTTGGCACCTTGGCCCATGAGACAATCCACTGGACTGGCGCGACAAAGCGGCTGGACCGCTTGGGCCGGTTCAACGACCGCAAGGCTTATGCCTTCGAGGAGCTTGTCGCCGAGATTGGCAATTGCATGTTGTGTGCGCAGATCGGGGTGGAGCCTGAATTCGATCAGAGCGCGGCCTATGTCGAAGGATGGCTTGAAGCGATGAAAGAAGACAGCCGTGCGATTTTCCGTGCAGCGTCCGAGGCGCAGAAGGCCGTGGATTACATTATGGAGCGCACCGCGCAGGTCGACCGGATGGCCGCCGAGTAGCAGCCCGCAACGTCGAAATGATCGAGGCCTCCGTCAGCAGGCGGGGGCCTTTTGCGTTCTGGTATGATCTTGGCCGAGGGTGGTTTCAGGGTGACCTGTCGGTGGGCAACCTGAAGGCCACCCGCCGCCAGGCCCGGCGCTTCGCGCAGACGGGCATTGAATGCCTTGAAACTGTGTATCCTGCGGTGCGGAGAAGGTCCGGAGAGAGCCCTCTCTGTAAATTCGATTTTTTTGCTGCGCGCGCTCGCAGAGAAGATTTCGCTGCAGGAGCATAGTCAGATTTGCTGCCCTGCGGCGGAAAAACCGGACCTTCAGAAGCCGCGCATCGCAGTTGACCTTGCCAGTTCACCGGACGCGGATTCTGCGGCTTCTATGCCCAACTACACATTGCCGGCACCGTGCGCTTCGCCGAAGTTCGGCAGAGCTATAGTTCCACCTCGCCTAAGCCGGGTGAGCGAGCACTTCAATCGACGCGCATCCGGTCAGCGCTGCGGCGTCGTCGTCAATGAGCCACACCGGCGGTGAAATCTGGATGCAGGTGTTTTCTCGCATGGCGGCCTCGCTGCAAAGGTGTGAGCGTTCCCCCGTCAGCGAACTGCGCGCAACACCGCCTGCCAGGAAAATCCCGCTTGTGGGAAGATATGCGATCTTCAGCTCGGCCAATAACATGCCGATGAGGGTCGCGTAATAGTCCAGAGCCGCATCGAATGGCGCATTTTCTGTTTTGCCGTGATTGGCAATGTAAGGCGTTGCGCTCTCGACGGTTTCGCCGGTTAGGAGCGAAAGAAAGTTCCGGCGCCCGCGCCCCGAAAACAGGGCTTCGACG
Source organism: Amaricoccus tamworthensis (assembly GCF_049800875.1). Classification (NCBI taxonomy): domain Bacteria; kingdom Pseudomonadati; phylum Pseudomonadota; class Alphaproteobacteria; order Rhodobacterales; family Paracoccaceae; genus Amaricoccus; species Amaricoccus tamworthensis. The sequence goes on along the minus strand of NZ_JBNAFV010000027.1, from coordinate 20,828 downwards.
GTGGGGAAATTTTGCGCAAGCCCCGGCTTCAATCGGTCAAGTTCCGCCTCGATTGATGCATAGAGTGAGGTATGCCCGGCTTCGACCGCAGGGCACAGGATGTGGCCCACTGCCTCGACCGTTGGGCTAACGTTGAATCCTGTGCCGATCCCGACCACCAGCGCCTGGCGTTGGAGCGACCCGTGCACCGGATTTTCCACGACCGGAACAAGCTGGTGGGGCGTCAGTTTCAGGGCTGCATGACCCAGGGCGGTCAGGTCGTTGATCACCCGCACGGCGATCCCGCCAAACCGTTGAGACAGCGTTTGCCCGTCAATGACCCAATCAAGGTTTGTCAGGCGACCGCAATTACCGGCGACCGGCCCCGCCATGGCGACAATCAGTTCTCCGATTTGTGCCACTTCGTGAAACAGAAACTCCGAGATCACATCCTCGAAACCGTCAAACCCGGCATTTCGAAAGCTTCGCGCCCCCTCGGGCGTGGTCGAGCCTGGGGGGACGAATGCGATCCTTGTATTCGTCCCCCCGATATCCGCAACCAGCCGCATCATTTAGTTCAGGCGCTGACCGGTTTCGGGTGCAAAATACGAAACCTTACCCAGATCAAAGGCCAGTTGCTGCATCTGACCAGGCTTTGCCGAGGTTTCGGCATGAAGCCGCGCCGTGACATGCTTGCCACCCAACTGCATGACAACGAAAGTGTCGGCGCCTGCTGGTTCGACGATGTCGACCATGCATTCGGCCTGTTGTGCGTCCTGGTTTGCGCGGAAATCAGGTTCGGCGATGTCCTCGGGGCGGACGCCCAGGATCACGTCTTCCGGCAGGTCGCGGTTGTTCGTGTCTGTCAGGATGATCGGCGCGCCGACTTTCCGGGCAATCTCGATCTTGGTTCCCTCGCCGTTCTGCATGGCTTTTGCGGGAATGAGGTTCATCGCCGGGTTCCCCATGAAATCGGCCACGAAGAGGTTGGCAGGGCGTCTATAGATTTCAGCGGGGCTGCCGATCTGCTGGATTACGCCGCCCTTCATGACGACGATCTTGGTCGCAAGGGTCATCGCCTCGATCTGATCGTGGGTGACATAGACGATCGAGGCATCGAGACGCTGGTGCAACTCCTTGATTTCGGTGCGCATCTCGACACGCAGTTTGGCGTCGAGGTTCGACAAGGGTTCGTCGAACAAGAACAGTTTCGGGTCGCGTACCAGAGCCCGGCCCATGGCGACACGCTGGCGCTGCCCGCCCGACAATTGGCCGGGTTTGCGCGACAGAAGCTGCTCGATCTGCAATTGCCGGGCGACCTCTTGCAGCTTCGCCTCCTGCGTCGCCGGATCGACGCCGCGCACCTTCATGCCGAAGGTGATGTTCTTGGCGACACTCATCGTCGGGTAGAGCGCATAGGACTGAAACACCATGGCGATGTCGCGGTCCTTGGGGCTGACATCGGTCATGTTGCGCCCGCCGATGCTGAGCGTGCCGCCCGAAATCGGCTCCAGTCCTGCGATGCAGTTCAGCAGCGTGGACTTGCCGCAACCGGAGGGGCCAACCAGCACCAGAAAATCGCCGGGATCTATCGAAACGTTGATATCTTTCAGGATTTCGACCGGGCCGTAGTTCTTGTAGAGGTTCTTGATGTCAAGAATGGGAGCCATGGATTTATCCTTTCACGGAACCGGCGGTCAGGCCGCGGATGAAGTATTTGCCGGCAACGATGTAGACAAGAAGCGTGGGCAGGGCAGCGATGATCGCGGTGGCCATATCCACATTGTATTCCTTCACGCCGGTCGTCGAATTGACGATGTTGTTGAGTGCAACGGTGATCGGTTGTGTTCCTGCCTGACTGAACGAGACGCCGAACAGGAAGTCGTTCCAGATCTGAGTGAATTGCCAGATCACCGAGACAACGATGATGGGCAGGCTGAGGGGCAGCATGATCGACCAGAAGATGCGGAAGAACCCCGCTCCATCGACCTTTGCGGCCTTGGTCAGTTCTGAGGGGATCGAGACGTAGTAGTTGCGGAAGAACAGCGTCGTGAACCCAAGCCCATAGATGACGTGGACGAAGATCAGGCCGGGAATGGTTCCTGCAATTCCCATCAGGCCAAGCACCCGCGCCATGGGCAGAAGGACAACCTGAAACGGAATGAAGCAACCAAAGAGAAGGGCCGCAAAGAATAGGTTCGAGCCGCGAAACCGCCAATGAGCAACCACGTAACCGTTCAACGCACCAACGAGTGTTGACAACAGAACGGCGGGCACCGCGATCAGAACCGAATTCCAGAAGAACGGGCGGACCCCTTCACATTGGATGCCAGTGCAAGCCTCGGACCATGCGGTTTTCCAAGCGTCGAAAGTCACCTCGCGCGGCAGGGAAATCAAATCGCCCGTGCGAATTTCCTCAAGGCTCTTGAGTGATGTAGTAACCATCACGAAGAGCGGCATCAGGTAGTAAATGGCAAAGAGGCCAAGGATGGTGTAGAGCAGCCAGCGCAGGGCAATCTTGCCCAACCTGCTGGTGCTGCGGGCGGCGGGAATGGCAGTATCAGTCATTTTTCGCCCTCAGTTCAGAGTAGAGATAGGGAACGACGATGGTGAAAACGACTGCCATCATGATCATGGCAGAGCTTGCCGCTTGACCGATGTCACCGCGTGAGAACGCCATGGCGTACATGTAGGTGGCAGGCAGATCGGAAGAGAAGCCGGGACCACCGCCGGTGAGCGCAATGACGAGGTCAAAGCTCTTAATCGCCAGGTGCGACAGGACGATGAAAGCAGACAGGAAAATCGGCGCCATCGACGGGATGATGATCGCCGTATAGACGCGCCACGTCGGAATACCGTCGACCTGCGCCGCGCGAATGATTTCAGTATCAACTGAGCGCAGTCCAGCGAGGAACAGCGCCATGACAAAGCCCGAGCTTTGCCAGATTGCTGCGATCACGATAGTGTAGATCGCCATGTTTGGGTTCACGAGCCAATCGAAACTGAAGTTTTCGAACCCCCACCCCCGGACCATGGCTTCAACCCCCAAGCCGGGATTGAGAATCCACTTCCAGGCGGTGCCGGTCACGATCATCGAAAGCGCCATGGGATAGAGATAAATTGTGCGGATGGCGCCTTCGGTGCGGATGTTCTGATCGAGAAGGATCGCCAGTAGCAGCCCCAGGATCATCGAAATCACGATGAAAAGTGTGCCAAATATGAACAGGTTGTTCATGGCCACGTCCCAGCGGGGGGCATCGAAAAGCCGTTGGTACTGAATGAATCCGTCTATCTCGTACTTCGGCAAGAGCCGGGACCGGGTGAGCGACACCCAAGCCGTCCAAGCGATGAAACCGTAGACAAAGACAAGGATCACGATGAACGACGGCGCCAGAACGAATTTTGGCAGGTGGTCTTCAAGCCATTTGGTCATGGGGTGCTCCGAGTAGGATCGCCCGCGCCGACACGGCGCGGGCACTTGTTGCCGTCAGCGTCAGAGGCTGTTTGCGATGGCCGCAGCAAGCTGCTCGACCGCCTCTTGGGACGACATTTCGGAGTTGAAGTGCGCCGTCACGACGTCGGTGATAGCGCCAGACTGTGCGCCGCGCAGGGCCATGCCGTGGGCATAGCTGGGCAGCAAAGAGCCGTTCTCGCTAGAGGCCGCCATGTCTTCAGCCGACAGGATCGCACAGCTGTCGAAAGCGTCGAGAGACACATCGGTGCGTGCCGGGATCGACCCCTTGTTCAGGTTGAACACTTCCTGGAAGGACGGACCGACGATCAGCTCAGCTAGGAGCGCCTGACCAGCTTGCCTGTCCTCACCGTCAACGGCGAACATGGCGAAGCTGTCCACGTTATAAAGGAAGCCGTCACCCGGGGTGGAGGCGCAAAGGAAATCTTCGCCCGGCACCAAGCCCGCGGCAAGGAATTCGCCCTTGGCCCAGTCGCCCATGATCTGGAAGGCGGCTTCGCCGTTCATCACCATCGCTGTGGCAAGGTTCCAGTCGCGACCCGGGAAGTTCGGGTCGACAAACCCGCGCATCACCCGCATCTGATCGAACACGGCGACCATCTCATCAGAGGTCAGTGTCTCTTGGTCCAGTTCCACAAACGCCTTGTGAAACCCTTCCGGCCCGAGAATACCGAGAGCGACCGCTTCGAAGACGGTTGCGTCTTGCCAGGCCTGGCCGCCATGGGCCAATGGGATGATACCCGAAGCCTGAAGTGCTTCGGCGGCGGCGTTGAATTCTTCCCACGAAGTCGGCATCTCGATGCCGTTGGCTTCCAGGACATCAGCATTTGCCCAGATCCAGTCAACACGGTGTACGTTCACCGGTGCGGCGCACCAGGTGCCATCACACTGCATATGACCCGCAATGGATGCAGGCAGAACATCGGCCCAACCCTGCTCCTCTGCAACGGCAGAAATGTCGGCCAGAACGCCCTCTTCATACCACTCCTGAATGGCGGGGCCCTTCAGCTGCACGGCGGTAGGCGCATTGCCCGAAAGCACCCGTGCGCGCAGCGCGCTCATAGCGGCATCGCCGCCACCGCCGGCAACCGGCATGTCGGTCCATGTCCCGCCGTTATCCGCAAACTCTTGCTGCAGAACGGCAACCGACCTTGCTTCACCGCCGGATGTCCACCAGTGCAGGACTTCAGCTTGGGGTTCAGCCACCGCAACGCTGGCCGACATAAGGGCGACTGTGGACACAGCGCCTAATACATAGTTTTTCATTTGGGTTCCTCCCGTAACGACTTTCAGGCTGGTCTTTGGTCCGGCCCTTGTGACGTAATTTAGGCTCATCTTTCATGAGCCATGCAATCATTGCAGAGCAGGTTTTCCCGTCGCTTGCACAAAAATCAGTCGAATTGTTACAGGCTGTTACCTGGGCATTGATTCTGTTGCACAGTGTTACATACGGACAAAAACAGCGCTGGTCGCACGGAGAATCATTTTGACGATACCAAGATTGCTTGTTGTCGACGACGACGCCGAGCTTCGACAGATGCTGACCATGTTCCTGCAGCAAAACGGCTGTATCGCACTGCCCGCCGGCAACGAAGCCGAAATTCGCAAACACCTGGCGTCCGGCCGGATAGACCTGATCCTGTTAGACGTCATGCTGGGCGATGAAAGCGGTGTCGAAATCTGCGCCCGACTACGCGAGGAACAATCGGTGCCAATCATCATGGTCTCGGCGCTATCCGCAGACAGCGACCGGATGGCAGGCTATGCCGTAGGAGCGGATGACTATATTGCAAAGCCTTTCAACACTGATTTGCTGCTGGCGCGTATACGGGCGGTGCTGGCGCGAGCGCGGCGCACTTCGTCGCTTGCACACCGGCGCCAAAAGGCAACCTTTCGTTTCGCAGGCTGGTACTACGATTCAAAGCGAGACGAAGTGATATCGCCCGAAGGTTATCAGGTTTCGCTTTCGCGCCGCGAGACGATGCTCTTGCGAGCGCTGCTGGCCAACGCCCGCATCCCTCTGACGCGACAAGAAATCTCGGTCGCCCTGGACGTGACAGGCGAGGGCGAGAAGGCCTCGGATGCCGAGGGCCGCGCCATCGACGTTCTTGTCGGACGACTTCGAGCCAAGATCGAGAAAGATCCCAAAGCCCCCGAAATGCTGCGCACCGAGCGCGGCGTTGGATATGTATTTGCAGTCGATGTCGTCGCGGAGGATGGCCAATGACCAACCTCAGAAGTCTGCGGGTTGGAGGCGTTATTCTTGTAATCTCAGCATTTCTCCTTGGGCTGGTTGCCTCTGGGATTTGGTTGACGTCAAATGCCCGTTGGTCGGCCCATCTGGTTAATGCGAAATTCGCCGGTGCTGTGTTGTACGACAGCCTGCAATCGGGCGGTGAACCACCTTTAGGGATAGATATCCGCGGGCTTGATCCTGCGGCCCGGACACTTGCCGAGCAAGGGCAATTCGAAGCGATTCCCGGGGTGCCAAAACCAGCGCTTGTCACAAATTTCTCAATCCGGCCAAGCTTTGAAGGCGCGCGGTCCGCCAATCCCTTGGCGATTGCAATTATCTCTTCCGATCTGCGTTATCCGCTTGCCGATGTCTCAACGCGGTTGGACCAAACCCCCGCAGAAACCCTTGGCGCGCTCACCATGCTTTTGGCCACCTATTGTAGCGATCCGGTCCTGATCGCCAAACAAGGCGAGGCTCCCTGGGTCAGGATTACAGGCGAAACTGTTTGGAACTGTTCCGCTGCCCCGAAAGACCTGAGGCTCCCGGCAGCGGGCCTCGTGTCTATTGCTGTCGGAATTCTCGTGACGCTAGTCCTGAACAGTTCGGCCCAGTTCCAAGGGTTCGCCCAGATGCTGCGCGACCGGAACCGAATTGGCGGGCCTCAGTCCTATGAGACAGACGGTTTGCTCGAACTCAAAGAAATTGTGACTTCAGTTAACAACTATCTGGCGGTCGAGCGCGACAGGTTGGCCGAGAGGGTCGCCGTGCTGTCTGGTGTCAGTCACGATCTGGGCACCCCAGCCACCCGACTGAAACTTCGTACCGCCTTGATCCCCGACGAGAAGCTTCGGACAAAGCTGGAATCTGATATTGATGCGATGACTGGCATCATCGAAAGCGTTCTTACCTACACCCGTGCCGAACTCGACGCCGAAGAACCGCGCCGCGTCTCGCTGACTTCACTCATCGAGGCCATTGTGGCAGACTATCAGGACGTGGGCAGCCCGGTTGAATTTCTGACCGGCGAAAGGGTTATTGTGGAAGGTGGTCAATCGCTTTTCATGTCGCGCCGGGGCAAGGGCACGCTGCCGCCAGACGACAAGGTGATTGTTACTGTGCGGCCGATCGCGCTAGGCCGTGCCCTGTCAAATCTGATCGACAACGCGTTGAAATATGGACGCCGCGCCAAAATCGGGATGGAAAAGGACGCCGATAACGTTGTCATCACCGTGGAAGACGAAGGCGGCAATACCACCACTCAGGACATAGAAAACCTGATGGCCCCATTCAAACGCGGCAGCAACACCAAGATGATTGGTGGTCATGGCTTGGGGCTGACGATCGTGTCGACCATCGCCAGCGTGCATGGTGGGACGTTGACATTCGAGCCCGGCGGGAAGGGATTGCTGGCCAAGATCACAATAAATCGGCAGTAGTCGTACTGCCGCATTCGGTCGGCGAAGGCGCAATTCTAAGAGTGTCTGCTTTTGTGCAAAATTTATTCTCGCCTCAATCGCCCATGCTGCAAATGCGAGAGGATGCTGCGTCAGCAATAGCCGCATGTGCACAAGTCCGGTTTGTCCGCTGAGCGGGCCTAGCTGGACCGGCGAATGCGGTCGTTATCGCCGGTGACAAAAACGTATGACTTTTGGGTGCCTAGTGGTCTTCATGGCAGAGTCCGTGGTCGGCAAGTGAGGCCAGCACGTAGCAGTCACCTGTCACGCCCTCACCATCGCAGCCCTTCGAAATCCGGACCAGCTCTTTCTCCAGAGCACGGAGCCGTTTGATCTTCCCCCGAACCTCAGAAAGCTGAGAAATCGCGATATCGTTTGCTGCCTGGCATGAGCGGTCGGGGTGATCCTGCAGTTCAATCAGGCCCGCAATCGCTTCTATCGAGAAGCCGAGGTCGCGGGCATGCTTGATGAAGCTCAAGCGCTCAAGGCCCGCAGCATCGTACCGGCGCTGATTGCCTTCCGTTCGTTCCGGGGCGTCCAGCAGACCTGTCTCCTCATAATAGCGGATCGTCGGCACTTTGACGCTCGTGCGACGCGACAGCTCTCCAATTGAGAACATGAAATTACCTCTTGAACCTCTAGTCACTAGAGATCGTATATGAGACGGGCCAGCAAAACTAGAGTGAACCATGTCCCGGAAATACCTCGCAGAAACCCCCATGCTCGATTACCGATCAGGCGCGGTCCAAGCGCTGATCAAGAAGCAAAAATGGTCGTCACTCGAACATGCGGCCCGCGCTGGCGCGGCTTATGACTTCGTCCGCAACGAAGTTCTGTTCGGCTACAACAGCGACGACGCGCTGCCTGCGTCCCGCGTGCTGGCCGACGGATACGGCCAGTGCAATACGAAAGGCACGCTGTTGATGGCGATACTCAGGGCGCTGGACATCCCCTGTCGCTTCCACGGCTTTACCATCGACAAAGGCTTGCAGCGTGGCGTTGTCCCGGAACTGGTCTACCCGCTCGCGCCCCGAAACATCATCCATTCCTGGATCGAAGTCCTGCTCGATGGAGCGTGGATCAACCTCGAAGGCTTTATCCTCGATCAGGGCGTTCTGAGCGCGCTTCAGGAGCGCTTCCCGGACCGCACCTCGCTCTGTGCCTATGGCGCGGGGACAGACTGTCTCCAGGCTCCGCCTGTCGCCTGGACAGGCGAGAACACCTACATCCAGAAGACCGGAATCAACCACGACTTCGGCGTCTTCGATAGCCCGGATGAGTTCTACGCGAACCATCGGCAGCTCTCTGGTCTTCGGGGGCTCTTCTATCGCCTTGTTGTCCGGCACTGGATGAATCGACGCGTTGCACGCATCAGGCAAGGTCATGTGCCAGCAATCCCCGGCGGGGACTGCAACCTGCTTCCGGTGCAAACATCTACTATTCTGAAGGAGGGTGTCTGATGTCAGGGTGCTGCGGGCACGATGCCAAGTTCGATGGCGTATCGGACGACTACAAGCGACGGCTCTGGATCGTCATCGCGCTGAACGCCACCATGTTCGCGGTCGAGATGACGGCGGGCCAGGTCGCCCAGTCGCAGGCGCTGAAGGCTGACGCACTGGATTTCCTGGGTGATGCCCTGACCTATGGCATCTCGCTTGCCGTAATCGGTGCCTCGATCCGCGCGCGGACCAATGCGGCCCTCGCGAAGGGTATCAGCCTGCTTCTCATGGGGCTTTGGGTCCTGGGCTCCACCATCTACCGCGTCTTCTATGTCGGCGTACCGGAAGCCGAGATCATGGGCATGATCGGAGCTCTCGCTCTGGCGACCAACCTTGCAAGCGTCCTCCTGTTGGTCAGCTACAAGGATGGTGATGCCAACGTGCGCTCCGTCTGGCTCTGCTCGCGCAACGATGCCATCGGCAACGTGGCGGTGATGATCGCGGCCTTCGGCGTATGGGGCACGGCTACAGGGTGGCCGGACCTGATCGTCGCGGCCATCATGGCCAGCCTGTTCCTATCCTCGGCCTTCCAGATCGTGCGCCAGGCGCTCGCGGAACGCCGTGAGGTCGATGAACATCAACATGCGGCGTCGTGACAAAAACCTGTTGCCAGAACCTATACGCCTAAAACGGTCGTTTTTGGCCGGGTGCCCTACCCTACCCAGGATCAACCGCTTAGCTTGGACAAAAACCCTCGGCAAAACCTTTGCGGTTTTGGCAGGTTTTTGTCACAGTGAGGCATGATCATTGGATATGCCCGCGTCAGCACGGACGACCAGAGCCTGGATTCACAGACGGACGCCCTTTCGGTAGCCGGTGCCGAGAAGGTTTTCGCAGACAAGATCAGCGGATCGAGGCGCACCCGCCCGGAAATGGACAGAATGCTAGAGCAGCTCCGCGACGGCGATGTTGTGACCGTCACGAAGTATGACCGCCTTGCTCGGTCTCTGAAGGACCTCTTGGAGATCGTAGAGGCGATCCGTGCGCGCGGTGCCGGCTTCCGGTCTCTGGCCGAGGACATCGACACCACGACGCCGGCGGGCCGTCTCGTGTTCCATGTTTTCGCTTCTATTGCTCAGTTTGAGCGCGAGCGGATTTCAGAGCGGACCAGAGAAGGGCTAGTTTCAGCCCGCAATCGAGGTCGGGTCGGCGGCAGGCCCCCTGCCCTGTCAGCAGTTCAGAAGAAGGAAGTCAGGCGCATGCGAGATGAAGAGCAGCGTGCCATTGCCGAGATCGCACGGTTGTTCAAAGTTAGCGAGCGGACAGTGCGGCGCGCGTGAGAGGTCTGAAAGTAATCGGAGACAAAAAACGAAACAGGTGTGAGAGCGTTAGCCGATGTGGCGGCGCTTCCGCCACGAAATCAAATGATGCAGAAGACGGGCACAACCAAAGGTGATAGCTTCCGTTTATGCCAGTGAACGCTGATTGAGAGTCAACAAATAATGACGACATCTATTGACCACACACTTCTGCATGACCAACGGGTCAACTGCACTTCCATTATGACGGCGATGACCGTCGGCGATTACATTGAGCTGGTGGATTCCGCCTATCAGAAGCGCGGCGGTTTGGCTCATCAACGGGATGCACTCAAGACTACGACTGCTCGAAGAATTCGTTCTCGGATGGTCGATGATATCGTCAAAGGGGCAGTTTTGCCGCCGGTTGTTGTCGGCGTCGTCGCTAACAATGACTTCATCACGTCTATCCAGGAAAATTCGACTGCCGACACGGTTGCGGCAGTCAGTAGTGATTATTCTGAGGCTCTTTCAATTATTGACGGTATGCAGCGTACGACTGCGCTACTGGAAGCTTTGGACCGAGAGCGCGACAGCGTCGAGGGGCGCCCTATGCGGGTCGAGTTCTGGATCGCTGATACAACGGAAAGCCTCATATACAGAATGCTGGTTCTTAACACAGGACAAGTGCCTTGGAACCTAAGCCGCCAGCTTCAAGTCGTCTATGCGCCCTTGATCGAGGAGATGAAAGACCTGGTCAAATTTGAGCGTGTGCTGGACACAAACGCAGGCGAAAGGAGGTCAAAAGCCGGAGAGTATGCTCCAGATAATTTGGTCGAGCTTTACATCGCCTTTGGCCTTCGAAAGACCGACATTGATACTCAAGAGACATTGGCAGACGAGTTTTCGCGGCTTGATATGACCGAGGCGCTCTCTTCGCACCAGTACCGGGACTTTTTCTATCCGGTTGTTCAAATGATGGTCGATCTGGACAAGGCCTTCTCTAGGTTTGATGCAGACATCGAAGCTGCCATCGCGGCTCAGGTAGATGACACTGCCCAGAAATTGAAAAAGGGACGTAGTATCTTCGATAGCAAACCGGCGCGGATTGGTTTTGTTGTTGCTGCAGCAACAACAATTCTTGGCCGTGTTGGCATGGAGCAAGATGACGATCCAGATGCAACGAATGCAAAGTTGGCAGAAATTCAGAGCAATCTTAAGACGCTGATTGACAAGCTAGACGGCTACGGAAGCGATGAACTTCAAACGTTCCTAAAGCTGGATGTTCTTTCTGAGCGCCTATACGGACAGAAGCGGTCCGCAGTTGGTCGCTACGAAAGAGCGTTTTTCGACTCTGCCTTCAAAGTCCTGTTTGAAGAGGACTTTAAGGTTCCAAGTATGGAGCCATGTTGGCGGGCCTAGGCATGGCCAATCGTTCCCGAATCCAGATGAGCCAACAGATTTTTGCGCGTTTGATCGCGCATGCGAGTGATAGCGGCGTCCCAATACCCGGTGCCGACCAAGCGAGATGGATACGCAGGCTGAGTGGCGCCGACGCTTCACTGATGGCTGAGGCCGACGTCTTGGGCTATCAGCAGATCACCAGACAGATCAGGGCAATCCACTTTGAGCATGACGCTGTGCGCTATTTTGCTGTCTTGGGGATCGGTGAGGCAGAAAGCCTTCCAGATGGATTGACGCCGACTGAACTCACTCCAGGCACTCTTGCCGTGGCACTAACGCAATCGGACATCCATCCGAGTGCAAGGGGCTTAGAAATTCTGGAAGCCATTGGCGACTTACATGGAGGAGTCGAAGGCTTCGACGGATACGAACTGGCGGCTATCACTAACCTTTTTCCAAGCATTGATATTTTTGAAGCGGACCAGAATTACGAGTACACCGCAAATGTGGTCCGCGTCCTTGGGGCGCTGACGGCACGGTCCTATGCCGATGGCCCAATAGCTCCCTCAGGCACGACGTTGAACAAGGTCGCTGACATTTTTCAATCAGGCTCAGAGCACGTACCGTTCGAAAATGTCCTGCAAGGCATGTTGTCGATTTCTTGGGGGGGCTTCTTTCTGGAACTCTATCGCGCGATCGAGCAGCTCTATGCGGTTCCGAGGCTCGCCGCCCTTGTCGAGGCGTGGCCTACCACCCTGCCCTACCGCAGCATAGCTGACTTGTTGGAGAGCCACCTTGCTTGGCGCCCAAAAGAAGACGATGCGCTAGCCAAAATTATTGGAGAATGTGACGACACGATAGTCGCCCCACTGAGAGAAAGCTTCTCAGGTCATCGGGATGGCGATCAGGAGATTACCGCAGAAAAAATCGCGGCAGACATATACAAAGTCCGAAACGGCTTGGTCCATTTCCGCGCAGCTTTAGGAACAGTTCAGCGCACCGATGAAGAGTGGGACGATATGATTTCGGCAATGCTCGATCTCGTCAAAGACGTTTACCGGCGCCATGGTGCCCGCTTCAACTTGGAGCCAGAAGCGTAGTCAATCCTAAGAGCGACGGATGGGGGTAGGCTTTGACTCTCTGCGGATACTACCATCCCTGACAATCTTTGTTGTTCTTACCAAATCGACCCCATTCATGGCCGCTTCGAAATGGACTTTGTTCAGTTCGTTTTCATCGCCCCCAAAACAACGATGCATGGCATCAAGAATACCAACGTCATTGATGTTTTGCGGACGTGGGGCCGGATTGTTCCGAGGGCTCGGGATCGTGCCAGGAAAGAGATAGATACATGGCGGCGGTAGCCTATATGGACCCACTTCAGTAATGCGGTCTTCTCTACCAGCGATTTTGGGGCAGACGCGTGCTGCGGTTCCGCACAGCCAGTCCCAGACGACCAAGCCGTCCACCCGCTTTTCCTCGGCAATGATATCTGCAGAGAAGCGAGTGTGGATGCCAGACCAGACGTTGTGTCGAGGATCGGCACCCTTGTTTTGGCAGACGCTCCACACGATGAACTCATTTGCATGAGGAGGTCGGGCAGAGATGTTTGTGTTGTTCCCGTCTAGGCAGCCCTTCAGCTCGATAGCCGCAATTTTTCCATCGTTCAGCGTAACCGAGTAGTCATGCCTATTGGAGCCACCGGCTTCGATCCATTCTTGAATGAAACCACCATCCTGCATGTGATTGAGGATGTGCTTCACGAAGGTCTTTTTTTCCCCCATGGACGCGGAGATTTGACCTCGGACTCGCTGGATTGAACCTTCAAATATCCCGCTATCGTAGAAGTCTTGCTCGGTCATCCCAAAGGGATCGAGACGATGCGCTTGTGTCTTCAAGACCTCTGAAAATTGCTCGATGCGCTCTGTAAGCTGAGGGTCTTTCTGACACGGTATCTCGTCGTTCATGTTGCCTTCGCTGTGGGTGCCTTTGTTGGTGGCCTTGAGGCGCGCGCGCCCTTAACTACCGGTTCCAAAATGTGTTTTGCAATGTATCGCACAACTGGAACAGCAACACCATCACCAGTCAAATGATAGGCTTCGTTGTATGCCTGTGGCAGCTCGTAGCTGTCGGGTAAACCCATCAAGCGGGCCGTCTCGCGTGTGGAGATCAGCCGTGAACGGATACGCTCGCCATCCACCACAAGAATGAGTTGGCGAGACGATCCGCCTGCGGGTGTTCTTAGGCACCCCGCAACGTCATCAAAGCGCACTTCTGCGCGTTGAACCTTGATGCCGTGGTGATAGCGCGTGCGTTTGTAGACACCACCAACCATAACCACACCAGCAGCCTTAGCCGTTTCAACTTTGGCCAGGTTCACATCACTCATCATGGACAATAGTGCCCGCGTTTCGGCAACCGTATGCCATTTGACTGATGCAGGCTTCGCCTCAATTACATCGGCGAAACGCATCTCGCGCTTCGGTGGCTTTGGCATCCGCCACCATAGCCAGGACTTCTTTAGATGTTCCGGGAGTTGGCTGTGCGCCTTCTTCAATGCAGCCGTGTGCCACGGTGCCGTTGGCTCCGGACTGGTCTTCAATGGTTCAACGCTCTTTTCGATAGCAATCACAAATAGCCGTGGCCGGGATTGCGGGACAAAATGTGAAGCGTCGGCGATAAACGCGCCATACCGATAGCCCAGGTTGTCCAGTGCTTCGCAGATAGCGGTGAAATCCGCACCCTTATGTGAGGTCAGAGTTCCGACAACATTCTCGACCGCAATCACGGTTGGCGCGCGCCCTGCCCTCTTCAATTCTTCGAGCTGTGCAATGAAAGGCCAGAAGGTTCCTGAGCGGTCGCCGCGTAGCCCTGCCCCACCACCCGCTAGAGAAAGGTCCTGGCAGGGGAATGAACCCCACACGAGGTCAGCGTGTCCGGGAAGATCCTCGAGACCAATGTTGCGGATGTCGTCCACGATCATCTCGCCATCGCCCCAGTTCTTCTTGTAAGTTACGCCCTTCTTCCGGTCGAAGTCGTTGGCGAACTCGCACTTCCAGTCTCCTCCAAGTCCGGCTCGCGCCATACCTCCGCCAGCAAAAAATTCGTAGAATTTAAACATTAGCTTCCCTGCATTGCTGACGGGACAAGTCCGTATTTTCTCATTTTGTTCTCGTCTAGCACATGATCTCTTTCGAGGCTATGAATCTGTTTAAAGCACTGATATTTCAGTGCTTATCCTTGTATATAGACCACATCTCTTCAATTAGCTGACCTTGCGTGATTCCGAGACGCTCAGCTTCCGCAGCGATTTCCTGTCCCACCGTGGGGAAAACCTTTGGATGCAACTGATGGGTCCGAGGGCTAGGCTTGCGTCCAGGCTTCTTACGTGGCGTCCGGTCGAGAAACCCCCTCGCCTCTCCTACTTCGTCCACGCGCCGGACTTCTTCAACGGTCGTCCCTTTGGGACGGGCTTTCAGCCCCGCAAGTCTATTTGAGCCGCTCATAAACCGCCTCCGTGAATGCCTGAGCGTTTGCCAACGCTTTATCTACCTTGCCGCCTGTGACCATCTCCGGGTCATTCATCATCGCTGTCAGATCGCCCCCATAGGCGAACAGTTCCGAGAACGCTGCGCGCGCGACCAGGGACGGCTCGATCACGTCGATCCCTGCCCCACTGAGCTGTTCTTCCAACTCCTTCTGGACACGGCTTTTGACGGCTGCGCTGGTCTTGGTCAGCACCACAGCATGACGGATTGACCGTCCAAGCGCTTCTTCCTCTTCGCGAACCAACGCCAACGCTTCGGACCCGATCTCCGCGTCTAGCGCTGTTGGCTGCATCGGAACAATCACCAAATCCGCTTGGGAGATGGCGCGACTGACGAGCTGAGAGGCAACCCCTTCGAGGTCCACAATGACGATCTTGCCGTCACCATCCGCGCTCCGGATGGTCGGAACGATCTCTGAGCGGCCAACATCGCTCTTCAAGGTCACACCGGAAGGTGCGCCATGAGACGCCCACCGGGTAAGAGACTTGTTCGGGTCACAGTCAAGCACCGTGACATCCGCGCCCATGCGGGCGAACTCAGACGCCAGAAGAACGGCGCATGTCGATTTTCCAACCCCACCTTTGGGGCTTGCCATAACGATGACGGGCATTGCTCGATCCTGCCACTTAGTTGTTACCAGTTTTATATCCCATACCGGAAATAAATCCAACACCAGAAATTAATTCGTTACCGGATTTATTTCTGTTACCGGTTTTCAATCTCAGGGCCTACCTCGCTTCTCAAACCACTTTCGGCAAAATCCAATGAAAGCGCGGTCAGCGTTGCGGGGCGGCTCAACACACCAGTCGCGCCACTCTCGTTCCAGAAAACGAACGTCCCAACCCGGCGCTGCATGGCGCGCTTCTTCGTAGGTGTCGGACTGCAGTGGTGGAATACTGCCTTCAACAAGCTGGGCAGGGGACATCGTGCCGCGATTGGTGAACACCACCATGTCGGCTTCATCTTCAAAGGTAACGTGGTAATCCGGCAAATGGTCGTGCTCTGCGAGCTGCCGGATCATCTGCCGAAAGCGCTTCTGTGGGCTTTGCGACCCAGTCTTAAGCAGCAACTTAGCCAGCGTGATGCGCCAGGTTTTCTGCTGCCCACAATGCTTCCGGGCGATCTCATACACCCGTCTTTCAATCGGCTTGCGCAGGCGGAAGTAGTCCCGGTGGAGAGTCAGTACCTCTTCGTTCCGGATTGCGTTGAAAACCCAATCTGACAGCTTCACTTCACACCACAAGAGACGCCCGTCCAAACCGTGCTTTCGGCGGATCGAAGAAGCATCGATCAGGCCAAATCCATCGACTTGCTCTTCATCGCCAGTGACAATGTTTGTCCTGATCCGCGTCCCTTCAAGGCGATCAAGGGCATCGAGCAGGGACTGGTATTCCCGGCCACTTGTACCCCGATTTGTGAAGATCAGCAGCTCTCTGGAGTTAATCCGGACACGGGGCGAAACAGCTTCGCCTTCCTTCAGCTTCGCCATGATTTGGCTGATACAGTAGATCAGAATGTCCTTGTCGTAGATCGTCGCCAAGCCCTTCACACTCGGCGTAATCTGTAGCCACTTATCGCCATTCTCATAGCGCTTGATCGTCGTCTCAGGCTTCTTTGAGAGGGAATAAAACGGGTGCTCCATGTGTTGCATCACGTCCTTCAGGACAGCGTCAGCCACATCACAGATGAACAGATCATGCTGCGGATGGCGATCCGGCAGGAGCGGGGCGAGGGCATTCGTGTTATCAGTTACCATGAGTCGACATTCGTGGTTTTAGTTACCGCAGTCAAGATTCGTGTTATCAGTTACCAAAAGCAGGATTTCAGTTACCGAGATTCGTGTTTTCAGTTACCAAGTCTCAGAGAAATCTCTTATCTTTCAAAACGCTACACCAGTTCTGAAGACGCGTAACACAGATTCTAACACATATATAACACCCAGCTTATCAGCCAGACCTGGCAGCCATCAGCACTTCACCGATCACCGCTGATAGAACACGCAGGCATCAACCCCCGTGGTTGTCGTGGTCCAGGACGCTCCGAGGACAGCGCACATGGAAACGTTGCTGGCTAAGAAACGAGGAAGCGTCACTGTCAGCACGAGAGCCAGAACGACAGCACCCAGACCGAACCATGGAAGACGGCTTTTGAAACGATCCAGCTTCTGTTCCCGTTCCCAGAGCTGGCGCATGGTGTCCGACCTGGCCTCCTCAGCTTTCTTGAGAACCTCCTGGGTATGGTTCGACGCCCGCAGCAAATCACCAGCCATCTGGCCAACGCGGGTTAGGGTGTCACCGATCTTGCCGTCGATGGTTGCCCCGACAATCTCGCCATAGTGTTCCGGGTCCGTCTGCTTTTGAGCTGCGAAGGCGGCAGAGCGGGCCTCCGTCGCTGTCTTGTTCACGCGGTCGAGCACCCGTGTCTGATCATCCACGCGATCCGAGATGCTGGCGACCGCCGTGGCGAGAAGATCGAGAGTTTCGCGCAGATCATCGTCCGAAAGCGGGGCAGGGGAGGCGGGCGTGTCAGACATGGCGGATTGCTTTCAGGTTATCGGGCTTCAGGTGTGAACAGCCCGGCAAATTCAGGATCGGCGTAGTAGCGCAGTTTTTGCGCGATGGCGGTGGCCTGCCCCTGGACGCGCAAGAGCTGACGATCCGGTGGAAGCTGCATGATTTCATCGGGGGTCAGCAGATCGCGGCCTGTGAGGTTGTTCGAGAAGCTGGGACCATCACCGGGCTTGAAGCTGTCGGTCTGGAACCCGGCAGTTTCCTGGCCGATCATCTGGCTCAGCCACTTGGCCGTCTCAAAATCATTCACCCCGAAGACCTGTTGCACCCCGGCATTGGCAATGAAGGTGCCCGCGCGTTCACCGTAGAGGTCTTTGAGCTGGCTCATGTCCTGCAGGATCGGCCAGAGCTGAAGCCCGTAGCCTGCCATCAGCCCCATGGCGCGTTCTACGGCCTCCAGACGGCCCAGAGCGGCGAATTCATCGAGGAGGAAGAGGGCTGGGGCCTTGAGGTGCTCAGAACGCCCCTCTGACGCGCCCTGAGGCCGTTCAGCGTCTCGTGCGATGTCCTGGAGGGCCTGAGAGACCAGGAGACGCAGCCAGCGGCTGTAGGCGTCCATCCGGTTGGGCGGTAGCACGAGAAAGACGGATGTGATCCGGTGGCGCAGATCGGAGAAGGCGAAGTCCGAGCGCGCCAGGCACTTCGCGATCCGGGGGCTGTCCAGAAAATGCGTATGGCGTTGCGCGTTCGACAGCACGGAAGCCGCTTCCCGATCCGCCTTGCCGAGGAAGCGGTTGGCGGCACGGGCGATCAGCCCGCCTGCCTCGTCGCTGTCCTGCATCAGCTCCAACAGCGCCCGGAGTTTTTCCGGGGGCAGGGTGAGATATTCCCGGACGGTCGCGAGCGACCGCCGGTCGCGATCCTCGTGGCAGACGCAGAACATGATCAGCCCGCCGAGGATGGCTTTGGCTTCTTCGTTCCAGTGCGCTTCCGTTACCTGGCCTGGCGGGTCCATGACCAGCGCCTCTGTCAGGGAGGCCGCATCCTCGCCGAGATCGAGACTGTCGGGGGTCAGCCGGTCGAGCGGATTGTAGCAAGCGGAGGGGTGCCCACTGACTTCAAACGGATCGAGGATGTGAACTGTCCCGAAGCGCCGCCGGGCTTCCCCGGCGATCCGGGCATTCTCGCCTTTGGGGTCGATGACCAGGACGGAGCGTTCCGCCGCCAGCAGGTTCGGGATCACGGTGCCGACACCTTTCCCGGCCCGCGTCGGGGCGAGGGTGATCAGGTGTGCCGGGCCGTCATAGCGCAAGAGCCGCCCGGTGTGCGGATTGCGCCCGATCAGCAGACCGCGATCTTTGTGCCCTTTGTCCCGCTCCAGCTTCTTCAGCTCTTTGCGGTTCGCAAACCGCGCGGAACCGTGGCTGTCGCCGGTCAGCCCGAAATACGCATCGGCACCGGAGGCCATGCGCCAGTACTGGAACCCGAAGACAGCACCCACAAACATGAAGGGACCGAAGACCAGCCACTGCCAGGCGCTTTCGCCCGGTGTCTGGTCGAAGAAGGCAAAGATGAACGGGGTGGCCACAAGCGTTCCGAGCATCGCTCCAAAGAGGACAGCGCCAATCATCCAGCCCAACAGGATGGGCGTGAAGATCAGCCGACCGAAGAAGCGGAACAGCCCACCGAAGACGAGCATCACGCTCCGCATCAGGACGCGTCCTCATCGGTAGGGGCAGGGGAGGGGGCGTCCCATTCCGCAAAGGCCTTGCGGTCCTGTTCACGGGAGAGGTTGCGGATCAGCCGGTCGAGCATGGCGGCAGCGCTGGAGTCCCGTTCCGCGAGGTCCATGAGCGCCCCGCCCAGGATCACCTTGCGCCTGGTATCCAGCTTGCGCTGTCTGGTGGCTTCCCGGTTCTTCAGCGCCTGAAGGCGGGCCTTGGCCTGGGCATAGCGTTTCTCGGCGCGTTCAAGCTCAGTCTCGGCCAATTCGGGAATCCACTTCAAAGAGGGCAGGTGTAAAGGTTAGGCTTGCAACAACTATCGGTAGCGCTTACCCGTAGGCCTGTAAAGGACAAGGGCGCACTTATGCAAACTCTCCACCTTCGGTTCCGAGATTTGCGTGCGATCTCCTTGAGGCAGGGCCTCAGCCGATGGCGAACTCCGTCCGACGCGATGCGCGCCGGAATGAAAGGCCCACCCGGCCTCTCAAACTCACCGAGGCCAACTTTGGCAGTTGGATCGCGTCCCGCAAGGTCGCACCAACGTCTCGCCCGATGCCCCACGGTGGGGGCCGGTCTGCCGCTGGTGTCTCCCTTGCGGGAGGTATCGCGCCCAGGAGCTGCCGCCCCCTCACGATACCGGGTTTGCCCCCGGCAAACCGCCAGTGATCTGTCCCCATATCTCGCCCCCCATGAGGCTGGGGATCTGGGGACAGGTCACTGGCAAGCCCGCGCCTCAGTGAGCCAAAGGCTCGCTTCGGGCGGGCTGTCTTTTCCCCTCCAGCCCCAGCGGTGCGAACGCGCACTGCGATTTGGGGCGCGGGCCTCCGGGGAAAAGACGGTTGCGCAAAGCTGCGGCGGTCTTGGATCACTGATCTCCAAAACCACCGTCTTACGCCCAACAGGGAGGACGAAGCCCTTTCCGAAGGGAACCGGAAGAGGTTGGGCTTCATCCCCACTCTGCACCAACACCTCAGCTCTTGTCACGAGCCAAGAGCTGGGCGTTCTGCCACAGCGGCAACTATTGCCTTTGAGAGAGGAGGGCGCATGGCGAGCTACCACCTCTCTGTGAAGACGATCAAACGCAGCGCCGGGCGCTCTGCCACGGCGGCAGCAGCCTACCGTGTCGGGGAGCGCATCGAGTGCCAGCGCGAAGGCCGCGTCCACGACTACACCCGCAAGCAGGGCATCGAGGAGACCTTCATCCTGACCCCGAAGGACGCCCCGGACTGGGCTACGGATCGGTCCCGCCTCTGGAACGAGGTCGAGGCCAGCGAGACCCGCCGCAACTCCGTCACCGCCCGCGAGTGGGAGCTGGCCCTGCCGTCCGAGATCAGTGCCGAGGCCCGCTCTCAGATCACCCGTGACTTCGCCCAGGAACTTGTCAGCCGCTACGGCGTGGCCGTCGATGTGGCGATCCATTCGCCGCACCGGGAAGGCGATCAGCGCAATCACCATGCCCATGTCCTGACCTCCACCCGCAAGCTGGAGGCCGAGGGTTTCACAGCCAAGACCCGCGTGCTCGATTCCGCGAAAACCGGCGGCGTCGAGATCGAGCAGATGCGCGGCCTCTGGGCCGATCTACAGAACCGCGCTCTGGAGCGGGCAGGCGAGGTGGAGCGCGTCGATCACCGGTCGCTTGAAGCGCAGCGGGAGGCTGCGCTGGAGCGGGGCGATCAGCTCTCAGCCGAAGAGCTGGACCGCGACCCGGAGCTGAAGCTGGGGCCAGCGGCCAATTCCATGGAGCGGCGGGCGAAAGCAATGGCT
>NZ_JBNAFV010000026.1:0-28410 GCF_049800875.1 Amaricoccus tamworthensis | reverse complement strand
TTTAATCTGAGGCATACCCTGCAGCTTTGAGGAAATTCCAGCACTCCTGCGGGTCGAACAGATCGCAGATGTCTCCGAGCGCCTGAAACAATGTTTCAAAGGTTCTGGCGCCGATGCGTCGCAGGTGGGCTTTGAGCTTCGAGAAGGCCATTTCGATGGGATTGAGATCGGGACTGTATGCGGGCAGGAACAAGAACCAGCAGCCGCGCTCTTTCAGGGCTTGTGCCGCACGCGGGCTTTTGTGGGTGGACAGGTTGTCGAGGATCACAACTGTTCCGGGTTCGAGCGCCGGGGCCAGTTGGGTTTCGATGTAAGTGTCGAAGGCCGGACCGTTCATGGCTCCCTTGATCACCCACGGTGCGATCAGGGCATCCTGCGTCAGCCCTGCGATGAAGGTCTGCGTGCCCCATTTGCCAAAAGGTGCCCCGGCATAAAGCCGCTCACCGACAGGGGCCCGACCGCGCAACCGTGTGAGGTTCGTCTTCACGGCAGTTTCATCGATAAAAACCAGCCTGTGCGGCTCCGCGCGCATACGGGGCTGGCGGCGCTTGATCCAATCACGGCGGGCCTGGAGCAACGCCGGTCGGTCACGTTCCGCCGCGATCAGTCCTTTTTTTATATGACAGTCCGGCGCGTTCGAGCGCGCGGTGCAGCGAGGAGAGCTGTACTTCCACGCCATGTGTCTCTGCGAGGGCGGCGGCCAGTTCCTTGAGCGTGATGTCCGGTTCGGCCTGCACGATCTCCAGCAAAAAGTCCCGGTGCGGGGCGAGTTTGCCGAACCGGCCGGCGGTACGACCTTGCGGCTTGGGAACCGCCGTGCCGTGTTTACGGTGCTCCGCTGCCAATCGCACCGCCGTGGCTGCGCTCACACCGAACAGCCGCCCCGCTGAACGGGCCGAATTGCCCTTAGCGACGTAGGCGCAAATCCGTTCCCGAAGGTCCAAAGAGTAAGGTTTGCCCATGATCCACCTCCAAACAGAAGTGAATCAGACGAAGGCGGGCTTGTGAATCCCAATTCGATTCAGATCAAACGCAAACCGCTTTAGTCGGCCCAGGGGCCGTGACGGATGTCGAGCCCGTCGAGGCGGTCAAATCCATGACGGCCGAAAAAGTCTCGTTGACCCTGGATCATGTTGGCCGTTCCACGTGATGTGCGCATGGTATCGAAATAGCTCAGTGCGGCCATCAGAGCTGGAGTTGGATGTCCCTCCAGGGCCGCCGCCGCAACCACCTTGCGCAGGAAACCATGCGTGTCGGTGAGTCTTTTTGCGAAATCCGGAGCGTACATCAGATTTCCGCCCGGGTGGTCGGCAAGTGCGGCGGCCATGTCATCAAGCATCGCGGACCGGATGATGCAGCCTTCGCGCCAGACTTTTGCAACCTCGGGCAGGGGAAGGGGCCATGACCGCTCCTCCGATGCCGCTGTAAGAATGCCAAATCCCTGCGCATAACAAGCGATTTTTCCGGCCAGCAGCGCCATTTCCAGATCTTTCAGGTTCAGGGTGGAGTCTTCCAAGGGCTGTGCCGCTGATCCGAACAGATCCTGACCAGCTTTGCGCGCATCAACTCTGGATGAAAGGTTCCGGGCGGCAACTGCGGCCTCAATGACTGTCGCGGGAGCAGCAAGGTGGAGCGCTTCAATAGCTGTCCAGCGACCGGTACCCTTCTGCCCGGCGGAATCAAGAATGACGTCGAGGAGCGGCTCGCCAGAATGGCTGTCGGCCGTGTTCGCAACCGTTGCTGAGATTTCGATCAGATAGGAGGAAAGCGGTCCGCGGTTCCATTCCGCAAAGGTGCTCCCGATTGCTTTCGAGTCCATACCCATGCCGTCGCGCATGATGCCATAAACCTCGGCGATCATCTGCATGTCGGCATACTCAATACCGTTGTGAACCGTTTTGACGAAATGCCCCGCACCGTCCGGACCCATCCAGGTTGCGCAGGGAGTGTCGCCGAACTTTGCGGCAATTGCGTTCAGGATCGGTTCAACCCGGTCCCATCCGGCTTTTTCACCACCGCCCATGATCGATGGCCCATGACGTGCTCCTTCCTCACCGCCGGATACACCGATTCCAAGGAATGGAACTCCGGCTTGTTCGGCCGCTTTGGCGCGCCGGACGGTGTCATGGTAGTTCGCATTGCCCGCATCGATGATCAGGTCATCCTCGTCGAGTAAAGGACGGATCTGTTCGATCATTGCATCTACCGGTCCGCCCGCCGGCACCATCAGGATAATCGACCGCGGCTTTGCAATCGCTCCGATTAGTTCCTCGAGGGTCTCACATGCAGTAAGTTGCTCCGCCAGTTCACCGGCACCGGCGACAAAATCCCTGGTGACCGAAGTTGTGCGGTTGTAGACGGCAATGGGGAAGCCCTTCTCGGCAATATTGAGGGCCAGCGCCGCACCCATGGTGCCGAGCCCGATAAGTCCAATGTCCGCCATAAGAGTCTCTCGATCCCGTCAGTCCGTTAACAAGCGAGGCGCATTGTTATCAGGCTCGTGGACCAGGGAAAGCCCAAAAACTCCGTGCAAATAACCGGCAGCGTATCAGCGTTCCATTCCCTGCATTGCCACCGCCCCCTGGGAGGTCGCATCAGCGGCCTGGCGAACTATTGCACCCATCCCTGGAACCCGTTCAAGCGTCATTCGGTGCGATGGCCCTGAAACTGAAATTCCCGCAATGACCTCACCATGAACATTGGTGATCGGTGCGGCAACGCAGCGCATCCCAACCGTGCGTTCCTCGTTGTCAAAGGAGTAGCCCTGTTGGCGGATGCGCAGCATTTCGTCCCGCAACCGGTCGCGATCCGTGATCGTGAATTCCGTGAATGCCTCGAGGCGCATTTTTTTCAGAAGCCTCTCGAACCTTTCCTCCGAATACATGGACAGGAGGGCTTTGCCGATGCCGGATGCATGCATGGGAGACTGTGTTCCAGGTGGAAAAAACGCTCGGATTGTCTCGTGGGTTTCCACCTGACTCACGAAGAGAACCTCATCGGATTTTTCGATGCCGAGATTGGCGGTCTCTCTGGTCTCCTCCATGAGCGTGTGCATGAATGGGCGACTTCGCTCAATCAGACCGCCCTGGCGCAGAAACGCGGATCCGATACGGTATGCCTCCGGTCCTATGTTCCACTCTTGGGTGGTGGGATTCATTCGCACGACACCGCGCAACTGAAACGTGGTCAGCATCCGATAGATTGTCGCAGGAGACTGCTCCAGTGCGGCCGAGATTCCAGTGAGTGTCCGTGACCCCTGATCCGTCAGAAGTTCCAGGACATCGAGAGCCCTGTCGAGTGACTGCACCGTGTTTTGAGCCCGATTGTCGTTGAAACTCCTGGGGCGGCCCCTGAGCCTTTTTTCGGTTGGCATGACGTAATCCTGAGAAAAAACCAACAAAAAATCATATTGTGAAAAAATAGTTCATTCAATGAAAAAAACAAGTACCTGTATTTGTTTGGAGAAATTACAATGTCTAACCAATGATCGCATTTTTCAAAAAAATTGCCTCTGCTCGGCCCGGGGTCTATCAGCAACTCAAATTAGAGGAGCGCAACAATGAACTTCCAGAATCCCGTATTCATTCCTGGTCCCACCAACATCCCGGAGGTGTTGCGCAAGGCAGTGGACATGCCGACCCTGGATCACCGTTCCTCGTTGTTCGGAGACATTCTCCAACCCGCGTTAAAGGGTGTGGCGAAGGTTCTGCAATCTGAAACGGCTGAGGTCTTCATTTTTCCCTCAACCGGCACCGGCGGTTGGGAGACTGCACTGACCAACACACTCTCACCTGGCGACCGTGTCCTCGCAGCCCGCAATGGAATGTTCAGTCATCGCTGGATCGACATGTGCCAGCGACATGGGCTTGAGGTTGAGGTGGTCGAAACTCCCTGGGGTGAGGGCATTCACGCTGACCGTTTCGAGGAAATCCTCACAGCCGACAAGTCCCACGAAATCCGCGCAGTGCTTGCGACGCATAACGAGACCGCGACAGGCGTTTGGTCCGACATCGCGGCCATCCGGCGTGCTTTGGACGCGGCCGGGCATCCCGCACTGCTATATGTCGATGGTGTCAGCTCCATCGGTTCAATGGATTTCCGCATGGATGAGTGGGGCGTAGACATTGCGGTGACCGGCTCGCAGAAGGGCTTCATGCTGCCCGCCGGACTGGCCATTGTCGGGTTCAGTCCGCGTGCCATGCAGGCCCTCAAAACTGCGACGCTCCCGCGGACTTTCTTCGATGTGCGCGACATGGCCAAAGGGTATGCGAACAATGCCTATCCCTATACGCCCTCGGTTGGACTGCTGAATGGGCTGAAGCTTTCAACTGAAATGCTGCTGGCGGAAGGACTGGAGAACGTTTTTGCTCGGCACCACCGTATCGCCGAAGGCGTTCGTGCCGCCGCTGGCGCCTGGGGGCTTGACCTCTGTGCAGCCAATCCGAGGGTTTATTCCGATACGGTCAGTGCCATCAAAACACCGCCGGGCTTCAATGCTACTGACATCGTCATTCATGCTGCAGACCGCTATGATGTTGCTTATGGTGTTGGTCTTGGTGAGGTTGCCGGCAAAGTGTTTCGTATCGGACACCTGGGTAGTCTAACGGATGTTATGGCGCTGGCCGGAATCGCGACCGCCGAAATGGTCATGCTCGATCTCGGATTGAAAATCGAAGCGGGCTCCGGCGTCGCCGCCGCCCAGGCCGTCTATCGGGACTCCGAAACAATGGTCACTGGAGCTGCCGCATGATGGATGCTGCTGACACTATATTTATACCCTGTCTGGATGACATGCTCGCGGCGCGGGACCGTATCGCACCTCACATACATGAAACACCGGTCATGACCTCGTCTTTTATCAACGACCTTGCCGGCGCGGATCTGTTCTTTAAATGTGAGAACTTTCAAAAAGCCGGGGCCTTCAAGGTGCGTGGGGCATCCAATGCGGTCTTCGGTCTGCCCGCTGAAAAACTGGAGAAGGGCGTGGCCACACATTCATCCGGCAACCATGCGCTCAGTCTTAGCTACGCCGCCGGTCGCCGGGGCATACCCTGCACGGTCGTGATGCCGCGCACGGCACCGCAGGCGAAGAAAGATGCGGTGATGGGATATGGAGGCCGTATTGTTGAGTGCGAGCCTTCCACCTTTTCCCGCGAGGCCACATTCGCGGAAGTCGTGGCGGAAACCGGCGCCGAGTTCGTGCACCCCTACAACGATCATCGCGTGATCGCCGGACAGGCCACCTGCTCGCATGAACTGCTCGGACAGGTTGACGGGCTTGATGCGGTCATAGCGCCGGTTGGCGGCGGTGGTATGATTTCCGGCACCTGCCTGACGCTGTCGAACCTCGCGCCGAATGTAAAAATCTACGCGGGCGAACCTGAACAGGCGGACGATGCCGCCCGCAGCCTGAAGGCCGGTCACATCATTGCCGAAGATGCGCCTGTGACAGTGGCCGACGGCCTCAAGGTTCCCCTCAAGGAACTGACCTGGCACTTTGTTTCCAACCACGTCACGGACATCCTGACTGTTGGCGAGCAGGAAATCATCGATGCCATGAAGCTGATTTGGAAGCGCATGAAAATCGTCGTCGAACCATCAAGTGCCGTGCCACTTGCAGCGATACTGCGCAACCGCGAGGTGTTCGCAGGCAAGCGCGTGGGCGTGATCCTGACTGGCGGCAATGTCGATCTCGACGCACTACCATGGATAAATAACTGATTGTTTGGGGATAAACTGAAATGAACATGCAACCCGACTTCGCTGCGCTTGAGGTGGGCTATGACGTCCCCGCCGTTCCGGGTATGGACGAAAGCGAAATCCAGACACCGTGCCTTGTGCTCGATCTCGATGCGCTGGAACGCAACATTCGCAAAATGGGTGAACTTGCAGCTCAGATGGGCGTCCGTCACCGCGTTCATGGCAAGATGCATAAATCCGTGGATGTAGCGCTGCTTCAGGCGGAACTTGGGAATGCGTGCGGTGTCTGCTGCCAGAAGGTCAGTGAGGCCGAGGTCTTTGCGCGCGGTGGCATCACCGACATCCTCGTTTCCAACCAGGTCCGCGATCCGGTCAAAATCAAACGGCTCGCCAACATTCCGAAGCTCGGTGCGCGCACAATCGTTTGCGTGGATGACGTCGCCAACGTGGCTGACCTGTCGCAGGCAACCGAGGCCGCCGGCACCACGATTGAATGCCTCGTGGAAATTGACTGCGGCGCGGGTCGTTGCGGTGTTACAACCACGCCGGACGTCGTTGAGATCGCCAAGGCAATTCATTCAGCTCCAAACCTGAAATTCAGCGGCATTCAGGCTTATCAGGGCGCGATGCAGCACCTCGATTCCTATGAGGATCGCAAGGCGAAAATCGATGTGGCTGTGGATTTGGTTCGCGATGCGGTTGCCGCCCTCACTGCCGAGGACTTCGAATGTGACATCGTCGGCGGCGGTGGAACGGGAAGCTACTATTTTGAGGGCAATTCCGGTATCTTTAACGAGCTGCAGTGCGGCTCCTACGCCTTTATGGACGCCGATTATGGGCGCATACTGGATAAGGACGGCAACCGCATCGACCATGGCGAATGGGAAAACGCACTCTTCATCCTGACATCGGTGATGAGCCACGCCAAGGCTGACAAAGCCATCTGCGACGCGGGCCTTAAGGCCCAATCCGTTGACAGTGGCCTGCCCGTGGTGTTCGGCCGCGATGACGTGGAATATGTCAAATGCTCGGATGAGCATGGCGTCATCTCTGACCCGAACGGGGCGCTGAAAGTGAACGAGCGTCTGCGCCTGGTGCCGGGGCATTGTGACCCGACCTGCAATGTCCACGACTGGTATGTGGGCGTGCGGGGCGGCAAGGTAGAAACCCTTTGGCCGGTGTCCGCCCGCGGGAAGGCTTACTGATGATTATTCTTCCCGAAAAGGAAATCGCTTCACTGATCGGTCGGGCGGAAGCTTTCACCGCTGTTGAGAGGGTGTTTGCCTCAATGGCGAAAGGCGACGCGTATAACTTTCCGGTCGTGCGCGAGGCTATCGGTCATGCTGATGCGCTTTACGGATTTAAATCAGGCTTCGACCGATCGAGCCTCGCTCTTGGTTTGAAATCTGGGGGGTGCTGGCCCGGCAATGCGGACAAGGGCCTGACCAATCATCAGTCGACCATATTCCTGTTCGATGCGGATACGGGCCGGGTCAAGGCCGCGGTCGGGGGAAACCTTTTGACCGCCCTTCGCACCGCTGCGGCATCGGCCGTGTCGATCCGCCACCTCGCTCCGAAGGGTGCCAAAACTCTTGGGATGATTGGCGCGGGTCATCAGTCGACTTTTCAGATGCGTGCAGCTCTTGAGCAGCGTGCGTTTGAAAGAGTGATTGGCTGGAACCAGCACCCGGAGCGCCTCGACCGGCTCACCGCCGTGGCCGCGGAGGCAGGTCTGCCCTTTGAGAAAGTGAGCCTTGACCGGCTCGGCGGTGAGGCTGATGTGATCATCACTATAACGTCCAGTTTTGATCCTA
Source organism: Amaricoccus tamworthensis (assembly GCF_049800875.1). Taxonomy (NCBI): domain Bacteria; kingdom Pseudomonadati; phylum Pseudomonadota; class Alphaproteobacteria; order Rhodobacterales; family Paracoccaceae; genus Amaricoccus; species Amaricoccus tamworthensis. The sequence goes on along the minus strand of NZ_JBNAFV010000026.1, from coordinate 20,896 downwards.
TTCTGAAGGATGCCCAGGTCACTGGCGGTACCCATATCGCCTGCATGGGCACGGACACGGTCGGAAAGCAGGAGGTTGAGAGTGCTCTTGTCGCCCGCGCCACTGCATTCACCGATGAGGTCTCGCAGTCGCTCAGCCTCGGGGAGTGTCAACACGCCGCCCGGGAAGGCCTCATTTCGGAAACGGACATCACTCCCATCGGTGACGTCATCAATGGCAGGCACTCAGGCCGCACCTCCGATGATGAGCTCACGCTGTTCGACGGAACCGGCGTCGGCCTCCAGGATCTGGCGGTGGCCGCTTCGGTGGTCGAACTCGCGCTGGAAAAGGGCAAGGCGATCACTGTCGATTTCTAAAGGCCCGGTGTCGCCTCCAACCGGCGGCGACACTCTTTCACCATGAAGTCGATGAAGAGCCGGATCTTTGGATCCTGCAACCGGCGATGCGGATAGAGGCATCCAAACCGTGACATGCGCGGTGGCGTTTCCTCAAGAACAGGCACCAGTCGGCCATCCGCCAGTTCCGATGCCACTTCAAATTTCGGCTTGTTGACGATCCCCTGTCCATCCAGAGCCCATGTGGTCAGCACGTCCCCATTATCCGCATCCAGCCTTCCCGACACGTCGAGTCGTTTCGGCCCGTCCGGTGTGTCCAGAACCCAGAAATATTCCGGCGACCGGGGATAACGTAACAGCAGACAGCTGTGTTTCGGGATGAGTTCCTTCCAGCTTTCCGGCACACCGCGTCGTTTCAAATAGTCCGGAGACGCGCACAGAACCCGTTCGCAGTCGACGATTTTGCGCAGCTTCAGGTTGGACTCACCAGGATCGCCAACAAAAAAGGCCACATCCATCTCTCCCGTGACAACGTCCACCACCCGGTCCGAAAGATTGAGCCGGATCTCGATCTCCGGATACTTATCGATAAACGTCGAGGTCAGTGGCGCAATGATCCGGCTGCCCGCGTAGATCGGTGCTCCGACCCGGATCACCCCGCGCGGATTGCCCGAAAACCCGGCAACCACCGCCTCCGCATCCTCCAGGGAGTTGACCACACCCCTGGCGTGCTCATAAAATACGCGTCCGGCCTCGGTCGGAGCCAGTTTGCGTGTGGTGCGGTTAAACAGTCGGACCCCAAGGCGTGTTTCCAGTTCCCTGATCCGATTGCTCGCAACCGCAGGCGTGAGCCGCAAATCCCGTCCTCCGGACGTGATACTGCCCAGTTCGACCACACGTATGAAGACCTTGATGCTTTCGAGGTAGGGCATTTTGGGGTCCTCTTTCGGCTTTGGATTGGTGTCGACCGTTAAAAGATGCTGCCCTAAGCGCCGCGGATATTCAATGAAACGTTGAAAGTCTATCCGCATTGGCCTGGTAGATTAAATAATAAAATAGGCGATAGACTTCTATTTAGGCAGAGTTGTGTCGGACAGGCCGGAACGTGGCAGCAGGGCCAGAAAAATGTGGAGTGTCTGAGCGACAGCGTGGTCTGCTCACGAAATGTACCAAGCGGGAGTGTGCAAGGAATGGGCGATATCAGAAAAGAAATCCGGTTTGTTCTGAACGGTGGGGACGTGAGCCTGTCGGATGTTGCGGCCTCGGATACACTTCTTGATTTCCTGCGCATCGACCGACGCCTGACCGGAACCAAGGAAGGCTGCGCCGAAGGTGATTGCGGAGCCTGTACCGTTCTCGTCGGACGCCTGGTGGGTGAGGGCATCCGGTATGAAACCGTGAACGCATGTATCCGTTTCCTCGCGTCGCTTGACGGATGTCATGTGGTGACCGTCGAACATCTTTCCGGCGTCGACGGGCAACTGCACCCCGTCCAACAGGCAATGGTTGAGCATCATGGCAGCCAATGCGGATTCTGTACGCCTGGGTTTGTGATGTCACTTTACGCTCTGTGGATGGAGGCGCCCAATCCGTCAGTGTGCCAGATTGAGACGGCGCTGCAGGGCAACCTTTGCCGTTGTACGGGATATGCCCCCATCATCCGCGCCGCGCTTGCAATTTCCGAGCATGGCAACCCCGGTTCTGACTGGCTGAACACCGAACGCGAGATGATGGTAAAACGTCTCGCGTCCATCAATGACGGCAAACGCGTAGAAGTCGCCCGCGGCGCTGACCGGGCAATTATCCCGGCAAATGCAGCCGACCTCGCCGCCGTTCTTGCGGAACACCCGAAGGCCACAGTCGTCGCCGGGGCCACTGATGTCGGGCTTTGGGTGACGAAATTCCTGCGCGACATTTCCCCTGCGGTTTTCATTGGCAACCTGAGCGACCTTAAACAGATCGACTGCACTGACAATCGTATCAGGATTGGCGCGGGTGTTACCTACTCGGAATGCGAGGACGTCCTTGGTGAGAATTTTCCCCACCTGGTCGAATTCTGGAAACGCATCGCCGGTTGGCAGGTCCGCAATATGGGCACGGTCGGCGGCAATGTCGCAAACGGCTCGCCCATTGGAGACACGCCACCCGTCCTGATCGCGCTTGGCGCGCAGGTTACGCTGCAATCCAGGAAAGGCACCCGTACCCTGCCGATTGAGGACTACTTTATCGACTACGGGAAACAGGACCGCAAACCTGGTGAGTTTGTCGCATGGATCGATATTCCTACCTGCGAACAGGGAACCGTTCATGCGGCCTACAAAATTTCCAAGCGCCGCGATGAGGATATCTCTTCCGTCTGCGCCGCGTTCAACGTCATGGTCGTGGATGGACGGATTATCCACGCCCGCATTGCATTTGGTGGCATGGCCGCAACGCCCAAACGGGCCAGCAATGCGGAACTGCGATTGATCGGAAAGGTCTGGAGCGAGGCTTCCTTCGTCGAAGCCGCCAGGATTCTGGGGGAGGATTTCACACCGCTTACCGATTGGCGTGCCAGCGCGGATTACCGGCTGCGGGTGGCGCAGAACCTGTTCCGCAGGTTCTATCTCGAAAACAGTGACCAGGCGGAACCCGTCCGCCTGATACAGGCGTGAAAAGGGGGAGAGCATCATGAAGGATACGGTTTCAATTCACGGTTCCACCGGTACCGACCTCCACCACGAATCCGCAGTAAAGCACGTCACGGGGCGTGCCGGTTACACGGATGACATCCCTGAACCGATCGGTACGCTGCACGGCTATCTCGGTATCTCTGACGTTGCGCACGCCCGCATCACGGCCATTGATCTGGACGATGTCCGCAGTGCGCCCGGCGTTGTGGACGTATTGCTGGCGGATGACATGCCCGGAAGCAACGATGTCAGCCCCACCCATCTCCACGACGAACCGGTTCTAGCGAAGGATCGTGTGGAATTCTGGGGGCAGGCCATATTCTGTGTGATCGCGACCAGCCGCGATGCCGCCCGCCGGGCCGCGGAACTTGCCCGTATCAGCTACGAGGAACTGCCCCACGCCCTCGATCCCGTCGCAGCTATTGAGGCCGACTACCCACACGTCACCGCGCCACTTCAATTGAAAAACGGTGACGCCGAGGCGGCCCTGGCCGGAGCCGAGCACCGCATCACCGGTCGCATGACGGTCGGCGGTCAGGATCACCTCTATCTCGAGGGCCATATTGCTTTCGCCATGCCGGGTGAGGATGAGGACGTAATCATATATTCCTCCACGCAAAATCCGACTGAGGTCCAGCACATGGTCGCGCACGTGCTTGGCGTGCAATCCAATGCCGTCGTCGTGAACGTGCGTCGGTGCGGTGGCGGCTTCGGCGGCAAGGAAACCCAGATGAACCAGTTCGCGGCGCTCGCCGCCGTGGCTGCCAAAAAGCTCAATCGCGCTGTCAAAATTCGGCCCGACCGCGACGATGACATGAGCTCCACCGGAAAACGGCATGATTTCGTTGTGGATTACGACGTTTCTTTTGACGGAAATGGCGTCATTCAGGGGATGCAGGGCAACTTCATGGCCCGTTGCGGTTATTCCTCTGATCTCTCCGGTCCCGTGACTGACCGCGCTCTTTTTCATGCGGATAACGCCTATTATTACCCCAATGTTCTGCTCCGCTCCCGGCCGATGAAGACAAATACGGTTTCCAACACTGCATTTCGCGGTTTTGGCGGACCACAGGGCGTAATCATCGCGGAACGGATCATGGAGGAAATCGGATATTTCCTTGGCAAGGACAGCCTCGAAATCCGGAAGGCAAATTTCTACGGCAAGACCGACCGCAACGTGACTCCCTACCACCAGACGGTGGGCGATTGCATTATTTCAGAGCTTGTTCAGGAGCTTGAGGGGAGTTCCGATTACGCCACACGCCGCCAGTCCGTGCTCGACTACAACGCCAGGGGCGGCATCATCCGCAAGGGTATTGCATTGACCCCCGTCAAATTCGGCATATCCTTCACCGCAACCTGGTACAACCAGGCCGGTGCGCTGATCCATGTCTACAGCGACGGTTCGATTCATCTGAACCACGGCGGTATCGAAATGGGTCAGGGCCTGAATACCAAAGTTTCACAGGTGGTTGCCGACGCTTTCCAGGTTGACGTGGGTACGATCAAAATCACGCAGACCACCACCGAGAAGGTGCCAAACACTTCCGCCACCGCCGCCTCCTCCGGGGCGGATCTCAACGGCATGGCCGCACTAAATGCAGCAGAGACAATCAAAGAACGTCTGGTTCAGTTCGCGGTGGAGGAATGGGGCGTAACCGCTGGCGAGGTCGCCTTTTTACCGAACACCGTTCAGGTTGGATCGGAGCAGTTCACCTTCGCCGAATTCGTGAACAAGGCTTACTTTGCCCGCGTTCAGATGTCCGCCACCGGCTTCTACAAAACCCCGGAAATTCACTGGGACCGCGATACTGGTACGGGACACCCGTTCTATTATTACGCCTACGGCGCTGCCGTCTCGGAGGTGTCAGTCGACACTTTGACCGGCGAAAACCAGGTCGAACGCACCGACATCCTCCACGATGTTGGCCGGTCCCTGAATCCTGCTTTGGACCTCGGCCAGGTCGAGGGTGCATTCATTCAGGGAATGGGTTGGCTGACGACCGAGGAACTCTGGTGGGATGACAGGGGGCAGCTTCGTACCCATGCGCCGTCCACCTACAAAATCCCCCTGGCGTCCGACCGTCCACGGGAATTCAACGTCCGCCTGGTTGACTGGTCCGAGAACCACAAGCCCACCATCAAACGCTCAAAGGCAGTGGGCGAGCCTCCGTTCATGCTCGGTATTTCCGTCTTTGAGGCACTCTCCATGGCCGTTGCCAGTGTGGCCGATTATCGCGAATGCCCGCGTCTGGATGCCCCGGCCACTCCGGAGCGGGTATTGATGGCGGTCGAGCGGCTTCGGGAAGGGACCGCCTGACATGGCCGCGTGTCGCTCACTCGGGGAATTTCTCGACCGGCACGATCAAATCGTCCGGGTCGTTTTGGAAACGGTCAGGGGGTCCAGCCCGCGTGAGGCCGGTGCGGAGATGCTCGTCACTGATACCGCCATTTGGGGCACCATAGGCGGCGGTCAGCTGGAGTACATGGCCATCGACCATGCCCGCAAATTTATCGCGCAGGGCGCAATCGCTGGACGGATGGAGGTTCCTCTCGGGCCGGAAATCGGCCAGTGCTGCGGAGGCCATGTGACCTTGTCGCTCAAGTTAATGGATGCATTGGACCGTAGCGACGCGCTCAACCGTGAAGAGGCCGCGCGCGCCCAACTTCCCAACGTCCTGATCCTCGGCGCGGGCCACGTGGGCCGCGCTCTTGCCCGCGCACTGGAACCTCTGCCGGTTCGGGCGATCCTGATAGACAGCCGTGCGATTGAGCTCGAACGCGCGGCCGATGGATGTGAAACGCGCCTCAGTGCGATCCCTGAAATGGAGATCACCAATGCACCGACCGGCAGCGCCTACGTCGTTCTCACCCACGACCATGCGCTGGATTTCCTGTTGACTTCCGAGGCTCTGGCGCGTGGTGATGCCGTCTATGTCGGCATGATCGGTTCCACCACCAAACGGGCCTCGTTCCGGTCCTGGTGTCGGTCTGAACACCCTGATCTCCTGCTTGACGACCTCATTTGTCCGATCGGTTCTCAGGGCAGCGCTGACAAGCGTCCGGAAGTCATTGCCGCTTTCGTGGCCGCGGAGGTTGTTGCCGCGCTCACCACCAATACCTCAGAAAAACAGAATAAAATCAAAAAGAACGCGTGAACTAACGCGCGTCATAACCATAAGGAACCAACAAAGGAGAACAGGGATGAGTGAAAGCTCGTACCGATACCGGCTGGTCGTACATAACGACTTCAGCGCCTTCTGGGCGCTGTTCACTGACAACCTCATCAACCTCATGGTCCTCGCCGGGGTTTGTCAGTTTGTGTTTCAAATGCCACCGGAAATCGTCTTCGGCCGCATCGTGCCCGGTGCCGCTCTTGCCATCATCGCGGGCATCGCCGTTTACGTCCTGATGGCGAAACACATTGCCAACAAGACCGGCCGTGACGTCACCGCGCTGCCATATGGGATCAGCACCCCGGTGATGTTTGTCTACCTGTTCGGCGTCATCGGTCCGATTTACTGGTCGACCAATGACGCAATGCTTGCCTGGCAGGTTGGCATCGGCGCCGGTTTCATGGGCGGTATCGTGGCTGCTCTTGGTGCGATTGTTGGTCCGTTCCTGAAAAAGGTAACACCGCGCGCGGGCATGTTGGGTACGCTCTGTGGCATTGCACTGGTGTTCATCGGCTCGGTTCCACTCGCAACCGTATTTGAGGATCCCATCATCGGTTTTGCCTCCATGGCGATTATCCTCTGGGGTCTCGTGGGCCGCTTTCGCCTGCCGTTTAACATCCCTGCCGGCCTTCTGGCCCTGCTGCTCGGAACGATTGTCGCACTGGCATCCGGTCACGCCTCAATCAGTTTCGATGGTGTGGGATTCTATCCGCCGATCCCGTATTTTGGTGATCTGATGGTGGGTATCCAGCACCTATTCGCCAACCCCGAACTCTTTCTCGTTCTGGTGCCGGTGCAGATCTACAATTTCATCGAGACCATGAACAACGTGGAATCTGCCGAGGCCGCAGGCGACCACTATCCCGTGGCGACCTGTCAGGTGACTGATGGCGTAGGAACCATGATCGGCGCTCTATTCGGTTCCCCGTTTCCGACCACGGTCTATATCGGACATCCAGCCTATAAGCGGATGGAGGCACATGCGGGCTACATCATTGGCGTCGCCATCGTCATCCCGTTCGCGGCCTTTTTTGGGTTCCTTGCATTCCTCAATAACCTGATCCCCGTGGCTGCCGCCGCGCCGGTCTTGGTCTTTGTGGCCATCAGCCTCATCACCAACACGGCCCACAGTGTCAAACCGGAGCATATGGCCGCAGTCACAATTGCCATGCTTCCGCACGTCTCGAACTTCCTCATCACCAAATGGGGCTCGCTCCTGAATGCGGTTGGCTCGATGGGGGTTGAGGGTTTGCCTGGGTTGGGTGACGAGGCGCTGACGGCCGCTCTCCTGCAACAGGGTGCACATTATGAGGGGCATCTGGCACTGGCACAGGGGGCAATCATCACCGGCCTGATCTGGGGCGCGACCGCCGCCAGCATCATAGACGGCAACTTCAAAAACGCCGCCGGATTTTCCATCGCCGCCGCAGTGATGTCGTCCATCGGCATTATTCACGCCGGAACACTTCAGTTCCCGCAAATCTCCGGCATTGTAATCGGGTACCTGATCACCGCTGCGTTTCTGTTCATCTACCCGTTGTTCATTCGGGATGGTCAACTCTCGAACGAAAACGCGGTTCTTGATGAACCGGTCCCCGCGTCACGCTAGACAAAAACCGTCGGGTGGCCCATCGGGGGCCGCCTGACCACTCGGGAAAAACAAGATGACAAAACTGCTGCTGCGCGGCCGCGTACTGAGCTTCATCTCCGAACCGCAGGGTCCGGACGATACCGCCTGCTACCGGTATATCGAGGACGGCGCCATACTGATCCGCGATGGCATGATTGAGGCCGTGGATGACCACGCGAAACTCGCTGCCGCCGATGACGACGCGGAGACGGTGGACCATCGACCGCATCTCCTGATGGCCGGTTTCATCGACTCCCATCTACACTTCCCACAAACCCAGGTGATCGCCTCCTGGGGTGCGCAGCTTCTCGACTGGCTGAACAATTACACCTTCCCGGCTGAATGCGAATACGTGGATGCTGCGCATTCCGCCCGCATGGCGACGCATTTCTTTGACGAACTGACCGCCCACGGCACCACCACCGCCGTTGCCTACTGCTCCGTCCACCGGGAATCCGCCGAGGCCTATTTCACGGAGGCCGAACGACGCAACATGCGCATGATCGGCGGCAAGGTTTTAATGGACCGCAACGCTCCCGATGGCCTGCGCGATACGCCGCAATCCGGCTATGACGACACCAAGTCGCTGATCTCAAAATGGCACGGCCGGGGCAGGGCGCTCTACGCCATCACGCCGCGTTTCGCCATAACCTCGTCACCGGAACAGATGGATGTCACCGGGACCCTCGCCGCTGAACATCCCGACTGTCACATTCAAACCCATCTTTCCGAAAACCACGCCGAGATAGCCTTCACCGCCGAGCTTTACCCGGAGGCCCGTGACTATCTCGACGTCTACGAGTCCCGTGGTTTGCTTGGCCCCAAAATTCTGCTGGGTCATTCCATTCATCTGAAGGAGCGTGAGATTGCAGCCATTGCCGAGAGCGGTTCACATCCAGTGTTTTGCCCCACCTCAAACCTCTTCCTTGGCAGTGGCCTGTTTGACGACGCCGGCCTCCGCGCGCGCGGCATCACCAATGCAATCGCTACGGACATTGGCGGTGGAACGAGTTACTCGATGCTTCAGACCCTGAATGAGGGATACAAGATCCTCCAGCTTCAGGGCCAGAAAATGCATCCCCTGAAAGCCTTTCACTGGATCACGCGCGGTAATGCCGAAGTTCTGGAGTTGGATGACAAAATTGGAACCCTGGACGCCGGAACCGAAGCCGACATTGTCGTACTCGACGCCCGCGCCACGTCCTCAATGGCCCTCCGCATGGAAAAGGCTGAAACTCTGGCTGAGGAACTTTTTATTCTCCAGATTATGGGCGATGACCGGGCCATCGCCCAAACCTATGTTGCTGGAAAGCCTCAGAAAAACGTGGGTTAACAGAATCTTAAATCCAGTGGTGGGCGCGTCAGGCTTTAAGCCAACCCGTCTCCCACGTGACCTTCGTGCTGCCGGCGAATTTTGCGATCCGCGAGAGTTCCGCTTCCAACCGTCGTAACCGGCCCTTACCAAAGCGGATCCCGGGCTCGGGCCAGACACCGTTCACATGCAGTCTCCCGTCGCTGCGGTGACATTTCATGTCCACGCGTCCGATCAAACGGTCGCCCTCCAGAACCGGGAAGACGTAATACCCGTAGCGCCGCTTCGGGGCTGGGACAAACACCTCGATACGGTAGTGAAAGCCAAAGAGCCTCTCAGTCCGCTTCCTGTCCCGCAGGGCCGGGTCAAACGGGCTCAGAACGCGCAGCCGTGTTGTTGGACAGGGAGCGTGCTCCTCCAATTCCAGCAGGTCCGGGCGGGCATATGTCAACCGGTAGCAGCCCTCCTCTGCGGTGCCGATCTCAACCGGAATGATTTCGCCGGACCGAACGGCCCGGTCGCACCAGGCTTTTGCCTCGGCGGGTCGCACGAGATCCCAGAACGCGGCGATTTCCCCGGACGTCGCAAAGCCCAGGCGGTTCAGCGCCGAATTACAGGCCCAGTCGATTGTCTGTTCTTCTGTTGGTTGCGGTCGCAGGTGGGCGGATGGGACCACGCGTTCGGTGAGGTCATATAACTTGCGAAAGCCTTCTCTCCGCGTGACCGAAAGAGCCCCGGTGCGCCAAAGGTATTCAAGCGCGGTTTTCGTGGGATGCCAGTCCCACCAGCCACCGGACCCCCGCTTTTCGCCGGCGCCCACCTCTCCCGACGTTACTGGTCCGTGGTCGGACACGTGTTTCAGGATTTCATCGAACTTTGCTTCGAATCCCGCCCGCCGTCCTGCCTGCCAGTTCCGACGCAATCTTTCCCGGTCCCTCTCAAACCTCAGCCGCCAGTACGGAAAAAACTTCGTTGGAATGATTGAAGCATCATGCGTCCAGTGTTCGAAGAGACTGTGATCCCGCTCCAGAAGCGGCGCCAGATTCCCCTGTTTGTAGGACTGTCTTCGCGCGAAAATGATTTTGTGATGGGCCCGGGAAACCGTGTTGATGCTGTCGACCTGCACAAACCCGATCCGTTCGATCAAATTCAACAGGTCCGGCCCCTTCGCCGACCCAACCGGAGCCTCGGCCAGGGCGTGACGGTCAAGGAAGATCCGGCGTGCGACAACGTTTGAAATGCGCGGAATGGTGGAGAACCGGGTTTTATTCATGCCGGAAGGGTAGGGCCGTGGGCCCTCGGCTTCAATCCGAATTCAAGCCCTGCACTGCGGCCCCGTATCAGGCCGCCACGTCACGATCCCCGGCATCGCTACGCAACTCGGATTCCACGGAGCCTTCGACTCGGAAAAACCCAACCGCCTCGAGAAGCACTGCCGACTGGCGCGTCAGATTGCGTGCCGCGCTGGTGTTTTCCTCAGCTATCTGAGTGTTTTGTTGCGTGACCTTGTCCATCGAACCCACTGCGGAGTTGATCTCGCCAATTCCGATGGACTGCTCGCCGGAGGCGGTGGAAATCTGGTTGAGGCTGTCAACCATTTCAGAGATCGTCTCCACGATCAGCCCCAGTTGCGATCCTGCTCCCTTCACAAGTTCAGCGCCGTTGCCGACCTGCGAGCTGGAATTCGAAATCAGCCGTTTGATGTCCTCTGCGGAGTCTGACGATCTTTGCGCCAGGGACCTTACTTCTGATGCGACGACTGCAAACCCCTTGCCAGCCTCACCTGCCCGTGCCGCCTCCACCGAAGCGTTGAGCGCCAGAAGGTTGGTCTGAAACGCAATCTCCTCAATCACGTTGATGATGTTGGACATCTTTTGGGAGGATTTCTCAATATCCGACATGGCATCAACCGCCCGCGTGACCACGTCACTTGCCGCAGCTCCCGTCGAGTTTGCCGAGGCGGCGCGTTCACAGGCGCTTTTTGCTTTTTGGGCGTTGTTTTCGACAGTTGTCGCCAACTCCTCAGTCGCAGCTGCCGTTTCCTCCAAAGTGGCAGCCGAGGACTCCGTCCGTGAGGAAAGGTTTTCGGAGTTGCGCAGGATCTCGTTGGCGGCAACTCCAACCTCGTCTGTTGCATGACGGATCCGCCCCACAACCTCCGTGATTCTGTCAGCCGTGTGATTGGCGTTTTCGGCCAGTTCCGCAAAACGGCCGCTGTAGTCGCCGTGCATTCTGCGGGTCAGGTCACCGGCGGCCAGAGCGGTCAGGACTGAACCCAGTTCACCGGTTGCCCGGTCAACGATCCCGGTCAGCTGGTTCACGCTGTTGACGATGGACGTGGTCTGTTCGTCCGCATCCTCAATGGCCATGCGCTTCGAGAAATCACCCTCGCCCGCGGCGCCAACCACACGGTCCAGATCGCGGTGAAGCGCTTTTTCCAGTGTGGCGTCGTACCACTCTACAACGTCCCCAAGTACCCGTCCCTGCTGGTCCACAATGGGGTTGCGTTTGGAAACCACCGTGAGGTTCCCAAACTGGAGTTCGATCGAACCGCTTTTCGATGCGGGGTGAAAATCATTGATCGACGCGCCCTCAATGGCCTCGGGGTCCAATCCGCGGAGCCGTTCCTTCAACGTTTCCCCGTTGCTCTCCACATAGCGGCGCATCGAGTAGTTGGCATAGGTGATTTTGTGCTCCGTATCCGATACCAGGAACATCGCATCGCAGGTTTCAAGGGAGGACCGGACCCGACCGGCTTCCTGACCCTGACGGCTTACTTCGCTTACGATTCGGAACAGTTCGCCAATCTCGTCGCCACGGTTCGCGCGTGAGGTTTCGATTTTTGCACCGGTGGCAAGCGACGCGATAACCCTGTTGAGTTCCCCCAGAGGCCTGGTGATACAACGCGCGCTGAACCAGCCAACCAAAGGCAGTACAATCAGAACCGATCCGCAAATCAGTGCAAATGTTTTGGCCAGCCCCACGACCGGCGCCATCACCTCCGCCTCACCCTGGAGCGCGGCCAGAACCCAGCGGGACTCGAGAAAGTTCACAGCTGTGAACCCGACGACGGCAGGCACATTTTCGAATGTGGTCAGCAGATGCCCGTCTTCGCCGTCGAAGCCCGCCTGCAGTCCCTCAACCACCGGGGCCGGCGTCAACAGTTCCAGATCAACGCCGTGAATATGGCTGGACGAATGCAGCAGTCCGTCATCCCCGACCAGCATCGCAAGGCCGGTTTCTCCGAGACCTTCCTCATTGGCGACAATTGCCTCGATGCGGTCCGCGGCCATCTGGAAGGCCAGAACGCCAACCGGATTTCCGTCAGCTTCAACCAGGGGTGCGGCAATGAAGCTTGCTGGCGCTCCGTAGCTGGGTTCATATGGGGAGAATGGCTCAAAAATCAGATTGCCTGGGTCCGGATTGGCCAGCGCGGCGCGAAACGCCCGCCCAAGCCCGGAATCCGCATAGGGCCCACCGATGAAATTTGTGGCGAAATCCAGTTCCTTGAAGACCGAATAGACCAGGTTGCCCTCGAGGTCGAAGAGGAAGATGTCGTAATATCCACGTGTCTCCAGCAACCCGCGCATCTCGGGATGCATCGCGGCGTGTTCCCGGCTGTATGGCGACCAGTCCTTGGGATCGTCCAGCAGGTGCTTTTCACCGGTAGGGTGTGGGTTGTCGGTGATGTAGGTTTTCTGAAGTGCTTTCGTCGGATCGGTCTGTTCGCTGAGACGTCTGAAATGACGGGAAAAATTTTTTGTGGCTTCAATCACCGTTCCGCGGCTGGCCGTGATCCGCAGGTCGTCTTCAACAGATGACAGGTACTGCCGGAACTCGGTTGCGCGGGCTTTTGAGACCGCGTTCAGGCGTTCGATTGCGGTCCGGGAAGCCATCTTCGAAACCTGATGGTATCCAATGATCCCGACGGCAAGACTTGAAAGAATGCCGACCGTTGCGATCAGCACGGGAAGTTTATGACTGATTTTCGTATTTGAAAGACTAAACAAAACAACACACCTTACTACTTCACAATCGACAGGCAGGTTCGAGGTAATGACCCGCGGGAAGATAGGTGTGGTGTTTTAAATGGTGGTAAATGTTGGGTTTGAGTTGTTTCCTCAATTATAGGGAAACTTGTGACACTTTTTATTTAACCGCACCCGGTCCATCCGGATGCGGTTAAATTCATCGAAACCCTCAGGCCAGAGCCTTCCGTTCCTGTCGGCGCCGGTGCAGAACGGGCTCCGTGTATCCCGAGGGCTGTTCCCGCCCACGAATTACCAGGTCAACCGCCGCACGGAATGCGACGCCGTCAAAATGGGGGCCCATTTTCTGATACGCAGGATCACCTGAGTTCTGCTCATCGACCACCGCCGCCATCTTTTTCATGGCCGCGAGGACTTCGGCCTCGGTGACGACACCATGATGAAGCCAGTTGGCAAGGTGTTGTGAACTGATGCGGCAGGTTGCGCGATCTTCCATGAGACCGACATTGTTGATGTCGGGAACCTTGGAGCAGCCGACGCCGTGGTCGATCCACCGCACCACGTAGCCCAAAATGCCCTGCGCGTTGTTCTCGACTTCGGCCTGGATTTCCTCCTGCGACCAGTTTCGGCCACGTGCCAGAGGGATTGTGAGCAGATCCTCGAGCTTGCCGCGCGGACCACCGGCGGCAATCTCATTCTGCCGGGCCATGACGTCGACCCGATGGTAGTGGGTCGCGTGCAGGGTCGCCGCGGTTGGGGAGGGTACCCACGCGCAGTTGGCACCTGATTGCGGATGCGCGATTTTCTGATCCAGCATTCCGTTCATCAGATCCGGCATGGCCCACATGCCCTTGCCAATTTGTGCCTTGCCCTGAAGACCGCAGGCCAGACCGATATCGACGTTCCGGTCCTCATAGGCCTTGATCCAGGGCTGTGTCTTGATCTCGTCCTTGCGCAGGAAGGCGCCGGCCTCCATTGAGGTGTGGATCTCGTCACCCGTCCGGTCGAGGAAGCCGGTGTTGATGAAGGCGACGCGGTGTTTTGCAGCCCGGATGCACTCGCGCAGGTTGGCGGATGTGCGCCGTTCCTCATCCATGATGCCGAGTTTGACAGTGTATTTCGGCAGGCCCAGGGCCTCCTCAACAACGGTGAAGATCCGGTCGGCAAAGACCACTTCCTCGGGTCCGTGCATCTTTGGTTTTACCACGTAGACCGAGCCCTTGACCGAGTTCCGCATGCCGGCCGTTTTGTTAAGGTCGTGCATCGCGATAAGAACGGTGATCATCGCGTCCATCAACCCTTCGGGCACCTCATCGCCGTCGCGGTCCAGAATGGCCGGATTGGTCATCAGATGTCCGACATTGCGGACCAGCATCAGCGAGCGGCCTTTAAGGCTCGCGGCACTGCCATCCGCGGCGGTATAGGCAATATCAGGGTTAAGAACCCGCTCAATGGTGCGAGCGCCCTTATTTACGGATTCGGACAGATCGCCGACCATGAGGCCGAGCCAGTTGGCATAGGCGATGACCTTGTCTTCCGCGTCCACGGCTGCGACCGAGTCCTCACAGTCCATGATCGTGGACATGGCGGACTCCAGAACGATATCTGAAATCCCTGCGGAGTCCTGTTTTGCGATCTCGCTCGTGGCGTCCAGCATGATCCGCACATGCAGACCATTGTTGTTCAGGATAATGCTCTCCGGTGCATCCGCCGTGCCAGTATAGCCCGTGAAGGCGTTTTCGTCGCGCAATGCGGAGCGGCCGCTGTCAGACGACACCGCGAGGCTGTCACCCTCAATCACAAGACCGGTCGCTCCGGTCCACGAACCATGAGCCAGCGGCAGTACGTCGTCGAGAAAGGCCTTGGCCCAGTCGATAACCTGTGCACCACGGTTTGGCTCATATTCCTTGCGGATGGGCACGCTACCCATGGCATCCGTGCCGTAGAGCGCATCATAGAGGGACCCCCAGCGTGCGTTCGCCGCATTCAGCGCGTAGCGGGCATTCATCACCGGGACCACAAGCTGCGGGCCGGGGATCAGCGCGATTTCGGGGTCAACATTCGTCGTTTCAATTTTGAAATCACCGAATTCCGGGACGATGTAGCCGATATGTTCGAGGAATGACCGGTATTCCTTCGCGTCAAACGCCAGGTCCTTCCGGTCCCGGTGCCATGCATCAATTTTCGCTTGGGTCGTTTCGCGGGTCTTCAGAAGGCGCGCGTTGATGGGCGACAGTGCATCGACCATGTCGGCGAAGCCCTTCCAAAAGGCGTCCGGCTCAACGCCGGTACCGGGAATGGCCCTGTCCTCAATGAACGAAGCAAGTGCCGTATCCACCTGCAATCCAAAACGGTTTGTGCGTGATGTCATGTGCCTGTCCTGACGTATTTTTGCCTTCCGTGGCCTCTTGCGACTTAATTGCACATGACAGGCAGAGGGAAACAAGCGGAATCTGCCATACCACAAAACCGACCAAAATCTTAATTGTTGCACGGCAGGACGAAATGCATGAATGAATTCGGCGCAACCGTGAGCAGAAACTGAATTGCACCAGCCAGAACCAACGCCAGCCAAGGGCCGTCCCGTCCGCGCCGACCAAACGGAAGCCGACAGCGGTCCAATGACGGTCCGCGGCCATGCCGGGGCTGCCGCGTCCCTTGGTGTTCCCCTTATTGGCAGCAACCTCGCCCTGATCGCCATCGGAATTTCCGACACCGTGATGGTCGGCTGGTACGACGTCAAATCCTTGGCCGCGATCGTGTTGGCCGGAGCCTATTACTTTGTGATCTTCATTTTTGGTACGGGTTTCGGTAACGCGGTGATGCCACTCGTGGCTGAGGCAGCGGGCGCGGGTAACGATGTTAGAGTTCGTCGCATCACCCGAATGGGGATATGGATTTCCCTACTGTTCTCAGTAATTACGCTGCCAATGTTCATGTGTTCAGGCAGCATCCTCAAGTTCCTGGGCCAGGATCCGGAGGTCGCTGATCTGGCGCAGCAGTACCTGCGCATTGCCGGGCTGGGCGTGGTTCCATCCCTTCTGATTATGGTTCTGAAAAGCTACCTGTCCGCACTGGAGCGCACCGCCATTCTATTCTGGGGTGGGCTGATTGCGGTGCCCATGAATATCATCGTCAATTACTGCCTGATCTTCGGTCACTGGGGACTGCCGGAGCTTGGTATCCGGGGCGCGGCCGTGGCCTCGCTCTCTACACAGATGATTTCCGTGGTTGTTCTGACGGTTTACATATCTTTGTTTGTGAAGCGGCATGCGCTGTTCACACGCCTTTGGCGGCCCGAATGGCCCGTGTTTGTCCGGGTTTTTCGGCTGGGTTGGCCTATCGGTCTGACCATGTTGGCCCAGGTGGGATTGTTTGCGGCTTCCACCGTCATGGTTGGCTGGGTGGGCCTGAAGGATCTGGCGGCCCATGGCATTGCCATCCAGCTGGCCTCAATCACATTCATGATCCAGATGGGCTTTTCCGGAGTGGCGACGGTGCGATCGGGCAGGGCCTTTGGCAGCGGCGATGCGCATGGTTTGCGGGTCGGGGCCAGGGTAATACTGGCAATGGCGGTTTGTTTCGCCATTTTAGCGGGTATGGTTTTCCTCAAATTTCCTGAGCCGCTTACGGGGCTGTTTCTGGCTTCTGATGAGCCGGCACGACCGGCCATTATAGCGACCGGTTCTCTACTGCTCGTTTATGCCGCTTTGTTTCAGCTTGTGGATGCCTTTCAGTCCACCGCCATGGGGCTTCTGCGTGGTCTGCAGGACGCACGTGCGCCCATGTTGATTGCCGCCGTGTCGTACTGGCTGGTGGGGTGTCCCACCAGCCTCATCCTAAGCCGGTTCGTGGGTTGGGGCACGCCAGGTGTGTGGATCGGTCTGATCGTTGGCCTGTCTTGCGCCGCAATCCTGCTGAACTACCGGTTCTGGGCTGTGGTACTGCCCCGCAAAACCCGCAGGATCGCATAAGCGGTCGCAGCCCGCCTCAGAATGAATCCTTGCGCTTGCGGATCTCGGTAAAGACTTCCACGTCCGACGCATCGACCATGCCCAGGTGCGCACGGATGGCTGAATCTGATGCGCGCAGGAACGGGTTTGTCTCAAACTCAACTGACAACAGGCCGGGAACCGTGGCCTTTTTCCTCACGCGCATGTCCTCGACCTTGGCGGCGCGTGCGATCAGGGCCTGATTGTCCGGATCGACCGACAGGGCGAATTTGGCGTTTGCCACGGTGTATTCATGGCTGCAGTAAACCATCGTATCGCCCGGTAACGCCGCCAGTTTTTGCAGGCTTTCCCACATCATTTCCGGTGTGCCCTCGAAAATGCGCCCGCAGCCCATCATGAACAGTGTGTCGCCGGAGAAAAGCAGTCCTTCCGCGGCGCAGTGGTAGTTCAGCATGTCGAGGGTGTGCCCAGGTGTGTGCAAAACCTCAAACACCGTGGCGCCGAGTTCCACGGTGTCACCTTCCACAACCCTGTGGTCGAGTCCGGGCACTGTTTTGCCAGTGTCATACCCCGGCCCGGTGACCTCCGCCCCGGTCTCCGCCTTGATCTCTTCAAGGCCGTTGGTGTGATCCGCATGATGGTGCGTGATCCAAATCTGATCGAGCGCCCACCCCGTGACGTCCAAAGCACGGCGCAGTGCCGCGGGATCTCCAACGTCTATGCAGGCGGTCTTCCCCGTTTCCTCGTCGTGGACGAGAACGCCATAATTATCAGACTGATGCGCATACTGGTGCAACTGAACCGGCATGTAATTATCCCCTGTATTCTGGTTGGCGCGATGATGCTGTTAACACCCGACCGGAAGCAAGAGCCGATCGGCAGCAGTTAATTGATCCGTCATGAACGACCGGGCTAAGGGTCAGGACGCCATTGCCGTCACGCCCGATACCGTCGCTTCCTCATCCGCCAGTGGCAGCGAAAAGTAAAACGTCGTGCCCTGTCCGGGTGTCGAAACGAACGTCACCTCTCCACCGTAATCTTCTATAATCCTTTTCACAAATGACAGACCTGCACCGGTACCGTACCCGTAAACTTTGTCGGAATTAAGTCGGCGAAAAATTCGGAACACCTCATCGTGGAACTTTTCCTCTATGCCGATCCCGTTATCGCGAACGAAAAACATGTTCCTTTTGGGGACACCCCCAATGGTCACCTCTCCTGTGAATCCCACCTCCACCGCCGGTGCGCCGGAATCGTTGTATTTCAGGGCGTTTACGATGAGATTCTGAAACACCGTCGCGATGCGTGTGGGCTGTGCCAGGACCTTGGGCAGATCGCCGTCGATTTCCAGTACCCCGTTTTTTTCGGAGATTGTTTCCGCGAGGCTCCGGCGGATTTCTCCGACAACCGAAGTGACGTCGACGGCTTCGGGCTGGGTATCCTTCTGCGACAGCCGCGAGAAAAACAGCAGATCGGAGATCAGCCGCTCCATTCGCTGACACAGTTCAGTCATCCGCTCGACGCGGTCACGTGCCCTTTCGCCAAGGTCCTCACGCAACAGGAAGTTTGCATTGATCGTGACACCGCGGAGTGGTTCTTTCAGGTCGTGTGAAGCGACATACGCAAAGTTGTCCAGTTCGCCATTTGACCGCAGGAGTTCGGCATTGAGTTCGTCCAGCCTTGCGTTTTGCCGTTCAAGCTGGGCATTCGCGGCCTGGATTTCCGCGAAATGTCTCTGACGAACCCTCTGGCGCCACATCAAAAACGCTACAATTGCCCCTACGACGACGGCCAGAATTCCGCCAACTGCCAGCCTGACGCGTTCCTGCGTCCAAAATATCGGCTCACCATACCAGCGGGTCACCAAAAACCGGTGCTGTTCCGATGCGAGAAACCCTGGCGTCAGGCTGTTGAACTGTTCGCGTACCGTGCCGAGACCTGGGCGCAGTGCGGGCGCCCGTGGTGCGACATACACGGGCGGAAGGACTTCGACGATCTTTCCAACGGCGCCGCGTTCCTCAATCATGCGATGCGTGGCGGAACTGGCCGCCACCATCGCATCGGCATCACCTGAAAGCACAGCATCGAGAGCCGCTCTCGAGTTCGGCACGAGATCCACACTCAGGCCGGCTTCGGACTCAACAAAACCGCGCGAGGCACTGTTGGAGCTGACCGCAACCCGAAGTCCGGCCTCCCTCAGATCGGCGAGCGAGGCAATGCCGTCGGAGTTGTTTGCCGGCATGAAGATTGACGTTGTAAATATTTCAATTGGAAGCGAAAAATCCATCCGTTCGCGGCGCGCATCGGTCACCGGAGACTGGGGCAGCATGTCGTACGCGCCCGGTCGTGGTCCGGCCGCCCATTCCTCGGGAGAAATTTCAATAAATTTGAGTGGTTGCCCGGCACGTCGGGCCAGTTCCCTGACCGCTTCCACTGCGTAACCGGTGAACTCGCCATCCTCCGTCACGACCTGAAGTGGCGGAAAATCCGTTACGCCAACGACCAGCACCTCCGGCGCGGGAGGCGGCAGCACGACGCCCCATTTTTGGCGAAGTGCTTCCAGGTCCCCGTTGTCTTCCATTACGGCTACGGCCTCGTTGATGGTTCCCAACAGGTCGGCATGTTCGCGGCGAAGCACGACCACCCTGTCAAAAGCACCAACCGGGGGGCCTACAGCGGAAATCCTGTGGTCGAGTTGTGCTGCATGGGCCTGCCGGAAAAAGGAAACCTCGGTCACCAGCGCGCCGTCAATATCGCCGTCCAAAAGACGCATCAAAAGGGTGGCGGTATTGGGCATCCGCACTGCAGTATTGCGATCCAGTAGTGGCGAGGGGTTGGACCCCGCTGCGGGGGGCACGACCCCCAGTCGCATGCCGGTGAAATCATCCTGACTGATGTCCGCCTCTTCCGTGCGCATGAACAGCCGCACATTGGTCACCGCCACCCGCTCGGAATAGAGGCTGCCTGGCGCAAGCATCGGAGACGGTGCTACACCGGCGAGAATGTCCGTCGCTCCCTCAGCCTGGGCCGCACGCATTTCGCTGAGATTGGAAAACTGCTGAAATAAAATCTCAATGTCGGCAATTTCGGCAACGCGCTCAATGACCTCTGCCGAAAACCCGTCCACGTCGCCGTCGTCCCCGCTCTCAAAGAAGGGCGCCATTTCCGTCCAGCCCACCACGAGTGGCTGCGCGCCGTCCTGCGCGACTGCGGAATTGCCCGCATGAAGAGTGGATAGAGCTGCCAATCCAAGAATTAAAACAGCTTTCAATTTCAGGCGCATCGAACCTCCAACGTCACATGAGCGGGTCTGTTTGTCCGCTCAAAAATGACCTGGATGGGACCGTACAACCATTGATTGCTTAATCATAGTCATTGATGTCCCGGTGGGCGTTGTCGAGCTCTCCATTCTTCAGACAACGAAGACGACGTAAACCGTTTGTGAAACGGCATGCAATTTTGACCCTCATATTGGGGTAATCGGCGTCCAAAAGTGACCCCCCTTATAAATCTGTTCAGAAGCTTCCTCAAAAGCATGGGGGAGCAGTCAGGGGATGTTGGTTGTGGAGACGATCGCGAAGATCAGGCGTGCGCATTTTATCGAAGGCAAGTCGATCAAGCAGATTTGCCGTGAACTGCGGTTATCCCGCAATACGGTGCGTAGAGTCATCCGATCCGGTGCGACCGAGTTCAGTTATGACCGCACGACGCAGCCCCGCCCAAAGATTGATCCCTGGCGTTCTGAGTTGGACGGGATGCTGGCCGAGAACGTCCGGCGGCCGAAGCGGGAACGCCTGACGCTCATCCGGATCTATGAGGAACTGCGTAA
>NZ_JBNAFV010000025.1:0-41397 GCF_049800875.1 Amaricoccus tamworthensis | reverse complement strand
GAACGTCCGGCGGCCGAAGCGGGAACGCCTGACGCTCATCCGGATCTATGAGGAACTGCGTAACCGTGGCTATGGAGGCGGCTATGATGCGATACGCCGATATGCGGCGGGCTGGTCGAAGGCGACACGGGAAGCGTCGGCCAGTGCGTATGTTCCGCTGAGCTTCGATCCGGGCGAAGCCTACCAGTTCGATTGGAGCCATGAGATCGTGATCCTCGATGGCGTGACGGTGACGGTCAAGGTTGCCCATGTCCGCCTGTGCTACAGCAGGATGCCATATGTCCGGGCCTATCCCCGTGAAACCCAGGAGATGGTGTTCGACGCGCACGACAGGGCGTTCGCCTTCTTTGGCGGTGCCTGTGCGCGGGGCATCTACGACAATATGAAGACCGCCGTTGATGCGATCTTTGTCGGCAAGGACCGTGCCTATAACCGGCGTTTCCAGCAGATGTGCGGGCATTATCTGGTCGATCCGGTTGCCTGCACGCCTGCCTCGGGCTGGGAGAAGGGTCAGGTTGAGAACCAGGTCGGCGTGATCCGGCGGCGGTTCTTTGTGCCGCGCCCGAAGTTCAAATCCCATGCCGAGTTGAATGCCTGGCTGGAAGATCGTTGCGTGGCCCATGCCCGGGCGAACACGCATCCTGAGATGCGGGACAAAACGGTCTGGGAGGTGTTCGAAGAAGAGCGCCCGAGCCTCGTGCCCTATGTTGGCCCGTTCGATGGGTTCCACGCGGTTACGGCGTCTGTCTCCAAGACCTGCCTCGTGCGGTTTGACAAAAACAGATACTCGGTTGACGCCCGTGCCGTGGGGCGGCCGGTCGAGATCAGAGCCTACGCAGATCGGATGGAATGCTGGCAGGATGGCCGGATCGTCAGTCGCCATGCGCGTGCTTTCGGGCGCGACAACACCGTCTACGATCCCCTGCATTACATACCTGTTCTGGCCCGCAAGCCCGGCGCCCTTCGTAACGGTACGCCATTCAAGGAGTGGGACCTGCCGGTTGCGATCCGCCGGGTGCAGCGTAAGCTGGAACGCCAGCCCGGCGGCGACCGCCAGATGGTCGAGATCCTGAGCGCTGTGATGACGGATGGCATTGATGCTGTAGAAGCCGCCTGTACCGAGGCGCTGTCCCACAACGTCCATTCTGCGGGCGTCGTGCTGAACATCCTGGCCCGCCACCGGGAACCGCCGCCACCCCTGACAATCACCACACCGGACGCGCTGCGGCTGAACTGCGAACCCACGGCGAATTGCGACCGATATGACAGCTTGAGGAGACAGACAGATGGAACGCTCAGACGTGCTCGACGCGATGGGAAAGCTGAAGCTCTACGGGATGAGAGCCGCCTATGACGAGATTCTGACCACCGCCGTCAAACGCCAGCATGAGCCCCAGCAGATCATCGGCGAATTGCTGACGGCTGAGATCTCGGAGAAGCAGGCCCGCTCGATCAAATACCAGATGACCATCGCCAAACTGCCTCTGGCCAAGGAACTGGAAGAGTTCGACTTCGAAGCAGCCGAGGTCAACGAGACCCTGATCCGTGATCTGGCCGCCGGGGACTTCCTTGATCATCAGCGCAACCTGGTCCTGATCGGCGGCACCGGAACGGGCAAAACCCATCTCGCCGTCAGCATCGCCAGGGCTTGCATCCGGAACGGGCGGCGCGGGCGGTTCTTCAATGTCGTCGATCTGGTAAACAAGTTGGACGCCGAAGCCCGCGCCGAGCGTCAGGGACGAACCGCCGATTTGATATCGCGCTTGGATTTCCTGATCCTCGATGAACTCGGCTACCTCCCGTTCGCCCAGACCGGCGGCCAGCTCCTGTTCCACCTGATCAGCAGGCTCTACGAACGCACCTCGATAATCGTCACAACCAATCTGGCATTCGGTGAATGGCCAAGCGTCTTCGGCGACGCCAGGATGACAACCGCGCTGCTCGACCGGCTGACGCATCACTGCGAGATCGTCGAAACCGGCAACGAAAGCTGGCGCTTCAAAAACCGGGCATAATACCAGGCCGCCCCCACACTGGCCCGGCGCCGCTGCGGTAATCGGAGACTGCGCAGCACCGGGCCAGCTTAGCACCAGGGGGGTCAATTTTGGACGCCGATGAGGGGTTAAGATTGGATGCCGATTGACAGACGGTCTGGTTCAGCGAGGATGCGGTGCGTGGTTGGTGGGCGACACGTTCGGGCAAGCGCGGTGCTCAGCAGCGGTACTCAGATCTGGCGATCGAGCTGTGTCTTACATTGCGCGTGGTGTTTGGCCTGCCGCTTCGGCAAACGCAAGGCTTCGTGCGCAGTCTGCTGCGGCTCATGGAACTGGAGCTTGCCGTGCCGGATTACTCGACGCTTTGCCGACGTGCGCCACTACGCGAGATCGCGCCAGACACCCGGACAGTCAGTGGCCCGATCACGCTGATTGTGGACAGCACAGGGTTGCGTGTCCACGGTGGCCGTGACTGGATGCAGGAGAAACACGGGTGGCCAAAGGCCCGTAGAACATGGCGCAAACTGCATATCGGCTTCGACCCGGAGTGCGGGGAGCTCGTCACCTCATGCCTGACAACCGAACATGTCGGGGACCCCGGCGCGTTGACTGACCTGCTGGCTGGGGTGGCCGGTCCAGTGCGCCGTTTCATCGGCGACGGAGCCTATGACGGTGCGCCGACCACCGCAACGATCCGGCGAGCGTTTGGTCCGGATGTCGAGTTGATCATTCCACCACCTAAGAATGCTGTCCCGGGTGCTTGCGCCGGACGCAATGCTCATCTCGAGATGATCGCGGAGGGCGGCAGAATGGCCTGTCAGAAGGCCACCGACTATGGCCAGAGATCACGCGGCGAGGCCCAGATCGGGCGCTACAAACAGGTCATCGGACCGGACCTGCGCAGCCGTAAAATGGAGACCCAGACAACCGAAACCAGGATCGCAGTAAAAGCCCTCAACCGCATGACCCGTCTGGGTCGTGCGACCTATGAGCGTGTCGCATAACAAAACGGGGAAAGGGGCAGACGTGGCCCGAACCGTCTTCATGCAACATCGTCTGTCACCGCGCGTTTGGCCAAATAGGTGCAGATCGCACAGGCTACACTGACAACCAGCTCGGCCTCCGGCGTATCAACCTGCTGTCCTTCCAGCCCGTGACGAGCAATGTTGGACGCATAGCCCCACAGTTTCTCGGCTGCGGTATCAAGAGGTTTTGGAAGGTCCAATCGCTTTACAAGCTGACCGAATGTTGCTTTGGGATCGCCGGCCAGATCCCGCGAGGTTGCTTCCATCGCGGCGCAGGCATGCTGGATTGCCCCAGTCACATCCGGCTCCGGCCGCCGTGAAATATCACGCAGTGCTTCATGGATCTCGCGTGCGGCGGCACTGCGCCCGGTTTGTTCCAGGATTTCGACGGCCTCTCGTGTCGCGCCGGTAAATGCTTCGGAGCCGCGATAGACAATCTGGCCGTCGTTCATATGCCAGCCGATGCCATTTTCGACAAAAAACTGGTTCAGCCGGTCATCGAACCTGCTTGCATTGTCGTTGAACCCTTGCGCGAGTGTCGCATGGAACGCTTCGGCGATGTCATAGACCTTGTACCAGGGACAGTCGGCAACAAGCCCGACGACCTCTTCCCAGATGTTGGGGTGCTCCGACCAGTTGTTCCGGTCAGGCGGAACGAGCAACACCTGACAGATGATCCGGCGCATGGCGGACGGACTCATGCCGATGTCCTGCCCGATCAGCAGGATCGCATAGCGCAGGTTTTCGGGCGCGTCTTCGTGAACGGTAATCTCCGCGTCTGCGCTGCGGTAGCCGTGCCGGTTCGAAAAACTCTCTGCCATTCTGCCAATCCCCTACGCTATCGGCACTGTGCGCAAATGGGCTTCAATCGCCTTGATCACATCCGCGGTCAGCGGCAGGTTTCCCTTTTCGGCCTGCCAGTGCTCATGGAAGCGCGCGACAGTCTCGCGCGCGGTTCCCAGAACCAGCTTCTCGGATAGACCGGCGTTCGCAGCCAGGTGCGATAGCTCGTCCTTCGAGAACCCGGAGAACTTCTTGGTGCGGCTAAAGGTGAGCGCCGCCTTGTCGTCTTCTATGTAGGCAATGGTCGAGACAAAGTCGTAGCACGGCGCGAGCGCTGCCTGCCTACGATCCGGATAGATCAGCGACCAATTCTTGAGGTGCATGTCAGCGTTGCCGATCAGCACATTGAAGGTCAGCCGCCGGATAAACTCGGCGATGTCGTCCTCTCCGCATTCAGCGGCCAGTACCTGTGCCATGTTGCGCTGGCTTGCCTTCTCGTACTTGTCGTTGGGATAGACGCGAAAGACCTGCGCGAAGTCCTCAATGTGGACGGCACTGCCATCACTCAGACGATCAAACCGCTCGACCGCCAGCGCCTGACCGCCAACCTTGTCCATGCCCTCGGGCAGGTTGCCGATGTCGGCAACATCGATCAGCCTTATCGGCGGAACATCCATGCCGCACAGGCGTGCGAGCGTCATCATCGAGAATTCATTCTCGGGGACGGCATCGAACCCTTGCGCCGGTAGCTTGACGATCCAGGAGCCGCCAACCCCCTTGGCCGGTATCGCAAGGCCGCCTTGCTTGTCTCCCAAGGCGGAAAACTTCAACTGAACGCCTGCCAGCGAGAACCTCAGCGCCTGTTCGCGATGATCATCATGATGATCATCACCGTCATCAACATCGGGAGGCCACGCCTCACCATCAGCAGGCCGAACAGTGACCGCGCCGGGAAGGTCCTCGCCGAGAACCCAGAGCAGGAAAAACTCACGGACGGGCTTCACGTCCGCGCGCTCGGCGAGATAGTCCCGCATGTGACCTTCGGGCAGAAGATTGGAGAAGAAGGGCAGCAAGTGCATGTTCTGCGTACCGAAATCGGTCGTCAGTTCGCCAAGCTCATTCTTGAAGCCGAGGCTCAGAACCGGCCTGCCCGCATTGGCGACATAGTCTTCAGAGAAAGTAAAGAGCGAGGTATCACCGCTGACCCGCGTCAGCGTACCTATCGGCTCTCCGTAGAGCAGGACTTCAAGGACACTAACATCAGCCATGATCGTCACCATCCAGACGATAGGCCGGACGCGGCAAGGATGGTGCAGATGCACCCGCCCCATGGGCGAGTGCGTTGCGCAACATGCGCAACTGGCTCTGCGCCTGCTCGACCGCTTCCAGATTGCGCGGATCGCTCAGGAACTCCTGCATGGCAGCAGACGCTTCCTGCAAATGAACAAGATCATCGGCTGAAAGCTTGAAGTGCATCAGCTCGCGCGCCCGGCGCTGCAACTCCTGAACGGCAATCTCAGAGAGCGTTTCACTGGGAAGCGCTGCTATCTGGTCATCGAAGCGCTGCAACAGGTTCGTCGCCTTACGCGCGCTCTGAACGTCACGGTGACCATCATCATCGCCGCGAATGATCGCCCGAACGGCAGGCAGCTTCTTGCGCGGGACCAGAGTCAATTCCAGATCAAGTACACGTGCAAGCTCGACCAAACTGGATAGCCGCAGATCGACCGCCCCTCTCTCGATCTTGGAGATGTGACTCTGTGGAACCCCCGCTTTCGCACTGAGCGCGCGCTGAGAGAGCCCCTTGCGTTCCCGCGCGGCTTTGAGCGACTCTGCGATGTACTCCGTTGCGTAGCTCATGATCTGTCTTGCTGTTTCGTTTCCAATTTATGATATGCACAAACATATCACTCAACGAAGCAGACTTCAAGATTGATCTATAATTCCACATCAAGTCATGTGAACGATGTGCTTTTATGTATCAAGCAACAAAGGAGTCACTTGCCAAAAAAAAGTGACCCAGCCCCCTGATCCGGGCCGCTCAGGTGTAGAATCCGTTCACATTTGTTTTCACTGACTGGTTTGCGGTCAAGGCCTGCTGAGCGGAGCCATTGCGGAGCTCGGGCGAAGCAGGCCGGTCGGAACGTTTGAGTTTGGCGTAGACAGCAGGAGCCAGCCCGCCAAGCGATGTATGTGGTCTGTGTGTATTGTAATCGATCCTCCAGTTTTCGATGATTTTCCGGGCTTCAGCGAGATTGCCGAAGATATGTTCGTTCAGACATTCGTCCCGCAGGCGGCCATTGAAGCTCTCGACAAATGCGTTTTGCATTGGCTTTCCGGGGGCGATGTAGTGCCAGACGGCGCCAGTATCCTGGCACCACCGGAGCACGGCATGGGATGTCATTTCGGTTCCATTATCGCTGACAATCATCTCTGGCCGGCCGCGCCTGAGGACCAGATCATTCAGTTCACGGGTCATGCGGGCACCGGACAGCGAGCGGTCCACAACGGTTGCCAGGGCCTCGCGCGTGCAATCGTCGACAATGCACAGCACGCGGAACCTTTGACCGTCCGCAAAGGCGTCGGATATGAAGTCCAGCGACCAGCGCTGGTTGGGGCGATCAGGCACCAGGATCGGCCTGCGTGTCCCCAACGCCCGTTTGCGTGACCGCCTGCGGCGCACCGCAAGGCCTTCTTCGCGATAGAGTCTGAACAGTTTCTTGTGGTTAACCTCGAACCCCTCTCTGGCCAACAGGATGTGAAGCCGCCGGTAGCCAAAACGGCGGCGCTCGTTGGCCAGCTCCCGCAGCCGTTTGCGCAGGGCCACATCGCCCTGATCCTGCTTTTGATACTGGAAAACGGACCGGTGCAGACCGGTCAACACGTCTATCAAGCTTTCCCGACCAGATGTCACCACGACTGACGATGATGCCCCAAGGTAGCATCCGCAAGAGCAAAGTCGGGATGATCTCTGTGCCAAGGATTCCAGTTCGTCAGTCGACGCCGACTTGAAGTGGCTCCTCCACAACCCCCGCATCCACCAGCTGTTCCCGATCTGGAAGATCGCGAAGGCTCTCCAACCCGAAGGCAACGAGGAAGTGATCGGTGGTCACGAAGGTATAGGGAGCCCCGCGCCGGGGCGTCCGTGGCCCGGTCCCGATCAGCCCGCGCGCATGGAGCCGCCCGATCAGGTCACGGCTGATCTCTTTGCCGAAGATGTCCTTCAGCCCGTCGCGGGTGATAGGCTGGTGCCAGGCGAAGGCTGCCAAGACCGCGACGTCGAATTCATTCAGATCCAGCAATTGATCACCGACATCCGCCGCGGCGCGGATTGCCGACGTGTAGGCGGGTCGCGTCCGGAACATCCATCCCCCAGCCACTTTGGCAATCTCAAATGCCCGCCCCTCCAGATCCGCGGCCAAGTCCTCGACCAGCACATCGACCGAGGCCCCCTGCCCCACCACCCGCGCCAGATCCTCGCGGACGACCGGCGTGGTGGAGGCAAAAAGCACAGCCTCGATCCGGCGCATCCATTCGCGCCAGCGCAACTCCGGCGGCAGGTCGGTCAACTCGCGGTCTAGGTCTGATTCCGGACGATCCTTGGCCATCCTTACACCCCGTAGAGCCGGAAGGTGTCGCGTCCGGTCAGCTCTCGTACCGCTCCGAGTTCGACCAACCGGTCGCAGAGCCGCCGCGCAGCGCGATCCGGCAAGGGCAAGGCCGAAGGCGCCACGGCATCGCGGGTCAGGAACATGTCAACGGAATCCCCTGCCCCCTTGGCCCGCAGCTTCGGCGCGACTGCCTTGAAATGCGCCGCCCGACGCGCGAGGTCGGCAGCCTGCTTGGCAGCTTCGACCGCTGAAGAGATGAGTCCCCGATGACAAGCCAAGCGAAGGTCATCGCCCTGCCTGCGCAAGTCGGCACGTTTTAGGCCCGGAGCCAACAGCGGCACGAGATGATCCCAACCGAGTACTTGGGCGAGGACCGCATCCGCGAGGATCAGCGCTGCATCGTCTGCACGTGGCGCCTCGCGCAGAACGGCTTCCAGCGCCATCGCGGCGCGGGTCACCGGCGCCCACTTTCCCGTATCGAGCCATGTAGCAATCTGGCCCAGCTCGAAGGTCGGCAAGGCTCGGCCTAGAGCCTTGATCGACACCGGCCGCTCCACCGCGCGCCGCCAGACCAGGTAGGTTTGCCCGCCGGACCCGGCAAGTCACCGGGCCGCAGAACATGTACCGCGTCGCGCAGGTCCCTTTCCCGCTCAGGCCGACCAGAAATCGCGACACAAGCCTCGGCCGCGCGCAGCGCGAGCCGGTCCCGCAACAAGGCTTGGGGCACTTCCTCGCGTCCCAACACAAGATGCAGGTGATTCAGCGCGGCGCCTGACAAAAACGCAACATCTTCAAGGGTTTCAGCACGGGGCGACGTGACCCAGGCGGGCATCCGGGGTAGCGTGTCCAGGTCGTCGATGTGGCCGTGCCGGGCAAATGTCATGCATGGAGCCTACAACAGCGCGGCGCTTTCTTCCAGATAATAGCTCACAATCCGCCTCGCCTTGCTGTTCACACTTATATCCAATAAGTCCCGCCGATTATCGGACTTAAAGAAAGCACTTTTTCGGGACCTGCCTGTTAAGTTTGAATTTCAACACGTCGCAAGTCGAGTATTTCTAACTGAGCGGTCCCAAGGAGAAGTCGCATGTGATGCGTTTTCACATACTGCGCCAGGAACTGGGATGGTGCGCGTAAGATCAACACCCCGGCATCAATCTTTGTGTAAGCCAAGCAGGAGAACCAATGTCTGAAGAGGCCGGGCTCAAGTTTCTCCAGACGCCCAAGAATCCGAGCCCAAGGTGCCGCCTCGCCCGTTGGGACAGGCGCGTCGGTCTTTGGTCCGGTCGAGAAATCCACGCGAACAACGGTTTCGGATGTCTTCCTTGGTGTTTGCCGCGCCATGCGGTCGGAATAATCCGGACCAACCCGCTCCCAGACCGGCTGACTCAGACGGTGGATTTCGGCGACGTTCAGACGGTAGGCCGCCACCCTGCCCCGCACGCCGGGACGAATCTGCATCAGAATATCGACTGCGGTCAGCCGTTTGATTTCGCGTTTGACCGTTCGCTCATCGACCGACCAGAGACGCGCCATCTCCCGTTGGCCCACGGTCAACTCGTCTCGTGACCAATTGTACCGGGCAGTGACCAAGGCAACGAGCCGAAGCATCGATGTCTGGAACCCTGCCGTGCCATTCAGTCCTGCGACAGAAAGCGCGGTAAGGATGTCGTACTTCTGTGAACCCGCCTGCGGTCCCGTAAACCGTTTCGCATCCATTTTTGCCACTCGTTGCCTCAGGGATCGTCTCTGACGTCCGATTCCCTTTCTGTGGTTAAATGTCCATCAATCGCGTATTTTGTCAACAGGTTTCAAAATACGGGACTTGGCCGAGATCTCCAAAAAAATCTAAAAATATTGGTTTATAGGTAATGGGTGACAGTTTGGTGTCACCTTATCGAGCGGATGTTGTCACCCTAAGTACTGTATTTAAACATGTCCTGTCACCCAAATCGTTGCTCCGGTCCCACAGATTTCGCGTATTTTCCTTAGATCGAACCGAAAATCGCGAATTTTCGGAATTTGCGTTTTGTCCTTCCTGAAAATCGGGTTATTCAGTCATCAATAGCAAAAAACGCGAGTGAGGCCATGCGAGATCATTCCAACCTTCAATCCATGAACGAAAGAAGCCTTGTCCAACAGGCAGCCGTGCGCAAGGCGACTTTCTCGCCCTCGGAAGAGAAAACCCTGCGGCCCTTCTCCATCTGGGAAATCAGCCAGTTCATGTTCGGAGTTCCTGCCGATACTTTGCGCAAGAAACTGGCGGAAGACCCATCTCTGCCGCAGGGCGTCACTGAAGAAGACGGACGCCAGCGTTGGTTCACCTTGTCCGAGATCAACGAGCTGCGCCGCCGAGTGCGTTTCCGGGGCAAGGCATTGTTGCCCAAGCGCCCCGCCGGGCGCGCGATGCGGGTTGCGGTGTCCAATTTCAAGGGCGGGGTGGGCAAGACCGTAGTGGCGCAACACCTCGCTAACGCGGCGGCGCTTGATGGTTACCGAGTGCTCGTGGTGGATTTCGATCCGCAGGCCACGCTTACGCATTCAATGGGATTAGTCGAGGTCAAAGAGTGGAACACGGTCTGGGGTATCATGTGCCGCGACCTGTGCCGCGAGGCGGACCGGATCGCCCGCGCTTATGACGACCCTGCCGACTGCCCCTACCCCACTGCCGACGAATTACCCGGTGACGTTCAGTCCATTGGTGCCCAGCGGGTTCAGGACTTCATACAGAAAACTGCCTGGCCGACCATCGACATAATCCCGTCCTGTGCCAATGCGGCATTTGTGGAATTCGCCAGCGCGCAATACCGCGCTCTGCACAAGGCCTGGAGTTTTTTTGGCTGCGTCGCACGCTATCTTGACGAGCTGCCCGACGATCAGTTCGACCTAATCATTTTTGATTGTCCCCCGGCCATCGGGTACCAGTCGCTAAATGCGGCTTTCGCTGCCGACATCCTGTATATCCCTTCTGGCCCTGGCTACTGGGAGTACGATAGTACCACCAGCTTCCTCGGTCAGCTGGGCGACGCGTTGGAGGATATCTCGGCCGGATACGCCAAAATTGCGCGTGATGCTGGGATTCAACTGCCCAAGACCTTCGACGACGTCCGACTTCTGATGACGCGGTTCGAATCAGCTAACCCGTTGCATTCCGCGATGCTGGAAGCGTTTCAGAATGTCTTTGGCGCCGACGTCTGTCGCAACCCCATTGAGATGACCCGTGCGGTTGAGCAATCCGGGCGGTTTCAGATGTCGGTCTACGAACAGGACTATCGCCAGATGACACGCGAAACGTGGAAGCGGGCGCGGCAGAGTTTCGACAACGCCTATGACGAGTTCAAGCAGGTGTTTCTGAACGCGTGGGAGCGACGCGATACGAAAGAGGAGGTTGAGGCATGAGCAAGAACAAGTTCGGATTTGCGCCCTTGGAAACGCCGCCTGCCCCCAAACGCCGGCGTGAGGTCGGACCGATGGGTGCTGCGGTGCGAGAAGCCGCGGGCAGTCTGGAGGAAAGCACCGAAAACCTTGTCGAGCAGCGCCGCCTGAATGCCGCGGATGCCAAGGAGTGGCGCCGCGCAAAGGGCGAAGGGCGGGTGCTTGTGGAGATCGCTCTCGACGCGATCCTAACGGACGGTTTGCCCCGTGATCGACTGGACCTGGATGCCGTGGCGGCTTCGGACGAAATGGAAGAACTTAAAACCTCCATCCGGGAGCGGGGCCAGAAAGAACCCATCGAGGTATTTGTCACCGAGAGCGGCTATCAGCTCAAGAAAGGCTGGCGGCGTTTGACCGCGATGCGTCAGCTCTTCAAGGAGACCGCAGACGAGCGTTTCGCGCATGTCACGGCGCGTATCGATGAAGATGCGGCCAGCCGGATCGATCTTTACATCGACATGGTCGAAGAGAATGTCATCCGGGAGGACCTGAGTTTTGCCGAAATGGCGCAGGTGGCGATCATCGCTGCGCAGGAGGAAGGTGAGGGCGCGGCGGATCTGGTGAGCCGCATCTATTCTTCGCTGCATAAGATGAAGCGAAGCTATATCCGAAGCTTTGTGCACCTTCTGCAGCACCTTGAAGGAGCCTTGCCGTTTCCAAAGGCTGTCGCACGAAATCTGGGTGTTGAGGTGTCCAGGCGGCTCCAAGCCGAGCCGGACGCAGTTCAGGCGCTTCGGGATGAATTGAGCATGTCTGAAACGCCGGAGGCTCAGGCAAATGTGTTACGCCGATTTGCGGATGCCGGCGCGGTCCAGCCGGCGAAGCCCCGACGAGTAGAGCGTAATGTGAAATACGAGTTTCATGTGGGTCGTTCCAAGGTTACCGCCCGTAAGGGAGAGTGCCGTATCTTGTCAGAAGTTGATTTCTCGTCTGTTGACCGGAAGCTGCTTCAGCGTGCGATAGAAGCGTTCGATGAAGTGCTTAAAGGGTCGTAACCCACGGGTTACGCCACTTGCCTGCAAACCGCGTGTAACCCGTGGGTTACCATGAGTGCTAGAGCAATGAGCCTCTTTATTGAGACGGGGCTTTGATGGTATGCCGTGGCCGCATGCGCTTGGGCGGCATTGTTTCTGCGGAGTTGGTCCAATTCACAAACCCGTCGCCTTGGTCATGTTGACACGTAAACGGTCGCGGCGACGTGGTAGCGGCGAGTCATTTTTGCGGAAGCGTGAACGAGGTGTTTATGCACATAACGCTCGTCGGTCTCTGCCGAACTGGCGAGTCCGGCGCGCAACGAGTGACCCGAAAGAAGCGCCAGCCGCTCCTTCTCTGGCATCTCGGATCGGATGCCCGCATCCAAGACCGTGCGCTTGATCAAGCGTGCGACATGTTTGTCGTTTAGGCGCGTCTCAGATACGCGTTTTCCATCGCGTGAAGTGCCGACGAAGACCGGTCCGAAATCAATTTTTACAAAGTGCAGCCATTGCTCGAGCGCATGGACGGGGCAGGCAGATTCTTTGGTGCCGCGTCCGATCTCGACCTCGCGCCAGCCGGTCCTCTCATTCAACGTCAGCAGAGCGCCCTTGTCGAAAATCTCGCCAGCGAAGCCGAGCAACAGGAACGCCCGATCCCGCAGACCACACAGGTCATAGGGCAGGGTAGCGACCATCGCGAGGATATCGTTAGCCAGGATCGCCGCCTTCTGCACCGGCGGACGCGGATGCTTGCGTTTGATCCCGGCCCTCACCGTCGCTATGTGGCGGTCCTTGCGAAGGGAAAACCCGCGCTGCGCATAATTCCAAGCGAGACCTGACAGGCGGCGGTCGATGGCGCTGACCGAGAGCGCAGTGAAGGGGCCCGAACCGGACGCTAGGTCCGCAAGATAGAGATAGATCATCTCGGGCGACGGAGACAGCGGTTCTGCGCCCTTCATCCGACACCAGCGGGCGAAATGCGCCCAGTCCTTGGCATAAGCCTTCAGAGTGTTCTCGGACCCAGCAGCACGGGCGTAGTCGCGGGCGGTGTCGAAGAGGCGGTCGAGGGTGCCGGAACCGGCGACATGGGAGGGCAGGGCGATGCTATCGCTTTCCTCTTGCCCTCTTTCGTCGAAGCAAGCATCATCTAGTTCATCAGAGGGCGCTGACGTCGATTTCTCGGTATGTGAGGTCATTATCCACTAGCTCCGGCGATAAAATTGAACTGCTTTGTCGTAAAATTTTTTATGTCCGATAAAAAACTTATTGGACATCACAGGATTTGGCAAAGCAGGGCGGTTTATGTGCTATTTGCTGGTGGAAAGCGCCGCGACGATGTAGGCTTCCGGCATGACATTTGCCCGGCCCGATCACAACAGCGACCTGGATACGATACCCCGGATGCCCGCCTGGGTCACCTCGGTCCGTGCCGAAACCCCTGAAGATGTGGCGTTTTTGTCGGGCGCGGCCCTGGCCCAACTGCATCTTGTGTTGGGGCGGGACTGTGTCCCCCTAACCTTGTTGCGGGACAGGCTCGCGCTGCGCGCGGCAGAGACCTGTGTCGGATTTTCGGGACGGCCAGAGCGGGCGGCCGAGTTGCGCGACGCGGTGCATCTGCTGCGCCCCGGGGACAGCCCCGGCCCGGCCGGAGAGGTCTATCTGTCTTGGCGGCGCGCCGTTGAACGACCGGTGCCGGTCAAAGCTTTGCACCGAGCCTTGCCAACGTTTGATCGGGCGCGGCTTGCGGGTTGGCTTGATGCGGGGCAGGGCGCCCCGGTGACGCGCGCGGCCACGGTGCTGGCGGCGGTTTTGACGCAGGCACCGCGCGCGGACGTTGCGGCGCTGATCCTCGCGGATGCGGCTTTGGCGCAGGCACTTGGCTGGGATACTGCCGTGCCGCTGCTGGCGGCGGGCCTGAAGCGCGGCGATCTGCGCAAGCGCGGCGACGACTTGGCGCTGGCCTGTCATCGCGCGGCCATCGCATCGGCAATCGAGGCTGTGCGCTTGGCTGCGGATATGGCCCGCCGCGCTGCGCATCTCAAATCCGTGGCACCCAAGCTGCGCGCCAAAGGGGCAGGGGAGGCGGTGCAGATGTTCCTGACCCGCGATGCCGTGGCACCCTCGGCGCTGCCGCTGCCGGACCGGGCGGCGCGGCGGCTGTGCGACCGGCTGGTTGATCTTGGTGCCGTGCACGAGTTGACCGGGCGCGACACCTTCCGGCTGTATGGGGTCTAGGCGATGACCCGGAATAGATCAGAGCCAAAGCTTGACCGCGAGTTGTCGGACCTGCCGCCGGACCTGCGCTGGCGCGAATGGATGCGCCGGATCGAGGCGGTGCTGTTTGCCAGCGCCACACCGGTGGCGCGCGAAGATCTGGCGCGGGTCGTGGGGCAGGGGGC
Source organism: Amaricoccus tamworthensis (assembly GCF_049800875.1). NCBI lineage: Bacteria > Pseudomonadati > Pseudomonadota > Alphaproteobacteria > Rhodobacterales > Paracoccaceae > Amaricoccus > Amaricoccus tamworthensis. Next base: position 27,176 of record NZ_JBNAFV010000025.1, on the reverse strand, counting down.
CTCGGTCGACCTGTTGATCGAGGATCTGGCCGCCGAGCTGGAAGGGCGGGCGTTTGAGGTGGCAAAGGTCGCAGACGGCTGGATGTTCCGGACGCGGCCCGCCTATGCGCCCGCGATCCGCGCTGCGGCGGATGTTGGCGACCAGTTGCTGGATTTGAGCGAGTTCGATGTCGCCGTGCTGGCCGCGATCGCCTATCACCAGCCGATCACCCGCGACGGGCTGAAGGACATCTTTGGCAAGGAGGTCAGCCGCGACCTGATCGGGCGGCTGCATGCGCGGGAATTGATCGGAACGGGGCCGCGCGCACCCCGGCGCGGCGCGCCCTATACCTTTGTGACCACCGAGCAGTTTTTAGTCGCGTTCGGGTTGGAGAGTTTGCAGGACTTGCCGGATCGGGAGTGGCTAGAGGATGCAGGGGTCATCAATGCGCAGGCATAGCCGTTGCCAATGATGTGCGGCGGTTTGAATGAAGGCGAACGATGACCTGTTGTAAGTCCGCCAAATCAGGATGTCTGGAGCGCGTCTTTGGTCCCGGTGTGATCTGTAACGTGATCTCTGCACTCAATGATGCCACCAAGTCGGAATGCTTGGGCGCAGCCAGTGCAATGCGGGTCCAGAGGTAAATTGCAGGATGCACGGAACGTTTTTGGAGGTGCGTCATTCCATCGGCCAACTGGCGGAACAATGCGTAGCGGACCCGGTGCGGCAAGCGCGAAATTGACGTCGGCTGGCCATTGAACGTGAAACAAGCCGCCCCAAGCATGGCGGGCAGGGATGTCTTTCCATGCCGTCCATGTCCTGCAACATGCATTCGAAGCAAATCGTCGATGAGCCGTTCGAGACGCTGCACATCATACTCGGCGGGCAGGGTGGGTTTTCGGAGATCAGCATCACACCAGACGCAGAAATGTTGCGGCAGAAGCCGGTTCTGTCGAGCAGGCGCAATGCCGCCGCCGCAGGCAGGGCAGTGATCGCGCAAGCGGCATCCATGCCGAAAGCAGGAAACGCGCGTCGCCAGGCTCCAGCCGCGCCGGAAGAACGGTGCGCGATCCTCTTTCAGGCATGCCGGGCAATATTGCAGGCGATTGACCCGAGCGGTCGATGTGCGGGCATCTCCTGATCCTGTGATCTGCCGCAGTCGCAACCGGGCCAGCGGGTCGCGGTGCAAAGCCAGGCCATCAATCTCCTCGGCGGGCAACCGGGTTCGCTCGACCAGCAAACTGAGGATTCGCCCGGGAAGGTCTCGGTCAAGCTTCGCAGACCAATCTCCAACTGCGACATCCAGAACCCGCCCAAAATATTGAGGTGGAATTCCATTGGCCATGGCCAGCCGATGCAGCCAGCTCGACAGAAGCTCTCCGGGTGCCGGTGCAACAACGCCGGGCCAGCCTTGCCCCACCTCATTGCCGTAGTCGCGCGCAGGTGTGACTGTGATCTCGGACGCAGACTGGTTCACATCATTTCGCGGCGAAAAGGCGCATTTCGGCGTTTCGACAGGGGCGTGTAACCAAGCGAGGTAATGGTCGCTTCAGAAATTTGTTCCTCGCCGTTCCTTATCGCCTTGATGGCCGCGCTGCTCACGATATCGACGACCTCTCCGATCAAGCCCTCTGACAATTCATGGATGATGTCGGCAGGGGTATGGTCTATCTGGACGACATCGAGTGCGTGCTTGGCTCGGATATAGACTGGGCGGGGTTTCAGACGTCGCAGGCTTTTCCCTCCTGAATGTCGCCGTCGTGCAATCTCCTCGGGCGTGAACAGCCGTGGGATACGTTTGGAAACGGTGACATAGGCGGGCGGATCAAGACCCTCGCTTACACAACGGGTGCGGATTTCATCGACAATCGGCGCAAGGTCCGGTTGCTCGGGCCGAAGCCAAAGCTCCCGAAGCGTTGCCGCAATGATCTCTTCAACAGCCGGGCTGATCCTTGCGCGCCTCGCCCCACCAGTCTTTGGCAACAACGAAGAAACCCGACGCTCGGTGCGGTATCGGCGCAGGTGGTTGTAGACTTGGCGCGTCGAGAGACGCAATTCGGATGCGGCGCGAGCAACTGCGGTACGCACAGGCTCTTGCCCGTCCAAAATGCGACCCAGCTCTCGCGCGATACGCGTTGCCTTGGCCCAAGCCTCGTCAGACGCTTCGTTTTCGCGCAGCGTCATGAACCGGCCGCTCCACGGTTTCTAAACCCCATCTTCTGCCCCATGTTCTCGCTTGTTGAAACGCGAGCTATAGATTGAAATCGAAACGTGAAATACCACGTCGGATTACGCTTCATCCTACTGGAATCCTGTAAGAACTTTTTGAAGAAACGGCAAAGCAATTGCGACAGGTTCGGAGGGGATCGGGTGAGTTCTGATCGTCTGGCGCTCTGGGTATCGATGCGGCTCTCGGGCGCACAGGATGACCCAAATGCCCTGGCAAGAGTTGGATGGGCTGTTCGGCGCCTGACAGGCGGTCCCGGACCAAAAGATGACTTGGCCACATTCCTGGATCGCCGCGATCCCGAGAACATTGATGACAGCGCTGAGCGCCTCAAGGATCGCGCCAGTGGATGGCTGGACGTAATGACAGCCGCAGCCGATCTCCACCCAATCACGCGGGCCTGCATGGGCTTTCATCTCTGGAGCCTGGCGGGTCTCGGGCAACACGGAGACCAAATCGAAGCCGCAGTCACCGCCTCAAGGATCGCGGCCAGCGATGGAAGCGGTGCCATATTTGCACCGCTCGCTATGGGCGGGGTAGGGGGGCTGCGTGCCTCGGGCTTGCCACCCTAACGGTTGGCCCGCTGGTTGGAGGGGACGGAAAGTGCCATTCTCAAAGCGATGCGAACACTTGACGATATTGAAAAGTGGACTGGGCGGGCAGAGAACGTCATGGCGCATTTGTCGGGCCGCACGCCGGTCGCCTTGCGAAAAACTTTCTCCCAGTGGCCTTTGGTGTCCGCCCCAATGGCTGAAACCATGACTGGAGCCAGTCGCGCCGCCGTCCAGCGCAATCTGGCGTGGATGGACGAATGCGATTTGATCCGCGAGGTGACAGGGCAGGGGCGGTATCGAATGTGGCGGATAAAAACCTAGAGCATGCACGCACGCTAGCCAGAAGTCGCATAAGCCCGCTTGTGTTCACCTAGTTGCAGGCATTGGTCTGACCAGTTTAGGAAGTAACCAGCGAAGCTGCACATGGATCCCAGCGTGTGAATTTCAGATATATCCAACTACTTTGATGCGGATCTGGAAAGCAGTCGACGTTTCTCAGCCATGGCCTCGCGTTGTTTTTGTTCGATGCCCATGCGGAATGACTTTTCTACATAGTTAATATGCTCAAGAGCAGCGGTTTCGGCGCGCGCCTCGTCACCCTCTATTACAGCTTGCCCAAGCCCGACATGTTGATCAAACAGCTCTTTCCCTGTGCCATCAATCGTACGCAGGAAGTCACGGTTGTAAAAGACGCCTTGTCGGGTCAGATCGTAAATTGACGCCATCATATGAATGAGTGTCGCGTTCTGGCTGGCATCTACGATTGCAGTGTGCAGTGCGATGTCCGTTTCTCGCGAAGCTTCAGAGTCCTGCTCCCTCCAAGCGCGTTCCATCTCTTGGAGAATCTCGGCGATGCGGGCCTTGTCTGACTTGGTTGCGCGCTGCGCTGCTAGGCGTGCAGCGAAACCTTCCTGTTCGCGCCGGTACTCAAGATAGTCAAAGAACGCCGGTTCGTGACGACCGTAAAGCGACAACAAAGCTGGCAGCATCGCTTGCCCGGTGAGTGCGGCGACAAATGTGCCTTCTCCATGACGGATCTGAACCAGACCTCTTTCCTCTAGAGCGTGCAGCGCTTCTCTGAGTTTTGGCCGTGAGACGTTCAGGCTTTCAGCCAGATCCCGTTCTGATGGCAGTTTACGCCCCTGCTTCAGGATACCCGCGGCAATCAGTTCTTCAATCTGTGCAACCACAGCATCGGCCAAGGATTCGTGTCCGATTGGTTCGAAAAGAGATGTGGGTGTCATCAGGAAAACCTTTGAATGGGAGTTCGGTAAAGAGGTTATGGTAAACAAATATAACCTTTAATCTACGCAGTGCAACCCTATGACTCATCAGCCAGTGTGTCGAATTATCACGATGATTATAAATGATAATAATACGTTTGAGCTAGATCAAATCTTTGAAGCCTCAAAAGCTGGCAAGGTTAGGAGGTGGGTAGTGCGGTTCGCTCCTTTGGTCTCAGTGGTAAATAAAGTTGTTGACTGATCAGTGTGGTTAATATTATTTACCACTACCAAGGTGCCGGATCATCCGCGCTGTTTCATGGGGCAGGAGGCCCCAACCCAACCTGGAGGAAACCTAAATGAATAAGACCCTTACAAGCCTTGCAGTCGCCGCGAGCCTTCTTGGCGCGCCAGCGGTTGCCGCAGACAAGCTGCTGTTGAAAACACCTATTGCATTCTCAACCGCGTTGCCTGGCTTGGGTTCGCCAATCCCGCGCGTGGCAGAGCAACTGGACCTTATGTCAGGCGGTACATTGCAGATGAAGGTGTATGAGCCGGGCAAACTGGTTCCGCCATTCGAAATTCTCGATGCCGTTTCTTCGGGCAAGATCAACTCTGGTTACACAACAGCTGGTTACTGGGCGGGTAATATCCCGGCGGCACCTTTGTTCTCTGCCGTGCCGTTTGGCCCGGAAGCTGGGGAATACATGGCGTGGCTCTACTACGGTAACGGCATGACGCTGTATCAAGAAATGTACGACCAAGCTGGCTTTAACGTCCACGTGCTGCCCTGCGCGATCATCGCGCCAGAGACATCCGGCTGGTTCGCAAAAGAAATCAATTCTCCCGAAGACCTGAAGGGCTTGAAAATGCGCTTCTTTGGTCTGGGTGGCAAAGTCATGCAGAAACTTGGCGTTGCAACGTCCCTACTGCCCGGCGGCGAAATCTTCCCCGCCTTGGAAAAGGGTGCAATTGACGCAACTGAATTCTCCATGCCTGCCATCGACGCGCGACTGGGTTTTCACAAACTGGTCAAGTACAACTACTTCCCCGGCTGGCACCAGCAGGCGACAGTTTTTGAATTGTTGATCAACAAAGACGTCTGGAACGAAACGTCCGAACAGCATCAGGCGATTATCGAGAATGCGTGTAAGGGTTCCATGACAGACAGCTTTGCAGAAGGTGAAGCGATCCAGCACGAAGTTCTGATCGACAACGTCGAAAACAATGGTGTGATCATCAAACAATGGTCACCGGAGATGCTCGACACGTTTCGTACCACATGGGACGAAGTCGCCGCAGAAGAAGCTGCTGCTGATCCCTTCTTTGCCAAGGTTCTTGCCGACATGACGGAATTCCGTGAAGGTTATAAGACTTGGAAAGAAAACGCCTTCTTGCCACGCAAGTAAGCGCTACCGCATTCGAGTGGCAGCGTTAGCTGCCACTCGACACGCATTTCATCCTCAACATCTACGATTTTTTAAGTCTGTTTTGCATGCGCTGACAGACACCGGGAGGGGACCATGGTCAACCAGGGCAAGAACACAGACGATCCGATCCAAGTCTATGAAGACATTCTGGAGCATCCTGAAACGGACACACAGGCGGTCGCAGTTGCATTGGACAGATCTGTCAAAGGCATCGGCCAGGTGGTCATGTGGGCCAATATTGCGTTGATTGCAGCCATCGTTGCACAGGTCTTGTTCCGCTACCTGGTGAACCAGAACTTCCCGAAACTCGACGAAATTCAATGGCACTTTTATGGGCTCGTCACGATGGTCGGCATCTCTTATGCCCTCGTCACCGACAGCCACGTGCGGGTTGATCTGCTGCACATGCAACTCAGCCGTCGCTCTCAACGGATCATCGAAGTCATCGGTATCCTGACGCTCCTGGTGCCTTTTATCTACCTGATGATCGACCAGGGTTACGACTATTTCTACGAAAGCCTGCGGGTGAATGAACGCTCGTCCAGCCCAACGGGTCTGCCGGGGCGTTGGGCGTTCAAAGCGGTAATCCCGATTTCGTTCGTTCTCCTGGCTATAGCCGCCCTTGCGCGGTTGATCCACGATGTGCACGCCCTGTTCGCCAACTACGAACATGAACGGGTGGGCAAGGGCCTGCGCCTGATCGTCATCGCCTTGCTTTGCTTTGCTGTTGTTGCCACTGCGCTGACCTTTGTGGTTGAGACCACAGAAGAAAAGCTGGTCATCGCGATGTTTGTGACCTTCATCGCGCTGCTGTTCACGGGCTACCCTGTCGCGTGGACGCTGGCGGGTGTTGGTGTCGCTTACTGTGGTCTCGCGTATCTTTTTGACAACGGTGCAATGAACTGGACCGGACTTGAAGAAACGCTGACGGGCCTTGACTACCTGACCCTGGGCGCAGTCGTGAACCGGGTCTATGCGACCATGTCAAATGCGGTTCTGGTTGCCTTGCCGATGTTCATCTTCATGGGGCTCATGTTGGACGAGTCCGGCGTCGCCGAAAAGCTGATGACCGCGATGCAGCGTCTGTTTGGCAAGACCCGCGGTGGCCTGGCCATCACGGTGACCATGATCGGCATCATTCTTGCCGCCTCGACCGGCATCATCGGTGCCTCTGTTGTTCTGCTGGGCGTCCTGTCGCTGCCTTCCATGATGGAGCAGAAATACTCCCCCACATTGGCGTCCGGTGTTGTTGCCGCGTCCGGCACTTTGGGCATCCTGATCCCGCCGTCGATCATGCTTGTGATCATGGCCGATCAGATGGCCTTGTCTGTGGGTGATCTGTTCATGGCGGCGGTCTTTCCCGGTGTGATCGTTGGTGGCTTGTACCTAACCTACATCTTTATCATCGCGCTGATCAAACCTGATGTGGCCCCGGTGCCCGAAGGTGCCAAGACCCCTGACTGGGACGCTGTCAAAGCGGTGCTGATTGCGGTGATCCCGACACTTGGTTTGATCCTTGCTGTTCTTGGGTCCATCTTTGCCGGCCTTGCAACACCCACCGAGGCCTCTGGCATCGGCGCATTGGGCGCGACTTTGCTGGCTCTGGGCTACCGCAAGTTGACGCTGAAGAAGTTGGTCAATGTGTTGGTGTCTACATTCAACACAACCGCTTACATTTTCGCGATCTTCCTTGGGGCCACGGTCTTCTCCTACGTCCTGCGCGAACTTGGCGGAGATGAACTCATCGAGCACATGATTGCCGCTACCGGCTTTGGGCCGACGGGCACGATCATCTTCATTCTGTTCATCGTTTTCCTGCTGGGCTTTGTGCTCGACTGGATCGAGATTACCCTGATCGTGCTGCCGCTGATGCGCCCGATCGTGAACGGCCTTGGCATGGACATCCCCGGCTTTGGCGTCATTGATGAGCCTTCCTTGGTGTGGTTCGTGATCCTTGTCGCGGTGACCTTGCAAACCTCGTTCCTGACGCCGCCTGTGGGGTTTGCGTTGTTCTATCTCAAGGGCGTCGCCCCGAAAGAGATCAGCCTCATGCACATCTATCGCGGCGTGATCCCCTTCGTGCTGCTCCAGCTGACCGGCCTGGCGCTTGTCTTCCTGTGGCCCGCGCTTGCCACCTGGTTGCCCTCGGTCGCCTATTGATTGTCATCGGAGAACGGAGGAAAGATCATGCGATTGTCTCAATGTCACAACTTTCACGACTTCCGGACATTGGCAAAGCGGCGCCTGCCAAGGCCCATCTTTAACTACATCGATGGCGGTGCCGATGATGAGGTGACGATGAGGGGCAACACCCGCGCCTTTGATCACTGTGATCTGCTTCCTTCAGTTCTGAAAGGTGTGTCGGACGTGGACATGTCGGTGACCGTGATGGGCCAGAAACTGGATATGCCGATCTATTGCTCACCCACTGCGCTGCAACGCCTGTTCCACCACCAGGGTGAACGCGCGGTTGCAGCAGCGGCGGAAAAGCATGGGACAATGTTTGGCGTGTCGTCGCTAGGCACTGTATCGCTGGAGGAATTGCGCAAAAAGCACAAGACACCGCAGGTCTACCAGTTCTACTTTCACAAGGACCGGGGCCTGAACGCTGCCATGATGCAGCGCGCCAAAGAGGCGGGTGTCGAGGTGATGATGCTGACGGTGGATTCGATCACCGGCGGCAACCGCGAACGCGACCTGCGCACCGGTTTTTCAATCCCGTTTCGCCTGACCTTGGGCGGAATGATTCAATTCGCGATCAAGCCCATGTGGGGCGTTAACTATGTCACCCACGAAAAATTCCGCCTCCCACAGCTGGAAGATCATGTTGATATGAGCGGCGGGGCCAGTTCCATCGGGGGCTACTTCAGCGAAATGCTCGACCCGAGCATGACATGGGACGACGTGGCGCAAATGGTGCGCGATTGGGACGGGCAGTTCTGCCTCAAGGGCATCATGACGGTCGAAGATGCGCGTCGCGCCGCCGAGATTGGCTGCACCGGGGTTGTTCTGTCAAACCATGGCGGGCGTCAGCTGGATGGATCACGCACGCCGTTTGATCAACTTGCCGAAATTGTGGACGCCGTGGGTGATCGGATCGATGTGATGATGGACAGCGGCATCCAGCGCGGCACCCATGTGCTCAAAGCGCTGTCGCTGGGGGCCAAGGCGGTCGGGATCGGGCGTGGCTACCTTTATGCCTTGGCGGCGGCGGGCCAGCCGGGCGTGGAACGCGCATTGTGCCTGCTGCGCGCCGAGATTGAGCGTGACATGAAACTTATGGGCGTGACCCGTGTCGACCAGCTGAGCCGTGAAAACCTGCGGGGTATCCCGCAGACCAGCAGCAATCAACGGCAAGCGGTAGCGGTATGACCAACGACGCCCTCATCCGACGGTTCCGCAGCATTGTCGGTCGTCGTCATGTGCTGACCGGTCTGAAGGCGACAGAGCGGTTTCGCCGCGGATTCCGCTCGGGCGAGGGTGAGGCGCTGTGCGTGTTGCGCCCTGGCACGCTGCTCGAGCAGTGGAGAGTGCTGCAAGCCTGTGTCGAGGCCGACAAGATCGTGATCATGCAGGCCGCCAACACCGGCCTGACCGAAGGCTCCACCCCCAGTGGTTCATATGACCGCGATGTGGTGCTGATCAACACGCGCCGCATGGATAAGCTGAGGCTATTGAACGATGGGCAACAGGCCTTGTCCTTCCCGGGTGCGACTCTTTTCAAGTTGGAAAAGATGCTTGCTCCGCTGGGCCGAGAGCCGCATTCGGTGATTGGCTCGTCTTGCATCGGTGCGTCGATTGTTGGCGGGGTCTGCAATAACTCTGGCGGATCGCTTGTGGAACGCGGGCCCGTCTATACTGAACTGTCGCTGTATGCGCAGATCACGGCAGAGGGTCAGCTGGAGCTGGTCAACCATCTGGGAATCGATCTGGGGGCAACTCCTGAAGAGATCCTGACCAACCTTGAAAACGGTACTTATTATCCAAACCCGCAGGCCAGCAACAAGCGGGCCTCTGCAAGTGACTACGCTCGAATTGTGCGCGATGTAGACGCAGCCACCCCGGCGCGGTTCAACGCGGATAAATCCAAGCTATATGAGGCCGCTGGATCCGCCGGGAAACTGGGCGTATTCGCCGTGCGTCTGGATACCTTCCTTAAAAACGATGCGGAGCAGGTGTTCTACATTGGCACCAATGATCACACTGACCTGGCCGCCCTCCGACGCCAAATTCTAGCGAATTTCGCATCACTACCAGTGTCAGCCGAATATGTTCACCGCGAGGTGTTCGACATCACCGAGGTTTACGGCAAAGACACTGTTGTCATGATTGACAAGCTGGGCACCGATCGTCTGCCGATGTTCTTTGCCATTAAAGGGGCGATTGATGCGCGGCTGCGCAGCGTGCCGTTCCTACGCAACTTTACGGATCGCGCGATGCAGATCGCCGCCAAGCTCTGGCCCCGCGTGTTGCCCAAACGGATGACTGCGTTTCGCGATACCTATGAGCATCACTTGATTCTCAAGATGAAGAACAGCGGCATTGATGAGGCAAAGGCCTGGCTGCCCAAATTCCTTGGAGGCCGCGATGCGAGCTTCTTTGAATGCACCCAGCGCGAAGCCAAAATTGCAGGTTTGCACCGCTTTGCCGCCGCAGGAGCCGCTGTGCGCTACATGGCGATCCATTCAAACGAGGTCGAAGACATCATCGCGCTTGACGTGGCCCTGCGCCGCAATGACCAAGACTGGTTCGAGGTGTTGCCGCCAGAGATAGACGCGCAAATCGTGCACAAACTCTATTACGGGCACTTCATGTGTCACGTGATGCATCAGGATTACGTTGTCAAAAAGGGATGTGATCCCAAGGCGGTGAAAGCCAAAATGCTTAGGCTTTTTGATCAGCGTGGCGCGGAATATCCCGCCGAGCACAATGTCGGGCACCTGTACAAGGCCAAGCCCGATCTCGTTGCGCACTACAAGACCTGTGACCCCACCAATTCATTCAATCCCGGGATTGGCAAAACGTCGAAAGCCCGCAACTATGCCGAGGACCAAATCCAATGACCAATGTTGTAATCGCATCTGCTGCCCGTACTGCTGTTGGCAGCGGGAGTGGACAGAACATGGGGGTCATGTGGCGCGTTTGCTGTTTGCAACCGTCAGGCGACCGTCGAGGACGGCGGCACGTGTGATGGCAACTCGGTGAGCCCCTTTTGGTGACCACCTCATCCTTCTGCGCTTTCCCATGCGGGAATTGGCAATGTCATCGACTGATCCTTCGGCACGAGAAGACGAGATGGGCAGCCCTTTACGGTACCGTCGGCCATAGTCGACAAGGGATTCCATGTTGTTCGCGAGATAGGTGTACAGTGTCTCGCAGCGGACCTGCACGCGAGCGGCAGCGGTGCGGACAGCCAGAGGTTCTTCCGCAAGGCGGGCGCAATCGTGCATGAGCCCCTTCAGATAAGTTTCCGCGACACGTGCTCTGCCGTGCCAAAGCCACCAGCGGAGGCTTTTCGCAGGGCGCTGGAACAGCACTGGATTGCCGGCAAAACTTTGTGTCTGGACGAGCCCCTGAATGGCTGCCTCGACATGCTGCACACGCATGGAGATGTGCCACCAGTCGAGAATATGCTTCACCGGGGCGTCGCCGTTGGTGGCATTTCGGATCAGATTTGGCAAAGCTGGCTCGCCGTCCGAGATCACCGTCAACAGACGGCCTGGCTTCCATCCGAAGTCTGACAGCTCGTCTCGCATTCGGCTGCCTGGCGATGCCGTCGCATTGGCGACCAAGCCAAATCGTCGGCACATATTGCGGCTTTCAATCTTACCGACCACAAGATCCAGGTGTCGCTGCTGATACTCCGGTCGACAGCGGATATGCGCACCGTCCAGAAAAACCGTCAAACCACCTTTGGGCGGTGCTTCAACGGGATCGACTGATGCCCTTCGACTTTTCTCGAGCCCCGTGGCGACTCTACCCAACCGGTCACGCACCGTGGTGTGATGGGGCGGGTGGCAGGGCAAGAAGCTCTTCATCAGCCGTGCGGCTTCGCGAAAGGAATGCCGGGACCCAAGCTCCGCATGGAGCCGCTGCAGTTCCGGGGTAGCTCGGTCTGGAAAGAAATAGGCCAGCGGAAAAATAGGCCCGCCGGGCATCGCCGCTGACCTCACATCACAAGAACAGCGGCGCAAGCGCGCGGCTTTGACCCGAACCCGACCAAAGAGCGTGTCAAGAACGCGCGTGCGATAGTCATGAATGGCACGAACCGAGGCGCAATCCGGGCATATGCGGCTCTCTCGAGTGATCTCCTCGACCTGATCGTAAAGGATTACCCTCTGGATCTGTTCGACGATCCTCTTCCCATCCTCAAGGCGCAGCCCGATCCCGTCTGGGCAGGTAACCCGGTAGGGTCGAGATATGCTATCAAGCTGATGGGTACGCTTCTCCCCGTTGTCGAAAATCGTTTCGATCGTAATCCGAACGTCCATGGCAGCCCCCCTCGCAAAGAGCTTACCTTAGCACAGGCCAGACCACCGACGACGACCCCCATGTTTTGTCCACTCCCCCTCATCTTCCTCGTGCTGGCGCTGCTCTGTGGCTTCGGCGGTGGCAACTTCGCCTCCTCGATGGCCAATATCGGCTACTTCTTCCCCAAGGCCGAAAAGGGCAATGCACTTGCGTTGAATGCGGGCCTCGGCAACCTCGGTGTCTCGGTCATGCAATTCCTCGTGCCCATCGTCATCACGGCGGGCGTGTTCGGCGCACTTGGCGGCCAGCCGGTGACCATGTCCGATGGCGGTCAGCTCTGGATGCAGAACGCAGGCTTTGTCTGGGTGCCCTTCATCGTTGCGGCCACCGTCGCCGCCTGGCTGGGTATGAACGACATCGCCGATGCGCGTGCCAGCTTCGCCGATCAGGCCGTGATCTTCAGCCGCAAACAGAACTGGCTGATGTGTATCCTCTACACCGGCACCTTCGGCAGCTTTATCGGATATTCTGCGGGCTTCCCGTTGCTGACGAGGCTGGCCTTCCCCGACGTGAACGCACTGAACTATGTGTTCCTCGGCCCGCTGGTGGGCGCGCTCAGCCGCGCCGGAACCGGCTGGGTCAGCGACCGCTTCGGCGGTGGGCGGGTGACCTTCTGGACTTTTGCTCTGATGATCGTGGCCACGTTCGGCGTGATCACCTTCCTCGGACTAGGCTCCTTCATCGGCTTCTTCGCCTGCTTCATGGCGCTGTTCTTCCTGACCGGTGTCGGTAACGCCTCCACCTTCCAGATGATCCCGGTCATCATGGGCCGCGAAGTTCCGCGCCTGATGCCGCATCTCGGCGTCGAGGAACGCAAGCGGCAGATCGCCATGGAATCCGGCGCGATCGTGGCCTTCACCTCGGCCATCGCGGCTTACGGCGCCTTCTTCATCCCCAAGGCGTACGGCACGTCCATCGCGATGACGGGCTCCGCGGTCGGCGCGCTCTGGGCCTTCCTGATCTTCTACGTGATCTGCGTCGTCATCACCTGGGCGGTCTATACGCGCCCCGGCGGCCTACTCCACGACATCGAACATGGCCGCGCCCCGCAAGGCGCTGCCGCGCAACCCGCACAATGACCCAACCGCATTCCCGGGCGGCGCAGGTCGCCGCTCAGATCCAGACACCCGAAAGGACAGCCCAATGAGCCATCTGCTCGACAAACTGAACTTCTTCCAGAGCAAAGAGCTGGAACAATTCTCCGACGGTTGGGGTCAGACCACCCGCGAGAACCGCGATTGGGAGGACACCTACCGGAACCGCTGGCGGCACGACAAGATCGTGCGCTCGACACACGGGGTGAACTGCACCGGGTCGTGTTCCTGGAAGATCTATGTCAAGTCCGGCATCGTCACCTGGGAGACGCAGCAGACCGACTATCCGCGCACCCGGGCTGGCCTGCCCAACCACGAGCCGCGCGGCTGTGCGCGGGGGGCGTCCTACAGCTGGTATCTCTATTCCGCAAACAGGGTAAAGAACCCGCTGATCCGCGGCGCCCTGATGCGCGCCTGGCGCAAGATGCGCGAAACGATGACGCCGGTCGCCGCTTGGGCCGCGATCCAGGACGATCCAATCCTGCGGGCCAGCTACACCAAGACGCGCGGCAAGGGCGGGTTCGTGCGGGCAAGCTGGGACGAGGCGACCGAGATCGTCGCTGCCGCCAACGCCTATACCGCCAAGACCTATGGCCCTGATCGGGTGTTCGGCTTCTCGCCGATCCCGGCCATGTCGATGGTCAGCTACGCCGCGGGCTCTCGCTACCTGAGTCTGCTGGGCGGCACCTGCATGTCGTTCTACGACTGGTATTGCGACCTGCCGCCCGCCTCGCCTCAGACCTGGGGCGAACAGACCGACGTGCCGGAATCTGCCGACTGGTACAACGCGGGCTTCTTGATGCTGTGGGGATCTAACGTGCCGCAAACGCGCACGCCCGACGCGCATTTCTATACCGAGGTGCGCTATCGCGGCACCAAATCCGCAGTGGTCAGCCCCGATTATTCCGAAGCAGCGAAGTTCGGTGACATCTGGCTGAACCCGCAGGCCGGGACGGACGCCGCGCTCGCGATGGCAATGGGCCACGTGATCCTGCGCGAATTCCACCTCGATCGTCAGGCCGAGTATTTCGAGGACTATGCCCGCAAATACACCGACATGCCGATGCTGGTGCGTCTCGACGAAAAGGATGGGCGCCTTGTTCCGGGCCGGATGCTGCGCGCGGAAGATTTCGACGACAAACTAGGCGAGACCAACAATCCCGACTGGAAGACTGTGGCCTATGACGAGGCCTCGGGCCAGATCGTGGCCCCCAATGGGTCCATCGGGTTCCGCTGGGGCGAAGAGGGCAAGTGGAACCTCGAACAGCGTGCCAAGGGGACCGAGGCGCAGTTGCGCCTGAGCCAGATCATGGAGGGCCATCACGACGAAGTGGTCGGCGTCGATTTCCCCTATTTCGGCGGTGCGGCCACGGGGGATTTCGTCAAATGCGACCATCCCGATGTGTTGACCCGCAACATCCCGTCTCGCCGCGTTACCTTGGCCGATGGCTCGGGAGCCCTCGTCGCTACCGTGTTCGACCTGTTTTGCGCCAATTACGGGCTTGATCGTGGTCTGGGCGGCGACTGGGTGTCGCAGGATTTCAACAACGACAGCCCCTACACCCCCGCCTGGGCCGAAAAGATCACCGGCGTGGAGCGCGAAAAGATCATCGCGGTCGCCCGTGAATTCGCGGGTAACGCCGAAAAGACTCATGGCAAATCCATGGTCATCCTCGGGGCCGGTCTGAACCACTGGTATCACATGGACATGAACTACCGTGGCATCATCAACATGCTGGTGATGTGCGGCTGTATCGGTCAGGAAGGTGGCGGTTGGTCGCATTACGTCGGGCAGGAAAAGCTGCGCCCGCAGACCGGCTGGCAGCCTCTGGCCTTTGCGCTCGACTGGAACCGCCCGCCGCGGCACATGAACTCGACCTCCTGCTGGTATGCCCATACCGATCAGTGGCGCTATGAAACGCTCCGCGCGGGCGAGATCCTGTCGCCCACGGCGCCCGATGGCGACTGGGACATTTCCCTGATCGACTACAACATCCGCGCCGAGCGCATGGGTTGGCTACCCTCAGCCCCTCAGTTGAAAACCAACCCGCTCGAGGTATCGAAAGCTGCGAAGGCGGCAGGCAAGGAGATCAAGAATTTCGTCGTCGAGCAGCTGCAATCTGGCGACTTGGAGATGTCCTGCCAAGATCCGGACGCACCGGAGAACTGGCCGCGCAACCTGTTCGTGTGGCGGTCCAACCTATTGGGGTCCAGCGGCAAGGGGCACGAATACTTTCTCAAGCACCTTCTGGGCACCGATCACGGCGTGATGGGAAAGGATCTCGGCGAAGAGGGCGGCGTGATGCCGAAAGAGGCCGTCTGGCATGACGAGGCACCCAAAGGCAAACTCGACTTGCTGGTCACCATCGACTTCCGGATGTCGACCACCTGCGTCTACTCCGACATCGTGCTGCCGACAGCAAGCTGGTACGAAAAGGACGATCTGAACACATCGGACATGCACCCGTTCATCCACCCGCTGCAGGCGGCGGTGGACCCGGCGTATGAAAGCCGCTCGGACTGGGAAATCTTCAAGTCGATCGCCCGGAAGTTCAGCGAGGTCGCCCCCGAAGTGCTGGGTGTCGAGACCGACATCGTCCAACTTCCGCTGCTGCACGACACTCCCGGCGAATTGGCGCAGGCCCATGTGAAGGACTGGAAGAAAGGCGAATGTGACCTGATCCCCGGCAAGACCGCGCCGAACTACATCGCGGTCGAGCGGGATTATCCCAACCTCTACAAGAAGTTCACCTCGGTCGGTCCGCTCCTGGAGAAACTCGGAAACGGCGGCAAGGGGATCACGTGGGACACCAAGGTCGAGGTCGGCCATCTGCGCGACCTCAATGGCGTGGTGCAGGACGAGGGTGTCTCGAAGGGGCACGCGAAACTCGAAACGGCCATCGACGCGGCCGAGATGATCCTGATGCTGGCGCCCGAGACCAACGGCGAAGTGGCCGTGAAGGCGTGGGAGGAACTCGAAAAACCCACCGGTCGCCACCATGCGCACCTGGCCGAGGGCGCGTATCACACCAAGATCCGCTTCCGCGATATCGCCGCCCAACCACGCAAGATCATCTCCAGCCCCACATGGTCGGGGATCGAGTCCGAGGAGGTCTGCTACAACGCGGGCTACACCAACGTCCACGAACTGATCCCGTGGCGGACCCTGACGGGCCGACAACAGCTCTACCAGGATCACCTGTGGATGCGGGCCTTTGGCGAAGGCTTCGTCAGCTACCGCCCGCCGGTCGACCTCAAGACCATCACAGCCGCCGTCAACAACGACGCGGCCGAGGGCAGCCCGCATGTGGTGCTGAACTTCATCACGCCGCACCAGAAATGGGGCATTCACAGTACCTATACCGACAACCTGTTGATGCTGACACTGAACCGGGGCGGGCCGGTGGTCTGGATGTCCGAGATCGACGCCCAGAAAGCAGGCCTCGTCGATAACGATTGGGTGGAAGCCTATAACATCAATGGCGCACTGACGGCCCGCGTCGTCGTTTCCCAGCGGATCAAGCAGGGAACGCTGTTCATGTATCACGCGCAGGAAAAAATCGTGAACACGCCCGGATCGGAAAAGACCGGCAATCGCGGCGGCATCCATAACTCGGTGACCCGGGCCACCCTGAAACCCACCCACATGATCGGCGGCTACGCGCAGCTGTCCTACGGCTTCAACTACTATGGCACCGTTGGCAGCAACCGAGATGAATTCGTCATCGTGCGGAAAATGAAAAAGGTTGACTGGCTCGATACGCCCGCAACCCGCAAAGTGGAGGCAGCAGAATGAAAGTTCGCGCTCAAATCGGTAAGGTTCTGAACCTCGACAAGTGCATTGGGTGTCACACCTGCTCAGTGACCTGCAAGAACGTGTGGACCACCCGCGAGGGTGTGGAATACGCGTGGTTCAACAACGTGGAAACCAAGCCAGGCACCGGCTATCCGACCGACTGGGAAAACCAGAAACGCTGGAACGGCGGCTGGGTTCGGTCGGCCAGCGGCAAGCTGCACCCCAAACAGGGAGCCAAGTGGCGGATCCTGGCCAACATCTTTGCCAACCCCTCCATGCCTGAGATCGACGACTACTACGAGCCGTTCGATTTCGACTACGACCACCTGAAATCGGCGCCCGACATGAACGCCTTTCCCACCGCACGCCCCCGGTCAAAGATCACTGGCGAACGGATGGAGAAGATCGAGAAAGGCCCGAACTGGGAAGAAATCCTCGGCGGTGAATTTTCGAAGCGGTCGCAGGATTACAATTTTGAGGATGTGCAGAAAGAGATCTATGGAGAGTACGAAAATACCTTCATGATGTATCTGCCGCGTCTGTGCGAACATTGCCTCAATCCCACCTGTTCCGCCTCTTGCCCCTCGGGCGCGATCTATAAGCGCGAGGAAGACGGCATCGTCTTGATCGACCAAGAGAAATGCCGAGGCTGGCGGATGTGCGTCTCGGGCTGTCCCTACAAGAAAATCTACTATAATTGGGAAAGCGGCAAATCCGAGAAATGCACCTTCTGCTATCCGCGCATCGAGAGTGGTCAGCCGACGGTGTGTTCGGAAACCTGTGTCGGGCGCATACGGTATCTGGGCGTGATCCTCTACGACGCCGACAAGATCGAAGCGGCGGCAAGCAGCGAACGCGAGACCGATCTCTACGGCGCGCAACTCGATGTGTTCCTTGACCCCAACGACCCCGAGGTGATCGCCGCCGCACGCCGCGATGGCGTGCCAGAGGACTGGATCGAGGCCGCCAAGGTCAGTCCGATCTGGAAAATGGCGATGGATTGGAAGGTCGCCTTCCCGCTGCATCCCGAATACCGCACCTTGCCGATGGTTTGGTACATCCCGCCGCTCTCACCGATCCAGAACGCGGCCGAGGCAGGACAGATCGCGATGAGCGACCAGATGCCCGACGTGCGGTCCCTGCGCATCCCCGTCAAGTACCTCGCCAACATGCTGACGGCGGGCGACGAGGAGCCCATCGTTTACGCGTTGGAACGGATGTCGGCCATGCGGCTCTACATGCGGGCGCTGAGTGTGGACGGTGTGCGCGACGAGGCGATCGCCGCCCGCGTCGGCATGTCGGGCCGGATGATCGAGGACATGTACAAGATCATGGCCATCGCCGATTACGAGGACCGCTTCGCGATCCCCACGGCGCACCGCGAGCAGAACGAAGAAGGCGCCGACATCCGCGGCGGCTGCGGGTTCACTGATGGAAACGGCTGTTCTACCGGCGAGACGGGCAAGACCAGCCTGTTCGGCGGTAAGAAGAAATCCTTTGCCCTTCCACTGGAGTCATTCTGATGATGGACCGTACACTCAAGGCGCTTTCGCTGACTCTCAGCTATCCGGGCGCAGAGCTTCAAGGCGCAATGCCCGAGATTAGGGCCGTTCTGGGCGCCGATCCTCGCATCGCACCCGACACGCGGGCGGCGTTGCAGGCGCTTGCCGATGGGCTCGGGCAGGGCGATCTCTTCGACGTTCAGGAAAGCTATGTGATGCTCTTCGATCGCTCACGGACGCTGTCGCTGAACCTGTTCGAACATGTGCACGGCGAAAGCCGGGACAGGGGCGGGGCGATGGTCAGCCTGATCGAAACCTACCGGGAGGGCGGGTTTGAGCCTGCCACCACGGAACTGCCCGACCACCTGCCGGTGCTGCTGGAATTTCTGTCGACGCGTCCATCGTCCGAGGCGCGGGAAACCTTGGCAGATGCGGCCCATATTTTCGATGCTTTGGCTGGCCGGCTTGTGCGGCGCGAGAGTAGGTATGCCGCCGCGTTCGCCGCTCTTTCCCAGCTTGCCGGTGCGCAGGCCGACACAAACGCAGTGGCGGATATGCTGGCGCAGCCAGACGACGACCCCACCGATCTGGCAGCGCTCGACGCAGTCTGGGAAGAAACCGAAGTCACCTTCGGACCCGACCCAAACGCGGGCTGCCCGCAGGTTCGCGACATGCTTTCTCTGATGGACAAGCCCGCTCCCAAAGCGGCTACCGCCCCCACCAACATGAACAGGAGCGCATGACATGTTCGCCAATCTCGACATAGACTTCATAATCTTCGGCATCATGCCCTATGCGGCGCTGACGATCCTTGTGGTCGGGTCCATCGCCCGATACGAGCGCGACCCGTTCACCTGGAAAAGCTCCTCCAGCCAGTTGCTGCGCCAGAAGCAGTTGTTCTGGGGCTCGATCCTGTTCCACGTCGGCATCATCACGGTCTTCTTCGGTCACCTCATCGGCCTGTTCACGCCGGTTTGGGTACTTGATGCGGTGGGCGTTCCCTATTGGTTCAAGCAATGGCTTGCCGTCATCATCGGCGGCCCGGCGGGAATCGCGGCCCTGATCGGCTCGACCATGCTTTTGCACCGGCGGCTGGTCGATCCGCGTATCCGGGTCACGTCCAGCTTTGCGGATATCGGCATCATGGTGCTGATCTGGCTGCAACTCGCAATCGGTCTGCTGACGATCACCCAAACGCTGCAACACATGGACGGCGCCGAGATGGTCCGCTTCATGACCTGGTCACAAAGCATCCTGACCTGGAACATCAACGCCTGGACCACGATGATCGATGTCCACTGGCTTTACCGGTTGCACATCTTCCTGGGCCTGTTGATCACCGCGCTCTTTCCGTTCACCCGGCTGGTGCACATGATCTCGGGATTTGCAGCACCCTTCCGCTACCTGCTAACGCGGCCAGGCTACCAAATCGTGCGCTCGCGCCGGACCCGTCCGCTGAACGACCGCCGCCGCGCCTATGATGCCCGGCAGGGTAAGACCGGTCCCAAAATCACCACACCTGCGGAGTGAACGCGATGAACATGGCCCTGTTTCCCGATGTTGTCGTGAACGATGAAACCATCCCCTCGGCGGCCATCGCCGCCGAGGCCCAAAACCACACGGCCCCCAAGGACAAGCCCGGCATCGCCTGGCGCAAGGCGGCCCAAGCGCTCGCGATCCGTGCTCTGCTTCTGCAAGAGGCAAAGGCACGTAGCCTGACGCCGGATCCCCTTGAGCTGGCCCCCGGCCGCTTTGAGACTGAAGAGGAGGCCCTGATCCGCGCCCTTCTGGACGAGGCGCTGACCATCGCGCCCGTGTCGGACGAGGCGGTTCACGACGAATGGGCGAAGGATCCGGACCGCTACCGGTCCGCACCGCTATGGGATGTCTCGCATATTCTGTGCGCCTGTGACCCGCGTGACGAAGCTGAGCGCGCGCCAGCCGAAGCACGGGCCACGGCCCTGCTGGCCCGTCTGGACGGGGACGCCAAGGGCTTTGTCGCCGCCGCCCGTGAAAGCGATTGCGGCTCCAAGGCATCGGGTGGCCATCTGGGCCAGCTTGGCCCGGGCGACACCGTGCCCGAGTTCGAGGCAGCACTTCGCGGCCTGACCGAAGGCACCATCAGCGTAGCACCCGTTCTGTCACGGCATGGCTGGCACATCATCCGCCTCAACGCCATCGCACCGGGGCAGGTGCTTCCCTTTGATACCGTCGGCCCGAAAATCGCGCAGGCGTTGGAAAAGGCGGCTTGGGCACGGGCATCACGTGATTTTGTCGAAACCCTGGCCCAAGGCGCAAAGATCACCGGCGCCAGTCTTGCGCCGATCTGAAACCCGCGAAAGGACGTGTCATGCAACCGTCAGAGCCTCTGCTGCGTGGGAGCGGTGAGAAGCCGACGAGCCTGGGCCTGCTTGCAAATCCTCTGGATTTCATCAGCGAAGACCACCTGCGCGAACGTCAGGTTTGCGCGATGATCGACCGGCTGGCAACGGCAGACGCTCTCAATCGCCGGGAAGTGACAACGGTGCTGCGCTTTCTGAACGAGGAACTGAATGTCCACCTGCGCGACGAGGCAGAGGACCTGTTCCCGCTTCTTGCCCGGCGCTGCACGGCTGAGGATGCGATCGAAGGTGTGATCGACCGGATCAGGGCAGATCAGGATGAGGCGATGCGTCTGCTGCCCGAGGTGCGTGCGATGTTGGCCGGGTGCCTTGATCGGGGGGGTGATCTGTCCGCCAGGGAGCGCGGGGTGTTGTCCAGGTTTGCGGGGCACGTGCGCCGCCACCTGGTGGCCGAGAACGCAATCCTCTTGCCGATTGCCCGGGTCCGGCTGACTCGGGCCGATCTGCGGATCCTGTCGAAACACATGCGGTCAAGACGCGGGCTGCCAGATTTTTCGGAGACGACCGATGCTGAATGACCTCTTGGCGCGCAACGTGGCGTGGTCGAAACAACGTCACGACGAGGAGCCAGACTATTTCACCCGCCTTGCCGCCCTTCAGGCGCCCGAGTTCTTCTGGATCGGCTGTTCGGACAGCCGGGTGCCGGCCAACGTGGTCGCGGGGTTGGATCCGGGCGAAGTGTTCGTCCATCGCAACGTCGCCAACATCGTTCATTCCTCGGACATGAACCTCCTGTCGGCGCTGGAATTCGCGGTCGATGCTCTGCATGTCCGCGAGATCATCGTTTGCGGCCACTATGGCTGCGGCGGGGTCAAGGCCGCGACCGAGGATCTGCCACACGGTCTGGCCGATCACTGGCTCGAGCCGATCCGGCGCCTGGCCCGCGCTTACGCGGTCGATTTGGGGCGCGAACCCGACCTCGAAGGACAACGTGACCGGCTGGCCGAACTGAACGTCGTCGAAGGCGTTCGGCGTGTCTGCGAAACGCCGATCCTTCAGAGGGCATGGCGTCGCGGGGCTGATGTCTGGGTGCACGGCCTGATTTACGGGCTCAAGGACGGGCGCCTGCGCGATCTCGATTGCAGCATCGGGCCCGGGCATTTCCAGCCTACCCATTCCGCCGAGGAGGCAGCACAATGACCATCCATCAAGCCATCGCGTCACCGGGCTGCGGCTGTGACAGTCAGGACATGCTTCACGCGCTGATCAGCATCGACGAGGCCCTGGCCCGGATTGCAGGAAATGTAGCACCGGTCGGCCGCACCGAGGCCTTGTCGCTCGGCCACGCCTTTGGCCGCATTCTTGCCCAGCCGGTCCGGTCCCGGTCCATGGCACCGGCTTTCGATAATGCGGCAATGGATGGCTATGCGATCGCGACATCGGCCCTGACTGGCGCCGGACCCTGGGTGTTGCCTGTCGTTGCGCGCGTGCCTGCCGGGCAGGCGGTGACGACGCCGGTTGCAGGAGCCGTGGCGGCCCGGATCTTCACGGGCGCGCCAATCCCGGATGGCGCGGACGCGGTCGTGATGCAGGAGGAGGTTCAGCGTGACGGGGACGTGGTTCATCTGTCGCGCCGACCTGGATCGGGACTGAATATCCGCCGTGCGGGCAGTGACATGGCCAGCGGCGCGACCGTCCTCGACAAGGGGCAGAGGCTCGGCCCGAGGGAGATCGCCGCCTGTGCCGCCGCCGGTGCAGGCATCCTGCGCGTTCGGCGCAGGCTACGCGTGGCATTACTGGTCACCGGCGACGAGGTTCGGCGCGCCGGAGGCGCGCGTGAGGCCGCCCAGATCTGGGACGTCAACACTCCGATGCTGACGGCAAGCCTTGCAGCTGCGGATGTCGACATCGTTGCCTCGGATCATGGTGCCGACAACCTTTCCGGCCTTGTCCGTCAATTGGGCGACATGGCGGCGCAAGCCGATCTTGTCGTCACCACGGGCGGTATCTCGGTGGGCGAAGAAGATCATGTGAAGTCGGCCGTCATGGCATTGGGCGGCAAAGCCCTGTTCAGCGGCGTCGCGATCAAACCGGGCAAGCCGGTGTCGGTCGGCCGTATCGGCAAGGCTCAGTGGCTTGGCTTGCCCGGCAACCCGGTATCAGCCTTCGTCACATGGCAAGTCTTCGGACTGGCGCTGATCCGTGCCCTGAGCGGCGAGGGACCCACTCCGACCCGGCGCCATGTCGTGACCGCAAGCCCGATCCGCCGCAAGCCCGGGCGCTGCGAACTCCGGCCCGTCAGGTTGGCCGGTTTCGATGCCCATGGTCGCGAGATCGTCGGTTTCGAGGATGCCACACATTCGGCCCGTGTCGGCCTGCTTTCCGCGGCGGATGGATTGATCTTCCTGCCCGCCGACGCCGAGAGCCTGCCAGCCGGTGCGCTGGTCGAATTCCAACCATTCTGCCAATCCTGAAGGAGCCCGAACATGAAACTCGCCTACACGATGGCGCCGGGACGCGGCGATACGGATCTGGTGCTTGAACGGCTGGCAGCAGACCTCGCGGCCCGGGGCCTCAGATGCTGCGGCACAGTCCAAATCAACAGCGAGCGCGCCGATGCTGGCCCTTGCGACATGGATGTGCGGGTGCTGCCCGCTGGTGCCGTTCTGCGCATCAGCCAGGACCTCGGCCCGCAGGCGCGGGGGTGCCGCCTCGACCCGACCGCGCTGGAAACGGCGGTCGCAATGGTTGCGGCCAGCCTGTCCTCCGGCGCCGACCTGCTGATCGTCAACAAGTTCGGCAAACACGAGGCCGAAGGGAGAGGGTTGCGTAGCGTGATCGCCGAGGCGGTCGCGATGGATATCCCCGTTCTGGTCGGCCTCAACGCGCTCAACCGACCGGCCTTCGAGAGTTTCGCGGAAGGGCTGGCAGTTCAGCTACCGTCTGATCCCGCGGCGCTGATGGCTTGGGTGAACGAGATGACCGCGTCGGCTGACATGCTGGTCTGATTTCGGCCGATTGTCGGGGTCTGTTTTTTATCTTTCCGAGTTGAAGGTCGGGCGGTCACTGAAAAAGAGCATGTTCTGCCCGGTTTCGGAGTTGGCCCGGCTTTTCAAAAATTTACATAAACTTCATTATGCGTGACTGACGCTGTTTCGTGTCATGGTGTATTGACGGTCATCGCTACTCGCCCTAGTAGCATTTGCAACACCAAGTACCCGGAACTGCATGCAAATTGGTCATCTGTCTCTAAGCACCGATTTTCGATTTTTCTGCTCCCTCACCTTCGAATGTAACATATATCGCGTGGCGATATTTCGTGCACCGTGTGTGAATCCCGGAGACAATATGGACAGCGGAAACTGTCGGATGATCTGACCGTCGCGGAGTAAAATTCCGCATCTTGAGCCCGATGCGAATGAGCTGAGGGCGGGAGATGTATTCTGTGGAACTGTACAACCGGGTGCGCCGGGCGTGCCATGTTGAAGGGATGAGCAAGAGCGAAGCGGCGCGGGTGTTCGGGATTGACCGGAAGACGGTTGCGAAGATCCTGAAGCACTCGGTGCCACCGGGCTACCGGCGTTCGAAGTCGCCGGTGCGGCCGAAGCTCGATCCCTTCATTCCGATTATCGACCAGATCCTGGAAGACGACAAAAGCCAGTTGAAGAAACAACGGCACACGGCGAAGCGGATCTTCGAACGGCTGCGCGACGAGCACGGGTTCACTGGCGGCATCACCATCGTCACCGACCATGTCCGGGAGAAGAAACGGAGGTCGCGCGAGGTGTTCGTACCGCTGTCGCATCCGCCGGGGCATGCGCAGGTTGATTTCGGCGAGGCGGTTGGCGTGATTGGCGGTGTCAAATGCAAGCTGCACTACTTCGCGATGTCCATGCCACATTCGGACGCGCTCTTCATAAAGACATACCCTGCCGAGACGACCGAGGCGTTTTGTGACGGGCATGTCGCGGCCTTCACGTTTTTTGGCGGCGTGCCGGTGTCGATCCTGTATGACAATACAGAGGTGGTCGCGGGATTTCGGACCAGGTGTTAAGCTGTAGCGCCTGAGGAAGAACGCACAGAAATGACCAAACGGAAACGCTATTCGGCAGAGTTCAAGGCGAAGGTTGCTTTGGAGGCCATCCGCGAGGAGCTGACGACGGCCGAGTTGGCCAAGAAGTATGACATCCACCCTACCATGATCAGCGGCTGGAAACGGACCGCGATTGAGAACATGGCACAGGCCTTCAACGGTCCGTCGACTGCCGAGCCGCCGATATCAACGGCAGAGGTCGAAAAGCTGCACGCAAAGATCGGGCAGTTGGTCGTGGAACGGGATTTTTTGTCGGAAGCCTCCAGTCTCGTCCCCGGCACTGGAGGCAAAAAGCGGTGAAGAAAGACCATCCCGATCTCAGCCTCCGGCGGCAATGCCGCCTGCTGTCACTGGCACGCTCAACTCTCTACTATCAGCCGCGCGGGGAAAGAACCGAGAACCTGAAGCTCATGGAAATCATCCATTGCCCGGCAGGCGATTTGCATCTGCAAATCTGCCGGGAGGGGACCGGCAGTTCCTCGAGACGCCCTGGTACGGGTCGCGGCAGCCTCTCGGCCGATTGCTGTGCAATCGCCTGCCGGCCAACGAATGGCCCGTCACATGCAGCGAGAGGGGCACAGATGCGGCCGCCACCGTGTGCGGCGGCTGATGAGGCTCATGCGACTGGTGCCGATCTACCAGGAGCCTAAGACCAGCAGGAAGCATCCCGAGCACAAGATTTACCCGTACCTCCTTAAAGGCTTGGCAATCAGCCGGCCCAACCAGGTCTCCCTCTCGGCGATGTAAACATCGCCTGCCGGGCAACGGGTGTGCCGACATCAGCTACATCCCTATGCGCCGGGGATTTCTCTACCTCGTTGCCATCATGGACTGGCACAGCCGGAAAGTGCTGAGTTGGCGGCTGTCGAACAGCATGGACGCGGGATTCTGCCCCTCTCGGCAGATTTGCGTTGCAAATCGCCTGCCGGGCAATGGTACGAGGCTTTGAAAGAAGCGCTGGCCGGATACGGCACCCCCGAGATATTCAACACCGATAGTAATAGTGTGATGGCCATCTTCCGACAGTTCTCCCAGGCACTTGCAGCATTGGGTCGACCGAGAGGAAGCTGGTACCGCAAGGTGTTCCAGGCCTCCTGACCCAAACAGCGATCGACCGGGATTTCCGTGTCATTCCCTGGACCTGTCGGAGGCCTGTGGGCATCGGGCGGTGAGGCTCCGCCTCAGCTGTGCCTGTGACCCGAGAAGGGCCTGACTTTTGTCACTTTACTGTCCTGTCCAGACATTTGGCCGATGCGGATCAATTCATTCCAGCATCGGAGACACACATGCCCAAAGACCACAACACTGTTGATCCCACAACAATTGCCCAGGTTACTGCCGGGGTCGATACACATAAAGACCTTCATGTCGCGGCCATTGTCGATGCGCGGGATCAGCTTCTGGCAACGGAAACATTTGCCACGACGCGTCATGGATACAAAAGAATGCTGACCTGGATGCTGTCATTTGGAGAGCTGGAGCGCGTCGGCATTGAATGCACCGGGACCTACGGGGCGGGGCTGCTGCGCTATTTTCAGCATGCCGGCATCACGGTTCTGGAAGTGACGGCACCGGACAAAGCAGACCGGCGGCGGCGCGGCAAGGACGACACGCTCGATGCGGTAAACGCGGCTCATGCAGCTTTCTCTGGAGCCCGGACCGTCACACCCAAAAGCCGGGATGGCATGATCGAGGCGTTACGTGTTCTGAAAACCTGCAGGAAAACAGCAATCTCCGCCCGCCGTGTTGCCCTTCAGATGATCCAGACCAACATTGTGAGCGCCCCGGATCACCTGCGGGAGCAACTCCGTTCCATGAGCCGGATGCAACTGATCCGGACACTTGCAGCGTGGCGCCCGGATCTGTCGGACGGAGGGAACGTAACATCGGCCTACAGGATCGCACTGAAGTCGCTTGCACGCCGGTATCTCGAGCTGACCGATGAGGCCGCTGACCTCGATGCCCTGATTAAGGAAATCATCGACAGCCTGGCACCGGATTTGATCGCACGCCCGTCCATTGGATATGAAACGGCGGCACAGCTTTTGATAACCGCTGGCGACAATCCCGACCGTTTGCAGTCGGAGGCGGGGTTTGCAGCACTCTGCGGTGTCAGTCCCGTTCCGGCGTCATCGGGGAAAGTTCAGCGCCACCGTTTGAACCGCGGTGGAGACCGGGCTGCCAACTCTGCCCTGCACATCATCGCCATTGGCCGTCTGCGAACCGAAGAGCGAACAAAAATTTATGTTGAGCGACGGGTCGCAGACGGCCAATCAAAAATGGAGGCGATCCGATGTCTGAAGCGCTACCTTGCCCGGGAGGTTTACCACATCATCCGGAAACGAAACCTCGAGATCGCCCGGACCAAATCAGCCCTTGACTGTTAGAAGGGCGTCCAAGGATC
>NZ_JBNAFV010000024.1:0-37500 GCF_049800875.1 Amaricoccus tamworthensis | reverse complement strand
ATCGACTTGATGCTCTTGAATCCGTATTTCCACGGCACAACGAGCCGGAGCGGTGCTCCGTTCTGATTGGGCAGAACCTCGCCATACATTCCTACAGCCATGAGTGTCAGGGGGTGCATCGCCTCATCAAGGCGCAGCCCCTCGACATAGGGCCAATCGAGGCTTTGAAACAATCCACGCTGACCCCGCATTTCCTCAGGGCGCACCAGCGTCTCGAACGCGACATATTTCGCCTCGGGTTCGGGCTCGACCCGTGCAAGGAAATCGGACAGCTGGAATCCGACCCAGGGAATGACCATGGACCAACCCTCGACACACCTGAGCCGGTAAATTCGCTCCTCGAGATCGGTTTCCGAATACATGTCCTCCAGCCCGTAGGTACCAGGTTTGCCAACCATGCCATCGACGACAACCGACCAGGGAGACGTGGTCAGCGCATCCGCGTATTTGGCTGGCTCATCCTTCCCAACGCCAAACTCATAGAAGTTGTTGTATGTGGAGGCATGCTCAAACGCGGTGGTCGGCGCATCAACAGCATATTCGCTTTCGGAAAAGCTCAGACCTGAAGCCATGGCCATGCCGCCGGACAATGGAAGGGCGGCGGCACCAGCCATGAATTTCCGTCGATTGAGATAATCAGCTTTCGCAGTGATCTCCGAGTATTTCAGTTTCAGACCTTTGGCGCGGCTCATTTAAGACGTATCCCCAATTCCAACTGCAGGTATCCTTATTCGTACGAGGCCATTCGTTGCACTTAAACGGGTTGTTACAACACATAATCGTCAGCCAAATTCTGATGCGGCAATCAACGCAGCTCCAATTGGCAAGCGGGCTTTGAAGCGACAGTATACCCGACGCAGTTTCGCGTTATTGCAAGCTCCTGCGCTGTGCCGCCACAAACCGCCCGGACATCAACATTGGATTTTCGGCATCACTGCACTCCAAGCCACAGAGACCCGACAAGCTGCTGACTCAATTGAAGCGACCAGTAAATTTATTGTAAAGCGCCGCAATTTCCGTGTAAATTTTTGACCACAGTCGCTGCGTGAAGCGCTTCCGATCCAGGGTTTGTCGAATGTCCAGAACGATTACCGGGCTAAAAATTCGCGAGAAAAGGCGCAGTCTGGGCATCAAACAGAACGAACTTGCGCAGCGCGTTGGAATATCGCCGTCCTACCTCAACCTGATTGAACGTAATAAACGGGGTATCGGCGGCGCCCTCCTAAATGCGATTGGCAGGGAGCTTTCACTCTCGTTCGACGAAATGGACGGCAGCGCTGAACGAAGGCTGCGGGATCAACTGCAGTCCCTGGCCGAGGATCCCCAGATCGGTGCGGATGTCATGGCCGACAACACAATCGACGAAGTTATCGCACGCTATCCAGCCTGGGCAAGAGCCGCGGCCCGCGCCTATCGCGGATTTCAGGACGCGGACTCCGAAGTGGACGCCCTCACCGACCGCCTCGCCCATGACCCGGCGCTTGCGCAGGCGGTTCATGAAATGCTCACCGAGGTAACGGCCCTCCGCTCCACCGCCGAAATTCTCGCGGATCCCCGTGAAATCGAACCGATGCAGCGCAAGCGGTTCGAAAAGATCGTGGATGAGCAGTCGGCCAAACTTGCCCGGTCCTGCGCAGCGCTGGCCAGCTACTTTGATCACACATCTGAGAAACGACGCCCAATGTCTGCGGTCGAGGAGGCGGAGGAATACCTCCATCGAAACAATCCTGCGGCAGAAATAGAAAATGTTGCGGGCAGCCTCACGGATCTTGGAAACAACGATGGCCTCGATCTCGAGACAGTATTGTCACGCAATACGACCACTCCAGTCAGGTTCGAACCGGATTGGGGCAGAAACCGCAGACTGGAGGCGTACGCAATGGCATGGGCCGAGGAGCGGGTGGAAGCGGGTTTGAGTCCCCACCTTACGGAATTGCCCGAGGCCGCGGCAAACGTGGCGAAGGAACGACTGACACTTCAACTGGCCGATGCCGTGAGGCTCCCGAACCAGCGGATGATATTCCTCGGTTCAAACCTGAACTGGGACATCGATGCCCTGACCGCCGCCATGGATGGCGACAGCGGACTGATTTTTCGTCGTATTGCGGCATTGCATCGCGACGGGGCGCCGAGGGCGGGCTGGATATCGACTGATGCATCCGGGAATACCCTGGCGAGAGGCGGCGATCTCGACCTGCTGCCGCGCACGCGGAAACTGGACTGCCCTCTTTGGCCCATTCACCGCTGCATGGTGGGATCATCAACACTTGTACCCGTCGACATTTCCGGAACAGGCGAACGTATCGCCTGCGCCATGGCCCGCTCCGACGGCCTGATCAGGGATATGCTTGTGTTTCCGGCATCGCAATCGCCAAACCCGCCCTCCAACACGATGCCGACCAGAGTTGGATCGTCGTGCCGCATCTGCAGCCACGATCCCTGCGCGAGCAGACGGGAACCTTCAGTAATCAATTTCTGAGCGTTGGCTTGCAATATGCACTGGTGCCGGTCAAATTCAAAAGAAACAGGGCCAATTTAAAAAACAACGGTCCAAACACTGGAGGGGAAACTGTTTGACCACAAAGGTTCTCATAGTCGAGGATGAGCTGAATATTACAGAATCCTTGACTTTTTTACTCTCCCGCGAAGGCTTCGAGGTCACATCCTGCGCTGATGGAGCGGTAGCGATACAATCAGTTGACGATACCGCTCCAGATGTTCTCATTCTGGATGTTATGCTGCCAGGTCTGGATGGCTTTGAAATCATTCGCCGGTTGCGGGCTGATGGAGAGCACCGCAATTTGCCGATTCTGGTACTTTCCGCCAAAGGCCAACGTCGGGATAGAATGACCGCAGAAACCTCCGGAGCGGATATGTTCATGCCGAAGCCCTTCTCAAATTCCGAAGTTGTGGATGCCGTTAAAAAGCTCGCGGGATGACATTCACCGACGAAAAAGATGACTCCAGCGGTTCGGACCAGAAACCCGGTCCCGGCTTTAGGCTGCAAAAAATTCGTGAGGGCGGCTTGATCCTTCCCATCGCCGGTTTTTTCCTTGTAACACCGCCATTCGTTGAACTCTTCATAGCTGACGTGACGATATTCGGCGGACCCTTGATTGGTGTATATCTCTTCGCGGTTTGGGCGGCACTTGTCGTCGCGGCCCTCTGGCTCTCCCGTCACCTGAAAGAAGAACCTGATCAGTGACGGTTGACCCGCCCCTCGCCGGCAACGCCATCGTTGCCGCCGCACTTTGCTACGTTTTTCTGCTGTTCGCCTTCGCCTGGTACGTCGACCAAAAAGCGGCATCGGGGGGCGCGAAATGGCTGCATTCGCCAATCATCTACACACTGTCGCTCTCCGTATACTGCACCGCCTGGACATTTTATGGCGCGGTTGGCTCTGCGGCCCGGTCCGGGGTCGAGTTCATGACAATCTATCTCGGCCCTACCCTAGTGTTTGTCGGATGGTGGTGGTTCATCCGCAAGCTGGTGCGAATCGGCCGCATCCACAGGATCACGTCCATCGCTGACATGATCTCTTCCCGCTACGGCAAATCGGGCAGCCTTGCGGCAATAGCGACGCTGATCGCGGTCATCGCAACGACGCCCTATATCGCTCTGCAGCTTCAGTCCCTGACCACCAGTTTCGAAGTTATAACCGGAACCGGTGCTGAGAACGACGACCGGATCGCATTTTGGGCCGCCGCGATGCTGGCACTGTTCACCATCCTTTTCGGCACCAGATCTCTTGACGAGAATGAACGCCACCACGGTGTGGTCGCTGCGATTGCCGTGGAGTCGGTCGTCAAACTCACGTCATTGATCGCCGTTGGCATTTTCGCAGTCTATGGCATCGCGGGCGGCATTGAACAGACCTTCGCCGATGTGACCGCTGAAAGCTTACGGTTGGAGGAAGCCTTCGGTGCTCGATGGGTAACCCTGCTTTTCCTTTCCGCTTCCGCGATTATCTGCCTGCCGCGTCAGTTTCAGGTAACGGTGGTGGAAAACTCTGACGAACGCCATCTGGCAACGGCTTCGTGGATGTTCCCGCTCTACCTTCTGCTGATATCATTCTTCGTTTTGCCTATCGCAGCCGTAGGAGCAGGCGTCCTTCCCGAAGGATCCAATCCCGACCTGTTCGTCCTGACGCTGCCTCTATCCCAGGGAAACAGCATGCTTACAATGCTGATATTCTTGGGCGGGCTCAGCGCATCGACCTCGATGGTCATCGTCACGACCATCGCCCTGTCCACGATGGTGTCAAACCATATTGTGTCCCCTCTTTCCCTGCGCTTCTTAACGGCAAAGGGTAGCGACCATTCCGGCGACGTTCAGCGTGTCCTGCTCTCTAACCGGCGCATCGCGATCATCGTCATTCTCTCGCTGGGATACATTTATTTCCGAATGTCCGGACGGTCCGAGGCGCTCGCAGCCACCGGACTGATCGCGTTTTGCGGTGTCGCACAATTCCTGCCGCCCCTCCTCGCGGGCATATTTTGGCGCAACGCAACCCGTGCCGGAGCGATATCCGGTCTTGTGGTTGGCTTCCTGATCTGGACCTACGCGTTATATCTTCCGAGTTTCAGCGGAGAAGCCTCCCCATTCCAAAACGTCGTGGAATATGGGCCATTCGGGTTGGCGTTCCTGCGCCCCAACGCGCTTTTCGGCATGGAAGGCAGCGATCCGCTGATCCACGCGACCTGCTGGAGTGTGGGATTGAACACCGCAATTCTGGTGCTCGTATCCCTTCTCACCAGGCTCACTCCACTGGAACGCGTCCAAAGTACACTGTTTGTCGATGTCTTCCGCTCAGAGCCGCTCCAAACCCTAAGCCTGATCCAGTGGTCAGCAGGCTCAAACGACCTTTTCGTACTGGCCAAGCGCATTTTGGGGACTCAGCATGCGACCTGGCTTTTCAACTCCGCAGCCATTGAGCAGGGCAAAACCGATGGGTTGCCGAACGCAACACCGGTGTTCGTATCGCGCCTTGAACGGGAACTTGCCGGATCAGTCGGCGCGGCATCCGCCCACGCCCTCGTTGGCGGCATCGCGGGCGGCGAACGTGTTTCCATGAATGAACTCATCGAAATCGCGGATGAACACGCCAAACTGCGGCGCGCAACGGATGCCCTGAAGGTAAAGAGTGAGGAGGCTGAACAGACCGCGTCGAAACTGCGCAACGCCAACCGCCGACTAAAAGAAATCGACGCGCAAAAAGACGAATTCCTGAGCCATGTCAGTCACGAGTTGCGCACGCCAATGACCTCCGTCCGCTCCTTTGCTGAAATTCTAAAGGACAACCCCGACCTTGACCACGAACGCCGCGCGCACTTTGCGGGTATTATCCAGGCCGAGAGCATCAGACTGACCAAACTGCTGGATGAGATAAGGGACCTGAACTTTCTGGAGGATCAGGACGAGATCCAGACAAGTGAACCAATCGAGGCTCACGCCGTCCTGATGAAATCAGTCGAGATTGCCGTCGCCCCTTTCAAGCACCTGAATGTCGACCTTCGATGGGGTGACCTTGTGCATCCTGTTCTGACAGCCATAGAGGGAGACCGGCTGAGCCAGGTTCTCATCAACCTGACCGCCAACGCCATCCTGCACAATGACAAGAGTTCGAGACGTATCACGGTGAGCAGTTTCCTCTCTGAAGACGGAAAATACTACCGCGTGTCCATCAAAGACAACGGGCCGGGCATTCCGCCGGAACTGACAAAGCGAATTTTTGAACCGTTCTATCGCGGCACATCACACGGATCGGCAGGCCTCGGCCTTCCTATATCCGACAGAATACTGCGCCGATATGGCGGCTCTCTGTCAGTGAAATCCGACGGTACATCCGGGGCTGAATTTATCGTAACGCTTCCGGTCTACCGAAGCGGGGAAGGATGGCGATCCCTTGAGGACTCGAACCCCAAACCTGCTGATTAGAAGTCAGCTGCTCTATCCTGTTGAGCTAAGGGACCAAACGCATCAGTGCGTCCAGGCGGTACGCCGTGTTGCCGCGAAATTGTCGCCATATCCATTGGTACGCAGAATATGAGACCGTTTCTTTGGCTCGAACACCTGATAGGCAATGCCGTGGGACTTTGCATAGTCCTCGGCCGCCTCACGGCTGTCAAACTGAAGCCGAACCTGACTGTTCATGTCACCGGAACCCGTCCAGCCCATGAGTGGATCGACAAACCGCGCTTCCGCGGGCACAAACTCGAGAACCCATTGTCTCGTCTTGGCCTGACCGGACTGCATGGCATTGCGTGCTGGCTGATAGATTCTGGCGTGCATGGCAGGAATGCTCCAATCGGACTATGAGCAGGTTATGGCCAATCAAACCCGCTTGATCAAGTCATCGATTTTTATGGGAGTAAACAGGAGGTAAGCGGGTCGTCAACCGAAGGTGAGGGAGCGAGGGGTGGGGTGGGTGTTCACCTCCGCCTGACGACCACTTTGCTGCTTGCAGAATTTGTTTACTACGATTCGAACGATACACGCAATGGTTTAGTTACCTAAATTTTTCTACACCTTTTCCGAGAGACATTCTTTCTGTTGTGATATTTTTAACCTTGTTGTTGGCTCCGGCCATAATATGTCAGTACCCTTGGGTGAAGGTACGGGAATGACACAGATACCAGTTTTGGATACGCCGACAAAGAACGGCCGGGAAAAACTCGAAGGCGGCAAAAAATTCCGTCTGCACTCCAGTTTTGAACCTGCGGGAGATCAGCCTGCCGCAATAGCGGAACTTGCCGCCGGTATAACCGAGGGCGAACAAAACCAGGTTCTTCTCGGTGCTACCGGTACGGGCAAGACTTTTACGATCGCGAAAGTGATTGAGGCCACTCAGCGCCCGGCCATCGTCCTCGCCCCCAACAAGACCTTGGCCGCGCAGCTGTTCGGCGAGTTCAAGGCTTTTTTCCCCGAAAACTCTGTGGAGTATTTCGTATCCTATTACGACTACTACCAGCCCGAAGCCTATGTCCCGCGCTCCGACACGTTTATTGAAAAGGAATCGCAGATCAATGAGCAGATTGACCGGATGCGTCACTCCGCCACCCGCGCGCTGCTGGAGCGGGATGATGTGATTATCGTTGCGTCCGTATCCTGCATTTACGGCATTGGATCGGTCGAGACCTACACCGCAATGACCCAGGACCTCAAAGTCGGCGAGATCATCGAACAAAGACGCATCATTCAGGGGCTGGTCGAACAGCAGTACCGACGAAACGACAACGCTTTCCAACGCGGCTGTTTTCGGGTTCGTGGCGATTCCCTCGAAATCTGGCCCGCCCACCTTGAGGATCGGGCGTGGCGGCTGAGCTTCTTTGGCGATGAACTTGAGTCGATCCAAGAGATGGATCCCCTGACCGGTGCGAAAACTGACACTCTCGAAAAGGTCAGGGTATACGCGAACAGCCACTACGTGACACCGCGCCCGACGATGCAGCAGGCCATCAAGGGCATTAAGGCGGAACAGAAAACCCGACTCGACCAGCTGATTTCAGAAGGCAAACTTTTGGAAGCACAGCGCCTCGAACAGCGCACCAACTTTGATCTCGAGATGCTCGAGGCGACGGGCGTTTGTAACGGCATTGAAAACTACTCGCGTTATCTCACCGGTCGGGCCCCCGGCGAACCGCCCCCTACCCTGTTTGAGTACATCCCGGACAACGCCATTGTCTTTGCCGACGAGAGCCACGTGTCCGTGCCCCAGATTGGAGGCATGTACCGGGGCGACTACCGGAGAAAGTTCACGCTGGCCGAACACGGGTTCCGCCTTCCATCCTGCATGGACAACCGCCCCTTGAAGTTCGAGGAATGGGACGCAATGCGGCCCCAGTCCGTATTCGTATCTGCCACGCCAGCCGCCTGGGAACTGGAACAGGCCGGAGGTGTCTTCGCGGAGCAGGTGATCCGACCGACCGGTCTGCTCGATCCACCAATCGAAATTCGCCCGGTCGAAATGCAGGTCGACGATCTGCTCGATGAGGTTCGTAAGGTTGCCGCGGCCGGCAACCGGGTTCTTGCCACTACTCTGACCAAGCGGATGGCCGAGGATCTCACCGAATACCTCCACGAACAGGGCATTCGCGTGCGCTACATGCACAGCGATATCGACACCATTGAGCGCATCGAAATCCTTCGGGACCTGCGGCTCGGCGCGTTCGACGTGCTGGTGGGCATCAACCTCCTCCGTGAGGGCCTTGATATCCCCGAATGTGGTCTGGTCGCGATTCTGGACGCCGACAAGGAAGGCTTCCTGCGCTCGGAAACGTCCCTCATTCAGACTGTGGGTCGCGCCGCCCGAAACGTCGATGGTCGCGTGATCATGTATGCCGACCGGATCACCGGGTCGATGGAAAAAGCCATCGGGGAAACGAACCGTCGCCGTGAAAAACAGATCGCCTACAACGACGAGCACGGCATCACGCCCGCGACCATTCGCAAAAATGTCGATGATGTTCTCGACGGACTGTTCCCGGGTGACACCGACCAGGCCCGCATCACGGCCAGGGTCGAAAAACCGATGGTCGGTGCGAACCTTCAGGCGCATCTCGACGCTCTGCGCAAGGACATGCTTAAGGCGGCCGAAAACCTGGAGTTTGAGGAGGCGGCAAGGCTGCGCGACGAGATCAACCGGCTTGAACTGGTGGAACTCACCGTCTCCGACGATCCACTTGCACGGCAATCCGCAGTAGAAGCTGAAACCTCAGCCGCCCAAAAGGCAACCGGGCGCTCCAAGGCAGGCAAAGGCGGAACCCGGGCCTGGCGGGGAAAAAGTCAGAAGAAATTTGGATGAGCAGTAGAGCAAATGGCTTAAGGGGCAGAGCAGCGCAATACCGCTGCTCTGCCATGGAGTTATTTGATCAATCAGGATCGTCGATACATACTTGACGCTGGTCACCAAGTCTGTCGATGCCGAGTTCAATCACGTCCCCGGATTTGAGGTAGGTTGGAGGGTTCATGCCCATGCCAACTCCCGGAGGCGTTCCGGTGGACACGATATCGCCGGGCTCGAGACTCATGAACTGGCTGAGATAGCTCACGCAGAACGCGGCACCGTACACCATCGTTGCGGTCGTGCCCTTCTGCCGGGTTTCGCCGTTCACGGTCAGCCACATGCCCAAATCCTGGGGATCAGCGATTTCGTCGCGCGTCACCAGCCAGGGGCCGATCGGGCCAAAATTGTCGCAGGATTTGCCTTTGGTCCACTGACCGGATCGCTCAGCCTGAAATGCGCGCTCGGACACGTCATTGGTGAGGCAGTATCCCGCGATGCAGTCCAGAGCTTCCTCCTCGGAGACGTATTTGGTGCGCTTGCCGATGACGACGCCGAGTTCAACCTCCCAGTCGGTCTTTTCCGACCCGCGCGGAATGATGACCGGATCGTTCGGGCCGCAAATGGCGCTGGTGGCCTTCATGAAGATGATGGGCTCGGGCGGAACCTCCATGCCGGATTCAGCGGCGTGGTCAGAATAGTTCAGGCCAATGCAGATGAATTTTCCGGTTCCAGCAACGCAGGGTCCCAGACGCACGGACGGATCCACCTCTGGAAGAACCGACGGATCAAGCGACCGCAGCCGTGCCAGGCCACCGTCGGATAGTGTCGTGCCGGAGATGTCACCAACGAGGCCGGAAAGATCGCGGATGGTGCCAGTATCGTCCAACATGCCTGGTCTCTCAAACCCGGCATTTCCAAATCGCAGTAGTTTCATTCAGTTTCTCCCTGTCAGGTATTGGCCCAGCCGCCGTCGATCACATGAGCGACCCCGGTGGTAAATGCGGATTCGTCAGAAGCGAGGTAAACCGCCAGCGCGGCAATCTCCTCGGCCTGTCCCAGCCGACCCATGGGCTGTCGGCTGACGAATGCGGCTTTGGCTGCTTCATAGTCACCCTGGGCGCGCATCCGATCGTCAAGCGACGGGCTCTGCACGGTGCCAGGGCAGATGGCATTACAGCGGATGCCCTTGGTTACAAAATCCGCGGCAACGGATTTTGTCATGCCAATCACTCCCGCTTTTGTCGCGCCGTAGACAAACCGGTTCGGCGCGGCAATGACGGAGGATGCGACGGACGATATGTTGATGATCGATCCCCTCTCCCGGGCGACCATTCCAGGCAGAAAGGCGCGCATCATCCAAAACATCGCCTTCATGTTCAGATTGCACGAAAAATCCCATTGGTCATCGTCGCAGTCGAGGATCGTGCCACCAGCGACAAATCCTGCGCAGTTGAACAGAACATCCACATCGCCAACACTGTCGCACGTCGCAATGATCGCATCATGGTCGAGGACATCAAGCGTATCGGTCTCAAGTCCGTCCGTCTGCAGCTCGGTCAGTCCGTCCGGACGAAGATCGGTAGCGATAACCCGCGCGCCCTCCCGATGCATGGCCAGCGCCGTGGCGCGACCTATGCCCTGACCGGCAGCCGTGACCAGGCAGGTTTTCCCCTGAAGTCGGTTCATTCTTCCCCCAAGAATATGATTATGGCCCCTTTCAGAAGCGGCCTTTGGATCGGGCGGATCATTTCACAAATGCTTGAGGGAAGTCCATGCCAACAGTACCGCATTTTCGCGCAAACTGTTTCGCAAACCTCACAAAATGGACCAGCGGCCACCAGACCGCTTTTTCCCAAGCGGATCCGCCGCTTTAATAGACCGGCGGGGAAATTACCCAGACGGTCGTTGCGGTTTCACTGTAAGGATTCGCCCAGCGCAGTCGCTCATTTTTGACGCGGAAGCTGTCACCGGCACCGACCGTAAATTGCGCCTCTCCAATCCACACATCCAGCTTTCCCGAAACCATATACACGACCTCCTGAGTTGGTCGAACACGGCCGTCCATCATTTTCGCTCCGGGCGAAAAACTGGAATGGATCACCTCGAAACTGTCCGTCAGATCGGGAGACAGCAGTTCCTCCACAAATCCTTCCGTTCCCTCCCCGATCCTCCGACGCCCCGCAGCCCGAACAATGCGCCCCTCTTCTCCAGATGGGACGACGGCCGATCCGAAAAACAGGGACATTGGCACCTGGTAAAGTTCCGCAAATTCACGCAGGGCCGAAATCTCCGGATTGGAAATGTCGCGCTCAACCTGGCTGATCCACCCCACCGATTTTCCCAGTGCTTTGGCAACGGCCTCCAACGTCATTCCGCGCGATTTTCGAAGCGCCCGCAGATCGCGACCAAGGGTGGAGGTGGGAGAGTCGACGTTCATGGGTGCCTTTGCCTCAAGAGTCAGCCATAATTCTCGTGAGACTCCCGTGAAAAGTCAAACCGATATTTCACGTGGCGATGCAGGCAAAGCATGAAAAACTCAGGAGCCACCGTACATGGATGACGAAAAATACCATGTCTCTCGCGAGGAGATCGCCGCGATGGACGGAGTTAAAAAAACCCACTTTCTTAATCCGAATGCAAAACGAACAAACAAATCCCTCGGTGACCTGACCGGCATCACCGGCTTCGGCTTTCACATCATCGAAGTCGAACCGGGCCATGAAACCACCGAATACCACCGCCATTTCCATGAGGACGAGTGCGTTTTCGTCCTTGAGGGCACGGCCACCGCAATTATCGGAAACGAGCAGATCCCTGTCGAACCGGGGGATTTCATAGGTTATCGCAAGGGCGGTCTGGCCCACACAATCCGCAATATCGGACCACAAACTCTGCGCTGTATCGTCGTAGGAGAGCGCTTGCCGCACGACGTTGGAGAGTATCCGAACAAAGGTAAGCGAATTTACCGCAACAAAGGGCTGCCCTGGTCAGTCGTGGATCTGGACCGAATTGAGGAACCGGGCGGCAATGTCGGCAAAAAGTAGTGGCTCCGTCTCCTTTTCAAATGGGAGACGGAGCCTGCCTTCCTAATGGCCGAGGATCTGACTGAGGAACAGTTGAGTACGTTCGGACCGGGGGTTGTTGAAGAACTCTTCCGGTTCGTTTTGCTCCACGATCTGACCGGCATCCATAAAGATGACGCGGTTGGCCACCTGCCGTGCGAAGCCCATCTCATGGGTTACGCAGAGCATCGTCATGCCCTCCTCCGCCAGTTCGATCATTGTCTCAAGCACTTCCTTGATCATCTCGGGATCGAGGGCTGATGTCGGCTCGTCAAAAAGCATGATCCGCGGCATCATGCAGAGCGACCGGGCAATCGCCACACGCTGCTGCTGTCCGCCCGAAAGCTGACCCGGGTATTTGCTCGCCTGTTCCGGAATTTTCACCTTTTCGAGGAAGTGCATAGCACGCTCCTCGGCTTCCTTGCGGGGTGTTTTGCGCACCCAGATCGGCGCCAGGGTGCAGTTTTCCAGAATGGTCAGATGCGGAAACAGGTTGAAGTGCTGGAACACCATGCCAACCTCGGACCGGATCCGATCAATGTTTTTTAGATCGGAAGTCAGCTCCGTCCCGTCGACCACAATCTTCCCCTGCTGGTGTTCCTCCAGCCGGTTGATGCACCGGATCAGGGTGGATTTACCTGACCCGGACGGGCCACAGATAACGATCCGCTCCCCGCGGTTGACGGTCAGATTGATGTCGCGAAGAACATGGAACTGACCGTACCACTTGTTCATTCCGACAATTTCAATCGCGACCTCGTCAGAGACCTGCATCTGCGACCGGTTAACTTCCCGGTTGGCAACGGATGTGGGTGCTGTTTCGGACATGTTGTGGCTCCTAGCGATGGCCGGTCTGAAGCTTGCGCTCCAGATACATGGAATAACGTGACATGGAGAAGCAGAAGATAAAGAACATCAGCGCGATAAAGCCGTAAAGCTCCCACACGATACCGTTCCAGTCCTGATCCGCCCGAATGGCGTTGCTCAGCCCCAACGGATCGAGAAGGCCGATGATCGACACAAGCGTTGTGTCCTTAAACACGCCGATAAACGTTGAAACGATTCCTGGAATCGAAATTTTGAGGGCCTGCGGCATAATGATGAGCCGCTGGGCCTTCCAGTAGTCGAGACCCAGTGCATCCGCCGCCTCATATTGTCCGGTCGGCAGCGCCGCGAGGCCGCCGCGGATCACCTCAGCCATATAGGCGGAGGCAAACAACGTCACCATGATCATCACGCGCAGAATGATGTCGAAGTTCGTGCCCGGCGGCATGAAGATATTTAATAGCGTCGATGCCACAAACAGGAGCGTAATAAGCGGCACACCACGGATGAACTCGATGAACCCGACGCAGAGCGATTTCACGATGAACAGATCCGACTGACGTCCCAGTGCAAGAACAATCCCAAGAGGCAGCGACGCCCCAATGGCAACGACCCCAATTGTGATTGAGAGCATGAAGCCGCCAAAGTTGCGGCTCTCAACCGCCT
Source organism: Amaricoccus tamworthensis (assembly GCF_049800875.1). Lineage (NCBI taxonomy): Bacteria > Pseudomonadati > Pseudomonadota > Alphaproteobacteria > Rhodobacterales > Paracoccaceae > Amaricoccus > Amaricoccus tamworthensis. Next base: position 24,162 of record NZ_JBNAFV010000024.1, on the reverse strand, counting down.
CAATGCCGAGAGGAATGATTGAAGTCAGAAGACCTGCGACCGGGCCGGCGAGGAAAATCCACCAGATGACTGGAGCTAATGCTGCGCAGATCACTCCAATTAGCGGCCCGAAGGCGCCGGAAACGAACCGGTACGCGAAAAAGCCGATCGCAAAACCGGCCATTGCCACTAGAGGATTCCAGATCGCACCACCCCAAAGCAGCCAAGCGCCAAGAAATGGGAACACGGCGGTCAGATACAGGAGCTTCCGCGGCGCCCAGGTGAACAGGACCGGGGCAATCGCCGCAAGCAGAAGCAGAAAGGTCAACACCGGACGCCAGCGCAACTCAACCGGATAGAACCCAAAGATAAGCTGGCTGAACCGTTCCCGGATGACTCCCCAGCAGGCACCGCCATGTGCGCCCTCCACTCCGGTCGCCGCGAAAATCTCGCGGCACTGGCTGAGGGATTCTGCCTCCCAGGTTGACTGAAACGCCCAGGAGAAGAAAACGGCCAGCACCTGATAGATCGCCACGAGCGTGATCACCGTCATGACTGAATTGGCAACCGATGAGAAAAGGTTCTCCCGCAGCCAGCCCACCGGCCCTGTCGTAGACAGGGGCGGCGCTTTTTCAGGCAGCATTTCGGAACGGACAAAAGATACGTCGGTCATCTCAGCGCTCCTTCAGCTTGACGGAATTGTTGTAGAAGTTCATCGCAGCCGAAATGGACAGCGAAATCATCAGGTAGACGAGCATTCCCATCAACACCGTCTCAAGCTCACGCCCGGTCTGGTTGAGCGTGATTCCCATCAGTGTACCGGTCAGATCCATGTACCCCACCGCAATTGCGAGCGACGAGTTTTTGGTCAGGTTGAGATACTGGGAAATCAGCGGCGGAATGATAACGCGTAGTGCCTGAGGCAGGATCACGAGGTTCATGGTCCGGTTTGGACGCAGCCCCAGTGCCGCCGCCGCCTCGGATTGGCCCTTGGAAATCGCCATGATCCCGGCCCGCACGATCTCCGCAATGAATGCGGCAGTATAGAGTGACAGAGCCAGCCAAAGCGCGATCAGCGAATTACGCAGGTGCGTGCCCCCCTGGAAGTTAAACCCCTTCAGCGCAGGATAGCCAAGGTGAAAACCAAGCGCGACCAGCACAATCAACAATGGTACGAAAATCAAACCGAGCCGGAGATACCAGGTCGTAGGGCGGTCGCCAGTCGTCTCCTGTATCCGGTCCGCGCGCAGCTTCACTCGGTGCGCCGCATAGATCCCGCCGGCCAGCACGATCAGAATCGCCATCAAATCGAGGCTGATCTCAATAGCGCCGCCAAACATTGGTACGTCGCCCAACCCTCGGCTGAACAACGGCTCCGGAATATACACCCCGCGGTTGGTCACGGCCACTGTATCATATAGCATCAAGGACGCCTCAGGGTTCTCACCCCGAAAGGCTCGCGGCGCGGGCAGCGTCTCGATCAGGATCGCCATGATAAAAACGATCCACAAAAGCACCGGTACGTTACGGAAGAACTCGACGTAAACGGTCATCACCCGTGCAACCAGCCAGTTGTTCGACAGGCGCAGAACACCAATGATCACACCGAGAATGGTTGCCGCGATGCAGCCCAGCACCGCAACCAGCAGGGTATTCAATAGACCAAGTACAGCCGCCCGCCAGTGGCTGTCCTGAGAATCGTATTCCAGAAGGCGCTGGTTGATGTCGTATCCCGCTGGTTCGGACAGGAAAGTAAAATCAATCGGTTTGCCAAGCGCGCTGAGGTTTTGGAGAGTGTTGTTGACCAACCAACCGATCAGCAGCAGGAACCCTATCAGGGCAACCGTCTGGATCGTGAGCGACCGGTAACGGGAATCGTAAATCAGCATACTCAGGCGGAATCGCCCGGATGGTACATCGGCGGAAGTCGTCATCTGGAGTGCCCCTGTCTGGACTTTCAGCTCCGCTGGCGTGCTACCCTCTTGTGGGGTTCTTAATGCCAGGAACCACGTTTTCGCATGACTGCGTAAACGAATTCAGGGGCGCCAACCGGCGCCCCTGAGAAATCCGTCTTAGCGGAAGGGCGGTGCGTAAAGCAGACCACCATCCGTCCACTGGGCGTTCAGACCACGCGCCAAGTTGACGGCTGTACCCTCACCGAGGAACTCGGCGAAGATCTCGCCATAGTTGCCGCCAGCGGCAATGGCGTTTTTGGCCCAATCGGCCTCAAGCCCCATCATCTCACCAAGGTTACCCTCTGTACCGAGCAGACGGTTAATTTCCGGATTGTCCGTACCGGCGGCCATTTCCTCGAGGTTGCCGGTATTCACGCCAAGCTCCTCAGCCGCGACCAGGGCATTAATGCTCCAGCGGACAACGTCGGCCCACTGGTCATCGCCGTGACGCACGAGCGGCCCAAGCGGTTCCTTGGAAATGATTTCCGGAAGGATCGTATGAGCAGCCGGATCCTCAAAGGTGGCACGGGTTGCCGCCAGACCTGACGCGTCGGTGGTATATGCGTCACAGGCACCGGCAAGATACTGCTGCTGTGCTTCGGCGTTGGTTTCGATCGGAACCGGCTCGTAGCTGATGTTGTTGGCGCGGAAGAAGTCGGCCAGGTTCAGCTCGGTCGTGGTTCCGGTCTGAATGCAGATGGTCGCGCCATCGAGTTCGGTAGCTGAACCCACACCCAGATCATTGCTCACGATGAAGCCCTGACCATCGTAGTAGTTCACGCCAACGAAAGTGAACTTGAGGTCCACGTCACGGCTGAAGGTCCAGGTCGTGTTGCGCGAGAGCAGGTCGATTTCGCCGGAGGCCAGCGACGTGAACCGGGTTTTACCGGTCAAGGGCGTGTACTCAACGGCATCCGGATCACCCAGAACAGCAGCTGCGACCGCGCGGCACACGGCTACGTCAAAACCGCTCCAGTTGCCTTCCGCGTCCGGTGCGGCGAAGCCGACCAGACCAGTGTTCACTCCGCAGTTCAGGTTTCCGCGTGCCTTGACGTCATCAAGGGTCGCGGCGGCCGCAACTCCACCAAGCGCCATGGTGGCCACTGCGGTTCCGGCGAACAGTAAATGTTTCATGGATAGCCTTTTTTCCCTGTTAACATTCCAGAATCGGAACATCATCGATTTACGGGCACGTCTTGACGACTGTTGTTCTGCCCTAAGTGGGCAGCAGACTTGTTGGGAAAATCGCAAACGTCAACCCTGACGGGGGGTCGCTGTTAACCAATCAGTAAAAAAACTGGTAAATTTTACGCACATTATCCGCAGCGGCCAACAAAGTCGCACACGGGCTCGGCACCCGTTAAGGTCATGCCTCGTTGTTGCACAGTTTCAGCAATTCAGCCGCCCGCAGGAATGACGAACGTTTCGCCTGGGCCAGCTCATCAGCCTCGGCATCACGCCCCCACTGCTCGGCCTGCCAGGTCTCGTCCACACGGGACAAATCCCACGCCTCGCCCGCAACCAGCGCACCGCGCGACACGGCCAGCCCGAGAACCAGTGAGCCTGACAGGGTGACCAGCTCATAAAGCGCGGCCAGCGGCACAGGCTCATGATCCGCAACCGCAGCCCGCAACGCCGCAAGGCTCTCTGCCGGCTGATCCTGATGCATCACGCCCTCAACCGCATAGAGCGGCGCCGACAGATCGCTTCGCGCCCATGCAAGCCAGGGGTCCCAGGCGTCCCGCTGGCGCAGGCAAAGCCCTTCGGGATCAGAGGTGCGATAACAGATGAGGTCGTTTCCGCCGTATTCAGCAACCATTTCCACCACCGGCTCAGCCTCATCCTGCAACCGGTCCAACGCGACGTTGACATACCGCGTGTATGGCAGCTTTTCAGGGTCAATTTCCTCGTCGAGCGCCCGCCATTCTTCGGCAACAGCCTCGGCGAGAGGTTTCTGGGCCACCATCAGGTCTCGTTTCGCCGGCGTCTTCACTGCCCTGCCGTCAAGTTCAACCCGGTACAGGCCGTTTTCCTCGCGGATCGAAACCTCTTTCCAGAACCGCTTGCGTGCCGCAAAACTCATTGGATCAGCTCCAGAACCCGTTCAGGACCTCTTCGAGATCCGCAAAATCGTCAATAATCACATCCGGAGCCGCCTGCTCCAACCTCGCACGGGGATGATATCCCCAGGAAACACCTACCGTCCGCACCCCGGCGGCGCGCCCCATTTCCATGTCATAGGTCGTGTCCCCAACCATGACCGCCCGCGCAGGGTCGCAGCCCGCATCACTCAGAGCCTGCTGAACCATCGCCGGATGCGGCTTTGAAGGATGCAGGTCAGCCGTTTGCAGCGTGTGGAAATACGGAGCCAGCCCATGTTTCCCAAAGGTATGGTCAAGCCCCCGCCGCGCCTTGCCGGTCGCAACGCCAAGCAGTGTCCACGGATCAGAATGAAGCCTTGTAATCGCATCCATCGCGCCGGGATAAAGCGGCGCACCGCTGTCGTGGCGGCCGCTGGCCCGGTCCGCCAGAAAACTGTTACGATAGTACTCGGCCAACTCCTCGGTTTCTTCCGGTGACAGATCCGGCACCAGCGCCTGCATCGCCTGCGGCAGTGACAGCCCAACGATGGACAAAACATCCTCCCGGCTTGGCTGTGCCCGACCTGCCCTGTCAAACGCCCAGGCCATCGACGCCAGTATTTCGTTCTGGCTGTCGATCAGGGTGCCGTCCATGTCAAAAATCACAAGGCGTGGTTCGCTCATTCCAGGTCCTCAAATGGGTCGGTGCCGGGGTCGATGCTGTCCCAGCCAAACAACTCCCAGGTCCGCGCCATATGCTCCGGCAGTGGTGCTGTCAGAACCAGACGCGCTCCGGTTCGCGGATGCGTCAGCGTCAAGGACCGGGCGTGCAGGTGCATCTTGCGGCTGACACTCCCGCCCAGCTGCGCCCCCCATCCATCGCCCTCATTCTCCTGCGAGTTGGTCCCGTATTTTCCGTCGCCGACCACCGGATGCCCGATCTCAGCCATATGTGCACGAAGCTGATGGGTCCGGCCCGTAATCGGACTGAGCGCAACCCACGCCGCACGCTGCGCCGCGCCATCTATCACCATGTAGTCACTGGTGGCACGCTTGGCGCCGGGCGTGTCATCAATCTCTGACGGGGCGACGCAGATCATCTTTTCACCGGCACCGCCCGGACCATGGCCCGCTGCTTTGACCAGGCCATACCTAATGGTCCCAGCCCGTGGGCTCGGCATCCCGGCAACCGCGGCCCAGTAGATCTTGCGTGTATTTTTCGACTGGAACGCCCGCGTCAGATCGGCTGCGGCCTTTGCCGACCGCGCCATGATAATGACACCGGACGTGTCCCGGTCAAGACGATGCACCAGACGCGGTTTCTCATCCCGGTCAAAGCGCAATCCATTCGACAGCATATCAAGATGACGCGTCTGGCCCGATCCCCCCTGAACGGCCAGTCCAGGCGGTTTGTTAAGCGCAATGATATCGTCGTCACGGAAAATCACGAGCGACCGGACAAACTCCACGTCCTGCTCCGACAGCACCGGGACCGGCGCGGTTCGTTTCTGCGCTGCATCGGGCAAAGGTGGCAGGCGCAGGGTCTGCCCCTCGGCCAAACGGCTGTTGGCCCGGACCCTGCCGCCATCGAGCCTGATATCACCCTTGCGGCAAAGCTTTTCGACCTGGCCCTGGGTGACATGCGGATTGAAACGCTTCAGCCAGCGGTCAAGCCTCTGCCCCTCTGCGTCGCCATCAAGGACGATTTTCTGTACCCTGCTCATCAGATCGACCCGCTTCGCATCAACATCACCGGCATCATGAGTGCCAGAAACCCAAGCACCACCGAGACCACCACATAGGTCAGCGCCAAATCAAACCGTCCACGCTCAACCATAAGAAACGTCTCGAGCGAAAATGCCGAAAACGTCGTGAAACCACCCAGAATGCCCGTCATCATAAACGGCCCCCAGTGCTGCAGCCCATATTCAGGCCGTCGCAGCACAATGACCGCAGCCAGCCCCATCAGAAGGGATCCAACCACATTCACGGCCAAGGTCCCCCAGGGAAAACCGGTGCCCAAATTCCGCACGGACCAGGCTCCGACCAGATAACGGGCCGAGGCCCCTATGGCCCCACCTGCGGCGACCTGAAGGATCAATGACATTCGCGTTTCTTTCATTCGGTATCCCGCGCCGTAAATGCCCCGACGCGGGTTTTGTCAAGGCAACCGGCTCTCAGTCCTGCGACCGCTCCCCGGCCTTTGCGCGGAGTTTCGCGAAATACTGGAGCCGCTTGCGCATCTCCCGTTCCTCTCCGCGCTCGATGGGATCGTAGTAGCTCTCCCGCTCCATGCCGTCCGGAAAATAATTCTGCCCGGAAAACCCGTGCTCCGTGTCATGGTCATAGACGTACCCGGACCCGAACCCTTCCTTCTTCATCCAAGTTGTCGGCGCGTTCAGGATATGATTCGGCGGTGGCTGGGACCCGGTAGATTTCGCCGAGGACATGGCCGCCTTGTATGCGACATAGGCGGCGTTGGACTTCGGCGCCAGTGCCAGGTAGACAAGCGCCTGCGCCAGGGCCAATTCCCCCTCGGGCGAACCAAGCCGCTCATAGGTCTGCCACCCTTCCAAGCAAACCGTCTGCGCCCTTGGATCGGCCAAACCAATATCCTCGACAGCCATGCGAAGAATACGTCGCGCCAGATACCGCGGGTCCTCACCGCCCTGCAGCATACGTGCAAACCAGTAGAGAGCCGCATCCGGATCGGAACCACGCACCGATTTATGCAAAGCGGAAATCAGATTGTAGTGCCCGTCACCGGATTTGTCGTACTGAGCCGCACGCCGCGATACGCGTTGAACCAACGAGGGGCCGTCCAGAACCTCTCCCTGCACCGTCGCAATCTGCTCCACAAGATTGAGCAGCGCACGCCCATCGCCGTCGGCCATCGAGATCAAATCGTCACGCGCGCCGTCGGTCAGCGGCAAATTCCGGCCCAGTTCTGTCTCCGCCCGTTCAACCAGTTTCTTTAACGCATCATCTTCAAGGCGCCTCAGCGTCAAAACCTGCGACCGCGACAGAAGCGCCCTGTTCAGTTCGAACGACGGGTTTTCAGTCGTCGCACCAACCAGAATGATCGTGCCGTTTTCCATTAACGGCAAAAACGCATCCTGCTGCGCCTTGTTGAATCGGTGTATCTCATCAACGAAGAGCAGCGTACCCGATCCGTTTTCATGCCGGGTCCGCGCCGCATCAAAAATCTTCCGCAACTCGGCAACGCCCGAGAAAATCGCGCTGATCTGAACAAATTTTAGATTGGTCGCATCCGCCAGTAGACGTGCAATCGTGGTTTTGCCGACACCCGGCGGCCCCCAGAATATGACCGAACCCAAACTTCCAGACTCAAGCATGGCGGTAAGGGTGCCATCCGGCCCAAGAATATGCTCCTGCCCAAACACCTCGGACAGACCGCCGGGCCGGATACGGTCCGCCAACGGCCGCGGACCGGCCGGTCGCGCCTCACCCTTTGCGGATCGCGTTGCCACCTCTTTTGGTGGGTCAGTGTCAAAAAGATCGGCCATCAGGAATACATATTCCAGTTCATCAAAAGCAAAAACCCCGGATCACATGATCCGGGGCCTTCAAAATCCTCGCGGGAATCATCCTGCTATCAGGCGTCCGCGGAAGCTTCCTCAGCCTCAAGGCGGGCTTTGTCGGCGGCACCCTTGGCAGCCGGGTCACGGTCCACCAGTTCGATGATCGCCATCGGAGCCTGGTCGCCATAACGGAAACCGGCTTTCAGAACGCGGGAGTATCCGCCCTGACGGTCTTTGTAACGCTCACCCAGAACGTCAAACAGTTTCGCAACCGCCGCATCCTGTTTGATCTGCGCAGCCGCCAAACGGCGGGCGTGCAGGTCACCACGTTTGCCGAGCGTGATCAGCTTTTCGATGATCCGGCGAAGTTCCTTCGCTTTCGGCAGGGTGGTTTTGATCTGTTCGTGCTCAATGAGGCTCGAAGCCATGTTTGCGAACATCGCCTTGCGATGCTCGTGGGTACGGTTGAGCTTGCGGTATCCATTTCCGTGACGCATTTCAGTCTCCTAAAGTCTTTATGCTTTGTCCGGCGGTCCCTGCGTAGTGGACCACTCTCCTTGGGGCGGGATTGCCCGGAAGTCAGGGGGCCCGCAGGCCCCCAATGTTCTATCAGAACTGGTCTTCGTAGTTCTTGGCCAGATCCTCAATGTTCTCGGGCGGCCAATCGACGATTTCCATACCGAGGTGCAGACCCATGGCGGTCAGGACCTCCTTGATCTCGTTCAGCGACTTGCGACCGAAGTTCGGTGTGCGCAGCATCTCCGCCTCGGTTTTCTGAATCAGATCACCGATGTAGACAATGTTGTCGTTTTTCAGGCAGTTGGCCGAACGAACGGACAGTTCAAGCTCATCAACCTTCTTCAGCAGAAGCGGGTTGAACTCGAGATCATCCTGCTCATCCTGGCGCGTACCGGCTTCCGGCTCGTCGAAGTTGACGAATACCGACAGCTGATCCTGCAGAATGCGGGCCGCGAAAGCGATCGCGTCATCCGGGTTGATGGAACCGTCGGTTTCCACATTCAGCATCAGCTTGTCGTAGTCGAGAACCTGACCCTCACGCGTCGGCTCAACCTTGTACGACACCTTCTTGATGGGCGAGTACAGGGCATCAACCGAGATAAGTCCAATCGGCGCATCTTCCGGGCGGTTGCGGTCGGCGGGGACATAGCCCTTACCGGTTTCAACCGTCAGTTCCATGAACAGCGAGGCACCGTCGTCGAGGTGACAGATCACGTGATCCCGGTTCAGAATCTCGATGCCTGCTGTTTCGGTGATGTCGCCTGCGGTAACCACGCCAGGTCCAGTTGCCCGCACCTCAAGACGCTTCGGTCCCTCGACCTCCATCTTAACGGCAACGCCTTTGAGGTTCAGAACCATGTCGGTCACATCCTCACGGACACCGGCCACGGAAGAGAACTCGTGCAGAACGCCGTCAATCTGAACGGAAGTGATGGCCGCACCCTGAAGGGAGGACATCAGCACCCGGCGCAGGGCATTACCCAGCGTCAGACCAAAGCCACGCTCAAGAGGTTCGGCGATTGCGGTGGCCTGGCGGTCCGGATCGGCACCAGGTTTAATTTCAAGAGCTACCGGACGGATGAGCTCCTGCCAGTTCTTATGGATCGTCATTATTGCGGCCTCCATTCCTGTTCACTCACCGGATCCCGTGGCGGGCGAACTCCCGAGGTAAAAGCGAATAGCGGCCCTTCCCGAAGGAAGAGCCACTCAATTCAGATCTCGTATTATACGCGGCGGCGCTTTGGCGGACGGCAGCCGTTATGTGCAATCGGGGTTACGTCCCGGATTGCGGTAATGGTGAAGCCAATTGCGCCCAGAGCGCGAAGCGCGCTTTCGCGGCCGGAGCCAGGGCCCTGAACCTCAACCTCAAGTGTACGTACACCGTGCTCCTGCGCCTTGCGGCCCGCATCCTCGGCAGCCAGCTGTGCGGCATACGGCGTGGACTTCCGGGAACCCTTGAAGTTCATGGTTCCGGCGGACGACCAGGCAATCGCATTGCCCTGCGCGTCAGCAATCAGGATTTTGGTGTTGTTGAAGCTGGCATTGACATGCGCAACTCCGGTGGAGATGTTTTTGCGTTCCTTGCGCTTAACGCGCGCCTTTTCACGTGCCATCGGTCAGTGCCCCTTATTTCTTCTTGCCTGCAATGGCCTTCGCGGGGCCTTTGCGTGTACGGGCATTGGTGTGGGTCCGCTGACCCCGAACCGGAAGACCGCGGCGGTGACGCAGGCCGCGATAGCAGCCAAGGTCCATAAGACGCTTGATGTTCATCTGCCGTTCGCGACGCAGGTCGCCCTCAACAGTCAGGTTCGCATCAATGTATTCACGGATGCGCAGAACGTCCGCATCACTCAGTTCGTTTACACGGCGCTCGGCGGGGATTTCCAGAGCATCGCAGAGCTCTTTGGAAGCGGTATCGCCGATACCATGAATATAGGTGAGTGCGACAAGCACCCGTTTGTTCGTCGGAATGTTAACGCCTGCTATGCGCGCCAATTTGCCAGCTCCGTTTCATCACGGGGCCCCTGAAGAACCCCTTTTTCAAATGCAATTACCCGCCGACACTGTCGCCAGGTTCCCGATACCCACATTCTGGGCAGAACATCCCGCGTCTCCGAGGTGAAATGTAGCGGAGACGACTCTCCTGTCAGAGAGAGCGCGGATCATACAAATCCGCGCTGTGAGGTCAAGGACGTAAATACCTTTTATTTACAGTCCCAAAGCAGACTTCACGTCTTTGGCGATTTCGTCGATTTCACCAAGTCCATCAATACTTTGCAGCTTACCCTTTGCATAGTAATAGCCAATCAGGGGCGACGTGCTGCGGTAATACGTCATCAGACGCACGCGCATTGATTCTTCATTGTCGTCAGAACGGCGAACGAACTCGGTGCTGCCGCAGTTGTCGCAAACGCCTTCCTTGGTCAGCGGCTTGGTCGTGTCATGGTAAACCTCACCACAGGAGGCACAGGAAAACCGCCCGGACACGCGGGCAATCAGCGCCTCGTCGTCAACACTCATCTCCACCACGCGGTCGAGACTTTTGCCTTTGCTGGAAAGAAGCGCTTCAAGGGCATCCGCCTGGGCCAGGGTCCGGGGAAATCCGTCGAAGATCACGCCACGGTCACCGGCCTCACCGTCGAGCTGCTCCGCGATAAGACCAATAACAATCTCATCGGTAACCAGTTCACCGCGGGCCATGACGGCTGCAACGCGTTCGCCCATTTCGGTGCCGCTGGTTTTGGCGGCCCGGAGCATGTCGCCCGTGGAGAGCTGCACCATGCCATACTCATCAACGAGTTTCCTGGCCTGGGTTCCCTTACCCGCCCCCGGCGGTCCCAGCAAAATAATGTTCATCGACGCGCTTTCCCCCTTGTTCGGCCGCTCCTGCCGCCTTTTCCACGTAGCTTGGATTTCTCGATCAAACCTTCGTACTGATGGGCCAGCAAATGAGACTGGACCTGGGTAATTGTATCCATTGTAACCGATACAACAATCAAAAGCGACGTACCGCCGAAATAGAATGGCACCGAAAGCTGTGAGATCAGGATTTCGGGCAGCATGCACACAGCGGCAAGGTAAGCGGAACCGAGGACAAGCAAACGCGTCACGACATAGTCGAGATACTCGATCGTCTTGGGTCCAGGGCGAATGCCGGGAATGAAGCCACCCTGCTTTTTCAGGTTGTCTGCAACATCATCCGATTTGAAAGCCACGTTGGCGGTGTAAAAATACGTGAAGAACACGATCAAGGCACCAAACGCCAGCAGATACAGCGGCTGACCCCGCCCCATATACGCCGCAACATAGCTCATGAAACCGGTTGCACCGGCACCACCGGAGAAGGTCGTGAGCGTCGCGGGCAGAAGCAGCAGCGAGGACGCGAAGATTGCAGGGATAACACCCGCAGGGTTCACCTTAACGGGCAGGTGCGAACTCTCACCACCATACATCTTCATGCCGACCTGGCGTTTCGGGTACTGGATATGAATCTTGCGCAGCGCGCGCTCCATGAACACCACAAACGCAATCACCACGACGGCCATCACCATCACACCGAGGATCACAACGGGGCTCAGCGCGCCGGTACGTCCCTGAGTGAAGAATTGGGCCAGAGCCGCGGGAAGCTCAGCGATAATGCCAACGAAAATGATCAGCGAGATACCGTTACCAATACCACGCGCCGTAATCTGCTCACCGAGCCACATGAGGAACATGGTGCCGCCCACGAGAGTGATCACCGCTCCGATCCGGAAGAACCAGCCAGGATCCGTCACCAGGTCCTGCGCTTCCATACCAATGGCAAGACCATAGGCCTGGAATGTGGCCAGGAACACCGTGCCATAGCGCGTGTACTGGTTGATCTTTTTGCGCCCGGCCTCACCCTCTTTCTTGAGGGCCATCAGGCTGGGAACCATAGCCGTCATCAGCTGCACGATAATGGAGGCCGAAATGTAGGGCATGATGCCCAAAGCAAACACCGCCATACGGCTGACCGCACCACCGGTAAACATGTTCAGCATGCCGCCGATGCCGCCGCTGGCCTGCTCGAAGAACTGGCGGAGACGTTCCGCGTCGATACCGGGCACAGGAATATAGGTTCCAATGCGGTAGACGATCAGCAATCCGAGAGCAAAGAGAATGCGGTTCTGGAGGTCCTTGGCCTTACCAAACGTTCCCCAGCTGAGGTTTGCGGCCATTTGTTCTGCAGCCGATGCCATGAAGGCCCTCCAAAAAAAACGGCGCCGCACGGATCAGTTTATATGGTCCGGCGGCGCGAAACTGTATCAGATGTAGGTCGCCGGGGTGGCGACCACAAGTCTTATTCCGCCGCCGGCTCGGCCTTGGCGAGAACGGTAACGCTGCCGCCTGCTTTTTCGACCGCCTCAATAGCGGCTTTGGATGCGCCGGTCACGGTGATCGAAACCTTGGAGGTCAGCTCACCTTTGGCGAGCAGGCGAACACCGTCGCGCTTGCGACGAACCAGACCGCTGGCAACCAGCGTGTCCTCGGTCACGTCAGCGGACGTGTCGATTTTGCCCGCATCAATAAACTTCTGGACGAGGCCCAGATTGATCACGGCGTGGCGCTTGCCATTGATGTTGTTAAATCCGCGCTTCGGAAGGCGCTGGTAGAGCGGCATCTGACCACCCTCGTAGGCGTTGATCGCCACACCTGAACGGGATTTCTGACCCTTGATACCACGGCCGCCCATTTTTCCGAGGCCGGAACCGGGTCCACGACCCACACGTTTGCGGGATTTCGTTGCGCCGGGATTATCCCGAAGTTCGTTAAGTTTCATGTCGCTTCTCCTTGGCCGGATACGTCCTGTCAGCGACAAAAAGGACGACCACGGCATTACAAATGAATCGGGTCCGCGCGGGACTACCCGGGGCGTATAGACGTGTTGTTGGCCGGGTTCAAGTAGGTGCGAAACTACCACTTGCCATAGAAGCCTCCCGCCACCGAGCGGCAACCATCCTCGGGTGAGCCATCAGCCGTAAATCCGTTTCATGTCGGGCTTTTCCGTGCAGTAGTAATGCACCCAGATATACAGATGCGAAAAACCGGCAAGCACAATCGCAGCCACCGACTGAAAAAGAAAGGCCGGCACCCAAAGGATCAGGAAACCGAATACGTACATCGCATTTGGAGTCCAGGAAAAAATGCCCTCCCGCACCAGCGGTCCCGTTCTCCAGGACGCATCGAAATGGTCGATACCAAAGGCCCGCTCAAACCCGAAGTATTCGCGGACGCAGTACAACAGGTACAGCGACGGCACCAACAGCACCACACCCAATGCAACACCAACCCCTACACCAATCGGCAGGGTCCCCCTGTTCGACCACGCCAAAGCGAATGCAAGTATTGGCCGCAATACTATGAGAATGGCAAACCCCACCTGATAGATACGGAACGACCGGCGCCCCAAAATGGCGGTTAGTCTCTGGCCATTCAACTCCAGCCGCCAACAGATCCACACATAAACCTGATGCAGAATGGCATCGGCTGCGGCCAGAACAGCCCATGCGGTCGTCGACAGACCGAGAAAACTGCCCTGGGCAAAGCCGGGTAGATTTGAACACAGAAACAAAGCCGCGAGTAAGATCAGGAGGGAAATCAGGTGGAGCAGCTGACCCTCGAAAAAATTCCCTTCGACCGGACTGACGCGTGCCATGTCACCCCCCCCTGGCATTACGACCCGCTCAGAAAACTACCGCGCAGTACCGAACGGCGCCAATACTGCTTGAGCATACCACACCAATTGAAACCAGAAACCACACTTCGGATTGCCACATGAGCAACTACCCGAACCAAATACGAAAAAGCCCCACCTGGATGACCAGGAGGGGCTATTTTAACCAGTCGTTAAGACAGACGCGGCTCAGCCACGCTCCTCAACGATCTCAACAAGATGAGGGATCTTTTCGACCATACCGCGCGTGGACGGCGTGTCGGGCAGTTCCCGGGTCTTGTGCATTTTGTTCAGGCCGAGACCAACCAAGGTTGCCCTCTGCTCTTTCGGACGCCGGATCGGCGAACCGATCTGCTTAACAACAATCGTCTTTGCCATTGGTCAGTTCTCCTCAGGCTTCAGCCGGCTGTTCAGCAGGCGCATCGGCATCGGTACGCGGCAGAATGTCAGCAACCTTTTTGTTGCGGCGCTGTGCCACCATACGGGGGCTCAGCTCATTCTGCAGACCGTTAATCGTTGCGCGGATCATGTTGTAAGGGTTCTGGCTGCCGATCGATTTGGCAACAACATCCTGTACACCAAGCATCTCGAACACCGCACGCATCGGACCACCGGCAATGATACCGGTACCGGCGGGCGCCGTCCGCAGAACGACCTTGCCCGCACCGTGACGGCCGGCAATGTCGTGATGCAGGGTACGACCCTCACGCAGAGGCACGCGGATCAGCTGGCGTTTCGCCTGCTCGGTTGCCTTGCGGATCGCTTCCGGGACTTCGCGGGCCTTGCCCTTACCGAAGCCCACGCGACCTTTCTGATCACCCACAACCACAAGAGCCGCAAAGCCGAAGCGTTTACCACCCTTCACGGTTTTGGATACGCGGTTGATCGCGACCAAGCGATCCTGAAATTCCGGGTTCTCGTCGCGATCGCGGCGATTCCGGCGGTTGTCTTCTCTTGCCATTCCGGACTCTCCTAGAACTTCAGGCCGCCCTCACGGGCAGCGTCTGCCAAGGCCTTGACCTTGCCGTGGAACAGGAAACCACCACGGTCGAAGTATACTTCCTCGACACCGGCCGCTTTCGCGCGGGCAGCAATCTCGGAGCCAACCTTCGCTGCGGCTTCCACGTTGTTTTTGCCTTTCAGACCCAGAGCCGCTTCCAGTGTGGAGGCGGAGGCGAGGGTCCGGCCCTGAACATCGTCGATCAGTTGGACCGAAATGTTTTTGGACGAACGATGGACACTCAGACGGGGACGTCCCCCGGCCAGTTTCCGAAGTTTGTTCCGAACGCGCATACGGCGCTTCTGGAACAACTGTCTTTTGCTGTTCGACATCGTATGCGCTCCTACTTCTTCTTACCTTCCTTGCGGAAGATAAACTCGTCCTTGTAACGGATACCTTTGCCTTTGTAGGGCTCGGGTTTCCGCCAGGCGCGAATGTTTGCTGCTACCTGACCGACGACCTGCTGATCGATACCCTCGATCAGAATTTCCGTCGGCTTCGCTGTCTTGATCGTCACGGCATCAGGAATGTCGAAATCCACGTCGTGGCTGTAGCCCAGAGCCAGCTTCAGGGTTTTGCCCTGAACAGCGGCACGGTAACCAACACCCTGGATCTCCAGTTCCTTTTTGAAGCCGTCCGTAACGCCGGTGACGAGGTTCGCCACCTGTGTACGGGACATACCCCACTGCTGACGGGCGCGTTTGGACTTGCCACGCGGCGTCACCGACACGGCATTGTCCTCAACCGCCAGGGTCACGTCGTCCGTCGCAGTGAAGCTCCGGACGCCCTTGGGGCCCTTGATTTCGATCGTCTGCCCGGAGACGGAAGCTGTTACGCCACTCGGCAGCTCGACCGGTTTTTTACCAATACGAGACATCAACCTCTCCTTAGAATACGGTGCACAGAACTTCGCCACCGACATTCGCGGAGCGGGCCTGTGCATCGGACATGACGCCACGGGGCGTGGAAACGATCGCGACACCGAGGCCCTGACGGACCTGCGGCAATTCCTTTACGCCGGTGTAGACACGGCGACCAGGGGTGGACACACGACGGAGTTCGCGGATGACCGGGAGACCGTCGAAATACTTGAGTTCGATTTCGATCTCGGGCAGCCCACGCTCGTTCGTCGTGTCATTATATCCGCGGATATAACCTTCCGACTGAAGCACATCCAGGACCCAGCGACGGACCTTGGAGGCGGGTGTCACGACCGACGATTTACCGCGCATGGAAGCATTGCGGATACGGGTCAGCATATCGCCGATAGGATCATTTACAGACATATCGTGCTCCCCTTACCAGCTGGATTTGACCATGCCGGGAACCTGACCGTTGGAGGCCAGATCCCGCAGCGCGATACGGGACATCTTGAACTTCCGGTAGTAGGCTTTCGGACGACCCGAAACCTGGCACCGGTTGTGAAGACGCGTGGGCGACGAGTTGCGCGGAAGTTTCGCGAGTTTAAGGCGTGCCTTGAAACGCTCTTCCATCGGAAGGTCTTCGTTTTTCGCGATTTCCTTCAGTTCGGCGCGTTTTGCCGCATATTTTTCTACGAGGGCCTGACGTTTCTTTTCGCGCTGGACCATACTGACTTTTGCCATAATTCTCTCCTGCGCCTCAGGCCGCAAACGGCATGTTGAACTGCTTGAGCAGTGCGCGCGCCTCAGCGTCGCTGCGTGCTGTTGTGCAGATGACGATGTCCATTCCCCAGACCTGATCGATCTTGTCGAAGTTAATCTCGGGGAACACGATGTGCTCTTTCAGGCCCATGGCATAGTTGCCGTTGCCGTCGAAGCTTTTGTCGCTCACGCCACGGAAGTCACGGATGCGCGGCATTGCAACGGTGATCAGACGATCGAGGAACTCATACATCTGAGCACCACGAAGGGTGACCTTGACGCCGAGCGGCATGTCTTCGCGAACCTTGAAACCCGCGATGGATTTCTTGGCTTTGGTGATGACCGGTTTCTGACCTGCGATCAGGGCGAGATCGGCTTCGGCAGCGCGGATTTTCTTGGAGTCCGCAACGGCTTCACCAACACCCATGTTCAGCACGATCTTGTCGAGCTTCGGGATCTGCATGTCGTTTTTGTATTCAAATTCGTTCTTCATCGCACCGCGGATGGTGTCCTGATAAACGACCTGAAGACGGGGTTTATAGTCAGCCATTGATCACTTCCCCCGATTTCTTGGCAAAACGAACCTTTTTGTCGCCTTCCATGCGGAAGCCTACACGGGTTGCCTCACCGGTTTTCGGATCGACCAGAGCCAAATTGGACAGGTTAATCGGCATCTCCTTGGAGATACGCCCGCCCTGGGTATTCTGGGTCTGTTTGGTGTGGCGAACGCTCACGTTGATGCCGGAAACAACAGCCTTGTTGTCTGCGGGCATAACGCGGGTAATTTCACCCTTCTTGCCCTTGTCCTTTCCGGACAGGACAATCACATTGTCACCCTTGCGGAGTTTGGCAGCCATTACAGCACCTCCGGAGCGAGCGAGATGATCTTCATGAAGTTCTTTGCGCGCAGTTCACGAACAACCGGGCCAAAGATACGTGTGCCGAGCGGCTCACTGGCGTTGTTCAGAATGACAGCGGCATTGCGGTCAAAACGAATGGCTGTGCCATCCTCACGACGCACTTCCTTGGAGGTGCGAACAACAACGGCCTTGCGCACGTCGCCTTTTTTTACGCGGCCACGCGGAATGGCTTCCTTAACCGACACCACAATGATGTCGCCAACGGAAGCATATTTTCGCTTGGAGCCGCCCAGAACCTTGATGCACTGAACCCGGCGGGCGCCGGAGTTGTCAGCAACATCCAGATTGGTCTGCATCTGGATCATATGTTTTCTCCCGACCTGCGGACACGGGGTCCGCGGTTTCGACTAATCAGGCTGACTTACGCGTCCGCGCCGTCAACCAGAACTTCCCAACGCTTGTTTTTCGAGTATGGCGCGCATTCCCGAATACGTACGGTATCACCAACCTTGAACTGGTTCTCCGCATCGTGCGCACGGTACTTCTTGGACCGGCGCACGGTCTTCTTCATAACCGGGTGTGTGAAACGACGCTCAACCGAAACCGTTACGGTCTGGGCATTCTGGTCGCCGGTCACAACACCGGAAAGAATTCGCTTAGGCATATCAGGCCTCTCCTGCCGCAGCGGCGGCCTTTTCGTTCAGAACAGTTTTCACACGTGCGGCATCGCGGCGCACGGCCTTCATACGAGCGGTATTCTCGAACTGGCCGGCGGCCTGCTGAAAACGCAGGTTAAAAGATTCTTTTTTCAGCTGTGCGAGTTCGTCACGCAACTGGTCGGGAGTCTTGTCCCGAAGATCAGCGGCTTTCATGCCCCATTCCTCTATCAGAAGCTACCGAGGCACGCCCCGGCGCTATTCCAAATCAAAACAGAAAACGGCCCCGAACAACTTCGGGGCAGTTTCCTACCAGTCCTCGCGTGCGACAAAGCGGCACTTAACCGGCAGCTTCATGGCCGCCAGCCGGAGCGCTTCCTTTGCCACATCCTCGTCCACCCCGTCAATCTCAAACATGATGCGACCGGGTTTTACTTTTGCAGCCCAGAATTCGACGGAACCCTTACCTTTACCCATACGAACTTCGGTCGGTTTTTTCGAAACCGGAACGTCCGGGAAAACACGGATCCAGACACGACCCTGACGTTTCATGTGACGGGTCATGGCACGGCGCGCGGCCTCGATCTGACGGGCGGTGATACGCTGCGGCTCGGTTGCCTTAAGCGCGTAGCTACCGAAGTTCAGGTCGGATCCGCCTTTGGCCTGACCGTGGATACGGCCTTTATGCTGCTTGCGGAATTTTGTACGCTTTGGTTGAAGCATCTTTTTTCTCCTGAGAGATCAGACCCTTAGCGCGAACGCTGCGGGCGACCTCCACCTTCCTGCAGTTCGGCCTGGCGCCGGTCGCGGGCCTGTGGATCATGTTCCATGATCTCACCCTTGAAGATCCAGGTCTTGATTCCGATGATACCGTAGGCAGTTTTTGCCTCAACATGCGCATAATCGATATCGGCACGCAGCGTATGAAGCGGAACGCGACCCTCACGATACCATTCGGTACGTGCAATCTCGGCACCGCCCAGACGACCGGCAACATTAACACGGATGCCAAGTGCGCCCATGCGCATTGCGTTCTGCACCGCGCGCTTCATGGCGCGACGGAAGCTTACGCGACGCTCGAGCTGCTGGGCGATATTCTCACCAACCAGTGCGGCATCCAGTTCCGGCTTACGAACCTCAACGATGTTCAGGTGCAGTTCCGAATCGGTAAGCTTCGAAAGCTTCTTGCGCAGAACCTCAATGTCAGCGCCCTTTTTACCGATGATAACACCGGGGCGGGCAGCGTGGATCGTCACGCGGCACTTTTTGTGCGGACGTTCGATGATCACGCGGCTGACACCAGCCTGCGAAGCGTGTTTCTTCACATACTCACGGATTGCGAGGTCTTCGTGCAGCAGATCGCCGTATTCGGAACCGTCAGCATACCAGCGGCTGTCCCAGGTACGGTTTACCTGAAGGCGCAACCCGATGGGGTTAATCTTCTGTCCCATTATGCCTGCTCCTCTTCGACCTGGCGCACCTTGATTGTAACCTGGCTGAACGGCTTCAGAATTTTGCCGAACCGGCCACGTGCCCGCGGACGGCCACGTTTCATCACCAGGTTTTTGCCAACCCAGGCTTCAGCCACAACCAGTTCGTCAACGTCGAGACCGTGGTTGTTTTCCGCATTCGCGATGGCGGACTGCAGGGTTTTCTTGACGTCGTCAGCGATCCGCTTCTTGGAGAAGGTCAGATCCGACAGTGCCTTTTCAACCGGCTTGTTGCGGATCATCGCTGCAACAAGATTGAGTTTCTGGGGGCTGGTGCGCAGCATGCGGCTGACGGCCATTGCCTCGTTATCCGCGACGCGGCGCGGGTTCTTGTCCTTACCCATAATTTATTTCCGCTTCGCTTTTTTGTCAGCAGCATGACCGTAATAGGTACGGGTCGGGCTGTACTCACCGAATTTCTGGCCAATCATGTCCTCGGTCACGTTGACCGGGATATGCTTTTTGCCGTTGTAAACACCAAAGGTCAGGCCCACGAACTGGGGCAGAATGGTCGAACGACGCGACCAGATTTTGATGACCTCATTGCGGCCCGAATCCCGTACCTTCTCCGCTTTTTTCAAAACGTAGGAATCTACGAAGGGGCCTTTCCAGACAGAACGTGCCATTAACCGGGCTCCTTACCGCTTGTTCTTCTTCTGATGACGCGAACGAAGAATGTACTTGTCCGTCGTCTTGTTCGTGCGTGTGCGCGCACCCTTGGTCGGTTTGCCCCAGGGGGTAACCGGGTGGCGTCCACCGGAGGTACGACCCTCACCACCACCATGGGGGTGATCGATCGGGTTCATGACGACACCGCGAACTTTCGGACGCAGGCCCTTGTGGCGCATACGGCCGGCCTTACCGAAGTTCTGGTTCGAGTTGTCGGGGTTGGATACCGCACCGACAGTCGCCATGCATTCCTGACGAACGATACGAAGCTCACCGGAGGAGAGACGGATCTGCGCGTAGCCACCGTCACGACCAACGAACTGGGCATAGGTGCCGGCAGCGCGTGCGATCTGACCGCCCTTGCCCGGTTTCATTTCCACATTGTGGACAATGGTACCGATGGGCATTGCGGAAAACGGCATCGCGTTTCCGGGTTTGATGTCAGCCTTGGCGGAGGCGACGACCGTGTCACCAACAGCCAGACGCTGCGGAGCAAGGATGTAGGCCTGCTCGCCGTCGGCATAGCCGATAAGGGCCAAGAACGCGGTCCGGTTCGGATCGTATTCAATCCGGATAACCTTGCCGGATACGTCGAACTTCGTACGTTTGAAGTCCACGATACGGTAGAGTTTCTTAACACCGCCACCACGCCTGCGCATGGTGATCCGTCCCGTGTTGTTCCGGCCACCCTTGCCGGTCAGTCCCTGGGTAAGGGATTTGACCGGACGGCCTTTCCAAAGCTCGGAACGGTCGATCAGAACCAGCCCACGCTGGCCCGGCGTCGTCGGTTTGTATGTCTTTAACGCCATGTCTTACTGTCTTCCGTTAGCATTAACAGTTTCCGCCCCGGCAGAACCAGGGCGGTATTCAATCAAAGGCCGGTCGTAACGTCGATGGTGTTACCCTCGACGAGTGTTACGTAGGCTTTTTTCACGTCGCGACGCTTGCCGAGATTTCCACGGAAACGCTTGACCTTGCCCTTGGTCAGAACCGTGTTCACGGCTTTGACCTTAACGTTGAACAGGGTCTCGACCGCTTCCTTAATCTGCGGTTTCGTCGAGTCAACACTTACCTCAAAAACCACGGCACCGGCCTCGGAGGCCATGGTGGCCTTCTCGGTGATGATCGGCTTGCGGATCATGTCGTAAAGTTCGGGCTTCACGCTCATTTCAGACGCGCCTCCAGCGCTTCGACTGCAGCCCGTGTCAGGACGAGTTTGTCGCGACGCAGGATGTCATAAACGTTGGCACCGGTGCTCGGAAGAACATCGATACCGTCGATGTTACCGGCCGCGCGGGCGAAGTTTGCGTTCACTTCGGCACCATCGATGACCAGAGCTTTTTTCCAGCCGAGATCCTTGAAGGATTTGGCCAGAGCCTTGGTTTTTGCCTCCGCCAGTTCAGCGGACTCGATGACGACCAGTTCACCGGCCGTTGCCTTGGCGGACAGCGCATGACGCAGACCCAAAGCACGGAACTTCTTGGTCAGGTCGTGTGCGTGGCTGCGCGGCGTCGGGCCCTTGTAGGTGCCACCCTTTCGGAAGATCGGTGCGCGGCGGGAACCGTGGCGGGCGCCGCCGGTGCCTTTCTGGCGATAGATCTTCTTGGTCGAGTAGCTGACCTCCGAGCGGCCGAGGGTGCTGTGAGTACCCTGCTGCCGGCGGGCGAGCTGCCAGCGAACCACACGGTGCAAAACGTCGGCACGCGGCTCGAGACCGAACACAGCCTCATCAAGCTCAATCGAGCCTGCTGCGGAGCTGTCCAGATTGATCACATCCATTTTCATGCTTCAGCGCCTCCTTCGGGGGCGTCAGCCGGAGCCTCAACCTGAGCCTCGGTGGCGGTTGCACGGATGGCGGCGGGCGTCGGAAGATCAGCCGGAGCGGCTTTCTTCACTGCATCCTTGATCGTTACCCAGCCACCTTTGGAGCCAGGAACCGAACCCTTGATCATGATCAGGCCACGGTCGGCGTCGGTGCGGACAACCTCAAGGTTCTGCGTGGTGACACGGGCGGAGCCCATGTGACCGGCCATTTTCTTGCCTTTGAAGACCTTGCCGGGATCCTGACACTGACCGGTGGAGCCGTGCGAACGGTGGCTGATGGACACACCGTGAGACGCGCGAAGACCGCCAAAGTTGTGGCGTTTCATCGCACCGGCAAAGCCTTTACCGATTGAGGTGCCCGCAATGTCCACGAACTGGCCGGAAACATAGTGGTCAGCGGTGATTTCGGCACCAACCTCAATGAGGTTTTCCGGGCTCACGCGGAACTCGACCAGTTTACGCTTCGGCTCAACCTTGGCAGCCGCGAAGTGGCCGCGCATGGCGTTGCTCGTACGTTTTGCCTTGGCCGTGCCTGCACCAAGCTGAACGGCGGAATAACCGTCACGCTCACCGGTACGCTGTGCGACGACCTGCAGGTTTTCAAGCTGAAGAACGGTAACAGGAACCTGCCGGCCATCCTCCATGAACAGCCGGGTCATGCCCAGCTTCTTTGCTAAAACTCCGGAACGCATGTGAATGTCCCCTTAGAGCTTGATTTCAACGTCCACACCAGCGGCGAGGTCGAGCTTCATAAGCGCGTCCACCGTCTGGGGTGTCGGATCTACGATGTCCAAAAGCCGCTTGTGGGTGCGGATTTCGAACTGTTCGCGGCTCTTTTTGTTCACGTGCGGACCGCGAAGAACCGTGTACTTTTCAGTTTTGTTGGGCAGCGGAATGGGACCACGTACCCGCGCGCCGGTGCGCTTGGCCGTATTGACGATCTCGGCTGTACTCGCGTCGAGTACCCGGTAATCAAAGGCCTTGAGCCGGATGCGTATATTCTGACCTGGCATTTTTTGGCGCCTTTTGGGCTGGTTAGTTGAGGACACGCGGCCAGGGGCACCCTGGCCGCACTCGGACTGGGCCGAACTTACTTGATGATTTTGGAGACGACGCCTGCACCTACGGTGCGGCCGCCCTCACGGATGGCGAAGCGCAGCTTCTCCTCCATGGCGATCGGTGCGATCAGTGCGACGTTGAACTTCAGGTTGTCGCCCGGCATCACCATCTCGGTGCCCTCGGGAAGGTCTACCGTTCCGGTTACGTCGGTCGTACGGAAGTAGAACTGCGGACGGTAGTTCTTGAAGAACGGCGTGTGACGGCCACCCTCTTCCTTCGTCAGGATGTAGGCCTCGGCCTCAAACTCGGTGTGCGGCTTGACCGAACCCGGCTTGCACAGAACCTGACCGCGCTCGATCGCGTCACGGTCAACACCGCGCAGCAGAACACCAACGTTGTCACCCGCACGGCCCTCGTCGAGCAGCTTGCGGAACATCTCAACACCGGTACAGGTGGTTTTCTTGGTGTCCTTGATGCCGACGATTTCGATCTCTTCGCCAACCTTGATGATGCCGCGCTCAACACGACCCGTCGCAACCGTACCGCGACCGGAGATCGAGAACACGTCCTCAACCGGCATCAGGAACGGCTGGTCAACCGGACGCTCGGGCGTCGGGATGTACTCGTCAACGGCGGCCATCAGCTCGGCGATTTTCTCAGCGCCAATGTTTGCGTCGCGGTCTTCCAGAGCGGCAAGAGCCGAACCGGCAACGATCGGAATGTCGTCGCCCGGGAACTCGTACTCGGACAGAAGTTCGCGAACCTCCATCTCAACCAGTTCAAGCAACTCCTCGTCGTCAACCTGGTCAACCTTGTTCAGGAACACGACCAGCGCCGGAACACCAACCTGACGGGCAAGCAGGATGTGCTCGCGGGTCTGCGGCATCGGGCCGTCAGCCGCGTTCACAACCAGGATCGCACCGTCCATCTGTGCCGCACCCGTGATCATGTTCTTAACATAGTCAGCGTGGCCGGGGCAGTCGACGTGGGCGTAGTGACGGGCTTCCGTTTCATACTCAACGTGCGCCGTCGAGATCGTGATGCCGCGGGCCTTCTCCTCAGGCGCGCCGTCAATCTCGTCATACGCCTTGAAGTCGCCAAACTGTTTCGTGATCGCCGCCGTCAGCGTCGTCTTGCCGTGGTCAACATGGCCAATCGTGCCAACGTTGACATGCGGCTTCGTACGCTCAAACTTTTCCTTCGCCATGATG
>NZ_JBNAFV010000023.1:0-54763 GCF_049800875.1 Amaricoccus tamworthensis | reverse complement strand
CAACACGCCTCCCGATGCGGTGGATGATACCGTCACCCAGGTGCCGGGCACCTCGCTGTTCATCGATGTATTGGGGAACGACACGGATGCGGACGGGGATGCTCTCGGCATCATTGGAGTGACCCAGGGCAGCCAGGGCGAGGTCGTGATTGATAACGATCAGATCCTCTATTTGCGTAACACCTCCGGGCCCGCGGTCTTCCCGGGTGACAGCTTCACCTACACGGTCGGAGACGGCAATGGTGGCCAGGACACGGCGACGGTGACCATTGCACCTGAATCCACCACATCGGGTCCGCCGGTGATTGCCCCACTGGCGGATCTGCTGGTCGATGAGTTTGATTTTGTTGATGTGGCCATCAGTGCGACGGACCCTGACGGCAATGGGACCATTGCCCTGAGTGCGGAACTCCTGAGGCCGAACGGTCAGCCCGTCAATCCGTCGAAATACGCGCTTGTGGACAATGGCGATGGCACCGGCCAGTTCACATGGAGCACGCCGTCGCGGAATTTTGACGGCACCTATACGGCGAACATTACTGCCGATGACGGGGAGAACCCGGCGGTTGTGGAGAGCTTCACCGTGCTGGTCAACGATCTTGACGATGACACAGCCAACACGCCTCCCGATGCGGTGGATGATACCGT
The DNA here is from genome assembly GCF_049800875.1 of Amaricoccus tamworthensis. Lineage (NCBI taxonomy): Bacteria > Pseudomonadati > Pseudomonadota > Alphaproteobacteria > Rhodobacterales > Paracoccaceae > Amaricoccus > Amaricoccus tamworthensis. The sequence goes on along the minus strand of NZ_JBNAFV010000023.1, from coordinate 54,115 downwards.
CACCCAGGTGCCGGGCACCTCGCTGTTCATCGATGTATTGGGGAACGACACGGATGCGGACGGGGATGCTCTCGGCATCATTGGAGTGACCCAGGGCAGCCAGGGCGAGGTCGTGATTGATAACGATCAGATCCTCTATTTGCGTAACACCTCCGGGCCCGCGGTCTTCCCGGGTGACAGCTTCACCTACACGGTCGGAGACGGCAATGGTGGCCAGGACACGGCGACGGTGACCATTGCACCTGAATCCACCACATCGGGTCCGCCGGTGATTGCCCCACTGGCGGATCTGCTGGTCGATGAGTTTGATTTTGTTGATGTGGCCATCAGTGCGACGGACCCTGACGGCAATGGGACCATTGCCCTGAGTGCGGAACTCCTGAGGCCGAACGGTCAGCCCGTCAATCCGTCGAAATACGCGCTTGTGGACAATGGCGATGGCACCGGCCAGTTCACATGGAGCACGCCGTCGCGGAATTTTGACGGCACCTATACGGCGAACATTACTGCCGATGACGGGGAGAACCCGGCGGTTGTGGAGAGCTTCACCGTGCTGGTCAACGATCTTGACGATGACACAGCCAACACGCCGGAAATCCTCTACAGGGTAAACGCCGGTGGAGGCAATTTGAGTGCAACCGACGGCGGTCCGGACTGGGGTCAGGATACCGCAGCGGTCAACAGCCCCTATCTGGCGGAGAATGGCAGCAACTCCACGGCCAGTCCGGGGATATCCGGGGGAACCAGCCTGCCGGACGGCGCACCCCGGGCGGTGTTTGAGTCCCATCGTTGGGACCAACCCGATGCACCGGAAATGACCTGGGAGTTTGATCTGCCGGATGACGGTTTCTACAATGTCCGACTGTTCATCCGCAACAGCTGGAACGGCACCAGTGAGGCCGGGGAACGGGTGTTTGACGTGGAACTGGAGGGATCCGTTCCGGCTGCGTTCGAGGACATTGATCCAAGCGGCATGTTTGGCCACAGGGTGGGCGGTGTTGTCGAGGCCGTGGTTGAGGTCACCGATGGGACCCTCGGCATTGAGTTCCAGCACCAGGTGCAGAACCCGTTGGTCAACGCCATCGAAATCACAACGACTGAGGACATGTTCGGGGTGTGAGGACCGGCATCAATGGCTGCGACATGGATGTTGGCATCCGTGTCCGGCCATCCATACGATCAGAGCCGGCGTCCACTTGCGCATGCAAACACCAATCCGACGGGCCGACGGCCAAAGCTCGGGGCGCCGACACCGGTTCCTCCGGAGACTCCGTTCGGCAACCGCGACCAAAAGGCCGGCTCACATCCAAGAACGTCGACCGAACGTGATACTTTCATACCATAGGCTCATGCGGCCCAATCCTGACCATTCAGGACAGAGGTGGTCTTGAATTTTCGACCAGTTTGCCGCGATCTCGGCGGCCAACGGGAGGCAACTGAAGCACTTGGTCAGCCCGGAGAACACGGGCTCTGAGATCTGGGTCGACAACGCATATCGATCCCGGAAGAGCGAGAAATGGCTGGCGGCGCGGCTGCTCAAGAGCCGCATACACCGGCGCAAACCGGCCGGCAATCCGATGCCGCGGAACATCGCACGGACCAACGCGAAGAAGTCGGCGATCCGCGTCGCAATTGAGCACGTCTTCGCTTACCAGAAGACGCGCTTCGGACTCTTCATCCGCATCATTGGTATCGCCCGCGCTGAGGCGAAACTGAAACTGGCCAACATCGCGGACAACTTCGGCCGCCTAACCTTCCATGAGCGCAGGCGCGCCATGGGATGAGACTGTCCGCGATCGTCGAAACTGGCTCGAGAACGCAGCGAGCAGACTCGATCCGGGCAGATCAATGCGCCGCCGCGCGCAACCCAAGTTTCAAATCAGGGTTCTGGCGGGTGTCCAGCTTGCGCGATGCAACGGTCTATTGTGGAAGTCCTTGGGTATGATAAGCTTAGGCAAAAAAGGATTTAAATGGTGGCAGAGACATTAAAACGCTTTAAAAAATTCTGCGTGCACGAGGCTCGGAACGAAGCGCCGCGATTTTTAGAAAACCAGCAGTCGCCACGTTTTGGAATTTTTAGCTCATGAACGTACCTCGGGAAAGTGACAACATGTCGAAGCGCATTCTGGTGACCGGCGGCTCGGGGTTTCTTGGTAGCCATCTTTGCGAGAGGCTGCTGGCCAAAGGACATGAGGTGCTCTGCGTCGACAACTATTTTACCGGTCGTCGGACGAACGTCGCGCATCTTCTCTCAAATTCGGGCTTTGAGCTGCTGCGGCATGACGTGACATTCCCGCTCTATGCCGAGGTCGATGAGATTTACAATCTTGCCTGCCCTGCTTCGCCGGTTCACTACCAGTTCGATCCAGTGCAGACCACGAAGACCAGCGTTCATGGGGCGATCAATATGCTTGGGCTCGCCAAGCGAGTGCAAGCGAAGATATTTCAGGCTTCGACATCTGAGGTCTACGGTGATCCTGCGGTACATCCGCAGACCGAGGATTACTGGGGCCGTGTCAACCCAATCGGGCCGCGATCGTGTTACGATGAGGGCAAGCGCTGCGCGGAAACGCTGTTTTTTGACTACCGCCGCCAGCATGGGCTTAGGATTAAGGTGGCGCGGATCTTCAATACTTATGGACCACGAATGCACCCAAACGATGGGCGGGTGGTGTCAAACTTCATCGTTCAGGCGCTGAAGGGCGTTCCGATTACGCTTTATGGCGACGGCCGGCAAACGCGCAGCTTCTGTTTTGTCGATGACTTGGTCGAAGGTTTCCTGAGACTGATGGATACGCCGGATGAGGTAACAGGACCTGTCAATCTCGGCAATCCCTACGAGTTCTCCATCCTTGAGCTGGCCGAGAAAGTGCTGGAGTTGACCGGATCGCGCTCAGAGATCGTATACCGGCCGCTGCCTGAAAACGACCCCATTCAGCGTCAACCCGATATCTCCAAGGCGAAGGACCTCTTGGACTGGAAACCGACCGTGCAGCTAGAGGAGGGGCTTAGCCGCACGATCGCCTATTTTGAAGTCGTGCTGCGGGGGAAGCCTGGCGGTTGAACTGGCCCCCTTTTTACGACCATGTGATAGCCCTGAGCACGTGTTCGATGCGACATGTTCAGTCCCGGCATTTGCTCTCTTTCATCAATTTGCGGACCGCCTGAGAGTGACAATCAGTCTTACCCGTATTGATTTCCTCCTGCCTCCCCCAATCCTTGCAGCCGCGCAGGGCCTTGCCCAGCAAGCGCTTTGCGGGACCTGGAGGGACAAGAGTCGATGGTGTCACCGTGGCTGTCGACGGCACGATCAAGTTTATGTCCATCTTCCGTTGACCCTGATGTAGATATCGTCGACCGGTCAAGACTAGGAAATGCTGCGCGGCCGGCAATGCCAGCGCAAGCGTTTTTTCATTTCACGGGCATAGGCCTGAACCCATCGATAGATCGCGGAGTGATCGACAGAGACGCCGCGCTCTTCCAGAATTTCCTCAGGATCGCGATAGCTGATACCATAGCGGCAGTATCAGCGTACGGCCCAAAGGATGATCCCACCCTGGAATTGTTGCCATTTGGAGTCGTTCGGCATGGAACAGGTCTCCGTGTGTCACACAAAGTGTAGAAATTGAGACGGTTTGCTTGCAATGTCTTTTTTAATGTCTCAATATGGCAGTCGCACGACCTTTTAGTTGATTTGACACCCTATGGCCAAAGTCGGATACGCCCGCGTCAGCTCAGTTGGACAATCCCTAGATGTTCAACGTGGAAAACTTAGTGATTGCGATAAGCTCTTCGAAGAAAAGCGCAGTGGCACGACTGATGCTCGGCCCCAGCTCAAGGAATGCCTGAATTACCTTCGCGATGGCGACCAACTCATCGTTACACGCATCGACCGACTGGCGCGCTCCACATTACACCTCTGCCAGATTGCTGAGACCCTGCGCGGGAAGGGCGTCGATCTCGTTGTCCTCGATCAGAACATCGACACGTCTGATGCCACCGGGAGGCTTCTCTTCAACATGCTCGGCGCCATCGGCCAGTTCGAAACTGAAATCCGTGCCGAACGACAAATGGATGGCATCAAAAAAGCCAAAGATCGCGGTGTTCAGTTCGGAAAGCGTCCGGCACTAACAGCAAACCAAATCGCGGAACTGCGTGGAAAACGTCAACAGGGAATCTTGGTCAAGGATCTGATGGCCCAATACAAACTCTCAAAAGCTACCATCTATCGATATCTCAGAAAATCCGATTACCAGGTTTAATTTTTGCAACAGTGCCGATTCCCGGGTGAATCGTTTATGCCCGTACGCTGCGCAAGACCACGTGGTTGCAACAGAGACCTTCGCCAGTACACGGCATTGATACAAAAGAATGCTAATCTGGATGCTTTCATTTGGAGCGTTGGAGCGCGTTGGCATTGAATGCACCGGGACTTAAGGGGCGGGGCTGCTGCGCTATCTTCAGCATGCCGGCATTGCGGTTCTGGAAGTGACGGCACCGGACAAAGCAGACCGGTGGCGGCGCGGCAAGGACGACACGCTCGATGCGGTAAACGCGGCTCATGCAGCTTTCTCCGGGACCCGGACCGTTACGCCCAAAAGCCGGGATGGCATGATCGAGGCATTACGTGTTCTGAAAACCTGCAGGAAAACAGCAGTCTCCGCCCGCCGGGTTGCCCTTCAGATGATCCAGACCAACATTGTGAGCGCGCCGGATCACCTGCAGGAGCAGCTCCGTTCGATGAGCCGGATGCAGCTGATCCGAACATTTGCGGCATGGCGACCCGATCTGACGGACAGCGGGAATGTAACATCGGCTTATCGGATCGCACTGAAGTCACTGGCCCGCCGCTATCTCGAACAGACCGATGAGGCCGCTGACCTCGATACCCTGATCAGGGAAATCGTCGACAGCGTGGCGCCGGACCTGATTTCCAGGTGCTCGATTGGATATGAAACGGCAACACAGCTTTTGATAACCGCTGGCGACAACCCGGAGCGTTTGTGGTCGGAGGCAGGGCGAACGCGATCTGCTGATCGGTGAACCTTGATTTCTTCATCGGCTACGGCCGCTCCTGAATGGCCCATTGTAGCCGGAAATTTCTCATTCAGACCGGTCCAGGTTTCCGGGAGGGGACCAACATTTTAGGCAATAGAGGAGTGTACCGATGCCGAAGAAACGATTCAGCGATGAACAGATTGCCTTCGCGTTGAGGCAGGCGGAAGCCGGAACGACAGTTGGCGAGATAGTGCCAGATAAGCCTGCGCAGATCCAAGGCACATTGAACCCTCGAATACCAGAACATATTCAGTCTCAGATAACTGCAGACACCTGGTTGAAAGAGGTCCTCACCTGCCTCCGGCAAACCCGGGGCGGTACAGCCGTTGTTGTCGCATTAATCCAAGTACCTTTCAGAATCAGGGGTACTTTACCATGATGTCCAGAAACAGGAGCGTAGCTCAATCACACGGCTTGTTAAAAATGGGTGGTTCCGCAGAGGTCTTTTGTATCGCCCGCCAAACCGCGAGGTCCGGAGCGCACAACTCGCGGACACGGTCAACCAGTTCGGGCGTCATGATTTCTTCCTTCTTGGATGAGGGCTGACGCATCTTGTTTTCATGGCCGATCCGAATACGGACACCGAGGCTTTGCTTCAACTGACGTTCAAAAAGCTCTAGGTTGTCTAGCTGACCAACGACATCCATCCGCTTCAGATTTGAGATAGCCTTTTTAATCGCCGCCTGCGCCGTAATGTCGCACTCCTTTGGAAGTCCACAAAAATATTCGACATAGGTTGCCCCCAAGCGACGGGCACGGGGAGTGTTCAGGAAATCCTCAAACTCCTCCTCAATGCGCGCATGTGCATCGGTTTTTCCGTAGCTCCAAAGATAATGTGAGATGAACCGGGAAATCGGCTCACGAAGAATGGTAATAAATTTGTACTGATCCCGGAATTGGGTGTACGCCACTTCAGAAAAGCGCACGTGAAGCGACACGCAGTGTACATTCTCATACATATGGTAGAGCATCATCTGTTCACGTAGGTCGAGAACGTCAATCAGCATCTGTTGCCGGTCATGACGTCCGGAGAAACTCTCAAACGCACGAAAGCTCGATTCCGGTACGACCGTGGCTTGATTCAGGATAAATCGCTTGCGCAGAGCGCGCCCAACAGATGTGCCACCACATTTTGGAACATGGTGATAAACGACCCGGTTTGGCATAATAAGGTCATTTATGGATGAGAGGGCCAGTTTTGCCCTATCAATCATACCCAAGGTCGAACCCACCTGTGGCCTCGTGAACCTGACGCACAACGTTCACCGGCATTAAACAGGCTGCATGCCTGCCCGAACTCAAAACTGCGGTTTACGCCCACGAACTCACGTCCAATTTAAAAAACTCTGCAAGCTTCCCGTTTGCCGATGAAAATTCGCTACGCAGGTCCGCAATAACGGCCCTTTCAGTTTCTGTCGGCCCATCAGGTTTTCGCGTATTCGCTCTACGATAGAGGCTGCGAAGGGTTTCGTATACGCGACCTTTTGGCAGCAGATTACGTCCGGCTATATTGATCTTCTGTATGAGAGCGTTGCGCGGTATATAAGTCTCATTGTCACGACCAAATTCGTAATCGTCATAGAAGTCAGGATCAAGCTCAAGCCAGTTGGAAATGAGCCTAGTAGTTGCCATCTCATCGGCTTTGAGGTCGTCGAACAGTATGATTTTCATCCGATCAGCGCCGAGCCGTTCCCACCATGGGACAAGATACTCGATATAGCGCGCGTATGACAGGGCGTTTACAGCCAGTTCATTCCCTTTGAAAGAATGGGATCCGGATCGCACCGTTTTGACAAAGTCACCAAAATCCATGTCTGACGGAATCCAGTCCCAGTTTCCGCGAAAATACGAATAAAGAGAATATATCTGCGAAGCCGGTTCCCTCAGAACGAAAAGGCACCGTGGTTTGCTTGGCAGGTCTGCGATGTGTTCGAGCGCCGTACGACTGTACATGTAACCGGGAGTGGACTCCAAAACAACCTTGGGGGAACTCCCGGCGGGTATTGGAAATTGGGCCTGATAGCTGTCAAGCCCGTTCGATATGTGAAAATTGGGCCTGTACATGTGTGTGCCGGGATCGACAAAGAAGTATGTTTCCTTTTCGGTCGAGCCAAATGCGTCTGGATGGTCCGCTATCCATCTGTACAGCGAACTTGTTCCGGCTTTGGGGGCGCCCGCAATGATCAGGTTGGGCAGCCAAGGTCGTTGGGTCATCGAAAATTCTCTGGGTAGGCTCACTGATGATCGCGAAATCGTCGAAAGCGGGTAAAAAACATTCTACAGGATCACATAGTAAGCCCACAGAGTATCATAGCCATGTGTTAGCAGTAGCAAAAACGGGTATTGCGCCGAAAAATCATAAAACGCTGGAATGCTACGATAAATAGTATGTGACGCTAGTCGGCGAAATTTTGCTTATAGTCGTACTCTGTTCTTTGAGGGAGCAGAGCGGAAACGCTTTCAGCCGCTTGGCGGTATGCGCTGCGGGACGTTTCTGGATTCCGCTGGAACTCCGCAACGAAACCGACGCCATATAGCCCGGACCTGAATTCCATCGAAACTGCGTCCCGGAAATTCAGCTCGTGTCTGCTTACCGAAGCAGGTTTCCACTTTCAGCATCGTTCACTTCAGGTGGATAAAACCCGTAAGCGCCGCTCTTTCCGTTCCTGCCAACGGCCTTTTCGGCAAGGACCTCCGAGATGATGTTCAGAAATTCCCTGCGAAATTTTTCGACCGTAAAGCGGTCCAGATAGTACTGCCGACTTGCGGGCCGCATGTTTCTTAGGTCTTTCCTGTCAAGGCCCAGCAGGAGGGAAGTTAGACTTTCCGTATTGGGCTCAAATACATGTCCGGTGCGCCCGGGTTCGATAAGACCAGGTAAAGCCCCTGAGGTCGAAACAAGTGCTGGCGTCCCGTTTCGCAGCGCCTCGGCGACAACCAGACCAAAACCCTCCCAGCGGGACGGAACCACCAGAGCATCGGCGGAACTGTAGAAATCATCTATTTCTTTTTTATCCACCCATCCGAAGCTGCTTGTGACATGGCTCATGCTGAGCAAGCTTGCATCCTCGTTCACGGAGGACCCGACAACATGCAAACGAAGGTCATTCCTCACCTGACTTGCATTTTCGAGAGCGTTAAGGAGAATGTCGATGCCCTTTTGATGATCAAGGCGACCCACGAAAAGTAGGTGGAGCGCGCCCTCGTCCCCAAAAATATCGTCACTGGCATCAGGTGCGGCATCCGGGACCGCATTCTCGAGCAAGACATGCCGTCCGCGATACCCGTTTTCCAAAGCAAGCCGCTGTTCAGGCGCTGAAATATTGACCACTATATCCGCAAGGCCACACAGCAGTCCCTCCACATGCCGGACCACGTGATATTTCCAGGAACCCTCCGTGTAGCGGCATATGGCCCAGCCGTGCGGACAGTAAATTGCCGGCCGCCGGTCGAAGGTGGCGCGCATCGCTAGAAGCCCAAGGAGTGCGAACGTGCTGTGGAAGAAAACGATATCCGCTCCGGGTTTGCGGAGTGCCCCGAACATACGTCTGAGCATTCCAAAAAGTGGAGCGATACCGCGTTTCGACCGGTTGAAAGGTATCGTCTCCACGCGGGTATCAAGCTGGACGCTGTGTTGGTCCGGGACCACGACCCTTGAGACAATTCCGTTATCGAGGAAGGCGGTAAAAAGATTGAGATAGGAGCCAATGCCGCCCATCGACGTTTCGCAGACGTGGAGGATGTGCAATTTGGAGCGGTAGGCCGTTCCGGTGTGTTGCGGCACGGGCGCAGATCCGAGCAGCCACTCAAATAACGTGTTGGGCTTCGAATGGCGGTTGTAAACAGTCATACGCCCGTTCCTTTTGCAACCACGTCCAGTGTCTTCAGGACGATGCGGGTATCGTTAAGAAAGCTGATATTGTCGTTATAGGCCTCGTCATATTTAGCTCTGTCCGTGAACGGGGTCATGTTCCTACCTCCGATCTGCCAAGGGCCGGTAATGCCCGGTCGCATGGAGTAGTAGGCTGTTCCGGGATAAATGGACTTCTGTTCCGGCAGTATGGGCCGTGGGCCCACAATACTCATGTCACCCAGCAGAACATTCAGAAACTGGGGAAGTTCGTCGATCGATGTCTTGCGGACCAAGCGCCCCACGGCCGTGATCCGCGGATCATCCTGAAGCTTTTGCGTTTTTTCCCATTCCACGCGCGCTTCCGGGTTTTTCGCGAGATGTGCGGAAAGCCTTTCTTCCGCGTTCACAACCATCGACCGCAGTTTAAAAATTGTGAAGATTCGCCCGTTGCGTCCGACACGCTGCTGCAGAAAAAATGGTGAATGTCCGTCAAGCGCAATAACAGCGACAGCCAGCAATACCAACGGCCACACCAACAATATTGCGAAGATAGAAAAAATCACATCCAGAAACCGCTTTCCCGCCATACCATATATTTTTTTGGCCAGTTGGGCTGATGAGGCTCCAATTTCTGCACGGTTCAGTGCCGGACTGGTGTGGTTTAACAATTTCTACTCCATCACAATGATCGATCAAATTCATACCAACGGTGCAAATCTGATCCAGGGTGATTACTGCTGCGTGCCAGATGCCAATTCTCTGAACTCACAATTAGTTGTATTTTAATCATATTGAAACAAATTTTTTTTTACCCTGTAGGCTTAAAGCCTCGGGTAAAATCACAGAATAACAATTTAAACATATGTTTTATAAAATTATTTTCAGGCCTTGGTTTCAAATTTCAAAAGCTTCTGCAATATTCTGATTAATTTAAATGCAGGGGCGTCCGTGAGTCATCCAGTTTATAGTCAAGTTGACCATATAGTTGAGATTTTCTGATTTCTTTTGGTCTGGAACGATCTAGGTCCTGTTGACAAAGTGGATTTCTAAATCCCTTGGGACGTGATTCAAGATGCCAAATTGAGGAGGGTATCTTGATCCGCGATCTCATGAGCGATGAGGAGTGGGCTTTTTTTTGAACCTTTCCTGATCGAAACCGGTCCGAAGCAGGGTCGTTCGCCCCGTGACCTGAGCCCCGTTTTCTCCTCCATTTTGAGGTAGAGTCCGTCCCAACGAAGGAGACGGACGGAATGAAGAGATCACGGTTCAGCGAAGAGCAGATCATCGCGATCCTGAAGCAGCAGGAAAGCGGCGTGGCGACGGGGGATGTGTGCCGGGAGCATGGGATCAGTTCGGCGACGTTCTACAAATGGAAGGCGAAGTTCGGCGGGCTCGAAGTGTCGGATGCACATCGGCACAAACGGGTTCCTGCCAATAAGGGCCGAGATCACTGGCGACCAAACTTCTGATTACAATCTGATCACAAAGGGTATGACCCCGTCATGGAGGCCGGGCCCGTGCCAGGGTGTTGCTTGCCGTCCGGAGTTACGATGCGGACCGTATTCAGAACAACATCGAGACTCAAGGCGGAACTGCCGTCTTTCCAATGTGTAAAGGACGGAAGGTCAAGGTTCTCATCGACGATTTTATCTACGCGCTAAGAAATCAGGTGGAGCGCTGCATCAATCGTCTGAAAAACGCACGGCATGTTACAACACGATATGACAAGACCGCTTAAAGCTATCTTGGCTTTATTCGCGTCGTATCGATACGCCTATGGGCGAAATACTTTGTCAACAGGGCCTAGCGGGTGCTGCGTGCGATTTCGACGATCCGGTCGGGACCTGCGCAATAGAGGGTAAGTGTTGCACCGCGCCCCATTGTGAAGTTTCTCGAACCAGCCAAAATGACTGATTTGGTGTTGCGCACGGACACCTTTCCGTAAGGTGCCATTATCGTACAGAACTGTCCAGTTTCCATGACAAAATCACGTAATTCTGTCATTTTCTCCGGTACAAAATCGACGAAGGAGGCTCCTTTCAGAGCCAAGCGTCCACCAAGAACGTCCGCCTCCTCGAGAACCGGAGGTGCGGCAGCGCGCGCGGTAGGGGCCAATGCGTGGTTACGCTGGCGCACGTGCAGGTCACGTTCATCCCGTAGCCGGCGAGCCCGGTCCACGTTGCCGGCAAATCTCAGTCCGTCGAAATCCAGAGTGACCCCGTTGTTGCCCGGCCCGGCGATCCGAAAATGGCAATAGTCCGTATCCGCCTCTACTGGCGTGGCCTGCCGGTCGATGCGACCTTTCACAACGAGGAAGGACGCGGCATTTTGCAGATCAATAACGCACCAGTCCGCGGCGCCCGTGCCTGCCCACTGCACGTTGTACAGTGTATCAATTTCAAGCGTACCGCGTGTGTTTCGGCTTTGTGTTTCGGTTTCCACGAGGAGTTTCTCATGGTCCGAACTGCCTGCATCGGAGACATGAATGAAGCCGTCCCCGGTCCATTGGAATGTCGTGTAGACCCGCAGTGCAAAAGAGCTGCACCGGTGAATGCGGAGCGCCCGGATAACTTCCGGCCCTCCATGGAGCTTGAGCGACGATCCCTCCCGCACGACTGCCGCACCTTCAAGATTGATGCCATGGAAATCCTGTTCGGTGGATCCCTGAAGCACGATGTCATTGAAGGAATTATCTTTTGACGCGTTGGCCGTGTAGTTTTGCGCATATACCCCGTCCACGGTGCCGCATTTATACGTCACGATGTCGATCCGGGAATTGTTCGCCCCTTCAATCTGCCATGCGCACCCGGCGATGAACTGTCCAAAACAGTTGTCGATGGTCATGCCATTTGTCGGACCCACACGAATCCCGTTGCAAACCGGGCGTTTGTCCCTGTCCCCAAAGACGCGGATATTCACGAAGTTTGGATAGGTGTTCCAGTCTCCGCGTGGGAAGTCCCACATGAATGTTCCGGTCTGAGGGTCGGTCGGGGTTACGAGTGCGCCGGGCGTCATCCTGAATGTGACGCTGGCCTCCTGCGGTATGGGCGGAAAGATAATATTGTGACAGCCAATGCGGTGAGCGATCTCGATCGTGCCGCCGCCGCCCGCAATGGCGTGATGTGTGAGGCTGAGGATTGACCTCGCGACTTCCGCACCATCCGTTCCGGGGAGAGCCCCGGCCTGACGCACATCATAAAGGGTTCCGTAGGCGAGACGCGCGAAGAGGCCGTTTGTCAGAGCAAGACGGCAAAAGCCGTCGGCGCCCCCGCCGGATTCGATATGCCAGCGTGCCCCGCCGCCATCGCCGGCGGACCCGCGGCCTTCGGTGATAGCGATGTCGCCGACCGTAAGCCAGCCCGCCGAAACCAGCGCCCTGATATCGGCAAACTGAAACGGATCGGCAAGAGGCGGCGTGGCGGACCACGGCCTGCCATCGCCCAGTTTGACCTCCATGCGGCCATTTTCGGCAACGGCAACCGCAAACTGACCCGTGCGGAGAGCCGGATCGGTCCGCATCCACTCCGTCAGGGGGGCATGTCGCACCCCGGTTCCAGCCGACCCCGTTTCCTCAGTCTCCGCCAAAGCCTTGGTTGCTCCGGCAAATGTCCCGACGGCAACGGTGCCCCCTCCTAGAGACATCGCCCTGACAAAACTCCTTCGGTTGACCGGCTCCATGAACACTCTCCTGTCTGGGCTGCATGAACCCGTCGCCGTCGGTGGGCTCTGTTGGCAACAGCAGTTTTTATTAACCTGCCCGGTTCGGCGGGGCGCATGACCGCCATGGCCGTGTCCCTGATCCGTTGTTGCGGAATCCCGGCAAACAATGCAAGCTAAGTTCCGGCGTCAGGCCAGAATATGAAACGGAACCGCGGCAAACGAAAACAGGATGTTCCGGTGATCCTAGTTCTCCCGGGTTAATGATCCCGCCCTTGACGCCCACGGGCTTCTGTTGCATTTCGCTCCTTATTTAGGTTTCAGGTGCGCCCTTTATCTGTTGTGTTTGGGGGAACAGGTCCGCTGCTGGCGGCCAGGCCATCGAGGCCTGAAACTTTTGGAGCAAATCTTCATGATTATTGCGTTCAGCATTGCGACCCGGAAGTCAAACCATGACTGAGCCTTCGGTTTTTGTGCTTGGTGCCCAGAAATGTGGTACGACCACGGTTGCGGATCTTCTTGCTGCGCAGCCGGAGATTTTTGTTCCCTCAGTCAAGGAAACCTATTTTTTCTGCGATGAAGAACTGTGGGCAAGGGGAGTCGACTGGTACAGGTCCGAATTCTACCGGCCTTCGGCAACAGGAGAGGCGCGGATCTTTTGTGATGCCACGCCCTTCTATCTCGCATCGGCCGAAGCCATTGACCGTCTGGCCGGCAATTCTGGAGCCGATGCCCGGTTTATTGTTACACTGCGTGATCCGGTCAAACGAGCTTATTCGGCCTACTGGCACCAGAAACGCTTGGGGAACGAGCCTCTTTCATTCGAGGATGCCTTGGACGCCGAGCCTGGGCGGGTCCGCGCGGCTCGGGCTGAAAACGGGCGATGGTGGCGTCATGCCTATGTTGGGGTTGGCCGCTATGCGTCACAGCTTGACCATGCGTTTGAGGTTCTTGGGCGTGACAGGATCCTTGTTCTGCTGCCAGAGGACCTGGAGGACGTGCCGGCCCTTCAAGAACGGCTGCGCGAATTTGTTGGACTATGCCCGGCCAACGGAAATGGTAAGTCTGTCAGCGGGCTGCACTCCAACAGTTCCGCCATGCCTCGCTCCCAGGCGCTCCATCGCCTGGTTACAGGAAAAAACCCTCTGAAATCGGTCGTTCGAACACTGGTGCCACGGGAGATGCGCTCTCGCGTTGGACGGAAGATCCTAGCGGTCAATCTGAAACCCGGGCAATATCCACCGATTGACGCAGCGGCACTCGACAGGCTCAGGCGGCTGTTTGAACCGGACATTGAACGCCTTGCATCGATGGGGCTGACCGGGGCCATAACGTGGAAGGGGGCGGGCTAGGCTAGAATGGAGGTCAGGGCGCTCTCAATCAGGCGGAATGTTCTTTATGGCCTGATCGGCAATGTAATTTTTGCCCTTACCCAGTGGGGCATAATTGCCGTTGTCGCGCGGATGGGCTCTCCGGAAGAGGTGGGCGCTATCACAGTGGCGACTGCGCTGGTCACCCCTATCTTTTTCATGGCGGCAATGTCCATGCGTGAAGGTCATTCAGTTGACGATCTCACCGAGTTTAACACCACCCACTATTTTGCCCTGCGCCTGGTCAATTCGGTCGTGGCGATGCTGGTTATCTGCGCCCTGGTTGCCATGTGGGACGTGTACCAGGGCTCACTGGTCCAGACCACGACACTGGCGTTCATGCTCGTGAAGTTTGTCGGGACTCAGGCCAACATGAGCTACGGAAGTTTCCAGCGGGCCCAGCGGCTAGATTTCGTGGCGGTTTCCTACGCGATCCGCGGGGTTCTCGGTCTTGCAGGTTTTGCTGCCGCTTATGCCCTGACAGGCGCGCTCTGGGTCGCTTTTCTTGTCGAGGCGCTGATGTGGATTGGGGCGCAGTGGTTTGTGGACCGGCGTTTTCTGGCACGGCTTGATATCACAAACCGCCTGTCGGCGGTATTTGAAGTGCGGCCCGGGATACTCCTGAAGCTGTTTCTCTGGATGCTGCCCCTTGGCCTGGCGGGTTTTTTCGTGAATGCGACCGCAAGCGCACCGCGCCTTGTCCTGGCCCAGCATGTCGATCTTAGTCTTGTGGGCGTGTTCGGAGCCATAGCCTACATCAACACCGCTCTTGCAACAGTCACCAATGCCATCGGGTCCGCCTCGGCGGCCCACCTCCGGCGTCTCGTACGTGAGGGGCGGCGCGCGCGGTTTCAGAAACTGTCCCTGAAGCTCGTGTGCATGTCGTCGGCCATCGGAGTCTCCATTCTAGCCGTCGTATGGTTTGCCGGACCGTGGATCCTGAACCTCCTCTATGGCGGACTGTTTGTCGATCAGCGCCTGTTTGTGCTCGTGATCCTCAGCACGGCCCTTCGCATGGCGGCGGCGCCGCTGCAGTTTGCGATGACTGCGGGACACGTGTTTTGGCGGCGGTTGTGGATCAATTTCGCGGCCTTTGCGGTCACACTGGCCGCGGCGGTCATCCTGATCCCGTCCCAGGGTGTTTATGGCGCGGCCTATGCCCTGCTGTTGGGCGTTGCCGTTCGCACACTACTTCTGCTCGTTTTCTTCTTTCGCCTGTCGCTATCGATTCAGCTCCCTTCCGGGACAGAGAGTATACCCCCATGACAATGCCCAATTTTCTCTATATCGGAGCTCCCCGCGCCGGCTCTACCTGGATTTTTGAAGCGCTGAGAGCCCATCCGCAGGTTTTTGTGCCAATCGCAAAATATGTGAAATACTATTTTGATGAGCAGTTTCATCGCGGCCAGGCATGGTATGAGTCCCATTTCGATCAAGCGGGACCGAAGCATGCGGCTGTTGGCGAGGTCACGACGGGATACCTGTATTCCGAATCCGCGCTGAGACGCATCGCTGACGACATCCCGAATGCGAAAATCCTTGTCTCGGTTCGAAACCCAGTTGAGCGGGACTGGTCAGCGTATTTGCACATGAAACGCAATGCAAATAACGCGGGCAGCTTTGCTGAGGAGATGAATGGGCAGTACCGGTTCATCAGCGAATATGGTCGGTATGACCATTACCTGCCCAAGGTGTTCGAACTGTTCCCGCGCGGGAACGTCAATGTCATGTTCTACGATGATCTGAAGGCCGATCCGAAGGCGTTCCTGCGGTCGCTCTATGGGTTTCTTGGCGTGGACCCGATGTTTGACTACGCCGAGGTTGACAGGCCGAAATACGTCGCCCGTGAAGCGCGCAGCCCGGCAATGGCAAAGATTACCAAGGATCTGGCATGGGCCGCACGACGGTCAGGGATGCCAAATCTCATCGGCAAGGTAAAAAAGATACCCGGTCTGCAAAAGGCCCTGTATCGTTCAACATCGGAAAAATCCACGAAGATGCTGGGTGCTGACGATCGGCGGCGCCTTCAGGAGAAACACCGGGATGGCATCAAACAGCTCGAACTGATGCTTGACCGTGATCTGTCCCATTGGCTCGACAACCAGTAACAGCGGACCGAAGCGGGAGCGGAATGATACGGCAATACGATACATTGCCCGGCTCGGCACCGACGCCTTGGTTCAACGGGCTTGTCATCTATGTCGCATTGGCAACGGTCGGCATCAAATGGTTTATCGTGTTGACGGTTGGCCGCTTTCAGATTGAACTGTCGAATTTCGGGTCGCTGATGCTTTTGGGGCTCATGGGGCTTGGCATCCTTCTCTTCAGGCAGTTTCGGGCGCCCATGATTCTGAATGTGCAGCTGATACTGCTTGTTCTGCTGCTTGCCAGTTTCACGGTCAACGGAGAGCCCAGCAATGTTGTTGTCATGTCACTGGCGGCGACGTTGGGGGCTTACGCGATCTCAAATGCCGTCAGCATGCGAGACTCGACTCCCGTTCTCCTCGCCTTTCTGACTTTTTTTGGATTCTTCATCTTTTCCGCGTTGCTGGCCGGTGTGGACCTGATTGGGGGATTCAGCGAGTATCTGGTCACGGGCAACCGTGACCGTTTCAATTTCTGGGTGCTGCGCCCCGTATATAACGCTTTCAGCCAGAGCGACGTTTTTGAGGATGACGACTTTCGAACGCAGCTGAACAATTCAGTCTCGGCAACCTATGCAATATTCTACATTCTGGCCGGATCCTATGCGCTGAATGGAGAGAAGCGCATGATCCCGGTGGCCATGCTCTCGCTGATAATGGTGCTGAGTATTTTCTCAAGCAGTGCGGTGCTGACATGTATCCTCGCGTCGGCCGTTTTCGTGGTCTACTATCTGCGGGCAGCCAAGGGGGGCGGACCCTATGTGCTAATCGTGCTTGGCTTGCTCCTCGTTCTGGTCACCGGTCCCCTGGTGCTGGACTACCTGACATTAAACCTCAACAGTGACAGCGACACCCGTGCGGGCCGCCTCATCCAATACTCTGAAGCCTTGGATTCCATTGAGGACAACATGCTTTTCGGCGTGGGTCTAACGCGGGTCCACAGACACTACGTGCATAACTTTTTTCTGTTCTCGCTCTCGTCGATCGGTATCATCGGTGCGATTTGTGCCGGCTACATTCTCCTTTATGCCGCGTTGCTTTCAATATCCGGCATGCGGGCAATAATTGCCGGAGCCGCATTGCAGCCCGAGCTGCTGATGGTCACCTGTTTGCCCATTCTTTTCCTGGTTCGTGCCAGCGTTGGCGGGGGCGGCGGTTTGCCGACCGGGGGTGGACTGGTGGCTCTTGCGCTCGCGCTCGTTGCACGTCGAGCGCTGCATTCGCCGCCGGAAAGGCGGCTCATTGTCGCAAAACAACCACCGCAGGGCGCAAGCTGACGGCAAACGGGCGTCCCCGGTTGCGCCAAGCCCCTTGCCGGGGTTATGAAATTTGGAAGGGGCTGGTGGATCTTTCAGACATGTCCAGTGTGTCACAAAACGGATCCAGGTCTCCACGGACAGTCCCGGCGGGCTTCCCGTATTCGGATCGCACTTGTAGCGGACGTAGCGTCTGATACATTCCCGAGAACATCCCACCGGTTTTTAAAGAGGTAGTTTTGATTTCGAATATTCATTCGTCACAGTCGGAGCATGTGGGAGGTCGACAGTATAGGCTCGATACGGTGGATTTCAGCACTGTAATTTCCGCTCTTCGACGCAACTTCTTTCTGATTGTCGCCATAATCGGCCTGTCGATTGCCGCCGCATATTTTTACCTCATTTACATGGCGGTTCCGCTCTATTCCGCAACGGCCACAATTGTGCTGAACAGCAGCCAGAGCAACATCGCCAGCCTTGATCCCACGAGCGGTGGGGAACCTTTTCAGGACAGTGCCGCCCTCAATACCGAGATAGCCGTATTGCGGAGTAACGGGCTGCTCGCCCGAATTGTGGAACTGGAGAACCTTACGCAAGATTACGAATTCAATCCGCATCTGACCGACGACCCGGCAGCCGTTACGGATCCGGTCATGCTCGCGCAGCGGACCCTTCCGGACACAATCGCGGCTTTGCGGAATTCCCTGACGGTCAGCAACGAGCGTGGATCCTATGTCATTTCGATTACCGCAACCACGACCGATCCGGCAAAGTCCCAGAGAATTGCCAACTCGGTGGCACAGGCATATCTGGACAATCAGGTTCTTTTGAAAACTGAAACTACGCAGAACGCCGTCATCTGGCTGCAGCAGCGCGTTGATGATCTCCAGCAGCAGCTGATCGAGGCCGGCGTCCGGGTTGGGGAATTTCAGTTCAGTTCGGAATCAGAGGACCGGTTTGAGGATTCGGTTCGGCTTGAACGGCTGAACAGTGAGGCCCAGGTGATCCGTGAACTGCATCAGCATTTCCTGAAACGGCTAAAGGAGGCAACGGTGCAGCAGGGTCTGCACCGTCCAGATGGTCGTATTCTGTCAAGAGCTGAAATGCCCGCCGAACCTGGTTCGCCACGCAAACGGGTGATTTTGTTTTTCAGCGCGATAATTGGAGGAATTGCCGCCTTGGGTGTGGTGTTCGTGCGTGAGGCGCTGTCCGACACCCTTCGGTCCCCAATGGAGCTGGAGCGGATCACCGGCCTCCCGCTCATTGGCGCGACACCGCGGGTTCCGCGTGGAATTCGGCAGCCTGAACTCTCTGGCCTCATAAGCCGGCACGCACCCCAGTACATTTCTGCACTCGAGGATCTTCAGGCCGGCCTGGTGATGTCCACGGCCGGTCCCCGCCACAAAGTTATCGCTTTATGCTCAGCGGTTGCAGGTGAGGGCAGGACGTCCCTTGTGATGTCGCTTGCGGCTGGTTTAGCCGAGAGCCGGAACCGCGTTCTGGTGATTGACGCCGATCTTCGCCGCAGATCACTTACCCGTTTGGTGGAGCCGAAATCCAGCACCGGCCTGGTGGCCCTGTGTCAGGGCCGCGCATCCTTCGATGAGGCGGTTACACACAACACGGTTCTCAACGCCGATCTGATGTTTTGCGAAGAGGCGCCGAAAAGGCCGGTCGACCTACTTACCTCCGATACCTTTCGCAAGGTCATGGCATCGGCCGAGAGCCGCTATGATTACGTTCTTGTTGACACTTCGCCGATCCTGGACGCGCCTGACGTCCGTTTGCTTGGACGGCATGTGGACTCTCTGGTTTTTCTATCGCAGTGGAACGCAACCCCAGAAGGTTCGGTGAGGGCGGCTGTCGATGTTCTTGGGCGGGCGGGGCTTACCCCGGCCGGGGTCGTTATGACCAGAATCAGTTCGGCCCGCTTCAAGCAGGCCAGGTACGACATTTTGCCGGGGGGGGGCGGGAAAGGATAGTTGGCGTTGCGGGCCGAACCCTGCCGGTGATGCAGGAAAGAGCAGCCCGGGAAACAGTGCTCGCCAGGCCGGATGCCCCAATTAGTCGGGTGAAACAGAAATAGTTCGCCCTAACGGTATGGGGGGCGGTGTTTGATCAGTTGGTAAGACATGCGGGCGTGAAGTTATGGAAAAAAGCATGAAATTGATTGGGGTCATTTTTGCGGCAGCAATTCTGCTGGGATCCGCAGTTGCGGCCATCGCACAGGAGCTTCGTCTGGGAGCCGGTGACACACTGTCATTTGGCATAGTTGGCGTACCGGAGACAAGACAGCAGGCCCAAATCGGGTTTAACGGCCGTCTCTTTTTCCCATATGTCGGCAGCGTGCAGGCAGAGGGTCTGACCTTGGATCAGATCAGGCAGGCCGTGAACGGCATGCTCAGGTCGTCGCCCATCCGGCTGGCGGGCGAGGGGGGAGAGGGCGTTCTGCATGGCGTTCAGGCGAATGAAATCCTCATCGACGTCGTCAGCTACCGACCGGTCTATATCTCGGGAGATGTGAGGACCGTTGGCCCGGTCGTGTTTCGCCCTGGAATGACCGTCCGTCAGGCTGTTGCGGAGGCGGGAGGACTGCGGGTTTTTGACGACAGCACCGACACCCGCGCACTCGAGCTAATATTCCGCCGCAACCTTTTCCTGAACCAGATTGAGACGACGCGGCAGACCATCTTTCGGCTGGAATCCGATTTGAGGCAAATTGATCCGGAACTGTCGCCGGATGGCGGGACGGAAACCGGCGGGGACCCCTACAGTGAGGAAACCGGTCTGACCGAGGCCGGCGAGGCTTGGCTTGAAACGCGCTCGGCAATGCGGACAAGGGTTGAGGATGAGCAACACGGGAAACTAGCGAAAATGCGGGAGCGTCTTGACGTACTGAGGGAACTCAGGACCGTAAATGAGGAGGTTGTTCAAATCAGGGAGGATGAGCTTGCGCGGGCCCGGGATCTCGTTGGATGGGGAAGGGCAACCACTCCGGAGGTTGATGCGGCCCGAGAGGGTCTTTTGCAGGCCTCGTCCAGATCACTCGACACGGCGGATGAGCTGTTCCGGGTGGAGATTGAACTGGCTCGGGACCTCTCGGCCAGGGAAATCGATGATCTGGGAGAGCGGCTGGATCTGCTGGAGCGGATTGATGCCGAAGAAACCCGCCTGCTTGAACTGCAGCGGCAGGTGCGGTCACTTGACGGTTACATAGGCACGCTGGGAATATCCGTTCCGGTTGCAAGGGAAAGCAGCATCACGATGAAACTGGTCCGGACCTCCCCCCATACTCCCTTTGAGGGGCCGGTCGAACCGGATGTGCGGGTTATGCCCGGCGATGTGATCGAGGTGCGTTGGGACGGGTCGTCCGACGTTGACACGGGAACGCAGTAGTTGCTGGTCGAAACGCGATCCATGCCTTCGGAATGATGGCATGATTTTCTTCGGTCAGAACATGGGATCCGCGATGCGTTCAGGGTTTCGATGATGCGCCTGGGGAAGGCCGCAGGGTTTTCGACCCGCCTGAGAGGCATGATTGTCTGGTCGATTCTAGGGCAGGCATTCTATGTTTCGAGCCAGTTCTGCATCCTGATCCTGCTGACCCGTTTTGCGGAGATTGAGGATGTGGGCCGTTTTGGCCTCGCAGCAGCAATAGCGACGCCCGTTTTTTTCTTTTTCAATCTTGGATTAAGGTTCAACCAGGCGACCGACATGTCGGACAGCTTCGGATTCCGAGATTTTCTTTTGTTGAGATCCGTCACCACTCTATGCGGGCTGGTGACAATTGGTGGGATAGCGGTGTTTGCGGCGCCTGACACCGAAACACTGTATTTCATCGCACTGGTTTCGATCACGCGAGCCGTGGATATGCTGTCGGATTTGATGTACGGCGTATTCCAGAAAAACAATCGTATCGATCTGATGACCGTATCACAAATCCTCCGCGGCGTACTGAGCATTTCGGCATTTGCGTTCATTCTCCTCTTCAACGGGTCGGTGACATTGGCCCTGTTCAGCAACTTTCTGAGCTGGCTGGTGGTGCTTGCGGTGTTTGATGCGCCCCAGGCCCTTCGGCATATTGAGAAAACCCCGCGCCGGGCAACCCTGTCGGAAACGTGGAGGCTGGCCGTCAACTCCGCTCCTCTTGGAGCGGCGCTGCTGGTCACCAGTCTTGGCGGGGTCATGCCGCGATTACTGCTGGCCCAGTTCGTCGGCCTGGAGAGTCTTGGTTACTTCACCGCCGTGGCGTACATAAATCAGGCGGCGAAGATGTTGTTTCAGGCTTTGGACCGGGCGGTGGTTGGCCATTTGGCGCGGCTGTGGCACGAAGGCCAGTCAGGTGAGTTTCACGGCCTGCTCCTGAAACTTGGGGCATTATTGTCGGGATCCGTGTTTGTTGCGGCTTTTGTTATGCTGCCCTATAATAACCCGATATTGTCGTTTGTATTTGGTCTTGATTTTGATGGCTATGGCGATCTGATGTTTCTTATCTTGATTTCGATCGCTTTTAACGCGCCCTGCCAAGTATATCAAAATGCCCTTATTGCTCAAAGAAAGTTTCGCTTACAACTTCTTAATCGAATAACTTATACGGTCTTTATTACGGTTTTTTGCACGATGGGTATTATGTTTTTTGGTTTGAATGGAGCTGCCATCGGCATGGTGGGCGCCTCTCTGGTTCAAATTCCCGTTCTGTATTGGATCATTGGTGGACGGCGCACGTCAGCCGCTCGCGGAGGCGGCAATGTATAAACTCCCGAAGTCCCCATTGTGCGAATCCAAGAGTGCCTGCAGATGACCTCAAGACCGAAAATCATGTTTTTTCTTCAGCAGGCATTGGGATGGAAAACCTATGCAACTCAATTGGAACGAGTGCTAAGGACACGAACGGACTTTGACTACAAGGTAGTTGACCTTACCCATTTTCGCTGGCTGGCACTGCCTTACAAGCGTCAGCACATGGCGTCGCAGGAAAAACTGTATCGCCACCTGGATCCGATTGGCGGGTTTCACGGCTTTCTGGGAAGGTCAATTCGGGCGGAAATTGCCGCCTATGGGCCCGACCTGGTGCATTTTTCCGCACAGTATCCTTCAGGAGCCCTGCATTCCAGTGCGACAGGACCGGTTTTTACGGTCGCGCTGGATGCTACGCGACCCAATATGGAACGGCAGGTTGGAGGCGATTTCTGGAACAGTCGTGACTACCGGCGCGAAGCAGAACAGTTGCGGAATGCGGCTATGCTCTTTCCATGGAGTTCCTGGGCCGGCCGCTCCCTTGTAGAGGATTACGGCATTCCCGAGGACAGGATCCAGGTCGTGTTTCCTCCAATTGATCCGAGTACGGTGGGTACGGCGGAAGCTCCCGGTTCTGACGGTCTGCCCAACATCGCCTTCATTGGAAATGATTTTCTGCGTAAAGGTGGGGACCTGCTCGTTGACTGGGTCACGGGGCCTTTGGCCGGCAGGTGCAAACTGCACATCATGTCCCGAGATCCCGTAACTCGTGGGCTGGAGCGGCCCGGAATTGTGGTTCATGGTCAGGTTCCGCATTCGGAGCTTTTGGGAAAACTGCTGCCAGGCATGTCCTTTTTGTGCCACCCCACCCAGGCGGACATGTCGGCCTATGTGGTGATCGAGGCAAGCTTTGCGGGATTGCCCTCCGTGGCCAGTGCGATCGGCGGTATTCCTGAACTAATCATCAACGGCGAAACGGGGTGGACCCTGGCGCCGGACGATCATGCGGGTTTTCTCAAAATTCTGGAAATGCTGATCGCAAATCCGCAACTCGCGAAGGATGCGGGACAAAAGGCTCTTATCCGCGCAAACACCTATTTCAATTCCAACACAAACTTTAATCGAATGTTTGACATACAGATAAAACTTGCCATGGACCGGCGTCAGACCCTTCAGTACACGGCCCCGTAGGTGAGAATGGGGCAGATTGCAGCGGGGCTTTTGTAGAAACTGCCGCAGCCTCCCAACGCCGGGCCACGTCTACAGAATATTGGCTCCATCAATCTCAAGAATGACGACGTGGTCCGTCAGTTCAACCTCGACGCTGGAGCGATTGCTGTATTTCCTGATGCTATTGTCGCTAACCAGTGGGTCGAAAAGAGCTATCTGTCCATGGGGTCTGTCGAATGATACATCGACACTCAGAGGATCCGAAGCTACCGCCTTGCCGGTGGCCCTGTCCCACATGATGCTTTCCCGCCAGATAATGACATTTGCATCGCCATTCGAATTGTTGAGCGCAAACGCATGAGTGTTGCCGTCCCCCCCGGAAATATCGAACTCAAACGGCGTCGTGCTGTCAAACGCCCCGTTGCCGTCATCCTCAAGAATTGACGTGAGATTGTGCAGCGCGTGTGCCACCTCCTTGGGGGTTCCGTTCTTTTTGAAAAGGCCGAAATTCGACTGGTTATTGGTCGGGTCGTTAGCCTTCTCGTCGAGGAGTTCATAGAGATAGACGCTGTGAACATCCTGTTTGTAGGCGTTCATGGCCATGTTCAGCACCGATTTTGCCTGAACGGTCTCGTCCACGGAGATCGTGTTACCCTCCAGCGCGTTGCTGGGCAGCCCGGTCTCAGTCAGGATCGCAGGGCTGTTTCCGTCCAGAATCGCGACATTGTCCAGCCTGTTGATAAGCTCGTAATAGGGGATCAGCTTGGTGTTCATGTAGACATGGGCGGTTGCAAGATCGGAATGGTTCGACAGGTCGCCAAAGCCGTCGAACACCTCCGCATCACGGCCCAGCCAGACCGTGAAATTGGCGACGGGAACGTCCTCCAGGGCGCTTTCCGACTTTATGGAGGCATAGAGGAATTTCTGAAAGTCGGCCGCGGCCTTTTTGGTAGAAGAGCCCTCGAATGAGAAGTCCAGGTTGCCGACCTCATTCAGGCCCTCGAAACTTTTGATCGCGTCCGGATGCCTGTCGACGAAATCAGCGAGATAGTCGACATAGTCGTCCATCCACTGGGCGCCGCGTTGCGGGAAATGCTTCTGGATCAGGAAATTGAACTGGATACCCTCGTCGGCCAGCGCGTCATATACCGTCTCCACGCCCTCCTTTACGGGTACGGCGGATTTCACGCGGATGTTGTCGATCCCGATATAGTCGAGGCTGTTGAGTATTTTATTGTAGCCCGCACTGCCCGGATCAATGTCCCTCAGGACGACCCCAACACCGAGGAACTCGTTGAAAGCGCTCGCCGTCTGGCGCTGGGAGGCGGTAACCTCCGGGGAGGCCCCCTTTATCGCGTCCCTGTCATAGCCCACGTCAAGATAGCCGCCATTTATCATTTCCGCGGCATGGGTAAAGCGATTGTTGTCGATGGTTCCGAGAACCTTGAAGCTGGATACGCCGTCGGTCCGTCCGTTGGCGTCAAACAGGAGCGTTGAGCTGTTGCCGCCATGGTCGAACTCCACCCGGATGAAATCGTTAATGTCATGGGTGTCGATGTTGAAGCTCCCCATCTTCGCGCTGATGTCGATCACGTCACCATCCTCCGCAGAGAAGTCACCGACAAAATCCGCACCGTCCCCGAGGATGAAGATATCCGCACCCTCATTGCCGAAAAGCCGGTCCACGCCCTTTTGCCCGTCAAGGGTGTCATTTCCGCTTCCGCCAAAAATCTCGTCATATCCGGCGCCGCCCAGGTGCCTGTCGTTCCCGTTGCCGCCACGCAGAATGTCGTTTCCGCTTCCGCCAGAGAGGAAATCGGCCCCGTCATTGCCGAATATCTCGTCGGCCCCGCCATTTCCGTAGAGCGAGTCGTTGCCGTTGCCGCCGTTCAGCTCGTCGTTATGCGCGCCGCCCCGCAAAAGATCGTCACCGTCCCCACCGGTCAGCTGATCGACGCCCTTGCCGCCTAGCAGCGTGTCATTGTCGGCATCCCCGAAGAGGGTGTCGTTTCCGTCCCCGCCCTTAAGCATGTCCCGGCCCAAGCCGCCCTGAAGCGTGTCGTTGCCGGCATTGCCGAACATGGTGTCGTTGCCAGCCTCGCCTCGCAGAAGGTCGTCGCCTATAGCGCCCGTCAGCCTGTCATTGTCCTTGCCGCCGCGCAGTGTATCATTACCCTTACCGCCCTCAAGTATGTCCAGACCGTCGCCCCCAATCAGCTCATCGGAGCCCGTATCCCCGTAGAGGGTGTCGTTTCCGGTGCCGCCCAGCAGTTTGTCGTATTCATCGCCCCCGCGCATGAGGTCGTCGCCGGAACCGCCGTTGAGTATGTCCCGACCCCTGCCACCGATTAGGGTGTCCTTGCCGCTCAGGTTTGTGGCCATGTTGATTACCTATGGACGTTACAGATAACGGCACAGATTCACCGCGCCACCCTTGATATTTCGTGAATAATTTATACTGGGAAAACAGCGATGGGTATTTCAAAATCACGAAATTGACTTAAGTGAGCGGGATTTTGCTTAGTAAATGAGCGATATTCTGCCGAATATATTATATTATTAAACGATAATTTAATAAACTAATATTTACTTTGTGTTTTATTTATGAAATTTTAATAAATATATTTCGCATTATGAATAGTTTTATTTTTACTGATAGGACTCTCTCCGAAAACCTGATGACCAGTTTTTTTATTGGAACATTAGCAAGGTCCGATTTTGCCACGCGGCCCAACAGCAGGTTTTGAGGGTGGCGGACAGGTCCCTAACAATTTTTGATAATTTACATTAACCTTGCCTGATTGGCTGACATGGCTATTTAGTTAACGATGGAGTATCGATGGTTGTCGATTCTGGGGGCGTCAGCGATTTTTTGGTTTCAGTATTCTGGTAAGCTGCTTTCGGATCCTGGTCATGGATAGGCTGATCCGTTTTTTCTCAGCCGCTAGGGAACTTTCCGAAAAATCCGACATTAATTGCAGGTTTTGAGGGGGTGTTTAAATGCCCATTGCATTTACAAAAGTCAGTGAAATAACGGGCGGCAGCACGACGATTGCCGAACTCAAAAACCCTACATCTCTGCAGTTTGGGCCTGACGGGCGGCTTTACGTATCGGAACAGAACGGCACGATCAACGCATTCACCGTTGAGCTACAGAATGGCGTCTACGTAAAAACGGCCCAGGAAAACATCAAGGACGCCAGTGGCAATGAGATCATCAAGAACCTCCAGAACCACAATGATGACGGCACTGACGCCACGCAGAACAACCGCCAGGTCACGGGTATCGCAGTAACCGGAACGCCGGAGGAGCCGGTTCTCTACATCTCATCCAGCGATCCGCGGGTCCCGAACAGTTTCGACTCTGGCCTTGACACCAATTCCGGCGTTCTGAGCCGGGCCTCGTTCAACAACACCACTGGTGAGTGGGAGGTTGTTGATCTCATCCGGGGCCTGCCGCGTTCCGAGGAGAACCATTCCGTCAACGGCATACTTCTCAGTGAGGACGGGACCAAACTCCTGCTTCAGGTTGGCGCCAACACCAATAACGGCGCTCCGTCTCAGTTTTTTGCCTATACCGCCGAATACGCCCTTTCGACGTCGATCCTTGAGATTGACCTCACGGCCCTTGATGCCATGCCGGACCTGGTGGATCCCAACGGGGGCAAGAACGGTACGGCCCGGACCTACAAATACGATCTGCCCACGCTGGATGATCCCAATATTCCCAATGTCACGGATGGTGTCGGCGAGGACGCAAATGGCATGGACGAGGACGGGCCATGGGGTGGCAATGACGGCCTCAACATGGCGATTTTGCCCGCCGATGCGCCCCTGCGCATCTATGCGGACGGAACCCGCAACGCGTACGACCTGACCAGAACCGCGAACGGCCAGATTTTCACCGTGGACAATGGCGGCAACGGTACCCTTGGAAGCTTTCCGAATACGGAAACCGGTGATGAGGATGGCGACGGGGTGTCTGGTGAGGCCATCAGCACGCCCAATGATGGTGGCGCCGGTGAGGGAGAACCGCTGTTTCAGGTCGTCGAGGGCGGATACTATCATTTTGCCAATCCGGTCCGTTCCAACCAGAACCAGTCTTGGACCGTGTATGGCGATGACGGGCTGCCCGACGGAACGGTTGGGGTCAACACGGTCGCGGACATATCCACGCTGGTGCCGGCCGGGGTCAATATCGAGGCGGGCTACCTGATCGATCCGTCGAAATATGCGGCAGGTTTGGGTCAGACCCTGGCCGATCTGTCGGAGATCGAGCAGACGGCCTTTCTGCTTGCCAGGGGACAGGGGCTGAACCGTGGCGATCCCGCCGCCGGGGCGCTGACCATTCTTGGATCATCGACCAACGGGATTGTCGCCTATGACAGCGGCGGCACCGCCTTCAACGGCGTGCTCGATGGCGCGCTTTTCGTGACGCAGTTCAACAGCAACCTTACGCTGCTCAATGTCAATGCCATGGGCACTGGGCTCGATCCCGTGCCGACCGAGGGGGCCGACGGCATATTCGGCACCGCCGATGACGGGGTTGTGGAAGGTGGTGAGGACGGTGTCCTGGAGATCGCAAACGCCTCCACCGGGGCACCCCTGTCCGCGCCACTGGACGTGACCGTTGGACCTGATGGCACGCTGTGGGTGGCCGAACATCAGAACAACCGGATTACCGTGCTTGCGCCAACGGAGGTCAGCGCACCGGCCGACACCGATACGGATGATGACGGCATTGAGAATGTGGACGATCCCTTCCAGCGCGATGCAGCCAACGGCACGGGGGTTGTCATTGCCCCTGGCCAGTCCATGATCTGGGATTTTGATGACGATTCCGATGACAATCTTCAGGGTCCGTCGGGTTTTGCCACCGGCCTGACCGGGGCGGCAATCAACGGGGTGACGGATTTCGAGCAGTTTTTCCTGTCTCCCTCCACCCGTCCCGACCAGGTTACCCAGCTCGACAATGTCAAGTTCGCCACTGCCGCCGGTGGCGGCACTACGGTTGTCGAGTTCGTCTCCCAGGGTGAGGCCGATGGCGCCGCCAATTCCGGGGAGTTTCTGTTTCATACCGGGCTGAGTCTTGCGCCCACGGTCAGTGATGTCGTCTTTGACTGGACGATGATCAATCCGGCCAATCCCGATGCGGCCGCCACCCAGCCGATCACCGGCGTCTCCCAGCAGATCGGCGGCTATATCGGTACCGGCGACCAGTCGAATTTCCTCAAGATGGTGGCGGTTCAGACCGGGCCGTCGACATCCGGGTTTCAGATCCTGCTGGAAAACGGTGACACCACCGTTTTCAACGAGACCCTGACCGACAGCCAGGTTGACGTGTTCGACACCACGCAGATTCCCAATGGGGGTGCCATCTCGATCAGCCTGGCCGTGGACGTTCCTGGCGCCACCGCCATTGCAAGCGTCACCTATCAGACCACCCAGGGTGACCGGACCCTGACCGGCTCGGTCATTGATCTGACCGGAACCGCCGTTCTTGACGTGCTTGAGGGCGGTTATCAGGTCCAGGGTCAGGACAGCGGCTTGGCCGTGGGGCTTTACTCCTCGAATGCGGGCCAGTTGGAGGCGGATGCCTTCCAGGCGGTTTTCGATGACATCACGGTGACCGCAAACAGCCTGCCCGCGCAGGTGACGGCCGGTGACGACACGGCCGCGACCACCTCCGGCACGACCATCGTCATTCCGGTTGCCGATCTTCTGGCCAATGACCTGCCCGCTGACGGCTCGCTGGACGTGACCGGGGCGGGAAATGCGTTTGACGGCACCGTCAGTCTCAATGACGCCGGAACCCCGGGGGATGCCAGCGACGACAGTGTGGTGTTCACGCCGGACTTCGGATTTGTCGGCAACGCCTCCTTTGAATATACCGTCTCCAATGGCACGGACAGCGATACCGGTGCCGTCGATGTTCAGGTCGATGCCGTTTCCTCAGCGGTTCTTTACCGGGTCAATGCGGGAGGTCCACTGATTGCCTCCGTTGATGGCGGCCCCGACTGGTCCGCGGATACACAGGCCGATAACAGCCCCTATCTGGTGTCCGCAGGCAGCAACGGCGTTCAGGGGTATGCCCTGCCATTTGCCACAACCATTCTGCCACAGGGGGTTCCAAGACAGCTTTTTCTCAAGGAGCGTTTCGACCAGCCGTCGGCCCCGTCGATGCAGTGGGCTTTCGATGTTGCCCAGCCGTCGGCCTTTTATGAGGTAAAACTCTATCTCCGTAACGGGTTTGACGGAACCGGTGATCCTGGCGAACGGATTTTTGACGTGGCGGTGGAAGGGTCTGTACCGGCCACTTTTGACGACCTCGATCCCACGGCCCTGTTTGGCCATAAGGTTGGAGGTGTCGTCTCCACCGTCGTGGAGGTGACGGACGGAACCCTGGATCTGGAATTCCTGCACGGAGTGCAGAACCCGATCGTAAACGCCATCGAGGTGTCATCGGTATCGGGACCCACTCCGGTGACCGTCTCGATTGCCAGCGGGGCGTCGATCTCCGTAAACGAGGGCGAGGTGGGTGGAACCGCCTTTGTCTCGGTGACAACCGACATGCCCGTTCCGCCGTCCGAGAGCGTAACCATCGATTTTGAGATCGTTCCGGGAACGGCAACGCCGGGGGCCGGCAACGATTATGAGTATACCGGTGTCGGCGCCACGTTTAATGGTGGCGTCTATACCCACAGCGTCTCCATTGCCGGCAGTTCCTCCGACGTGCAGATCCCGGTCTCGATTCTCCAGGACATGGATGTCGAGCCTGGTGAGACATTCACGGTCAGGCTGCTGTCGGTGAGTTCCAATGCGGTTCTGGGAACCGTCAGTGAGACCACCGTGACAATAGAGGATGATGACAGCCCGGTTGTCGTTACGCTGTCGGGTGATCCGGCGGTAAGCGTAAACGAGGCGGCCGGGCAGATTGACATCTCCATTGTCACCGATCAGGTGCTGCCTGCGGGCTCACCGCTTGACGTGACCCTGGAAGTGACCGGCGGCACGGCCACGCCGGGTGCGGGGGGGGATTTCTCCGTCAGTGGCGGTACGCTTGGCGGATCGACCTATACGGTGACAGCTCAGATCCCCGGGGGCACCGACACCGTGACCCTGCCAATCGACATTCTTCAGGATACCGGTGTGGAGCCGAATGAGACGTTCACGGTCAGCCTTGTGTCGGTGGGAGCCAATGCGGTTCTCGGCAGTGCCGTGGAACAGACCGTCACCATCATTGATGACGATACCGTCTACACACCTCCCGCGGATACGCTTTTTGGAAACAGCATTGAAATCTCGGATGACCGGCTGGCCCCGACCGACGGGGGAATGCTGTCCCTGGGAGACAATCTCGTAACGGCGACCCAGGAGGGCGAATCCGGCGAAAACGGCATTCGTGACCGGGACTATTTCACCTTCACGATCCCCGATGGCCATCAGCTGACGGGTATCTTCCTCGATGATTTCGTCAACGACAATCCCTTGTCCCCCAACGGTTTCCTGGCTGTTCAGCAGGGCACGCAGATCACGGTCGATCCGGTCACCGGCGATCCCGACCAGGGGGCCGATCCGCTGCTGGGTGCGGTGGTGTACGGCTCGGGTGACGTTACCACGGACCTGCTCGCCACCATGGCGGCGGGCGGGGTGGTCGATCCGTCAACCGGTTTCACCCTGCCGGGCTTTTCAACCCCGCTGACCGGGGACATTGCGGTTTGGCTGAACCAGGGGGCGGGGCCGGGCGCACCCACCCTGCGGTTCGTGACGGAGGCGATGCCGCCCGTTGAGGGAGGGATTCTTTACCGGGTCAATGCGGGAGGCGAACTTGTTGCCTCGATTGATGACGGGCCCGACTGGACCACCGATACGGCGACCCAGAACAGCGTTTACCTGACCGATCCCGGCAGCAATTCGGTTTCGACGCCATTTGTGCCGGCCTCAGCCGACCTGCCTTCGGATGCGCCAGCGGAGGTTTTTGAATCCCACCGCGCGGATTCTCCTTCAGCCGGCACCATGAAATATGCCTTCGATGTGCCGGAGAACGGTTTTTACACCGTGCGCCTGTTCATGCGGAACAGCTGGAACGGTGCCGATGATCCCGGCGAGCGGGTTTTCGATGTGGCGGTTGAGGGTACGGTTCCCGCGGCCTTTGACGATCTCGATCCCACGGCCCTGTTTGGCCATAAGGTTGGCGGTGTGGCCGAAAGCACCGTTGAGGTTACGGACGGCACGCTCAATCTGGAGTTCGTGAACGGGATCAGCAACCCGCTTGTCAATGCCATTGAGGTGTTGTCGCTCACGGGAGCCGCACCGCTTACCGTTTCCATCGCCGATGGTGCGTCGATTTCCGTGGCTGAGAATGTGGCTGGTGGGACTGCCCTTTTGTCAATTGCCACCGACATGCCGGTTCCGGCCTCCGAATCCGTGACGGTCAATTTCGAGATCGTGCCCGGAACGGCGACACCCGGGAGTGACTATGAATATGTTGGCGGTACGCTGACCGGCGACATCTATACCGGCAGTGTAACCATCGCTGGCGGGTCCTCCGATGTGCAGATTCCGGTGTCGATCCTGCAGGACATGGATGTGGAGCCGGATGAGGCCTTCACGGTCAGGCTCACATCGGTGAGTTCCAACGCGGTGCTGGGCGCGGTCAGCGAGACTGAGGTGACGATCAGCGACGATGACGTTACACCGTCTGTTGGGGAGGCGGAGCTTTCGGTCAACCGGGACCAGAACAGTATCGAGGCCTCGAATTACAACACCGGATCCTTCGAGATTTTCAACTCGGGGACCAAAGCCATTACCTCGATCGAGATCGACGTGACTGACGCCCTGTTTCCGGATACGGTTTTCGATCCGTTCGGCGTGGCCGGGGACACCATTAATAAGGTCCTCACCATCGACTCCGAAGGTGGCACCGGGGTGCTCACCCCGACGGGCGGGTTCGACCAGCCCTCCGCTGTTGGCGTGACCTATTTCGGGGCGGGCGGCACGGCAGGCTTTGAGCGCATCCGTCTGGAATTTACTGATTTCGATCCAGGCGAGACCCTGACATTCTCAATCGACATGGATCCCAACTCGGTTGCGGGTGCAGCCAAGCTCACGCTCGACAGTGGGGCGGTGATTACGGACAAGCCCGGAGACGACACATGGGATGTTGGCGGGGTTGGCGGAGCGGAAATCAGCCACTCCCTCTTCTCCGTGACATTCGATGACGCGACAGAGTCCAGCGGACGGCTGATCGGACAGGGTACTGGACAGCAGATCGGGGCCAGAGCCATTGCCTCCCAGTCCGGCGGTTCCGCCGCCGTTTCCCTGACGGTGAACGGATTGACGGCAGGATCGGAAGGGACCTACGGGGCCGGCGGTCCGGCCGTAACCGTTCAGGGACCCGCCGGTGAGACGGCCAGGATCCTTCTGGCCAAGGGTTTCATTGTGCCGTTCGAAAACCTGTTCCCGGATACAGCCGATCCAAATGAGTATCACGACCAGCTTGACGCACAGCTTGCCACCCTGGCGGCAAGCGGCTTCCCGGCCAACAACGCGGCCGAACTGCAATATGTGGATGTCCTGCTGGACGGGACGGTTCAGGATGTCACCGCGTCCTTCGACTTCACGGATGTGGACGCCTTTACCATACCATCCGCATATTATGACGAAAGCCGGCTGCCCCTCGGTTTCACGGGGAGTGTGATTGATGTGGCCACGGACCTGCCCAAAGGTCCCGTTACGGCGCCAATACACCTGACCTTTGACGATCCCGCGCCCAACGCGCCAACCATCGCACCGATTGCGGATGTCTCCATAAACGAGACCGACACCGTCAACGTGACGGTCACCGCCACGGACCCGGACGGGAACGACACCGTGATGCTCGACGTCGCGGTGACGGATCCCCTCGGCGCCACCGTGCCGAATACGGAATACAGCTTCACCGACAATGGCGACGGAACGGCGGATTTCAGCTGGGTGACGCCGGATGTACAATCTGAGGTTGTGTACGACATCACGTTTATTGCAGATGACGGGATTTCCACACCTGCACAGGAGACGTTTAGCGTGACCGTCAATGACACTTCCAATCCAGCCGAGCCACCATTCCTTCCAAATTCCAGTGGTGACATCGTCATCGACGTGAATGAGATGGACGGCGGCGACGCAAATGGCTGGACTTTCCGAACCAATGTCACGGGTGCCACCGGCGGCACCGCACTGTCATGGGATGGCGACCAGTCCTTTGGCAGCCCGGCAAATGGCCAGCTGAGCTACAGTTTCACGCCGGATACGGACGGTATCTATTATTTTTCCCTGCGGTCGCTGAGTGAAAAGGGTCCCAAAACGGATCACAACGACGCGTTTGCCCGGATCACGACCGACAGCGGCAATGAAATCATTCCCAGAGACGGCTACAAGCAGGGACAGCTGTGGACCCCGTCCTTTACGGGTCACAGCGGGAATTTCAACGATGGCTGGTACAAGGTCTACCAGTATGGAGCCGCCGTCGATGAGTGGGCGTATTCGAACAGGAATGTGGACACGGTCGGCATTCCCCTCGGCTATGAGCTGACGGCCGGGGAAACCTATGTGGCGCAGGTCGCGGCGCGCTCGAACATGTATGTCATCGACCAGCTGCACCTTGCCTACCAGCAGGATCCGCCGAATGTTGATCCGAATGCCGGGGCGCTTGAGGTGACACAGCCGATCGACCCGTCCGCGTCCGCGGAACTGTCCGAACGCGGCTTCACCGGTGGCGGCGGCTCCGGGGCGCCCTCAATCATGGCCCTGCCGGATCTGACGGTTTACGAGACCGCGGTTGTCGATGTCGACATCGTCGCGACCGATCCGGACGGCAACAGCACCATAAACCTCGATATTGAGGTTCTGCGGCCCAACGGTCTGCCGGCGAACGCAAACAAATACACGTTTACGGACAATGGCGACGGAACCGCCGGTTTCATCTGGAACACGCCTCAGCGAAACAACGATGGGACCTTCGAGGTGATCGTCACCGCCGATGACGGGGACAATCCGCCGGTGGTGGAAAGCTTTGACGTCACGGTTCTCGATGGCACGCCGCCAGCCGGCTCGGATGAGATCATCTTCAGGGTCAATGCGGGCGGGGATCTCGTCGCGGCGGAGGATTCCGGTCCCGACTGGACGGCCGATACGGCATCCGCGAACAGCGTTCATCTGACTGATGCCGGCAGCAACTCGGTCGCGGCGCCAAATGTTCCCGCATCGGCGACACTATCCCCGGACGCTCCGGCCGAGGTGTATGAATCCCACCGCTGGGACCGTCCTGCGGGCAGCACCATGGAATATGCCTTTGATGTTCCCGATGACGGTTTCTACAGCGTGCGTCTGTTTATCAGAAACAACTGGAACGGGGCCAATGATCCCGGTGAACGGGTATTCGATGTGGCCTTGGAGGGAACGGTTCCCTCCGGTTTCGACGGCATTGATCCAACGGGCCTCTTTGGTCACAAGGTCGGCGGCGTTGTCGAAAGCACGGTTGAGGTTTCCGACGGGACGCTGAATGTCGAGTTCCTGAACGACATCAGCAACCCAATCGTCAACGCGATTGAGATTGTGGCAACGGACGACCCGTTCATGATTGGCTGATGCCGGTCTGATCCCCTGAACCCGAGCATCGGGGCGAAAAATTCCAGCCCCGCAGCCCATGGGGGACGGGAACCGGAAGCCACAATGCCCGGGTTCAGGCGGCTTTCAGCCGCCTACCTGATTGACTTGAACATTGGCACGTGGGAGTTTTCCCAAAATGGGAGGGCATGCACCCTGCGGGATGTTTCCTGCAGATTTCGACCGTAGTTTGAATGTCCAGCATCACGAGTACACGGCTTATGCCTGAAATCCAGAACCGGAACGGGATTCCTCCCCGGTCAGACCCCTCCCGGGGCGTCTCCGTAATAAAGCCGGAAAACCTGGCCCGACGGGTCATCCTGGTCACCGGTGCGCCCCGCACGGCCACAACACCCGTGGGAAACATGCTTGCCCTCGCTGCGGGGGCGTCATCCCTCTATGAACCTTTTGGCCCAACCGGATTTCGGGAAATTTCCCAGAGATTCCCCATAATCGGCAGCCAAAACGGTCTTTCCAGCGAACAGGTCGCTGCGCTCATCGAAAAAATCGCGGGGCTGCGGGGACGACTGCACGGTCAGACCCGGTCCGGACAGAAAACATCCCTGCGCACCGTGCTTCTGGGCAGCAGGACAAAAC
Organism: Amaricoccus tamworthensis; assembly: GCF_049800875.1. Taxonomy (NCBI): domain Bacteria; kingdom Pseudomonadati; phylum Pseudomonadota; class Alphaproteobacteria; order Rhodobacterales; family Paracoccaceae; genus Amaricoccus; species Amaricoccus tamworthensis. Next base: position 18,627 of record NZ_JBNAFV010000023.1, on the reverse strand, counting down.
ACAGTTTCCGCCTTGCCCGCATCAGACCCTGGCTTTCGACCATCATCTGGAAGGATCCCCACGCAATCATGCTCGTTTCGGACATTGTCGAAACGGATATTCCGGTGGTTGTGACCGCCCGGCGCGCCAGGGCCCATGCGGGAAGCTACAAAAGACTGGGCTGGCAGTCGCGGGCCGCCGAGATCTATCCGCGCTGGCGCGCCCGTTTCGGAGCTGACCCGCTGACCGAGAAATGGCTTGAAAACGTCCAGGACCCCGTGGTGTCGGGCGCCCTCATCTGGCGGATGAGCTACCTACCGCTGGTTCGGGCAAAATGCCTGTCCAGTATTGAATGGGTTACGGCGGACGATCTCGAAGCGGATGAGGAAAGGGCGTACCGTGATCTCTATCGCAGACTGTCGCTGAAACCCACCTCACGGTTTGAGACACAGCTGCGCAGAAGGCGCCGGGCATCCGGTGCCGCAATCCCCCGGTCGGGCGCGACACATGACTGGGCGCGTTCCGTGGAGGGTGTCAACGCCTACTGGAAGGACCTGCTGACACCGGAGGATGTCAGCACCGTTGACAGCCTTACGGCCGATCTTGAGGCGACACTTTTTGCCAGGCGTCCGGTTCGGGAAAAATGAACTTTCTCCGGTACTGAGGAGGGCATCTGGTGCCAGCCATCAAACACGCACTGCTAGTTGGTGATTTTGCCGACATCAACGGCGGTCAGGCAAAGGTCTCCATCGACAGTGCCCGGCTGCTGGCGGAACACGGGATTGCGGTCACGTTTTTCGCGGCGGTCGGCCCGGTTTCGGCCCATCTAGATCATCCATTCATCGAGGTGATCTGTCTGAACCAGAACGACATCCTTCAGGATCCGAACCGCCTGCGGGCGCTTCGACACGGGATCTGGAACAGGAAGGCCGCGGCGCGGCTAGCGGAGGTGGCGGGACGGCTTGATCCGTCAACCAGCGTGCTTCACTGTCACGGCTATGCAAAGGCGCTGTCACCGTCCATTGGGCCGGTTCTCGCCCAAGAAATACTGCCAACGGTCTATACGATGCACGAGTATTTTCTTGCCTGCCCAAATGGCGGATTCTATGACTATCAGCGCAATGAGATCTGCACGCGGCGGGCACTTGGACCGGCCTGTTTGACCACCCATTGCGACGTGCGCAAACGCACGCACAAAGCCTGGCGGGTCGCCAGACAGGCCGCGACGTGGGGACCTGGACGTCTTCCCCGGAGGCTTACCGACATCGTCTACATCTCGAACCTGCAGCGTGAGGTGCTCAAACCCTATTTTTCGGCATCAACCAGACTACATCACATCCCAAATCCTGTCCCGGTATCGAACATGCCGGTGGTGGAAGTGGAAAACAATGACGTGATGCTCTTTGTCGGCCGCCTCAATCCGGAAAAAGGGGGGCTGATGTTCGCCAAGGCCGCACGGCTGGCCGACGTTCAGGCGGTTTTTGTCGGCGACGGCGCGGAACGGGCGCAAATTGAGGTAGAAAACCCGGAGGCAAAAATCCTCGGCTGGAAGACACCCGACGAGGTTCAGGAGTGGATCGGGCGCGCCCGGGCACTGGTGTTCCCCAGCCTCTGGTATGAGGGGCAGCCGCTCGTCCCCATGGAGGCGCTGATGCGGGGCGTGCCGGTTGTCTGCGGTTCCTGGAGTGCCGCAAGGGAATGCGTTGCGGACGGGCAAAACGGCCACATCTATCACGAGGCTACCCCGGAAGCCCTTGCCCAGGCCCTGCGGGAGATCAAAACGCTGCCGGCGTTTGATCCGGCGGATATTCAGGCGCATGTAAGCCCTGAAAAACACCTCCGCTCACTGCTGACGCTTTATTCCGAAATGCTGGAACGCCACAGCCACTGACCAAAACGCTTTCCGGCACCGGCATCCATCTCCCCGTTAAGGGAAGCGGACACCGGCACCGAAATTTGGCTCGCAATACGCGGGCGGTAAGGCCTACGCCATCCAAAGCAGACTGAAATCAACATCCGAGGTCGGTCTGGCCCCATCCGTGATCCAGTCCATAGCCTCGACGGTGGCGTAGTGAACCGAACGGTCACTGCTCATCTCATGAACACCGTTATCCGAGAAGACAAAGCTGTCCACGGCGGCACCATTGATGTCATAAAGGGTCACCATGGCGGCCTCCTCGGCACCGTTCCGCGCCCCAAGACCGTCCAAGGCCACGCTGACCTCATCAAGCCCATCGCCCAGATCAACGCCGATCATCTCACCGGCGCCCTTCTTCTGACGGTAGTCGATGTCGCGGCCAAGCCCCACGTCATCCACTCCGATCCTGGCGTTTTTCGCAACAGGCCCTTCCGCGGACCCGTCAATTCCAAAGCCGTAATAGGTGACGCCCGATTTTTCGATCGACGGCCCCTCCATGGAAAACGGGCTCACCGGAGATGACAGCCATTTGTCAGCGAGATAGGCATCCAGTTCAGCGCGCCCGGCCCCGTCAAGACAGCTGTCGAAACCGGCAATCTCATGGACATGGCCGGAAAAGGCGCCTGTGCCATCCTCACTGAGCAGGTTGCCTGCCGCATCACGCGCCCATCCCTGAACCCCGCCAAGGCCGATGTCATCGCCATGGGTGAAAAGGGTGCCGACCCCGTCCACCGAACCGAACACGACACCATCCCTGTAACCGGTCAGGGTGCCGCTTTCAGGATCGAGCAACAGTGATACCGCCGTCCGGACACCAGGCTCCACATCCGTTGACACGGTGACCGGACCCCATTCACCCTGATCGGCATCAAGGTTCCAGGCGGTCATGTGCAGCTGGCCATCCTCCAGAGTAACGGAGATGCCACGAACTCCTCCGCCCTGCTCCCAGAGAACCTCCTGCTGTTCGGTCTGGCCTGGCGTAATGACAAAGGCGAGCGTTTTGCCCTCCGCGGCAATGCCAAGATTCAGGCCGACCGCATCCTCCAGCTCACAGGCCGGCGCATCTCTGAAATCCCAGCCCATCACATCCGCATCAAAGTGGACACCGGTGCCGAAGGCGTCATTGCCATGACCGCTGAGATCGGAAATTGCCGACGCATCACCCTTTGAAGCATCAAACCAAACCTTCAGACCCTCAAGCTCCGCAGGCACATCGTCCTGGACACTGTCTTTGGGCAGAACGTCAATCTTCACCTGTGCGGTTGCGGACTGCCCGTTCGCATCGGTCAGTTCATAGACAAAACTGTCATCGCCGAAAAAATCGGCATCCGGCCGGTACTCGAATTTACCGTCAACCATGATCACGGAACCGTTTGCGGGTCCGCTCACCAGATCAATCCCGGCCATACCGCCTTCAGCGGAATCGTTGGCCTTGACGTCAATCAGAACGGATCCGTCCTGATCAACGGTAGCAAAATCCGGGGCAGGTCTGGGCTCCTCAACCTTAAGCGTACCATCGTAATAGTCCGATGGCGACTCGTCCGCGTTGTTGTTGAAGCCACCCTTGTTCAGGTGAAGACGGTCAATTGTGGCCCAGTTGGAGCGGCCCTCAATCCTGATGGTGTGCATGCCCTCATCAAGATCGTAAATGGCCTTCAGATGACCATCGGCAGTATCTTGGCGGGTTGCCCAATTCCATTCACCACGTGCACCGCCGAAATACATTTTGATCCAGGGGCCGTCATCAATCTGAATCCAGAAGTCATTGTTCACATCGGAGGCCGCCCCGTTCTGCGGCCGGTAACACCGCAGACTGAGATGATAGTCACCGCTCTCCTCAAGGGCGAATTTATATTCCAGCGTACTGTCTTCGATCGGCTCCTTGTAGCGGTTCTTGCCGGCCCAGGTGAACGCACCGTCCCCAGTATGACCCTCAATGTCGGATCCATCCTGCCAAAAGCCGACCATGTCGGCACTTTCAGCCTCCATAACAACAAGACCGTTCTTTGCAACGACCGCATCCGATGGTGTGTCGTCCAGCGTCTTGGAATTTTTAAGAAGAAACGCCCAGTCATACTGCAACTGACCCGGCGCGATCCCGACATTAACGACACTGCCGCCCGTGAATTTGCCGGCATCAATCAGGCCCCCACCGTTGCGCGGGTCATACCACCAGCCGGTAAACTCAACGCCCTCATAGTAACTAAGGTCGAGCTTTATGGCCGTATCCGCCTCACCCTGCGGCAAATACACCAGATAGCTCTCACCCGGATCGACCATGACATAGTCGCGGCCATTGGCAGTCAGCCCGTCCATCTCCTCCATTTCCCAAAACGGAACATGGGTGTTGAAGAACTCGGTCGCGGCGGCGGTCCATCCCCACAGGCTCTCAAACCCGTCAAACGTGTCCATGTTCTGGTCATATCCGTGACCTTCCGTGGCCCGGACATACCAGCTCACCCCGCTGCCACCGGCAGTCAGATGCCCCCAGAGCCCCTTGCGCAAGGCCGCCTCATTTTCCGAATTGGGATCGCCCTGAAAGGCGTCAATTGCGGATTTGAGCGTGGAATCCTCATCCCAGGAAAGGACCCACGGATCACCCGCCTCAGCCGATTTCTCCCTGAACTCTTCGGTCCGGTCCCGGATGGCGCCGGCGGCCACCTGGAAGGACGTGCCGTCCATGGCCTCCTCGCCAATCAGCGGATCATAGACGTCGTTTACTTGGGCCGGATAGGAGTGAATGACCACGAGATGGTCATACGGGTCGGTTTGCTTGACCAGGTCCGCCATGTCCGCACGGACCTCCGGCGTGTTGGTGTTTTCCTCTCCAAGATTCCACTGCAGCATGTTGCCATGCCCAAATCTTGCGATCATTTCCCGGACGTAGACACCCATCTCCACCGAAAGCGAGGAACCCTCCATCGCCGTGCCACCCTGCAGAAGGTGGTCGTTCTCCGTTTCCTGAAACAGGAAGTTTCTGTAAATGCCACTGGCATCCATGTGATCGAAAACCCGGCCCCACTGGTCCAGTTTTGAAACGTCGTAGGTCGAGAAATCCTTAACCGAAACGCCGTCCGTCGCCTCTGCGGCCGCCTCGACGGATTTGAGGTTCTTCTTGATGTCATAGATCTTCTCATTCACCCAGGGCATGACATCGCCGCCGTCGCCACCGGCGGTATTGAACAAAAGATAGACGGTGTTCAGCCCCTTTTCTGCCAAATAGTTCACCGCCCCTAGAACCGCCTGACCCTCGTCACCCTGCCATGTCGGGTCGGTGGCCAGCGCATCGTCCAGATGGGTGGCGTAGTCATGCCGGCCATCCGCGGTGCCGTCAAATCCGGCATAGGCGAGCAGGTTTTCCGGGACGCCCGGTCCGCCCTTGATGAAATAGTCGCCGTCACCTTGGAACCGCAGATAGTGACTGCCCTCCTCCTGAAGCAGCATTCCCTTAGAGGCTTGGTCATCACCGGTATTGGGCGCGATCTCCAAACTGCCCTTTTGGCCATCAATGGCATCCGCACTGACACCTCGCATGTCCGGCTTCACCGCAATGTCCTCGCCGGCGCGAAATGACACCTCATAGCTCCAGCCCCCGGCCTCGGGCGGGTTGAAGTTGACCCGCCAGACGTTCCCGGAACTGGCGCTGGTTTCCGCCGCCTGGCCATCCGCCGCAAAGAAACCGGGGACCACGATGGTCGTACCCGTGTCCGGATTTGTGAAGGTTACATCAAGCCGGTAATCGCGAAAGGTTTCAGCGGATTCCTGAAAATCCCGACCAACCTCAAAATCCAGCGTCACCTTTTCCCATACCTGCAGATCATTCCCCAAAATCATCGTGCCCACCACGCTTATCGAATAAAACCAGGGCAGCTGATCTCATGTTTCGAGTTTATACTTCTATAATTCACTTATTTTGCAAACTAATAAACTTACTATATTTATATAGAAAATAGTAATTTTTGCACGTTAAGTTTAAGGTTAATATAGATATAAAGGCAGCACGGGAAAGCGCGATTCTGTTCGGTGAGTTCAGCTATTTTCGACCTAGGGGTTTGATCCCGCTTTCTTTTCGTTGGCATATAAGCAGGCGTGACAGAGCAAATTTCTCACGGCAGCCCCACGGTCAGGCAATCCGTCAGATCGAGACTACGGCCGCCCGCTACCCCGCTGGTCATTGCGCGAAAATTTCCTGATAGGGCGACAAGCTTTAGACGCGAAACCGGCCCCGAAACAGAGTCGCCACAGGCCCAAAAAGGAAACGTGGATGGCGCCCGCAACGCGAAACACCAAAGCGCACCACCACACGCCTGAGACCTGCAGGGCCATTACCTATCATCTCGCTCCAGCGCCTGCGCGAACTCCCGGGTGATGTCGGACCGGGCCTCCGCACTGATCTCGGAGGGCAGCGCCAGTTCCCATTCCCGGGCGGTGACCGAGTTGCGGCGGGTCTCGGCCGCCTCCGCCGCATTCCACAAAGCCGAGCGGTCCAGCACCCAGTCCGGTGCTCCCTCAGGGGCCAGGATAAACGTCTCCTCGATGCCCTGCTTGCGGGTATAGTCATGCACCCGCCCCTCGCGCTGACACTCAATGCGATCGGCCGCGCGATAGGCCGCCGCCGTTGCGGAGCGCCCGGCGCTGCGTTTGATGGTCTTTACGGAGAGGTGGTAGCTGGACATGCGCCCTGCCCTCTCCCGTGATACCAGGCCCGCAAACGCGCACCACGCCCACTCCGCCCGGACAGTCCAGAACCGGCTAGCCCCTGACCCGTCTTTTCCCCTCCGGCCGGCCCCCCCGGAAAGCAAAGGCCGGAGGTGAAAAGACGGACCGCCCGAGGCCGCCCTTAGGGCGGTTGAGGTGCGGGCCCGGTCATGCGCCAGTCCGGAATCTCGTCCGCCACAAATCCGGGAAACAAAATCCGGATTTAGCAGGACGGCGGGCGTGGGGTTTACGCGATGGCGGGCACCGATGTCGCGGCAGGCCGGACTCTGTGCGGCAGCACCGGGAGGACTGTGGCATGATGCGGGCATTGAACGTGGGGTTCTGGAAGGCTCTTCAGGTCATCGTGTTTCTGGCGACGGCGCCTTTGGTGATCGGGTCGCAGCTGCTGTCTCTGGGAGCGGGTGTTCTGATTGGGGGGCTGGTGGGCATCGTGCTCACTGCCCTGCTGCTGGAGCCCCATGAGGGGCAGATTGTTTGGGATCTGCTGATCATCGTCCCCTGCATGATCGGCGGGACCGATGGCTGTCTGGCGATCTGGATTGACTACAATGGGGTTGTGAAGTTTCTTGTCAGGCCACAGCGCGACAGCCATGGCACGGCGTAATTTCCTGACATTTCTAGACATTTCTAGACATTTCTAGACAAACGCGAGATAAGGGTACTGGAGCAAACCGAAGGGCTTGTGATTGGCTCCAATCCCGCTATTGGCCGGCGGCTATCCTATGACGGGCCGGCCCACCTGGGGACCCGGGCGGGCAAGGGAGTTGGGACGGTCATTCCAAATCTGCTGGCGGTGGACCGCTCGGTGCTGGTGATTGATCCCAAGGGGGAGAACGCCCGGATTACCGGGGCGGCCCGGCAGCGCTTTGGCGCGGTGCACGTACTCGATCCCTTTGGGGTCTCGGGGCATGTCTCCGCCGCCTACAACCCGCTCGACCGGCTGGGCATCGACAGTCCGGATCTGGACGAGGATGCCGCCACGCTGGCGGATGCGCTGGTCATGGATCCGCCCGGTCAGGTACAGGAGGCGCACTGGAACGAGGAGGCCAAGGCCCTGCTCGCGGGACTGATCCTGTTCTGTGTCGCCCATGAGGAGGCGGACAGGCGCAGTCTTGCCGCCGTGCGGGAATACCTCACCCTGCCCCCGAACAGGTTCCGGGAACTGCTCACGCTGATGCAGGACAGCACGGAGGCCCATGGGCTCATCGCCCGGGCCGCCAACCGCTTCCTTGGTAAGTCCGAGCGCGAGGCGGCCTCGGTGCTGTCCTCGGCCCAACGGCATACCCACTTTCTCGACAGTCCGCGCATTGCCGCCAGCATGGCGCGCTCGGACTTCGCCTTCGCCGATCTGCGCGACCGCACCGCCTCGGTGTTTCTGGTACTGCCGCCCAACAGACTGGATGCCTACAGCCGCTGGCTGCGCCTGCTGGTTTCCCAGGCCCTGCAGGACATCGCCCGCGACGCGGAGGCAGGCACCCCGGCAGGGGCAGGCACGCCTGCAGGTGGTTCCAAGGCAGCCCACGGCCTCACGGGACCGCACAACGGCTCTGAGAGGCTGCCGGAGGCCCGGAGCGCATCACAGGGCGCCATGACCTCCACAGCAGGCTCTGAGAGCCTCACAGGACCGCTCAGCAGCCCTGAGAAAGCTACGGACACCCTGAACACCCCTGAGGCCCTCCCAGAGCCCCTGACAGCCCCGGAGAGGCCTCAGGGCCCGGTTCTCTTCCTGCTCGACGAGTTCGCGGCTCTGGGCCGTCTGGAGGCCGTGGAGCGGGCCATGGGGCTGATGGCGGGCTACGGGCTCCAGCTCTGGCCCATCCTCCAGGACATGAGTCAGCTCCGGGATCTCTACGGGACACGGGCGTCAACCTTCGTGGCCAATGCCGGCGTGCAGCAGATTTTTGGCGTGAACGATTTCGAGACGGCGCAATGGCTGAGCCAAAGCATGGGACGCGAGACTATCGGCTACCACACCCAAAGCCACAGGCCGGGAGATGCGCCCACCACCGCCACCGGCATCACCGGACGGGATCTGCTCACCCCTGATGAGATCATGCGCATGGCCCCGGAGCTGCAGCTTCTACGCCTGCAGGGCCGGCCGCCGGCCATCGCCCAAAAACTGCGCTACTACGCGGATCCTGAATTCGCGGGGCTGGTCGCAGCCACCACTGCAGCATGACCGGGAAGGGAATATCTCCATGCCGGATGATCACATGACCAGTCCTTCCGCCTCCCCTGCTCCGCTCCGGGAGGATGAACTGCGCGAGACGCTGGATCTGCTGGCCACCGCCGTGGCCAGCATCTCGGACGGGGTCGATGACCAGACCCGCATGCTGGATCAGGTCAACAAAACCGCCACGGAGGCGCGGCAGGCTGCTTTCGCGGCCCGGAAACAAACCGACCCGGAAAATTACGGCGCAATGATCGGGGAAACCCTCAACCGCAGGATCGGTGGCAGTCTTGACCGGGTTGAAAGACTGACCGGCGATTTGCAAACCGCGGCTCGGCAAACGCAGGAGGTTCTCAGGGATGCCCGGGGAAAGGGTTTTAGAATCGACTGCCAGCTTTGGGAACGGGAATACGCGATTGGCCGTTTCAAGGGCGCCCTGCCCTGGCTCGGTCTGGGAGCCGTGGTTTTGGTGATTGGCCTGACGGCGATACTGCCCCGGTTCATGGCGGGCAACCTTGCCACATGCGTTTTGATTGGGGGCTCCTGGAGCACCGCATCCAATGGCGTTGAGGCCTGTATGTTTTATCCCTGATCAGGCGGGGGCGGCGAGTTATCCACAGGTTATCGGACATTTCCTTGTGTTAAAATGTGTTAAGTATAGTGTTAAGCAATTTTTTTTTCCTCTAACCCTTTCGAAAAAAAGACGGAATCCAAATGGGGTGTGTGTGATAGTACGATAGAACGTGTGTAAAAGTACGAAAGAACGTGTGTGATAGTACGAAAGGTGGTAAGGTGTGTGTAAAAGTACGAAAGAGGTGAAATGTGGGTGAAAATACGAATGATTTTGAGGACCCAAAAAGTGTTCGCCCGCCCCTTTTACCGGATCGCTATCCTCAGGGAGATTTTTTTGTTTGTGATATTTTCGATGCGGTTCCCAAAGGTGACATGGCCTCAATGGAACATCCCATTTTTTCGCTATCGACCAGGCCTGACACACGGATCCGAAAGTACGAGCATAAGGGCGCGCAAATTGAGATTAAGCCGTCCGCTGATGGACTGGCGACAGTCCATGATCGGGACATTTTGATCTACTGCATCAGTCAGCTTATGTCAGCGCTCAACGAAGGCAAGCAGGTATCGCAGATCGTCAGGTTTAGGGCTTATGAAATGCTGGTGGCCACCAACCGTAACACGGCAGGAACAGGTTATGCCCAGCTCAAGGCCGCGCTTGAGCGGCTGGCCGGAACACGGATCAGTACGAACATTGTCACTGGCGGGCAGGAAGTATTTCGTACTTTCGGTCTGATTGAGAGCGCGGAAGTTGTGCGGGAGACCCGGGACGGCAGAATGCAGGAGGTTGAAATCAAGCTCTCCGATTGGGTTTTCAATGCAATTCGATCAAAAGAGGTGCTGACGCTTCACCGTGATTATTTTCGTCTCCGCAAGCCACTCGAACGACGCATTTACGAGCTTGCGCGCAAACATTGCGGACAGCAGGCCAGTTGGCGGATAAGTTTAACGGCACTTCAGAAAAAGTGCGGTTCAGCGTCGAGTTCGCGGGAATTCCGGCGTTTGGTAAAGGCAATTTCCGACCAAGATGAAATGCACGGCCATATTCCCGACTACGCCATTCGTCTTGAGAGCGACATGGTTATCATCACGACGAAAGGGAGTATCTCTGTACTTGAATATTCGATGCGTTTGGAGCCGGAAACTTACGACCAGGCCCGAAAATCCGCTCCAGGATGGGATGTCCACCATCTCGAAAAGTCCTGGCGCGAGTGGATGGCTGATGGTGGTTTAGATTCACCGCGTGATTCCAATAGGGCTTTTATTGGCTTTTGCAGAAAATGGTTTGAAAAACGCGGGCGACCGTAAATTCTCGTTTTTTCGCCCTATAAGATGGGAAAATATTTCCTCCTTCCCCCACTATTGTCACAGGATAATTGCCGAAACCCTGAATTCCAGAATTGGCAATGATTCTGACCGCCGGTCTGCGTAGTACAACCTGGGAAGCGGAGAAAGTCTTGATTAAGGACCAGGCGGAGGGGTTCAGAATGGACCAGGATCTCCGGGAACGGGAATATGGGATCAACCAGGTCGACAACGCCCTGCCCTGGCTTGGTCTGACGGCCTTCCTTCTGGTGTTCATCCCGGCGGTGATGCTGGCACGGTTCATAGCGGGCAACCTTGGCACATACGTGCTGCTTGGGGGCTCCTGGAGCACCACAAATAATGTTGGGAAGGCTGTGCGTATTATCTGCGATGATGGGCTTTAGAGAGTTATCCACAGGCATTTGGACCTCTTTCCTGTGTTAAAAAGTGTTAAGTATAGTGTTACGTTGTGGATAAGGTAATATAAGTATTTGAAATATAATAATTATTTTGAGGCTTCGGTAACTAAAACCCCGAATCTCGGTAACTAAAACCCCGAATCTCGGTAACTAAAACCCCGAATCTCGGTAACCAAAACCCCGAATCTTGACATTGGTAACTAAAACCCCGAACTTGATGCAATGGTAACTGAAACCCCGAAACGCGTGATGACTGATTATAGCCCGTTGTTGCCTGATCGACATCCACAGCACGATCTCTTTATCTGCGACGTCGCGGATGCCGTGCTCAAGGACATTATCGCGCAGATGGAGCATCCCTTTTATTCTCTTTCAAAGAAACCAGAGACTGCGGTCCGCCGTTACGAGCACAATGGGAACTGGTTGGAGATTACGCCAAGTGTGAAAGGCCTTGCGACGATCTACGACAAGGACATCCTGATCTATTGCATTAGCCAGATAATGGCAAAGCTGCGGAATGGTGAAGCTGTTTCCCAGCGCGTCCGGATCAACTCCCATGATCTTTTGATCTTCACCAATCGCGGCACCGCGGGGAAGGATTACAAGGCGCTTGCAGAAGCGCTTGATCGGTTGTCCGGTACGAGAATAAGCACCAATCTTCAAACTGGTGATGAGGAGCAGTATGATAATTTCGGATTGATCGATGCGGCGGCGCTCCGTCGCAAGCACGGTCTCGATGGCCGTCTGCTTTGGTGTGAGGTAAAACTTTCAGATTGGGTTTTCAATGCGATACGGGCGCAGGAAGTGCTCACGCTGCACCGAGACTATTTTCGGTTGCGCAAGCCCATTGAGCGCCGGGTTTATGAGATTGCCCGTAAACATTGCGGTCAGCAAGACAGTTGGAAGATTAGTCTTGGGATGCTTCTGAAGAAAACCGGCGCTCAGAGCCCCGAGAAGCGCTTTAGGCAGATGATCCGCGATTTGGTACGGCATGATCACCTGCCCGATTATAGCGTTTCGTTCGACGCCGGGACAGACATGGTGACTTTTCGCAATCGTGGCACAATGTCCCCCCACTCACTCATGGAGACCGACATCCCTCCTTTACAATCAGATACATACGAAGAGGCGCGACATGCTGCTCCTGGATGGGATGTACGCTTTCTTGAACGTGAGTGGCGTGAATGGTGTATCGAACCCCCTCGCAACGCTGATCGCGCCTTTATTGGATTCTGCCGGAAATGGTTTGAGAAACACGGAAGTTCGTAAGACCGACCTGATCAACCCAGTTCAGAGGCCTCAATTTCTGCTGCCCTTCGCGTTTCCGACTTCGCAAGCCGTTCGAATGACGCATCTACGAACTGGCGCATAAACATTGCGGACAAAAGGCAAGTTGGCGGATAAGTTTAACGGCACTTCAGAAAAAGTGCGGTTCAGCGTCGAGTTCGCGGGAATTCCGGCGTTTGGTAAAGGCAATTTCCGACCAAGATGAAATGCACGGCCATATTCCCGACTACGCCATTCGTCTTGAGAGCGACATGGTTATCATCACGACGAAAGGGAGTATCTCTGTACTTGAATATTCGATGCGTTTGGAGTTGCAAACTTACGATCAGGCCTGAAAATTTGCTCCAAGGCCATGATATCAGCAATTTATCGAAATGAAGTGCAGCTGATATCCCGATAGCTCTTGTGGTGCAGCTAACATCCCAAACCACCGCGAAACCCTGATAGTGCTTTCATTGGGTTCTGCCGGAAATGGACCGCACTTCAGGAAGATAAGGCATATTATATGCCGTATAAAGTATCACGACATATAATATGCCGCATATAAAAAATGCCGTGACATATTTTGTGGCACGGCATATAAAAAAGAAAAACAGCGAGCAGACAAATGATTGTAAGCGTCCTCTCACCTAAGGGTGGCTGTGGAAAATCTACCGCAACACTGACGTTGGCCTCGGTGTTCGCAAAGAACGAAGATCTCTCAATTGCCATCGTTGACGCTGACCCCAGGCAAAGCATCGCGCGCGTTTGGCTTGGAAAGCGCAATGAAGAGAAGCTTGGCGATCCGCTCTTCAAGGTAATTTCAGACCCGTCTGACAGCTCAATTCTCGACACTTTGGAGGCGGCAGAGGATAAACACGACCTGGTGTTCGTTGACCTCGAAGGTGTTGCGGGCCTTATGGCGTCCTACGCAGCTTCGGCTTCCGACCTTTGTATCGTTCCGATGCGCCCGAGTGCATTGGATGGGGATGCGGCGGGCGCGGCTCTCAAAATGATCCGCGATGCGGGGCGTGCCGCCAGACGGGCGGTGCCAGCCCGTATTTTGATTACGCAAACCGACGCTGCAATCGTCACTAAATCTCACAAAGAGCTGCTGGCAGAACTGGACGGGGCAGGGGTCGCTCGCCTGCAAACCGAACTCATGCGTCGCGCGCCTTTTGAAAGAGTCATGGCAGAGGGCAAGACCCTCTTCGAGCTACAAGACAATCAATCCGTCAAAAGTGCGATCAATAATACCGCAAGGCTTGGCAAGGAACTCGCAGAAATACTGGAGGCACAATGATGGCGGGAACATTCCTGAACCTGAGCGGCGATGATCAACAGGCCGCTCCGGAGCCAAAGATTGGGGCAGGGCTGAAGCGAAAGAAGAAAAGCGCCCGCCCTCGTGCCGATGCGGAAGCCGTTGCCGCCGCTGGGCGTGCGAATGGGTTCAACCGCTCTACGGATACAACTCAAGTTGCATCCGTGCCAAGGCGTGGGCGGCCACCGTTGAACGAAGACATGACGTACTGGCGCATCTACGTTTCATCTGACCTCCGAAATCAACTCAACACGCTTAGGGACAAAGAGGGCAGGCGGCTCAATGATGTGTTGGCTGACATGCTCGCCGCATATCAAAACGGGAACGCCTGACTTGAGTATGCCATAAGGTAGGTGCCAATGACACATATCTTTTGGTTGAGTTGCAAATGGTCGTAGGTCTCTGCAATGTCAGCGTCGGGACAGCGCACGCATGTCTGAAAGCGAAGCCGCGATTGGGACGGGTATCAAAAGCAGGTCAACGTGACATCCTGCGCCTGCTGATTATCGGTGCCATGTCGCGCCTCAATTGGCTTGGACGGAAATCAATCCGTGAGGGGGCCTAGCTTGATCGCATGAAGGACCGTAAGCCAAGAATGCTCGTCGCTGTTGCGCTCGCCAACAAAATGGCGCGGATGATCTGGGCAATTGCGACCAGAAAGGAAGTTTACAGAGATCCCGGGCCGGTCGTTCCGGCTTGCTGACTTATCAGCACGCTACAGGAACGTCATTGGAACGGGGAGTGTGAGAAGACGACAACCAGCGTGGGTAAATGATCGCTGATCCGGATTGGGAAAACCAGTTGGACACCCGAAGCCTCAAAAGCTCGCAATGCAGATATGGACCTGATCCTGCGCACACCATACCGACCAGCGGAAAAACCGCACAAACCAAGCCTGAAAGAAGCGCGCGCTCAATCACTCCCTCGTTGGTTACAATCTTCTTGCGCTATGGGCGGCAACCACAGAGGTGTCCAGGTAGGCGGATATCCGCTGTAATAATTTGCAAGTTGATTAGATACCTGTAACGATTTTGAATTATTAGCTAATCTTAAAGCTATTCAAAATTTTGGGACCCTTTCTTTCCTAACGAGTGCATTCCAATCTTTGTCACGCGGCTTTCTTGAAATTTTCTCGTAGAGCGAAAATGCCCGAAATTCACATCCAGAAACCGAAATTAGTTTCAGCTTGTCCGCGAGGACTTCCGAAAAAGTGGTAGGAGGCACAGATGGTTAAAATCACCGGCGAGCGAATGACCTGGCATAAAATCACGCTCGATTTTGAGTCGCCACTTGAGTTTTCGGAAGAGCCATCCACGTTCCGTGACTATAGGCTGGATGTGACATTTCGTAACGATGCTTCCGGTGAGATCATAACTTTACCAGGATATTTTGCCGCGGACGGCGACGCGGCAAACACCAATGCCACAACCGGTGCCATATGGCGGGTCAATTTCAATCCGCCCTCGAACGGCGTTTGGGAATATGAAGCTTCCTTCCGAACCGGGACTGACGTTGCATCAATACCCTATGACATCGACCCATCGGCGGGGAGAGCGGTGGATTTCATCAATGGGACCAGCGGCAGCATCGCTGTCCGGGAGTCCGACAAACCTGATAGCGATATTCGTGCCAAGGGTATGATTCTGCAGGATGAGGGAACGCATTACCTGCAACATCAGGGCGACGGAGACTATTTTATCCGGGGCGGCCCGGGTATTCCGGAAAATTTCCTGGCCAGTACGGATTTCGACAATACCCCAAATGGGCGACACGACTACGCCACACATCTTGAAGGGTATAACATTGGCGATCCGACGTGGGATGGCGGAAAAGGCAAGGCAATTATTGGGGCTGCCAACTATCTCGCCGAAAACGGTCTGAATACGGTCTACCTGTTGACAAACACCTCTGGAGGAGACGCGCGGGACGTGTCGCCCTGGACGTTCAATGCCGCCAATACGCCAAAATTTGACCAGGGGCTATCCAACGACGAGTTGGACAAGTTCTCGACCTACGACATCTCGAAGCTGTCGCAGTGGGATATTGTCTTTGACCATATGGACGAAAAGGGCATCTACAAAAACATACTCCTGCAGGAAACGGAAAATGACCAGCAACTGAATGGGGGTACTGTAGCTGCTGATACGTCACTGAGCGTTGAGCGAATGATATATATTCGCGAAATGGTCGCCCGTTTTGGTCATAACAATGCACTGCAGTGGAACATCGGTGAGGAAAACACCAACACTGAACAGGAACGCGCTGATCAGGCTGAATACCTGAAGTCAGTGGACGGTTACGACCATTTGGTCGTAGTTCACAGTTATCCCGCTGAGATCAATCAAGTATATGATCCGCTCGTTGGGAACAGTTATTTTGATGGCACTTCATTTCAAACAGGTGCCCGGAATATCCGCAGAGAGATTATCGAGTACCGGGAAAAATCGTCAGAGTCCGGGAAAAAATGGGTATTGGCCTGGGACGAGGACTCGGGGCCAAACAGCATCATCGAGCCATACTCCAATAACCCTGACGGGGAAAACGAAGTAATTCTTCGTGAGGCGTTTTGGGGTGCGCTTACCGCCGGCGGATCGGGTGGAAACTGGTACTTTAAAGATACCTCCGGACACTCCCTCGATCAGAATTATGATACGTTTGAAGCACATGCCTCCGTCTGGGAATGGACCGCCTCAGCGACTCATTTTTTTAACAACTATATTCCGTTTTGGGCCATGTCCCAGGCCGATGGCCTGACGCCGGGCAACAATGATTTCGTCATGGCGCTGGAGGGACGGTACTACGTCGTTTACGCTCCATACGGAGAGGCGACTGACATCAGTCTCGACCTGACCGATCAGTCAGGCAAAATATTTGATGTTTTCTGGTATGATCCCCGTTCCGAAGGAGAGCTCATAACAGCCGGGCAGGTCTCGGGTGGTGGTGTGTCGGCGTTCGGAGATCCGCCCACTGACACGGACAGCGACTGGGTTCTTTTGGTGCGCAGCGTCGGGTCTCCCGAATATCCGACACCCGATAATCTTTTCGTTGTGGAAAACCAGGCACCCGTAGCAGTGAATGACACTGCATCAACGGAGCAAAACCGAACCATCGCAATTGACGTATTGGCCAACGACAGTGACCCGGATGGCGATACCCTGACGTTGACAGATGTGTCCTACCTCGGGAGCACGTCAATCGTTTCGATCCGAAATGGGCAGATCGTGGTCAATCCGCTGTACGCAGCGAAAGACTACAGAATCGAAACGGTGTCGTATTCAGTGACGGACGGGGACGGTAAAAGCGACAGTGCGGTACTGAAAGTGGAGATTGGTGTACCTGATGACCCGACACCGCCTCTGGATCCGTGGGAGGAAAGCGGACCGGTCGCGGTGGACGACGCAATCGGCACTGAACAGAACAAAACGGTGATGGTCGACGTCCTGCGGAATGACGGGGGGCCGGACGGCGACAGCCTGACGCTCGTTGATGTCGACTATACCGGCGTGACATCGCTTGTTTCGATCGTGGGGGACAGAATACGGGTAAACCCCCTGAGAAAGTTCTCCGACGACAGGGTGGAGGAGATAACCTACACGGTTGTTGATGCGGAAGGGCATGAGAGCAGTGCGGTCCTGACGGTGGAAATAGGTGATGCAAACGGTGGGTTGGCACCGCCTGGTGTTTCTGAAAGCGACGCCCTGGCGGCGAAAAATTCTGATGACGGGTTTGTTTTTGGTTCAGCAGACGAGCCCGATGACCATCCAGTCCACGCCTTACAGCCGTCAGAGGCCCAATACGACGTCAGACCGTCCGGGCTGATAAGCGCTGACCAGGACATGCCTGGTTTCGGCACGGGGACGTATGGTGACGTTGGCATGCTCTGGCTGTAACGACGAAATCATCTGCGTCAGGAATGTCCTCCAGGCCGCTCCTCACTCGGGTTTCTCGACATGTCGGCTGGCGAAGTCGACCGGACCCGGACCCAAAATCCGTGTTTTGGGCGGGCGTCCAAACTTCAAACACTCTGGATTGTGTGGATGCGGTATTGCATCCGCCTGTTTTTTAACAGGCTTCCTGATCTGGCGGCCATGGCGGTATAAACCCGCCTGAAATTTCCTCTTGAAACACTTTTGACTTTGGTTAATGTCGCCAGTGTCATTTCTTTATTTGTGCAACCGGTCAAAATTTCGGCCGAATATTTTTGTAATACATATCAATTCATTGGATCAGATTTCCCGTGCCGAACTCTCCGTATCCCGTTTCCGTTTCGCGTAACCCGGCCATGCCCGGCCGTTGCGTGTGGAGCATGGGGCGGAGCGCCCGCGGGAGGATGTCAGGGGGCGTGATGAGGCACGCAACCACCACCGGACCGGGGCCGGAGGGGCCCGCGGGACACTCACATGAATTAGAAACCGGAGAACCGGGCCGCCGCGGGGTGCGGGGCGGCCGGGACGTCTGAAACACACTGTCGGGGGACACAGAAAATGGCGGATATTTATCAGAAGCTGGGCGGGGAGTTTCTCGTCAACTCGGAGACCAACAGCAGCCAGTATACCCCCACAATCACCGCCCTGTCCGATGGGGGCTTCGTGGTCTCATGGTACTCCCATGACGGTGTCGACGACACCAGTGGTTCCGGCATCAAGGCCCGTCTCTTCGCGGCTGACGGCACGCCGGACGGGCCCGAATTCCTGGTCAACTCGGAGACCAACAGCTACCAGTCTAACCCCTCGGTCACCGCCCTGTCCGATGGGGGCTTCGTGGTCTCGTGGTACTCCATTGACGGTGTCGACGACACCAGTGGTTCCGGCATCAAGGCCCGTCTCTTCGCGGCTGACGGCACGCCGGACGGGCCCGAATTCCTGGTCAACTCGGAGACCAACAGCTACCAGCATAGCCCCACGGTCACCGCCCTGTCCGATGGGGGCTTCGTGGTCTCGTGGCACTCCAATGACGGTGT
>NZ_JBNAFV010000022.1:0-57324 GCF_049800875.1 Amaricoccus tamworthensis | reverse complement strand
TAAAGCGGTTTGCGTTTGATCTGAATCGAATTGGGATTCACAAGCCCGCCTTCGTCTGATTCACTTCTGTTTGGAGGTGGATCATGGGCAAACCTTACTCTTTGGACCTTCGGGAACGGATTTGCGCCTACGTCGCTAAGGGCAATTCGGCCCGTTCAGCGGGGCGGCTGTTCGGTGTGAGCGCAGCCACGGCGGTGCGATTGGCAGCGGAGCACCGTAAACACGGCACGGCGGTTCCCAAGCCGCAAGGTCGTACCGCCGGCCGGTTCGGCAAACTCGCCCCGCACCGGGACTTTTTGCTGGAGATCGTGCAGGCCGAACCGGACATCACGCTCAAGGAACTGGCCGCCGCCCTCGCAGAGACACATGGCGTGGAAGTACAGCTCTCCTCGCTGCACCGCGCGCTCGAACGCGCCGGACTGTCATATAAAAAAAGGACTGATCGCGGCGGAACGTGACCGACCGGCGTTGCTCCAGGCCCGCCGTGATTGGATCAAGCGCCGCCAGCCCCGTATGCGCGCGGAGCCGCACAGGCTGGTTTTTATCGATGAAACTGCCGTGAAGACGAACCTCACACGGTTGCGCGGTCGGGCCCCTGTCGGTGAGCGGCTTTATGCCGGGGCACCTTTTGGCAAATGGGGCACGCAGACCTTCATCGCAGGGCTGACGCAGGATGCCCTGATCGCACCGTGGGTGATCAAGGGAGCCATGAACGGTCCGGCCTTCGACACTTACATCGAAACCCAACTGGCCCCGGCGCTCGAACCCGGAACAGTTGTGATCCTCGACAACCTGTCCACCCACAAAAGCCCGCGTGCGGCACAAGCCCTGAAAGAGCGCGGCTGCTGGTTCTTGTTCCTGCCCGCATACAGTCCCGATCTCAATCCCATCGAAATGGCCTTCTCGAAGCTCAAAGCCCACCTGCGACGCATCGGCGCCAGAACCTTTGAAACATTGTTTCAGGCGCTCGGAGACATCTGCGATCTGTTCGACCCGCAGGAGTGCTGGAATTTCCTCAAAGCTGCAGGGTATGCCTCAGATTAAACGCAAAACGCTTTAGAATCGGTTCGGTCCATCCACAAACGAACGACCCACCACCACCCATTTTCGGCGGCAGGATTAAATGTCCTGCCGCCTTTTTCTTACCGTATGCCGGATTCCCGGGGTGATTGTCACCGCGCGGTGCAGACCGTTCAGGTTTCAGTAACCATTAACTTCTTTAATACAATTGGACTCAAATGGAGATGGATCAATGGCTGCTGGTGAAACCCTGCTGGAGCGGAAGCTTAATCAGACCGGTGTCGCACGCTCACCGCTGCCCGATCCCGATCTGCTGGGCCAGACCTTTGCCCGCCAGATTGAGGAAAAACTGCGCCCCCTGATCAAGACGACGGTCAGTGCGATGGTTCTTGAAAACAAGATCATCAAGGTAGCGGAAGCCAATCAGGACATATCCGTTCCGTCCATGCTGGGTTTCATCGACGTGGAACACGCGACGATCAATGGTTTGATGGTTCTCGATACGGACTTCACCTATCACCTTGTCGACCTCATGCTCGGGGGCGATCCCTCCACGGCACCAATGGCGATTACACGGTCCTTTACCGAAATCGACACCTCCATGTGCCGGCTTCCGATGGATGCAATGATGCAGGGATTTGTCGCGGCCCTGACCGCCGCGTTTGGCAAACCAATGACAAAGAAGATCTCCATTACGGAGATCCGTCAGGACATTACGCAAACGCGGTATGCGGCAGACTATGTCGACCTGTTGGCCTTCAATATTGCCATGGACATGGGCGACGCCGCGCGATCGGGCATGATGCAGGTATTGCTGCCGCTTGCGACGCTCGATGTTATTTATGCCTCGATGCAGGAAAATGTTGTAGCCGAGGACAGCCGCCCCCGGGATCTGTGGAAGAAACAGATGCGCCGCGCGGCATCTCTTGCGCCTGTGGGCATTGATGCCGTTATCCACAAACAAAAAATGAGCATTGGCCAGATCCAGGATCTCGCCAAAGGCGATTATCTGCTGCTGCCGGATGATGCGACCAACAATGTCGAACTGACAATGTCCCATCCGGGCTCCAAAAAATCGGTCATCGCGACAGGACGTCTTGGTGCGTACAAGGACAAGAAGGTCGTCAAGCTTAAGGAAGACCTGGATGATCGTGTCACCGATCAGATCAGCCGCAGTCTGACCTGATCCATGGGCATCCTTGAGATGCCCATACCCTCTCCCAACACCGCATAAAAAAACCGCCCCCCTGGGGGCGGTTTGAACAGTTCCGTATTCTTTTTTCAGTCCGATTTTCGCTAAAAGTTTCGAAACCGGCTGGAATTCGATTAAAGAGCGACGATGATTTATCCGCGGTTGCGGCTCAGGTCAGCGTTCCGAGATGTGTCTCAATGGCTTCCTTCAGATCGGGCACCATAAACGGCTTGGCGACGAAGTGATCCACGTTTTCGCCGGCCTGATCCTGATAGGCCTTGGACGTTGCCAGGAAAAACGGAATGCCGTTGGTGGCGGGGTCGGCCTTGAGCTTTTCGGCCAGCTCAACACCGGACATGCCCGGCATGTTGAGGTCGGAGATAACGACGTCAAACTTCTTGCCGCCGATCTGTTCAATCGCGGCTTCGGCGCTCGCGGCGACCGCAACGTCCAACACGCCAATTTGTTTGAGAACCAGGCGGGCCATGGCACGCATGGTCTGCTGGTCATCAACTACTAATGCTGTCAGGCTTTTTGCTTCAGGCATGTTTCTCACTCTTTATGAAGTTGGTGCCCTGTTTTCTGATACCAACCGTTAAAAAGTCACAAACCCGTGGGGCAGACAAACGCCTTCATTAAGTAAAAATCTAGGCACCGGCAGGTTCGCAGACATTTTCACATGAACGGACAACTGGGCCTGTCATCCCCACATGCAGGCCGGAAAACTGTTTCGGCAGAGTAATCGTTTCTTAAGCAAGCCCTGCGAACAACACGTCTATGGAAATGGACCAGTACCAGTAGTTACCGGGATTGGCGCAGTTCATTCAGTCCAGACAGACAGAACGAGACGGAAAACAGGCCAATATGACACTCCACCGTGCATTTATTGAAACTGTTTCACTTGCTTTTAGCGCGGGTGCTTCCTGTCCATCCGTGTCCGGACCCCGACCCTGCCACAATCGATTCCCCGTGACGAACGACGCAAGCAAAAACGGATGGATGGCGAATGCCCAATGACGAAACTTCTGTTGAAGCCGATAGCGGTGGAACCGTGCTGATCGAATTGGAACCCAAACTATCGATGCCGCAGGCGGATGCACTGTCGCAGCAGCTCCAGTCCCACATGGGCCGTGATGTTGATGTCGACGCCAGCCGGGTCGAATCGCTTTCTACCGCCGCCGTGCAGGTCCTGTTGGCCGCTGCGAAAAGCTGGACCGTGGACCAGTGCAAACTTAACCTGGTTAATCCTTCAGAAGCGTTTTTGACAACGCTGGAACGAATTGGCCTCAGCCCCGAGTCTTTCAAGTCCAATGAGGCTACATCATGAGTTTGAATATCCTTGCCGTTGATGATTCCAAAACGATGCGGGATCTTCTGCACGCAGCTCTTGCTCCGCAGGGTTTTGATGTGTCGCTGGCGGAGGACGGTGTCCACGGTCTCGAGACACTCAAGGAAATGACGCCGCCGGACGTGATCATCACCGACATAAACATGCCCAAGCTGGATGGATTCGGATTCATCGAGGGTGTGCGTGAACAGCAGAATTACCGTGGGACGCCGATTCTCGTCCTGACGACGGAAAGTGCGCCGGAACTCAAGATGCGGGCACGCGATGCCGGCGCGACCGGCTGGATCGTAAAGCCGTTCGACAAGGACAAACTGATTGCCGCCATCCGGCGTGTCGCGAACTGATTGCGCAAGGAGGCGCTGATCACATGGATCCGATGGAGGAAATCAAACAGATGTTCTTCGTGGAATGCGAAGAACTTCTGGAAGCCCTGCAGGATGGTCTCGAACAGCTATTGGAAGATCCAACCGAAGCTGAAACCGTAGCCACGATTTTCCGCGCGGTTCACTCCATGAAAGGTGGCGCTGGAGCGTTCGGCCTTGAGGATCTTGTCGGGTTTGCCCACAACTTTGAAACCGTTCTGGATGCCCTGCGCTCGAACCGTCTGGAACCCACCGACGAGGTTCTGACCGAGCTTCAGCGGTCGGCCGACATCCTTAACGATCTGGTTTACGCCTGTAAGGACGGTACCGACTTTGACCAGTCCCGCGCGGATGCCCAGATTGTCAAACTTCAGGCACTCCTGGCGAACGAAGGTCCAGCCGATGCCAGCGCCGATGAACCGGCGGCTGTAGCAGAACCTGCGGCAGCAGAAGAGGCGGATGGAGGCGCATCCTTCACAAATTACCTTGTTAAATTCAAACCGCATTCAGGACTCTACGAACGCGGAAGCGACCCCGCGCTTCTTATTCGTGACCTTTGCGAACTGGCCGTCGAAGATGAGCCCGCAGAGATCGAATGCGATATCTCGGCCATACCGGAGATCGAGGACATTGATCCTGGTCAGTCGTTCCTGAGCTGGGAAATTCGAATCAAGTCGGAAGCGACGGAAGCCGGTCTGGCGGAAGTCTTCGAATTTGTGGAAGGCGACTGTGATCTTGTGATCAGCAGCGTTAATGCACCAGCAGAGCCTGAAACTGCTGAAACGGAAGCCGACATGGAGGTCGACGTCCCCGCCCCAAAGCCGCAGGCGCAGGCCGATAGCGCGCCTGCGCAGGTTTCCGATGCTCCCGCCGATGCACCTGCAGCGTCAGCGGACCCCGAAAAACCAGCTTCAGCCACACCGGCACCTGCCGCAGCCAAAAAGCCTGCGCCGAAAACGGAGAAGGCTAGGGAACCCGCTAAAGGCGGTGGCAACGCCACCGTTCGCGTTGACCTTGACCGCGTTGATCGCCTAATCAACCTGGTCGGCGAGCTTGTAATCAATCAGGCCATGCTCTCGCAGTCGGTTGTGGAGTCGGGTCTTGCGAATTCGACCTCAATCGCTGTCGGTCTCGAGGAATTCAAACACCTGACCCGAGAGGTTCAGGAAAGCGTTCTGGCCATTCGTGCGCAACCGGTGAAATCTCTGTTCCAGCGCATGTCGAGGATTGTACGCGAGGCTGCCGACGCAACCGGCAAGAAGGTAAACATTGTCTCCGACGGTGAGATGACCGAGGTCGACAAAACAGTCATCGAACGGCTTGCCGATCCGCTGACGCACATGATCCGCAATGCGGTCGACCATGGCCTCGAGTCACCGGAAAAACGCACGGCGGCGGGCAAAGATGAGGTCGGCACGGTCAGCCTGATCGCGGAACACCGTTCAGGTCGGGTTCTGATTGAGGTTTCAGACGACGGGGCCGGGATCAACCGCGAAAGGGTTTTCCAGATTGCCGTCGACAAAGGTTTGATTTCGCCGGATGCACAACTGAGCAACTCCGAAATCGACAACCTTCTTTTCCTACCGGGATTCTCTACGGCGGAGAAGGTCTCCGACCTATCCGGCCGCGGCGTCGGCATGGACGTTGTTAAACGCTCCATCGCGAGCCTTGGCGGACGGATCAACATTTCCTCCAATCCGGGCAAGGGTACGATCTTCAGCATCTCGCTGCCCCTGACCCTGGCAATTCTGGATGGAATGATCGTCAGTGTCGGATCGGAAACGGTCGTGGTCCCGCTCTCGGCCATCCTCGAAATGCTGAAACCCGAAGAGGCACAGATCCACCCACTTGGAAGCGGTGAATCCGTTCTTCAGGTGCGCGGAGAGTTCGTACCGACCATCGACGTGGCCTATCAGCTCGGGTTCGGGCCGAAACTTGAGAACTATAACGACCGTGTGATCCTTCTGATCGAGACCAGTGACGGAGGCCAGCGCGCGCTCGTCGTCGACTCGATTCAGGATCAGCGACAGGTTGTAATCAAGGGCCTTGAGGAAAACTACGGCGAGGTTTCCGGAATAGCCGCGGCCACAATCCTTGGGGATGGAAGGATCGCTCTGATCCTCGACCCGGACGCCATTGTCAACGACGCGCAAGGCGGCGGCCCCACCCACAACAGTTCATTCGCCCTAGCAGGATAGTACCATGAGTGACCAGGAACAGGAATTTGACGTGTCCCAATCCCGGGAGATCGTGACATTTCGACTGTCGGAACAGGATTTCTGTATCGACATCATGAACATTCGTGAAATCCGTGGCTGGACCCAGCCGACGCCCCTGCCCCATTCTCCGCACTATGTTCGGGGTCTCATCAACCTGCGGGGCGCGGTTCTGCCAATAATGGATCTGGCCGAACGCCTTGGTCTTCCGGCACGCGAGGCCACGGCCCGCGACGTCATTATAGTAGCGATGGTCGAATCCCAGTTGATTGGACTCGTTGTCGATGGCGTGTCGGACATTTTGACCGTTTCACAGAACGACATCCAACCCACGCCCACCATGGGTGCGGAGAGCTCCCAGGGTTATGTCGAGGGTATCATGTCAATTGATGACCGCATGATCCGTATCCTTGACCTGGCACGCATCTTTCCCAAAGCGCTCGGAGAAGCCGCGTGAACATCACAAGCAGTCCGTCGGAGTTCGCCCCGACGGACGTAGTTGAGGACGCCCTCTCTGAAGCAGACTTCAACAAGCTAGCCGCACTCGTACAGGGTATGACCGGCATCTCCCTGCCACCAAGCAAAAAAACCCTGGTTCAGGCAAGGCTGGCCAAGCGGCTTCGCATTCTTCGAATGCATTCGTTTTCGGCTTACTGCAAACTCGTCAGCGGGACCGATGCCGCGGCACTGGACGAGCGTCCCAACCTGATTTCTGCCATCACTACGAATGTGACGCGGTTTTACCGCGAACCGCATCACTTTGAGGACCTAAAGACCCGCGTACTTCCACCGCTGATTGAGCGCGCCCGCGCCGGCGGCCGGGTGCGTATTTGGTCCGCTGGCTGTTCCACCGGCCAGGAACCCTACTGCATCGCCATGACGATTCTTGAAATGATGCCCGACGCACTGCGCCACGACATCAAGATTCTCGCTACCGACCTTGACCATGTCGTGCTCTCGACGGCTGAGAAGGGCAAATACGGGATCAACCTCATGGAAGGGGTGACCGACGCCCAGAAAAACTCATTCTTCGAGGTCAGCGGAAATGGCGAGGACCGGATGTATACGGTTCGTCCGGAACCCAGAAAATTGATTTCCTTCAAACAACTGAACCTTACCGGTCCCTGGCCGATGAAGGGCAGGTTTGACTTCATCTTCTGCCGTAACGTGGTCATCTATTTTGAGCACGAACTGGAGATCAACATATTCGATGGCTTTGCCGAGAAACTGATGCCCGGAGGATATTTGTTCGTGGGTCATTCAGAACGTATCAACACTCTTGAGGTACCACTGTTTGAAACCGCTGGTGTGACAACCTACCGCAAGGTCTGATTGCCGGCGATCTGACATCCCGTGTGGGGCGGGGTGGGTTTCGCGACGAAGGCGCGGAGCCCAGGTTTTTGGGGGCTACAAATGACTGAACTTTCGTGGCAGCCGGACCCGGCGGGTTCGAACTTACACATCAATGACGCACTGCGCGCGCTTTCTGAGGAACTGGCTCAGGCACAGCAGGCGGCCCTTGGCGTCCAGGATACGATCCATGAGGTGGTTGAGGCCCTGGGCGACAAACCCTGCGACGCGATTTTCAAGCTTCAGCGTATGGATTAC
Organism: Amaricoccus tamworthensis; assembly: GCF_049800875.1. Lineage (NCBI taxonomy): Bacteria > Pseudomonadati > Pseudomonadota > Alphaproteobacteria > Rhodobacterales > Paracoccaceae > Amaricoccus > Amaricoccus tamworthensis. The sequence continues at coordinate 49,578 of NZ_JBNAFV010000022.1, read as the reverse complement.
CTTGCCCAGATCCTTGGCGACCTGTCAGCTTTTGCCGACAAACTTAGTGCCAGTGTTCCCGGAAATCTGGGCATGTCGAAAAACGACGCGACCGGCGACCTGCATTTGAAAGATCTCGCGCATCGTCTGGCTGGCGATCCGACGCCGGCAGAAAACGGTGAGGATGGAGAATATTTCTTCGATCCTCTCTAAGGCCTCTGGATTTTAAAACAAATCACGGACTGTCGGGTCGATCATTATCATGATCGGCCCTTTTTCGTGATCGGCCGGGGCAAAATGCCAAAGGCGTCCGAAAGCCTGTCATGATTAATGGGCCTTTTACCTTACTGCCCTTACATGGCGCGGACGACCGAGTCCTCCCTCACGGGTTTTTACGGGGCCCGGTCCATGTAGCGTAAACCGGCGTCGCAGGGACAGATCATCGTGTCTATCAGAATTTCAGAAACTGAATGCACGCGTGACACTGCCCGGACACTCCTCCCCGGCTTCCAAGAGTTCAGTAACTTTGCCAATGCCTTCGCAGGTATTGAGTGAAAGGCGTACCCATGAAATTCGTCCGCGATCTCCCCGTGTTTCCCAAGGTCTTCTCGGTTTCAGCAGCCGCTGGACTGGTTGCCATCGGCCTGATGCTGTTGGAGCGGAACGCTGCCGTTGGCAAAGCTGCCTCAGCTTCAGCGGAATCGGCATCCGTTGGATTCCCTTTCGTCGATGTAATTGTGGCCGTACTGATAGTTCTTGCCGCCGCCGCAGGACTTGGTCTGTTGTTGTCGGGTAGCGCCAAACGACTGAAATCGCGGGTGGATGACCTCGAAAACAACAAACTCGACACACTCTCGGACACCTATGACGCTGACGAGTTTGGTCAGATCAGCAAGGGTCTTGCGAAAGTGCAAAAGGCACTTTGGGAAAAAGGCTCAACTACGACCAACCAGATGGAATTCTACGAGGCCCTCCACGCTGCGCAATGCGTATTCTCCGTTAATCCGGACGGGAGCATTCGCTACGCCAACCAGAATTTCCTGAAATGCCTCGGCATTGAGGATTCGGAGATTGCAGGCACCGCATTGGCGGCCCGGCTGGACGAACGTTTTGCGGATAGCAATGCGTTCCAAAACATGTGGGCCGCCGCCGCATCCGGCAAGGCCGCTTCGGGAACGCTTGTATTCGCTGATGGACACGGGGCAACCAGAACCCTTCGGGGTGGCTTCAGCGGCTTGAATGACGCCAAAGGCCGTTTCCATCAGACCGTATTTGTGGGCGCGGAACAGGTGGAAGCCGCTCCCCTGCCATCGTCCAAACCGGCCGCAGATGAGCAGACAACCGCTCTGGTCGGAGAAGTTGATCAGGCCCTGAAGTCTCTCGCGTCCGGCGATCTCACGGTCCGCATGAAATCCAAATCCGACTGCGAGTACGACTATCTCCGCAAGAACTTCAACTTCGTGGCAAAAAAGCTGGATGACGCAATTGCGGCGGTCGTGAACTCCTCCAACAGCATTCTGTGGGAATCCGACCAGCTGGCCTCCGCATCTTCCGACCTTTCGCACCGCACGGAGAACCAGGCGGCCGCGCTTGAGGAAACGGCGGCTTCGCTTGAACAGTTGACCGCGAGCGTGAAAACGGCGGCCGAGGGTGCCGAAAAGGCGAATTCCGATGCGGAGACGACCAAACGCAACGCCGAGGAAAGCGGCCGGATCGTTGACACCGCCATAGATGCAATGAACGAGATTGAAAAATCTTCGGACCACATTTCGCAGATTATCGGGGTAATCGACGACATTGCTTTCCAGACGAACCTCCTCGCCCTGAATGCCGGGGTTGAAGCCGCCAGAGCCGGGGATGCCGGTCGTGGCTTTGCCGTTGTGGCGTCCGAGGTTCGCGCCCTCGCCCAACGGTCATCCAACGCTGCGAAGGAAATCAAAACCCTGATCACAACCAGCAGCGAACAGGTTGGCCGCGGTGTCGAACTCGTTCAGGAAACCGGCAAGGCGCTCAAGACAATCGTGGAATCCGTGAAGGGCGTAAGCGCACTTGTGGATGAGATCGCCGTCTCGGCAAAGGAACAGGCCGTTGGACTGACCGAAATCAACACCGCCGTGAACCAGCTTGATCAGGTTACCCAGCAGAACGCGGCCATGGTTGAGGAATCTACGGCCGCAAGCCGGGCGCTCAAGAGCGATGCAGATGATCTGGCGAAACTCGTGAGTGACTTCAAAACGAAATACGTCGAAACCGTCAAAAAAGCGCAGAGGGACGCCGCAGCGGCAAAACCAGCGGCAGCACCAGCAAAACCGGTGACGGTGACACCGCCTGCTGCTCCGAAAGCCGCCGCGCCGGTGCCACCCAAACCGAAGCCGGCCCCAATGCCCACTCCAGCAACCAATGGGTCTTCGGCCCTGGCACTGGAACCACGTCATCCGGTCGATGACTGGGAAGACTTCTAAGTTCTTAAAAATGCCAATCAAACTCCAGTCATAGAGGAAACAGATGGGTCGGGTCAGGGTAGTAATTGTCGATGACTCCGCGACCATGCGGACGATCATCAGAGGTTGCCTGAGCCGCGACAGCGAGATTGAGGTCGTTGGTGAGGCTGCCGACCCCTATGAGGCCCGCGAGGTCATCAAGGCGCAGTCTCCTGACGTCATAACGCTCGACGTCAATATGCCGAGAATGAACGGGCTGGAGTTTCTCGAAAAGATCATGCGGCTGCGCCCTACTCCCGTAATCATGGTTTCAGCGGAAGTGGCCGAAGGCGCGGCGGCATCCATTGAGGCTTTGTCGACGGGCGCGTTCGACTGTGTTCCAAAACCCGCAGAGGGTCACCCGCTCGATGCCTTCAGGGAACTCAGTGAGAAGATTAAGGCCGCGGCACAAACGACACCGCGAACCCTCGCAAACCGCGTCCAGCACAAACCCGGCAGTAGCGACTTCAGTCCCAACGGAAGAATCATCGCGGTCGGCGCGTCCACGGGTGGCGTGGACGCCCTGAGCTCGCTGCTCTCCGCCTTCCCAGCCCACTGCCCACCCACAGTCATCACCCAGCACATGCCGGCAAGCTTCACGGGCAGTTTTGCGCAACGCCTTGACAACCAGTGTGCGCCCCGTGTGGCAGAAGCCTGGAATGGCGCGCCGCTGGAAAACGGACAGGTTTACATAGCCCCAGGTGGCAGCGCACATCTCGAGATCGGTGGATCGGGCAAACTCGTCTGCCAATTGCGGGAAGGTGACCCCATCACGGGACACCGGCCATCGGTGGATGCACTTTTCAGCTCGCTTGCAAGACAGGGACCAAATGTGGTCGGCATCATCCTCACCGGAATGGGCCGGGACGGTGCCGCCGGACTGCTTGAACTTCGAAACAGGGGAGCGTCAACCATCGGCCAAAACCAGGCGAGCAGCCTCGTTTACGGAATGCCGCGTGCCGCCCACGAACTCGGCGCAGTGGAGATACAGCTTCCACTGGGCGAGATACCCGCGGCTGCCCTGTCACTCTGTACTGCCGGTAACAGAAGGAAAGCTACATGAGCACTGCCGTCAGAATGGACGACCCCCCACTAAAACTCATCCATGTGATTCAGGGTGAGTTTGCAGTAGCCGATGATGATGACGCGGTGCTCACCACCGTACTGGGATCATGCGTTGCGGCGTGTTTGCGCGACCCGGTGACCGGCGTTGGAGGCATGAACCATTTTCTCCTGCCCGATTCAAAATCCAACAGTTCCGACCAGGTCATCTATGGCGCCCAGTCAATGGAGCTCCTGATCAACGCGCTGCTTCGGGCCGGAGCCAGCAAGGAACGCCTCGAGGCGAAAATCTTCGGCGGCGCACGCATGGTCGCCGGTCTGTCCGACATCGGCCAGAATAACGGCGAGTTTGCACGGCGGTTTCTGCGGAACGAAGGCATCAAGTGCGTGGGTGAAAGCATCGGAGGCAACAAGGCCCGTCGCATCCGGTTCTGGCCCCGCTCGGGCCTTGCCAGACAGATGCTGCTCGGCGCCGCAGCCGATGTGGCACCGGTTGTGCCGCCCAAACCGAAACCCGCACTCGGCAACGACGTGGAACTCTTCTAGGCAGGGGGATCAGACGATCACCGAGCCCCCAAGCCGGTGTCAGGATACAGGCGCGTCCTGGTGCATCAGGTTTTTGGCCTTGAGATCCTGCCAAAGTTCCGTGGGAACTTTCTGTCCCGCAACCTGGATGTTGCTGTGCATCTGCTCAACGCTCTGACCACCCGGAATCACGGAAACGACCGATGGGTGTTGCAGCGGAAACTGGAAGGCCGCGGAAATTAGCGGAGTATTGTACGCGCGGCAGACAGCCTCAATTTTCCCAACCTTCGTGAGTATATCATCCGGCGCCGGATCGTAATTATACATCGCGCCTGGCACGGGTCCGGTCGCAAGAACCCCGGAATTGTACGGCCCACCCAGCACAATTCCGATGCCCCTCTCCTCGCAAAGTGGCAAAAAGCTCTCAAGTGCTTCCTGCTCGAGCAGGGTATAGCGCCCTGCAAGGAGGAAAAGGTCGAAGTCTCCACGCTCCGCCATCGCCTGGCAGGGCTGCCACTCATTGACCCCTGCCCCGAACGCCTTGATGGTTCCCTCGTCACGCAACCTGGTCAGTGCCCTGTAGCCACTGTTCATCAACTCATCGAGCGTGGCGTCCACCACCTCCTGGCTGCCACGGCTGAAAATATCGATGTCATGGGCAAAGAGAATATCGATCCGGTCCACGCCCATCCGCTCGAGCGAAAACTCCACGGAGCGCATGATGCCGTCATGGGTATAGTCAAAGACTTCCCGGCGGTTTGGAACCTCAAACCACTTGCCATGCCCCTCGCGCTGCTCCGGCGGGCACACCTCCAACAGGCGTCCGATTTTGGTGGAGAGAACATACTCATCGCGCGGTTTACCCCGGAGGAAGCGGTTCAGGCGCGTCTCCGACAAACCGAGCCCATATAGAGGTGCCGTATCATAATAGCGAACACCACCTTCCCATGCGGCTTTCAAAATTGCATTTGCGTCATCGTCACTGATGGCACGGTAAAGGTTTCCCAGCGGGGCCGTGCCGAACCCCAGTTCGGTGAAAGTCAGACCACCGTTGCCAAGCCTGTCCCAGTGTCGCGTTCCAAACCCCATGAGTTCCTCCAGTTCCGGATATCGTTGCTTATTGCTGCGGCAATATTCACTGAATCACCGGAGGTTCCAACCCGTATTCCGTGCTGACAGCCGGCCCACACACCGGCCGAAAGCTTCAATTGCCTTCCTGTCTGACCGGGCATAACATTCGCAAAAACAGGGAGGTACGATTTGCTCAAGGGAATTGATCCGCTGCTGAACGCGGAAGTGCTGCATGCTCTTCGGTCGATGGGACATGGGGACGATCTGGTGATCGTAGACACGAACTTTCCGGCATCGAGTGTGGCGAAACTGACCTCATGGGGAAAGCTCCTGCGCATTGATGCGCCGGCCGCGCGGGTGGCGGAGGCAATTCTTTCGGTGTATCCGCTGGACACATTCGTTGACGATACCGTCGCACGCATGGAGGTGGTCGGTGATCCGGACCGACTGGAGCCTGTTCAGCAGGAGGTGAAGGAGAAGATCGACGCGGTCGGGGATTTCACACTGAACTCGATTGAGCGCTACGCTTTCTACGAGCGGGCCAAAAATGCTTTTGCCGTCATCCAGACCGGAGAGCGCCGCTTCTACGGCTGTTTCGCCCTGCGGATGGGAGTTGTCGCTCCGGACGAGTGACACGAGCACTACTTCGCCTCTAAAGGAAGCCTTGCCGCCATATGACCACCACGGTTTTTCTTGTCGTTCTTTTCGCTGCGGGGCTTCATGCGGTGTGGAACGCGCTGGTCAAAAGTGGCGAGGACAAATTCCTTGGCATGGCCGCAATCGTGTTGGGTCAGGGTATTCCGGGCCTGCTCCTGGCACCCCTGCTCCCCCTGCCCGCAGCCGAAAGCTGGCCCTATATAGGGGCCAGCATTTTTCTCCATATCGGCTACCAGCTGTTTCTGCTCTATTCCTACCGGATCGGTGATCTGACCCAGGTTTATCCTCTCGCACGGGGCAGTGCGCCACTCCTGGTAACACTGTTCTCGGTTCTGGTTCTGGGCGTTCATTTCGATGGTGTCCAACTTTTCGCCGTCGCATTGATCGTTGCGGGTATCGCCAGCCTCGGGCTGGTTCGCAGCGGCGCGGGACAGAAAAACGGAACCGCAACACTGCTCGCATTGATGACCGGCGCGTTTATAGCCTCATATTCGATCATCGACGGATCTGGCGCCCGCCTGGCCGGTACAGCGCTTGGGTTCTACTGCTGGGCGGCCATGGGCAACCTGATTGTCTATTTTATATTCATGGGGCTCACCAAACCTGAAACGCTCGCGCAATTACCAAAAGTGGGCAAAAAACTGACCGTCATTGGCGGCGGCGCATCATTCGCGGCCTACGCCCTTGTGGTCTGGGCTTTTACCCAGGCTCCGATTGCACTGGTCACGGCTTTGCGCGAGACCAGTATTGTCTTCGCGCTGCTCATTGGGGTTTTCGTACTGCGCGAACCGTTAAACCTGCTGAAGGTTGCCTCTACAATGGCAACACTCTGCGGCGCCGCCCTGCTTCGCTTCGCGCGATGAAAAGCCCATCGAGAGCAACCTAAAGAGAGCAGGAGGATTTCGTATCGAAAACCGCACGTGGATGATCTGGACCGTGTTGCCGGTCGCACCACTGATCCTGTCCTTCGTGGCACTAGACATGCTGTATGCGGACGGCTTTCGTGAACTTTTCCAATCACTCGGAATCGAAAGGTATTTCCCCTCTCACGGCGACGTGCGTTTTTTCAACAGCCTGATCGTCTACGTTTCCATCGGCTTGTTTCATCTCATGGCATGCCTCGTGGTGATGGCGATGATGGCAAGGTTCATTCAACGGATGGACGAAACCATCCGTCGACGCACATGGGTGGTACTTGCGGTATCCATTTTAATCCTCGGGCTGTTAAACATCATGGCACGGCAGGCCGCCTTCGACGGCCCCCTGAATCTGACCTATCGCAGCATCTGCTCCATCATACAGCCCTCGAATGTAGCGGAGCACATATTACCGGGAGGATGCACGGAACCCGGCCTGAGCATGTTTGCCTGGTTCGCGGTCCTGCCTTACGTTTTCGGTCTCGTTGCAGCCGCATTTGCCTCAGCAGCGATCAGCACGGTAGGCGATCCGCTGAAGGAAGAAGTTACGGACTCGTCTGACGAAATCCACAACCGTATGCATCTCATTGAGACGGCATTTCAGGCAACCGTCTTCGTCCTCGTGACAAGCACACTGAGCCTGATGCTGTTCTACCAGTTACCCCTGTCAGTCGTTGAGGACGACACGTCCCGCACACTGATCTCGGGGTTCGCGCAGGGTATGACGATGTTTTGGGGTATGGTGTTCACTCTAACGCTGATCGCAATTTTCGGTCCAGCGCATCTTCTACTTCGCCACAGAGTACACTCGGGCGGTCAAGCGGAAGTCCCGCAGACCCTGGGCGGCGAAAGTTTGCGCAAACGACTGTCGCGCATCCTCGCAGTACTGGCACCGCTGCTGTTGGGGTCATCGGCTTCGCTGGTCGACCTCATCTCGTCTGCATTATAGACGGGCCTCGGCTAAGGCCCGTCCAAATCAGCGTTCCCGGATTATCAGCGCGCGGGTAGCGGCATCCATTCCGGTACGGCCACATCGGCATGGGCAAACTGCGGCATTTTTGCTCCCAGTTCCTCCATGTTCTTGATGTCCAGCTCATTGAGCATGTCCTGGGAAATCAGTGTCGGCGGAACAACCACCTGGGCTCCAGGATCCTCACCGGCCAGCAGCATGGCAAGCGCCCGCACGCTCACCTCACCCACCACGGCTGGATTGGTCGCGGCCGTTGCGGCCCAGGCACTGCCCTCCTCCCGCATCGCGGAAATGTCGGCGGTCGAAACATCAGCCGAGTAGATTTTGATCTGATCGGAAAGACCGGCCTCGTCCACGGCAATCTTCACGCCTTTGGCAAACTCGTCATAGGGCGCGAACATCACGGTGATATCCGGGTTGGCCTGCAATACCGAGCGGGCCTGGTTGGCGTTGGAGTTGGCGATCGGATTGTCCAGCGTACCAAAAACCGCCGCCTCCTTGATGCCCTCGTAACGGTCCTTGAAATCCCGCCAGGTTTCGTCACGACGATCCAGCGGCGCAATGCCAGGCACGTAAACGTAGCCTGCCTTGAATTCCTCTCCGTTGTCCGCAATCGCCTGCTCCAGCGCGAGGCGGGCAAGATCGCGGTCGGACTGTTCGATCTGCGGCACCGCCGGGTTTTCGACATTCACGTCAAAAGCCACGACCTTTATGTCGGCGTCCACAGCGCGCTGAACCGCCTCCTGCATGGATTCCGTCAACCCGTGCTGCACAATAATACCGTCCACGCCGAGCGCGATGGCCTGGTCCACCATATCGGCCTGAAGCGCCGCATCCTGGCGACTGTCGAACACCCGCAGGTCAACACCAAGCGCCGCGGCCTGAGCCTCAACACCCGACAGGTACGCCTGAAAGAAGTCTCCGGTTGACAGGTACCGAACCAGAGCGATTTTCACGTCGCCTGCAATGTCGAACGGTGCGGGCATGTCCTGCGCCAGACCGCCGGTCGCGAATGCCGTCAGTCCGAAAACCAGGCCGCTGGCGGATGCCAGAAAACCGCGTCTTTTGAATTCCATGAGTGTTTCCTCCGTTGGATTGTTATTTGTTTTCTCCGGCCCGGTTGGCCGAAAGGTAGAATGTAAAGACCAGCGCCACCACCAGGACCGCACCTTTCACAAAATCCTGCGTGTAATAAGGGGCGTTCATCATGGTCAGACCCTGAAGCAAAATCCCCACAAACAGGGCTCCCATGGCCGTGCCAAACGCATTCGGTTTGGCCTTGCCCAATACGGCAAATCCGATCAGCGCCGCCGCCACGGAATCCAGCAGCAGGTTGTTGCCCGACGCAATGTCCCCCCTCCCCAGACGCGCGGCCATGAGGATGCCGCCAATGGAGGCAAGAACCCCGGAAATCATGTACGCCAAGACTTTGTACCGGTTCACATTGATCCCGGCGAGCGCAGCCGCCTTCTCGTTCGATCCGATTGCGTACATCAGCCGCCCATGACGGGTCAGTTCAAGGAACACCCACACAAGCACTCCGATAGCCAAAAGGAATACAACGGACACGGGCAAAAGGTTGTCGAGGAAGAAATCAAACCGGTGTCGCCCCAGAAACAGAAATCCTTTGGAAAACGACCCCTCGGCCACCGTCCCGTCGGGAAGCGTCATCCCCGTGGCAATGGATCGGCCCTCCGTCGGAATACGTTGCAGACCAACCAGCAGGAACATCATGCCGAGCGTCGCCAGCAGATCGGGAACCTTCATCCGCACGATCAGTATGCCGTTCACAAAACCAACAAACGCACCCATCACCAGACAGGCCGCAACGGCTACAGCCGCATTCTGCTCCCAGACAACCATCACATAGGCGGACAGCATAAGCGCCGACGTCGCCACCGACCCGATGGACAGGTCAAACCCGCCAACCACCAGTGTGCAGGTCACCCCGAGAGCAAGAATGCCCGTGATCGCCACCGACTGGAAAATAAAAATCGCGCTGATCGGGCTGAAAAACCCATCTGCCGCCAGAGCAAAAAACACCACCAGACCGAACAGCAAAGCCAAAAAGCCATAGCGGATCGCTAGGTCGAGCACGACCGCCCTTGAGAGACCTCCCCCGGACTGATTTGCGGTTTCAGATTTTATTGCCATTGTTCCCCAACCGTAGTCTGCGGGCGGGACCGCCCGGCGACCTCTGCCAAAATACTGCTGATATCGAGGCTGCCCGCCATGTGCTCCCCAACGATCGTGTGATCGCTCATCACAAGGATACGGTCGGCAATCTCGATTGCCTCATCGAGTTCAGCCACCAGAACGATCGTTGCCCTGTCACCGGATGTTTCGCGGATCTTCCGTCCAATGTCGCGCCGCGCACTAATATCCACTCCCTGAAATGGTTCGTCGAGAACCAGAACCCGGCTTGGCTCCGAAAGCCAGCGCGCCACCATGACCTTTTGCTGGTTGCCACCGGAGAGGTTGCCGATGGCATCCTGCTCTGACTGACAAACGATGCCAAGGTCGTTGATCAGTCCACGGCTGCGGGTCTGCTGCGAAACACGGTTCAAAAATCCAAGACTGGAATAGTTTTTAAGGAACGGGAGCGTAATGTTGCCGCTAATGTCAAAATCCGGAACCACGCCGCTTGTGCTTCGGTCGCGCGCGCAGAGGAAAACCCCGTGCCGTTTCGCGTCCGGGACCGAGCGCGGCGCGTAGGTCCTTCCATCAATTGTCATACTGCCCTGCGCCGGCGGCCTGAGGCCGTAAAGAACGCTCGCAAGATCGCTCTTGCCACTTCCGATTAGACCCGTAACAGCAACGACCTCGCCCACGCAGAACCGCGCATCTATCGGGCTCGACGTTTCGCGCAGGCGCAGACCCTCCAGCTCCAGAACCGGCATTCCAGCCTTACCCGCGCGAATATCGACGTCCGTCATGCCATGCCCCAGCATCGCCTCGACGGCCCCCTCGTAATCAAGTGGCTGCCGCTCAAACCGGCCGGTAATGATCCCGTCCCGCATGGTTACGATCCGGTCAGCGATCCTGCGAATGTCCGACATGCGGTGGGAAATATAAAGGATGCATACCCCCTGCCCGCGCAACCGGTCGATCAGATCAAACAAACGCTCGGCCTCTGCCGCGGAGAGCGACGATGTGGGCTCATCCAGGATCAGGACCTTGGGGTCATGGTTCATCGCACGGGCAATCGCGACAAGCTGCCGGTCCGCGAGGCTAAGACGGGACACCATCCGCCCCATATCCACCTCCAGCCCGATGGACGCCGCGACTTTGCCCGCCTCCTGACGCAGCTTCCGGGTATTCACGAAAAAGCCCGACCCATGCTTCGCAAGCCGGTCCAGCATCAGGTTCGACGCCACATCCAGATCGGCTACAACCCCGTCATTGATACTTTGATGGACAGTCACCACACCAGCCGCCATCGCCTCCGAGGGCGAACCCGGTTCAAAGCGTTCGCTGCCCAAACGAATAATCCCGCCATCGGCCCGGTGAACGCCGCTCAGGATCTTCACCAATGTGGATTTGCCAGCCCCGTTCGCCCCCATGAGCGCGGTGACCTCACCCTCACGCAGCGACAGATTAATCCCCCGCAGGACGTGATTGGCCCCAAAAGACTTCTCGACCGCTTCCGCCGTTATGACAGCTTCGCTCATTTATTCCTCCCGTAGCGGCAATTATTGGAAGGGGTATCGTCAAAAGTCAATCGACATTGACTTTTGACGAAAAGTCCACAACCATGCCCGGTGATCAATCAAAATAACTGGGCAACCGGGGGGACCATCTTGAGCAACCACGGATATTCTCCGCTGACTACGGAAACAATCGCGGAACGGCTTGGCAACGTTGATATACTTCAGGAAAAACTGGGGTCTGACGGATCCCAATGGACGTCCAGGGAGGTCGGTGACGGCAACCTGAACCTCGTTTTCATTGTGGACGGCCCGAATGGCTCCGTCATCGTTAAACAGGCCCTGCCCTATGTCCGCCTCGTCGGTGACAGCTGGCCCCTGCCCCTCAGCCGTTCCTTTTTTGAGTACCACGCCCTGACCCGTCAGGCCGCAAGAGACCCAGGCCGCGTCCCGGAAGTCTACCATTTCGACGAGGAGCAGGCGCTCATCGTAATGGAGTATCTCTCGCCGCATATCATCCTGCGACAGTCACTGATTGAAGGTAAAAAAACCGAAGGCCTTGGCACCGCGCTCGGCAATTTCTGTGCACGCACGCTGTTTCGTGGCTCCGACCTCCATATGGAAACGTCCCGGAAAAAGGCCGATGTAGCGCTGTTCGCGGACAATGTAGCGCTCTGTGATATCACCGAAAACCTCGTATTCACCGACCCCTATTTCGAAGCGGAAATGAACCGGCACACCTCGCCGTGGCTTGACGACCTCGTTGCGGAGCTTCGCGCCGACACGGAAATGAAACTGATCGTGCAGGAGATGAAAACCGCTTTCTGCAACCGTGCCGAGACCATGCTTCACGGCGATCTGCATACCGGCTCGATTATGGTGACGGACAGCGACACCAAAGTCATCGACCCCGAATTCGCACTCTATGGCCCGATGGGCTTCGACATGGGAATGCTGACGTCCAACATGCTGATGGCCTGGTTCGCGCAGCCAGGACATGAGGCGTCGCCTGGGTCGCGCACCAGCTTTCAGGACTGGATCGCCAATGCCACCAGTGAGATATGGCAGGTGTTCACAGATGAGTTCACCCGCCTCTGGGAAACGGAGCGCACCGGTATCCTTTACCCGTCCGCAGTCCTCGAGGATCAGGGCCATACCGCCGCTTCCCGCAAGGCTCTCGAGCAATGGTTGAACACGGTCTGGCAGGACTCGCTGAAGATCTGCGGTATAGAGATTCACCGACGTATTCTGGGTCTCGCCCACAATGCGGACTTTGAGACTATTACGGATGAGGAGCGTCGCGCCACGCTCGAGGCCCAGGCCCTGCGGTTCGGCCGGGAACTCATTCTCAATGGGAACGACCGCTGCGCCACTGTCGCGGACATTTTTGATGTGGCCGGCTCATTTGTACTGGAGGACGCCTGATGCGGGTTGGGGATACACACTACCGGTCGATCTGGTTTGACGAAGCGACCAGTGAGGTTAAAATCATTGACCAGCGCTGGCTCCCACACGAATTCCGCGTCGTATCCCTGAAGACCCGCGAGGAATACGCCGCCGCCATCCGCGACATGTGGGTGCGCGGCGCGCCGTTAATTGGTGCGACAGCCGCCTACGGTGTCGCGGATCAGATGAAGCGCGACCCGTCGGACACCTCTCTGGATGAAACGTGGAAAGTCCTGCACGAGACGCGGCCCACGGCGGTGAACCTCCGCTGGGCACTGGACGACATGCGCTCGGTTCTCAGCCAGCTCCCGCCGGAGAAACGGGCGGAGGCCGCATTCAGGCGTGCAGCCGAAATCTGCGACGAGGATGTCGAGAACAATCGCATGATCGGCGTCCACGGCCTCGAAATCGTCCGTGAGATCGCCAAAAACAAGGCTCCAGGGGAACCCGTGCGCATCCTCACACACTGCAACGCCGGATGGCTTGCGACGGTCGACTGGGGCACCGCCACCTCGCCCATGTACCACGCCATGGAAGCCGGTATCCCGATTCACGTTTGGGTGGACGAAACACGGCCCCGCAACCAGGGCGCCCTTCTCACCTCCTGGGAAATGGCCGGCCATGGGGTGCCGCACAGTCTGATCGTCGACAATGCCGGCGGCCACCTGATGCAGCATGGCCAGGTCGACGTGGTCATCGTTGGGACCGACCGCACCACCGCCGCCGGCGACGTCTGCAACAAAATCGGCACCTACCTGAAAGCACTTGCCGCAAAAGACAACGGAGTTCCATTCTACGTCGCCCTGCCCTCCCCTACCGTCGATTGGACCGTCACCGACGGATTACGGGACATTCCCATCGAGGAACGTGACGGCTCTGAGGTCACCCACGTCCAGGGGAAGCTGGAGGACGGCACAATAACCCAGGTCCAGATCTCGCCTGATGCCACACCCGGCCACAACCCTGCCTTCGACGTCACACCCGCACGTCTTGTCACCGGGCTGATCACCGAACGCGGCATCTGTGAGGCCTCCATGGAAGGCTTGGCCGGCCTCTTCCCAAAACAGGGCGTTGCCGAACCGGCGGAGTAACTCGGCTCAGCCGTCATCCAGGGCAAGAATGGCGGCCGCCGTACTTTCCGACGTCACGACATGGGTAACATACCCGCCCCGAATGGCTGACAGCATGGGCCGGACCTTGTCCTCACCCACGGAAACCAGAATACCCATGTCAAGACCGGTCAGCAGGTCGAGTTCGACACCCATGATCCGGCCATCCAGCGGTCCCCGCACTTCGCGCCCCGACTGGTCAATGAACCTACCGCACAGCACGCCAGCCGCCCCGTCTTTGACGTAGGTTTCAAACTCTGGCAGGGTCGAAATCCCGCTTAGAACAACATGGCTGTCGGGCGCGCAGGACCCGGCCGCAAATATCGCCTTGTTGCATTGTGATAGCGCCGCGAACTGCTGTTGGATGATCGGTTCCTCCCGCAGGCGGTTGGCCAGCTCGGCGGTGCTGATCACTGCGGGCGCATGCAAATTCACGCAGCGCGCGCCCAGCCGGTCGGCGAGGTGCGCGGAACAGACTTCCGCCGTAAAACCGTAGGGACTCGAGACCGACCCCACCAACTGGTGCACCACCACATCCGTCGTGCGCGTCGGGTTCATCGCTTCCGCGATTTCGAAGACCGTTTGACCCCACGCCACGCCCAAACGATCCCCCGGCGCAAGAAGGTCAGGCAACCATTCCGCAGCCCCCCGCGCCACGCGGGTCAGTGACCCCTCGGCAGAGGCGTCATCGGCAACTACATAAACCGCCTCAAGCCCGAAGCGCTGTTTAATCTCCAGTGACAGTTCGTGGGAGGTAAAAACCCGATTGGCCAGGGTTATCCGAACGAAGCCTTTTTCCCGCGCATCCGAAAGGTAATTTACCACCGTCGCCCGCGACACATCCAGCCGTTCCGCAATGGCGTTCTGGTTCATGCCCTCGTGATAATAGAGCCACGCGGCCTCAATAATGATCCTGTCACCGCCGAATGCGCCGACCGAGCGGCGCCTGGTTGATATCGCCATTGGCTTCCCTGTTTTTCAAACATTGTCAGTAGCATCTGACAAATGTCAACAAGAGCCATTGGTGTTGCGAGGTCAAACCTCGTCCCCGTCAAAAATACCCGGCGCCATCTGTTCCCAGAAATCAAAGATGGCTGGTGCGTTGATCGCCGAGGCCCACCCGTTGCGCTGGAAATCTTCCCGTTCAAGCTCATCGGTCAGCTTTGCCATGAACAGGCGCCGGTCCGCGTCACGCAGGGTGGGTGACCGCGCATCCGCCACCTCACGCACCCGCGCGAGCTTTTGGGCCCGTTCCGATTTTTCCCGCGCCAGAGCCGCATTGCGGGCGTCCAGCGCCGCCTGCCGCTCTTCCTCCTTAAGCTTTCTGGCCGTCACTGCACGCAGGCTCTCCTCATCCTGCACCGTCATCTCGGCCTCACCACCGAAGCGATCGCGCATGGCGGCGCTAAGATAGCGCACCGGACTGTTGACATCCTTCTGCTTGCGCACCCAGTCCATCTTCTGCGCAACCATATCTTCCCCGTGCTCGGCAATCCACTGGCGCGCCAGGCGATCGCCCACGCCCAGTTTGACGAGGCTCTCATAGACCTTGCCGGACCGGACCGCCTCACCGTCGTCAATGTCAAACATGGCGAGTTGCGGGTTCTCCTTGATCAGGAAGCGGATATCGCTGACCGCCCTGCCCTGTCGCCGGACCTCCGGACGCACGACAATATTTGAGCTCTTGTTGATCTCGGCGACCGCCGGTTTGATGATCTTCGCGTTCAGGTGTTTGTAACTCTCATAATACGCGGACCCGTCGACGCCCATCAGGCGGCGAAACAGATCAATCGGCCACCACCCGGTACTGCCCGTTCTCACAAACCGGTAGCAGTTTTCATAAAGCGCAAGAGCATGGCCCGATGTGAACCTGCGTTGGATATTCAGGTTGATGAGCGCAAAGACCTTGGGGTCGTGCAGCTTTTCCGCAAGCGCCGACGAATAGGCATACTCGCAAACGCCCCCCTTCAGCCGAGCAAAGGAAAGCAGCGCGGAGACACCCCATTCCTGCCGGCCTTTTTCGTCCAGCATGTCCCACTCGGCCACGGTTTCCGCCAGGGATTTCAGCGACGCCTTGAGCGTATCCATATCATTTGAATTGTAGCCGATCATCAGGCACAGGGTCCGCGCGTCGATCCTATGCGTCGGCTTGGTGATAAGATCATCATAAGCATTGAGCAGCAAGACATTCGACAACTTCCGCTGAAGCAATGTCAGTTTGCCGGACACATGAATCGCCGCCACATTCTTTTTCACCGAGCTGCGCCGTAGAGGCCCGGTCAGTTTGTCACGAGGTATATCAACCTGCCCGCTCATGATTCCCACCTTGTTTGGGGTTTTTATTACTATCATACGACAAGGCACCCGTGGACAAGTTTAGATCGGGTACTTTCCACCATTCAGGGTTGTTGAGGGGACCACCAGTCACACCGCGTGCGGACCGGATGTGCCACACACGGGAGAAATCAATCGGTTTTCGCGAGCAAGGCCGCCAAAATTGACTCCCGTAACCGGGTACCTTTGGTCTGCATCCGTCTAAAACACATCCCGTAAACCGGTACCTTAACCTCAGATGGCCGCCCGTCCCTGCCCGGATACAACAATTTTGGAGAGCTTTTTGCCGAAAAATTCGACCTGCGATCCACCTAATTCGCTCCACCGGGAATCGGTACCCGTCTCCCCGTGAATCGGCACCCTTCATCCCGTATCCAGGCACCATCCATCCTGTAACCGGGTACCCGCCATCATGGATATGGGCACCTGTTCACTCATATCCTCATGATATCGAACGGTTTTTCCGCAACAAAGACTCTAAATTCCTACAAGAATCAATACACTTTGTTGCATCTCTCGATGTTCCAAAAAGAGTAATCGCGGTGGTTTCGCGACGAAACCCGACAGATCATGCTCAACATTTTTCGACGATTCACAAACCGGTTGAGATGTGCGATGTTTTGCATATCGATGCAGAGAATGTGTGACATGAAAAAGGATAATCCTGCGTGAACCGTCCCACAGACCCAACACCTCCGCCCTATTTCAACCTAGACCCAGAACGGGCCGCTGGCAACCTTGGCGATCCGGTTGATACCGCCCGATTCGCGAAAGCCGCAGCCTTTGCTGCGCGAGGTCGTGAAGACCTTGCCAAGCGTGGTCATGCTCCCGATGGGCGCAAGCGTCTGCGAAAGTTTTCCACATGGGAAATATGCCGATACCTCCTGCCGATCGCTCCGGCCCATTTCAGGCGTGTCCTGAGACAAAACCCGGAATTGCCTCAGGGCGAAGGATCCGGCGGCACCAAATGGTTTACCCTCGAAGAAATCATGGTTCTCCGCCAGCACCTGGCTCACGAAGGCCTGTCGTCAAAGGAATATCTGCCCTATCGGCCCGAAGGTCTACCGGCAAAAATCACAGCCGTGGCCAATTTCAAGGGCGGTGTTGGCAAGACCTCGACGGCGGCGCATCTGGCCATGTCCGCAGCTCTCGACGGCTATCGTGTCCTTGTCATCGACCTCGACAGTCAGGGGTCCATGACCTCCATCATGGGCGGTTCCGTGCCAGACGAATGGTCCACGGTCTTCCCGCTGATCGCGAAGGACTATGCCAGCCATTTGTCGGAGGAAAACCGGGTCCGTGAAGCCAAGGGCGTCCAGCCTCTTCCATTCGATGAGACTCTCATTGAAGCCCAAAAAACCACGGCCAGCGACGTCATCCAAAAAACTCACTGGCCCAATATTGACCTGATCGGCGCCCAGTTGAACCTCTATTGGTCGGAGTTCCAGATCCCCGTCTGGCGGATGCAGGCGCGCGCTTGGCCGCTGTGGGATGGGTTGACGAACGCCCTCGAAAACGACGGTGTGTTCGACAATTACGATGTGGTCATTCTCGATACGCCACCGGCGCTCGGCTACCTGACAATCAACGCGCTTGCGGCGGCCGATATTCTGCTCGTGCCACTCGGGGCATCCTTCCTCGAATTCGACAGCACCGGTCGGTTCTTTGACATGCTCTACTCTACATTTGCTTCGATCGAGACCGGAGAAAACGCCGCGCGCCGAGCCGCAGGTTTACCGGAGTCCATGTTTGAATGGGATGTGGTCCGGACACTCATCACCCGGTTCGACGCCAATCAACAGGGGGATCTCGCTAACGCCATTCAGGCCTATTTTGGTGACTTCATGAACAATACGCGGCAGGAGTTCACGGCGTTGGTGGGTCAGGCTGGCGAACAGGTCAACGGGATCTACGAGGCCGATTACCGTGATTTCAACCGCGAGACCTATGCGCGCGGCCGGGAGGCGTTCGACCGGACCTATGCCGAGTTTAAGGAAATCCTGATTGGCTGCTGGTGGCGGGACAAACAATTGATGGACGCGGAACAGGGAGGTGACAATGGCACGAAGGAAACGCGTTGAAGGCCCAAGTGCCGAAGAATTGCGCGAACTCGAGGCAGGTTTCGCCGCGAAACCTTCAGGGAACCCGTTTGCGGTTCCACCCATAGCCCAGGTAGCCCGGGACGCGGCATCTGCGGTTGATCCCGAGACGACAGAACGGCGAATGGAAACGGCCCGGAACGAAGCCGATGCTAAAAAGTACCGCGAAGCGGAGCGGGGCGGTCTGCTCCTCCAGGAAATCCCGATCGCGTCGATTGCGGCTAACGATCTGACCCGCGACCGCATGGATGTGGACCGCGAGGAATTGGAAGAACTCAAGGCGTCAATCGCCAGCAGCGGGCTGCGCATGCCCATCGAGGTCTTCAAAATTTCCGACGATGAGGCCGGTCAGCGCTACGGGCTGATATCCGGTCTGCGCCGTCTGACCGCGGTTCGGGAGATAAATGGCCCATCGGCCTCCATCCGCGCCATCATCCGAAGCCCGCGGGACGTCCAGGAAAAGCTGGTCTCCATGGTCGAGGAAAACGAAATCCGTAGCGACCTGAGTCATTACGAAAGGGGTCGTATCGCGGCTTTGGCTGTCGCTCAGGGAACGTTCCCGAACATCGACCAGGCCGTGGCCGGGCTTTTCCACGCCGCATCCAAGGCGAAGCGATCAAAGGTTCGTTCTTTCGCTCTGATACATGAGGAATTGGGCGACATGCTTAACCATGCCACGGTCTTGACGGAAAAGGACGGCCTCCGGCTGGCCAACGCACTGCGCCTGGGTTTCGACGCGAAACTCCGGTCAGAACTCGCGCTGGGGCAGGGTACGGATCCGGCGTCTGAGTGGGCGCTTCTCGAACCCGTCATCCGCGAAGCCGAAGGTTCGGGTCGTAAGGCGGGCAGGGGCGGCAGACCTAAAACACAGACCCCGGATCTCAACGGACTTGAGCCGGTCAGTCTTCCGAATGGCATTACCCTCACGCCCGCATCCGACAGGAAAGGATATCTGCTGCGTTTGAGCGGTGACAACGTGGACAGGGACGCCGTTTCGACCGTTCTGGCCGTACTCCGTGATAATTTACATAATTAAATCAATTAGTTGTATCAATTTTGGTGTCCGCTATGCAGAGTTCGTCCCATGATTGACCTCCGCGACATGAGGCTCATCACCGCTCTGGCACGCCACAGGCATTTTGCCAGGGCGGCAGAGGAGTGTGGCATTTCGCAACCGGCATTTTCGATGCGGCTACGCAATCTGGAGGCTGATCTGGGCGTGCCAGTGGTCCGGCGGGGTAACCGGTATGAGGGCTTTACGGAGGAGGGTGAGATGCTCCTCATCTGGGCGCGGAAACTGCTGGATGATGTCAAGGTTTTGGAGCAGGAAGTCCGATCCGTGCGAGGGTCGGTGTCGGGCAAGCTGTCGATTGGTTGCGTGCCAACGGCCCTCGCCTGGACCTCCCAATTGCCACCCAGGCTGCGGACGATGCACTCGCAGATTGGAGTACGCATTCATTCCCAGACCTCACTCGAGATCCAACGGGGCATTGAGGACGGAACGCTTGACGTTGGCGTCACTTACCTGGACGGTACCTCCGCAGACTTCGTAGACATCCATCCGCTCTACGACGAAACCTATGTGCTGCTCGTTTCCACAAAGATGGCCCCGCGCGAAACCGGGACGGCCACCTGGCGTGAGGCCGCGGAACTGCCGCTCAGCCTGCTGGTACCGGAGATGCAGAACCGCCGCATCCTCGACCGGACGTTTGCCGATCTCGGTCTCGTCCCAAACGTTATATCGGAGGCCAACGTATTTTCGGTCTCGCAGCACCAGGTCCGCAGCGGTTTTGCCGCGACCATCGTGCCTGATGCGCTGGCCATCCCGTTTGCCGACAATCCCGACATCGTGGTGTTGCCACTCGTTGAGCCAAGCGTGCGCAAGGCCATGTGCCTGATCACCGGGAACCGAAATCCGGTTACACCGGCGGTGCGGGTTTTGCTGGATCTTCTGCGGTAGTTCGCGGGGCCTGCGAACGCACACCCTGTCCCGACCATCACGGCCAGCCCTGCTTCTCGAAAACTGATGATAGTCGGTTTTGGCGCACGCCTGTTCGCAGGGCAAAGGGTCGCGGGCAAAGTTTCTGTTAGACCTGAGCCTGTCCGCGATGGGAGGAAAAATTGCGGGCGGCATAACCGAGACAGAAAATCCCGACAGGAAGAATGTGGAATGTCCGACATAGAAATTGCCCGCAAGGCGAACAAGAAACCGATTCAGGAAATTGGTGCCACGCTCGGGATCGATGCGGAGCATCTGCTTCCCTTCGGTCATGACAAGGCCAAGATCTCGGAGACGTTCATCCGTTCTCTCGCCGACCGCAGGAACGGCCATCTGGTCCTCGTCACGGCAATCAACCCGACGCCGGCAGGGGAGGGCAAGACAACTACAACCGTAGGTTTGGGCGATGGTCTCAATGCGATTGGCAAGAAGACGGCGATCTGCATTCGTGAAGCCTCCCTTGGCCCCTGTTTCGGGATGAAGGGTGGTGCGGCTGGTGGCGGTTACGCCCAGGTCGTACCGATGGAGGACATGAACCTCCACTTCACCGGGGACTTCCACGCCATCACCTCTGCGCACAACCTGCTCAGCGCCATGCTCGACAACCACATCTACTGGGGCAACGAGCAGGACATCGACATCCGCCGCATCGCGTTCCGTCGCGTGATGGACATGAACGACCGCGCCCTGCGCCAGATCGTCTGCAACCTCGGCGGCGTGGCCAATGGCTTCCCCCGGGAGGCGGGCTTCGACATCACCGTGGCGTCCGAGGTTATGGCGATCCTCTGCCTTGCCACGGATCTTGCTGATCTTGAACGGCGTCTTGGGGACATCATCGTGGCCTACCGTCGCGACCGTTCGCCGGTCTATGCGCGCGACATCAAGGCCGACGGTGCCATGACCGTGCTCCTGCAACAGGCCATGCAGCCCAACCTGGTGCAGACGCTGGAGAACAACCCGGCCTTCGTGCATGGCGGACCGTTTGCCAACATCGCTCACGGCTGCAACTCGGTCGTTGCCACCACCACGGCGCTGAAGCTGGCGGACTATGTGGTGACGGAGGCCGGTTTTGGCGCGGATCTGGGTGCGGAGAAATTTTTCGACATCAAGTGCCGTAAGGCCGGACTGGCCCCGGAAGCGGTTGTGATCGTCGCGACGGTGCGCGCGATGAAAATGAACGGGGGTGTTTCGAAGGATGATCTTGGGACCGAAAATGTCGAGGCGGTGCGCAAGGGCTGCGCGAATCTCGGGCGGCATATCGAAAACGTCAAACAGTTCGGCGTCCCGGCCATTGTCGCCATCAACCATTTCGTGACCGACACCGACGCCGAAGTCGAGGCGATCAGGAAGTTTGTCAAAAGCCAGGGCTCTGAGGCCGTGCTCTGCAAACACTGGGCTGAAGGCTCGGCCGGGATCACGGACCTGGCCGAAAGGGTCGTCAAACTTGTTGAGGGCGGGGCCGCGCAATTCGCGCCGCTTTATGGTGACGACATGCCGCTGTTCGAGAAAATTGAAACCGTTGCCAAGCGGATTTACCGCGCTGATGAGGTGATCGCGGACAAAAAAATCCGGGATCAGCTGCGACAGTGGGAGGCGCAAGGTTACGGTAACCTGCCGGTCTGCATGGCAAAAACCCAGTATTCCTTCTCCACCGATCCCAATCTCCGCGGCGCGCCGGAGGGTCACAGCGTTCCCATCCGTGAGGTACGCCTTTCCGCCGGGGCGGGGTTCATCGTGGTGATCTGTGGTGAGATCATGACGATGCCCGGTTTGCCCCGGGTTCCATCTGCGGAAGCCATCCGGATCAATGAGGAAGGTCTAATCGACGGACTGTTCTAGGCGGAAAAGCCGCTGCCCGGCCCGCGGATGGGGCCGGGTGGTCAACCTTCGGTTAATGATAAGCCCAGCTTATCGTATCTGTTCCTTTTTTGATTTGATGATATGTTTTCCTGATGGCAATGGGTGAACAGTTAAAAACAGCCCGTCCGGGCCGGTGGAGAGAAACGTATGGCGCCGTTGGATGATCGCCCGGGGGTTTGGAAATCGGGCAAAGGCAAGGGCCGCAGACAGCCCAAGGGCCGTCAGTATGACGATGCGGCACTTGAGGACGTACGTGACCTGCTCGGTGACCGTCCGCGCCGCCGCGACCTTCTCATCGAGTTTCTGCACCTGATCCAGGATCACCATGGTCACATCTCCGCCCGTCATTTGCGGGCACTGGCCGAGGAAATGCGTCTGGCCCAGGCGGAGGTTTATGAGGTCGCGACCTTCTACGCCCATTTCGACGTGGTGAAAGAGGACGAGGCGCCACCGCCCGCGCTGACCATCCGGGTGTGTGACAGCCTGTCCTGCGAGATGGCGGGCTCACAGGCGCTCAGAGTCGCTCTGGAGAGCGGTATGGATCCCTCCGAGGTCCGGGTGCTGCGCGCGCCCTGTATGGGCCGCTGTGACACCGCTCCGGTGGCAGAACTGGGGCACAACCATGTGGACCACGCTACTCCGGAGAAAATTGCGGCCGCAATTGCTGCAGGCGAAACCCATGCCGTCATCCCGGACTACGAGGACCTTGCCGCATACCGCGCAGGCGGTGGCTATAGGGCGCTTGCCGATATCAGGTCAGGCAAACGCAGTGTGGAGAGTGTCATCAAGGATGTTCTCGAAAGCGGACTTCGCGGTCTGGGCGGGGCGGGGTTTCCGTCCGGCAAGAAATTCGACATTGTGCGTGCGGCTGAAGGTGAAAAGTATCTGGCCGTAAATGGCGACGAGGGCGAACCGGGAACCTTCAAGGACCGGTACTACCTTGAGCGCACCCCGCATTACATGCTTGAGGGTATCCTGTTGGCCGGCTTCGGGATTGGAGCCACGCGCTGTTACATCTACATGCGGGACGAATATCCGGCGGTTCTGGAAATCCTGCGCCGGGAGATCGCGGCGCTTGAAGAGGCCGGGATTGCGGAGCCGGGATATATCGAACTGCGTCGCGGGGCTGGGGCCTATATCTGCGGCGAGGAAAGCGCGATGATCGAGAGCATCGAGGGCAAGCGAGGTTTGCCCCGGCATCGACCGCCTTTTGTGGCGCAGGTCGGTCTGTTTGGCCGTCCAACGCTCGTGCATAACGTTGAGACACTGCATTGGATTGCCCGGATTACCCGTGAGGGGCCAGAGGTATATGGCAATCACGGGACCAATGACCGTAAGGGTCTGCGCAGTTATTCGATTTCGGGGCGTGTGGCGAAACCGGGTGTTTATGCACTCGATGCCGGTTCCACTATCCTCGATTTAATAGAGGCCGCGGGCGGTATGGCGCCGGGGCATGTCTTCAAGGCCTATCAGCCGGGCGGTCCGTCCTCGGGGCTTTTGCCCGCGTCGATGGGGGATATTCCGCTCGATTTTGATACTTTACAGCCTCATGGTACATTCATTGGATCCGCGGCGGTTGTGGTTCTGTCGGATCATGATCGGGCGCGGGATGCGGCGCTGAACATGCTGCGGTTTTTCGAGGATGAAAGCTGCGGACAGTGTACGCCGTGCCGGACGGGTTGCGAGAAGGCGGTAAAACTGATGCAGGCCGAAACCTGGGATCAGCCGTTGCTGGAAGACCTCTGTCAGGTGATGGGGGACGCGTCCATCTGCGGCCTGGGGCAGGCCGCACCGAACCCCATCCGGCTCGTGATCAAGCATTTCGGGGACGAGATATGAGCGACCTTGGCGCTTTCTCCATCAGTCTTGCGGTGAAGGATCTGAAGGCGTCAATCGCGTTCTATGAGAAGCTGGGCTTCGAGGCCGCCGGGGGTGGCGAGGGCTGGATGATGATGCGCATGGGCGACAAGGTCATCGGTCTGTTCGAGGGCATGTTTGAAAAAAACATCATCACCTTCAATCCCGGCTGGACCCAGGGGGCTGAAAACCTTGAGGAATTCGCTGATGTCCGCAACGTTCAGGAGGAGCTGAAAGCCAGGGGCCTGGAACTGACCTCCGAAGTGGAGGCTGGCACCAGTGGCCCCGCGTCGATTACCCTCCTCGACCCGGACGGCAATCCGATCCTGATAGATCAACACAGGTAGAAAAATTTATGCGAGCTTTCATACTTTTGTTCCTAATTGCCGGTGTTCCGGTCCATGCAGAAGAGTTGGCGCATTGTTATTTTGGAGACGCGCCGGAAGGTGCGCCCTTATCCTCTGATGACTCAACTACAATGGATGGTTTTTACTCCGCATTTGATGTCGCGGCGGCCCGGTATGCGTGTGGACTATTGAGTGACACCGATCTTCGCGTTTTGGATGCCCAGCTGGAGGCTGGCGGCTGTTCTCCAGAATCTGAAATTGCTGCGTTTGCTGCTTCAACATGGGAAGAGGACGCGTCGGAATATCGGGCGGCGCTTGAGGAGATCTTGGGCGGCGCAGACGCAACCGGGGAATTTTGTACTTCTCTCGAAGTCTGTGAATCGAACGATGGCGAAGACTATCCGCCCGAGTGTTACGAAGTGTTCAAACTTATGATGGAGCAGGAATAGCTGATGGCAGATGGTGCTCAGGTTCCAACCGTTACCTTCATGTTGAATGGTGAGGAAACCACCGTTCCCGAAGGCTGGACGATCTGGGAGGCGGCTCATGGGCGGGGGCTGGTGATCCCGCATCTGTGCCATAAACCCGAGCCGGGCTACCGCTCCGATGGTAACTGTCGCGCCTGCATGGTTGAGGTCGAGGGCGAGCGCACGCTGGTTGCGTCCTGCATCCGGCCGGTGGCCGAGGGCATGGTGATTGAGACCGAAAGTGAGCGGGCGAAAAAGTCGCGGGCGCTCGTAATGGAACTGCTCGCGGCGGACCAGCCGGAGCGGGAAACGGCTCACGATAAATCCTCGCATTTTTGGGACATGGCGGACGCTACGGGCGTGACGGGGAGCCGGTTTCCGAAGGTGGAGGCCGTCCGCGTGCCTCTGCTTGATGACAGTCATGTGGCGATGCAGGTCAATCTGGATGCCTGTATCCAGTGCAACCTATGTGTTCGGGCCTGCCGGGAGGTTCAGGTCAATGACGTGATTGGAATGGCCGATCGCGGGCGGGATGCGAAGATCGTTTTCGACTTTGACGATCCGATGGGCGCGTCGTCCTGTGTGGCCTGTGGCGAATGCGTTCAGGCCTGTCCGACGGGGGCTCTGATGCCCGCGACGGTGGTGGATGAGAAACAGGTTGGAGACAGTGAGGACTATGACCGCGAGGTGAAATCGGTCTGTCCTTTCTGTGGCGTGGGATGCCAGGTTTCGTTCAAAATCAAGGACAACAAGGTCAAATACGTCGACGGGATCAACGGCCCGGCGAATGAGAACCGGCTTTGCGTGAAGGGACGGTTCGGGTTTGACTACATTGACCATGCGCATCGTCTGACCACACCACTGATCCGCCGTGAGGACGCACCGGCCAAGGGTTTGAACGTTGATCCCGCCAATCCGTGGACGCATTTCAGGGAAGCGACATGGGAGGAGGCGCTGGACAGGGCCGCGGGCGGTCTGGCCGAATTGCGGGACGTGCACGGCGGTAAATCGCTGGCCGGGTTTGGGTCGGCCAAGTGTTCCAACGAGGAAGCCTATCTGTTCCAGAAGCTGATCCGGCAGGCGTTCCGGCACAACAACGTGGACCACTGCACCCGGCTTTGCCATGCGTCATCTGTGGCGGCGCTGATGGAGAATGTCGGGTCCGGAGCTGTCACGGCGACGTTCAATGAGATCGAGAACGCCGATATTGCCATCGTGATCGGGTCAAACCCGACCGAGAACCATCCGGTGGCGGCGACCTATTTCAAGCAGTTCGCCAAGCGGGGCGGCAAGCTCGTTGTGATGGATCCGCGGGGGCAGGGGCTTCGGCGCCATGCGACCCATATGCTGCAGTTTCGGCCGGGGGCGGATGTAGCGATGCTCAATGCGATCATGAACGTGATCGTCGAGGAAGAGCTATATGACCGGCAGTATATCGACGGGTTCACGGAAGGTTTTGACGCGTTCCGCGAGCACATAAAGGACTTCCCGCCGGAGAAGATGGCGGAGTTGTGCGGGATCGATGCGGAGACGCTGCGCACGGTGGCGCGGGAGTTCGCCACGGCGCAGCGCGGCATGATCTTCTGGGGCATGGGCGTGAGCCAGCATATCCACGGTACGGACAACTCCCGCTGTCTGATTTCGCTCGCGCTGCTTTGCGGGCATGTGGGGCGGCCGGGGACCGGGCTGCATCCGCTGCGCGGGCAGAACAATGTGCAGGGAGCCTCGGATGCGGGGCTTATCCCGATGTTTTTGCCGGATTATCAGTCCGTGAAGGAAGGCGACAAACGCGACCTGTTTAAGGAGATCTGGCAGGGGACGGAGATCGAGGCGGAGCCTGGTCTGACCGTGGTTGAGATCGTGGACGCGATGTATCGTGGTGACGTCAAGGGCATGTATATTCTGGGCGAAAACCCGGCCATGTCGGACCCGGATGTGGAACATGCCCGAGATGCGCTGGGGCGTCTGGAGCATTTGGTAGTACAGGACATTTTCCTCACGGAGACCGCGAATTTTGCCGATGTGATCCTGCCCGCGACGGCGTGGCCGGAGAAGACCGGGACGGTGACGAACACCAACCGTCAGGTGCAGATGGGCCGCAAGGCGGTGGATGCGCCGGGTGAGGCGCGGCCCGATTGGGAGATCACGGTGGAGCTTGCCAAACGGCTGGGGCTTGGCTGGGAGTACGCCGCGCCGCGTGAGGTGTTTGAGGAGATGAAGCTGTCCATGCGTTCGCTGGAAAACATCACCTGGGACCGGCTGGAGGCCGAGGATGCGGTGACCTATCCGAGCCTGTCGGAGTCCGATCCGGGCCAGGCGGTGGTGTTTGGTGATGGCTTCCCGCGAGCGGATGGACGGGCGAAGTTCACGGCTGCGAAGGTGTCGCCGCCGGCGGAACTGCCGGATGAGGTCTATCCGTTTATCCTGATCACCGGGCGGCAGCTCGAGCACTGGCATACGGGATCGATGACGCGGCGGTCGAAAATTCTCGACGGAATTGAGCCGGAAGCGAGCGCGTCGCTGCATCCGCGCACCCTGCGGGAGATGGGTGTGGAGCCGGGGGACATGATTAATATTACCACCCGGCGCGGCACGATTTCCATTATGGCGCGGGCGGACCGGGCGGTGGCGGAGCGGATGGTGTTCGTGCCGTTTGCTTATGTGGAGGCGTCAGCAAATGTCCTGACAAATCCGCAGCTTGACCCCTATGGCAAGATTCCGGAGTTCAAGTTCTCGGCCTGTCGGGTTGAGGTTCCGGGCGGCGCGATGGCGGCGGAGTAGGGCTCTATTCCAGCCGCTCTGCGATCCACATTTTGATGAGTGACTGCCGGGTGACACCGAGGTGACGAGCCTGGCGGTCGAGGCCCTCGACCACCCAGGCGGGGAAGTCGACATTGACGCGCCGCGTGCGGTCGTTGGGCCGGGTGGCGCGGGACCAGTCGACGGCGTCGGAGATGTCCTCGCCCGCGTCGAATTTTTTATCGAAATCAGAGGCTTCCATAGTAGCCGATCTCCTCTTTCCTTGCCCGTCGCACCGAGATGATGCGGACGCGGCCATTACGTGGTGTCCAAACGGCGGTCCAATGTTTGCCGTCGATCCGGCCCACGGAGAGGAACCGTGGTTCATCCGTGGTTCGGGCCGGGGCCTCCAGCAGCCAGGGGTCGTCCCAGAGAGCCTGGGCCGCGTCGAAGCTGATGCCGTGTTTGGCCTCGTTGGCGGCACTCTTGGCTGGATCGTATTCGAACTTCATGGGGTATAATAGTATAATTATTATTCATAATCAATGAGCGCACGGTGGGGCGAGGGTTTCTTAATTCGGTGAGGGCATGATGCCGGGTGAATTGTCCGGTTGAATGTTTTGTAAACCGGGCTTACCAAAACCGGTGTGTTAATTTTTGCTTGGCTTCGGGTTTCCGGATGCCTTCGGGCTGTGGAGTCGTTCCCGGCTCAAATGACGGGACTCGAATGGAAACTCTCTACTCACCGGGCTTTCTGGCGCTGTTGGCGGCCGGGCTTGTTCTGACCGGGGCGATTGCCGGGGTATTGGCGGGACTTTTGGGTGTTGGCGGTGGCATTGTCATCGTGCCGGTGCTTTTTTGGCTGTTCGATTACCTCAATGTGCCGGACGTGGTAGCCATGCATGTGGCCGTGGGCACGTCCCTTGCCACGATCATTCCGACCTCGATCTCCTCCGCGCGCTCCCATGAGAAGAAGGGCAACATTGACCGAAAGGTCCTGATGACCTGGGCGCCGTGGATTTTTGCCGGTGCGCTGGTGGGTGGAATTTTGTCGAAATTCCTGTCCTCGGCATATCTGACGGGGATTTTCGGGGTGATTGCGCTTCTGGTCTCCATCAACATGGTTCTGCCGAAAGCCATTGTAATCGCTAAGGAATTGCCTTCGAATCCGGCGGGGCGCAGTGCGTTGCCGTCGTTTATTGGGCTCTTTTCCTCGCTGATGGGGATTGGTGGCGGGACCCTGTCGGTGCCGACGCTGACGGCGTTCTCGTATCCCGTTCACAAGGCGGTTGGCACGGCGGCGGCGTTTGGGCTGGTGATTGCGGTGCCGGCGGCGATCGGGTTTGTCTGGTCAGGCTGGGGCGTGGATCTGCGGCCGCCGTATTCGCTGGGTTATGTCAGCGTTCCGGCGGCGGTTCTGATCTTCTCGGCCAGTGTGTTTACCGCCCCGGTGGGCGCGCGGATTGCG
This sequence comes from Amaricoccus tamworthensis, assembly GCF_049800875.1. Taxonomy (NCBI): domain Bacteria; kingdom Pseudomonadati; phylum Pseudomonadota; class Alphaproteobacteria; order Rhodobacterales; family Paracoccaceae; genus Amaricoccus; species Amaricoccus tamworthensis. The sequence continues at coordinate 20,545 of NZ_JBNAFV010000022.1, read as the reverse complement.
CACAGTTTGAACCCGGCGCGGCTTCGGTTGGCGTTCGCGGTGTTTCTGTTCCTGAGCAGTTTGAAGATGCTCAATTCGGCGTTTTTTTAAGGGGCGCGACCGGTTGAACCCTCCCGCCGGGCAGCGCCGACCGCCCCCATGGGCGGCGCTTCGCTTCCGCCCGCGGCCGTCGCCGCCCTCCGGGTCAGGGTTTCACGTTTCAGCTGAACAACGGGATCTGAACGGCCTGGTGGGTCTGCGCGGAATGCTGCGCGGCGATGCCGAATTCCACGGCGCGCCAGCCGTCCTCCAGGCTGACCTCCGGCGCGCGGGTTTCGCCGCGAACAAGGGCCAGAAAATTCCGGTGCTGGTAGAAGGTCGAGCCGTTATGGTCGCCCGCGTCGAGCAGTTCGGGGTCCACGGGGATCGCCTCGCTGACCGGACGTTTGGGGTTGCGCGGAGAAATGCGCAGCATGGGCAGGGGCGGTTCGCCCAGATCGTCGGGCCAGAAGCGGGTGGGGCCAGGGACGAAGGCCTCGATGCGCCCGTCCGGTCCGGTGGCCGACAGTTCCTCCTGGTATTTGGACCCTTCCGCGAACATGCACAGCTCCAGCATCGCGCGTGCGCCGTTCGCGAAATCCGCGATTACATAGCCGTTGTCGAGGACGTCGGGAATGTGACCGTCATGGACCTCGTCGAGATGGTTCACGTCCTGCCCCGCGCTCGCCATGACGCGGACGGGTTCGGACCCCAGGGTCAGGCGCATGAGGTCGAAGAAGTGGCAGCACTTCTCCACGAAGGTTCCCCCGGTGTTGAGGTTGAAGCGGTTCCAGTTGTCGACCTTGCTCAGGAAGGGGAACCGGTGCTCGCGGATGGTCAGCATTTTGATGCCGCCGGTTACGGCTTCGGCCCGCTTGAGGAAGGCGGCAATGGGCGGCATGTAGCGGTATTCCATGCCGACCCAGATATGCGCGGGGTAGGTCTGCGCCAGGGCGCGGATGGCGGAGAGGTTTTCCTCGCCGGTGAAGAGCGGCTTTTCCACGAGCAGGGGCAGGGGGCGGGTCCGTTCGATTTCCAGAAGCTGGTCGCAGTGGAAATGATTGGGGCTCGCGATCACCAGGCAGTCCAGATCAGGCAGGGCCAGCAGCTCGGCCAGGCTGCCGGGGAAGACGGCGTCAGGCGCGAGCGGTTTGGCCCGGTCGCGCATTTCGGCGTTTGGCTCGAGGATCGCGGAGATCTGGGTGTCGGGCAGAAGGTTGATATTTTTGATGTGCTCCCTGCCCATCATGCCACAACCGATCAGGCCGTAGCGGATAGTTTTTTTTGTCATTGCAGTACCGTTATTTGAGACGCTGTACGTAAAGGGCGCGGGCGGTGTCGAACCAGGTTTGCGAGAACTCGACCGGGTGTTCCGGCTCGGACCAGCTTAACCGCGTGATGTAGCCGCAGGTGGTGCCGGGGGGGAGGCTGAAGCCCGGCGGCGCCCAGGCGGGCACGGTTCCGATGCCGACACGGTCCTCCGCGCGGGCGATCCAGAAACCGAGGCGGCTTTGATAGGTGTGGTAGAGCGAGTCCGAGATGGTCTCGCGGGTGAGTTCGCCCATGTCGGCGTCGAGCCAGATCTCCTCCACCGCGATCGGGGTCCGGTCCAGAAACCGCAGGCGCCGGATGCGGGTGCCGCGGTGTGAGGTGCCGAATGTGGGCAGGTCACCGGGTTTGTCGAGGGTGTCGACCGCGAGGATTTCCGCCGTAGGCAGGCCGCCGCCCGCGTGGAGTTCGAGGCGGAACATGGAATAGATGCTGCCGGTGTTTTCGGCATGGCGGATGTAGTTGCCCGATCCCTGCCGCCGTTCCAGGAGGCCGCGTTCGGTAAGCTCGGCAAGCGCCTTTCGCAGGGTGCCGACCGAGGCGCCAAGCTGTCGGGCGAGTTCCCGTTCGGGGGGAAGGCGTTCCCCGTCCAGCAGCCGTCCCGCCCCGATGTCCCGGATGAGACGTTCGCTCAGCTCGATATATTTCGGGAGCGTGTTGGGCGGGTTCATCTGCGTGGCCTAAAAAATTGATACATCATTGATCTATATCAAGGCGGGTGTTACGAAAAGGGAAAAGCAACCTTCCGCGGAGAAATTTCCGATGACTGTCGTACCCGTAACATCGCCCGATCTGGACGCGGCCGAGGTGTCCTGGTTCTCGGCGCTGTGTTCCGATGACTACCGGTATCTTGGCGTTCCCGACGGGGATCTCCGTTCCAGCTGGAGGCACTGTTCGGATATTGTGAAGACCGCCGAGACCCAGGGGTTTCGCAACATCCTTTGCCCGTCCTCCTATCAGGTGGGGCAGGACACCCTGAGCTTTGTGGCCGGGTGTGCGCCGATCACCGACAGGATCAATCTTCTGGCCGCGGTGCGCTGTGGCGAGATGCAGCCGATCATGCTGGCGCGGACGGTGGCGACGCTTGACCACATGCTTGAGGGGCGGCTGACGGTGAACATCATCAGCTCCGATTTCCCCGGCGAGAAGGCGGAAAGCGGATACCGGTATCAGCGCTCGCGCGAGGTTGTGGAGATTCTGAAGCAGGCGTGGACGCGGGACGAGTTCGACCACCAGGGCGAGATCTACAACTTCACCGGGCTGACCACGGATCCGGCGCGACCGTATCAGACGGGTGGGCCGCTGCTCTATTTTGGGGGGTATTCCCCGGCGGCGCTGGACCTCTGCGGCGAGCACTGTGACGTTTACCTGATGTGGCCGGAGAAGAAAGAGGATCTGGCCGGGCGGATGAAGGCGGTGCATGAGCGGGCCGAAGGGTATGGCCGGACGCTGGATTACGGCCTGCGGGTGCATGTGATCGTGCGCGATACCGAGGCCGAGGCGCGGGAATATGCCGATGACATCGTCTCGAAACTCGACGACGAGTACGGCCGCAAGATCCGGGAGAGGGCGCTTGATTCCACCTCGCTCGGCGTGTCGCACCAGTCGAAGAACCGCGATGTGGCCGATGAGTTTGGCTATATCGAGCCACATCTGTGGACCGGTGTGGGCCGGGCGCGGTCGGGCTGTGGCGCGGCGATTGTCGGATCGGCGGACCAGGTTCTGTCCGAGATTGAGGAATATCAGAAGATGGGCATTCGCGCGTTCATTTTTTCCGGCTATCCCCATAAGGAGGAGGCGGAGCATTTTGGCCGTCTGGTCATGCCGCATCTGAAAACATGTTCGCTGCCGGAAGCCTATGGTCGCAAGCCGGCATCGACACCGGCAACACCGCTTGGCGTGGGGGCAAGGGTTTAAATGGAACGTGTAAGTCTCTCAAAAGACATTGAATTCAGCCGCATTGTTTATGGTCTCTGGCGGCTGGGAGACGATCCGGATCATTCGGTGGGTCATGTTCAGGCGAAGCTCGAAAGCTGCCTTGAGCAGGGCATTACCACCTTCGATCAGGCTGATATCTATGGAGATTATGCCTCTGAGGAGATCCTGGGCAATACGCTGAAAGCCGCGCCGGAACTGCGCGACCGGATGGAGATTGTCACCAAATGCGACATCATGCTTCTGTCCGACCGGCGGCCGGGAACGCGGGTGAAGCATTACGATACGTCAGCGGATCATATTCGCACATCCGTCGATAACTCACTGAAAAACATGGGCATTGACGTGATTGACGTTCTGCTGATCCATCGGCCGGATCCGTTGATGGACCATGTGGAAACCGGTGGCGTGCTGGATGAGTTGATCGCGGCGGGCAAGATTCGTGGCGCCGGTGTGTCGAATTTCCGGCCATGGGAGTCTGAGCTGCTTCAGTCGGGGATGAAAAATCTGCTTATTACCAATCAGTTGGAGATCAGTCTTGCGGCGCGGGACAGCCTTTCGAATGGTGATCTCGCATGGTTGCAGCGTCATGGCATTCGGCCGATGGCGTGGTCACCGCTGGGAGGCGGGTCGCTGATGACTGAAACCGGCACGCCGCTTGCGGGTATTCTCGATACGGTTGCGGAGCGGAATGGCGTGGACCGCGCGGCGGTGGCGGTTGCGTGGCTTCTGGCGCATCCTTCTGGAATCATTCCGGTTTTGGGAACGAACAACCTTGAGCGCATTGGGGTGATGTCGAAGGCGATGGATGTGGACATGGATCGTCAGACCTGGTTTGAAATTCTTGAGGCCGCCTGCGGCCATGAGGTGGCATGATGGCGGATGGTGGCGAAATGGGTGCGTTTCGGGACATCCGTCCGGGACCGGAGAACACGCGGGAATTCCGGGAAGCGCTGGGGCGATTTTCCACGGGAGTGACTGTGGTTACGACGCAGACCTCAACCGGTCCCATAGGCATTACGGTCAACAGTTTTTCGAGTGTTTCGCTCGATCCGCCGCTGATCATGTGGTGCGTGGCGAAATCCTCGGGGCGGTATCCGGCGTTTGAGGCGGCGGAACGGTTCGCAGTGCATGTTCTGGGGCATGAACACCGGGACATTGCGGCGGGTTTTGCGAAGTCCGCGACGGCCTTTGAGCACCTCGAACTGGCACAAACCGGTCGCGATTTGGCGCAATCGAGCAGTGATTTGGCACAGTCGTGCAGCGAAGTGGCACAGATTGAGAGTCAAATGGCACAGATTGCTGGGGAAACGGGTGAAAATGTGTCCGCGCCGGCACTTTTTGATGACTGTCTCGCACGGTTTGAGTGTACGGTTGCACAGAAACACGATGCGGGAGATCATCAGATTATCGTGGGTCGTGTGGACCAGGCGGCGTTGCGGGAAGGTGATGCCCTGGTGTTTTGCATGGGTCGGTTCGGACGGTTTCTCGACGCCTGAACGGATGGCTGAAAAGTGATCCGGGGAAACCGGGCACGGGATTAAGGGGAGGTTCCTGAATGGGGCCATTGTTTGCGGTTGTGAAACCGCTTGGTCTGGTGAACGAGACGGTGTTCCGGATTGCGCGGGGCATCGGAGTAGTTGCCGTGGCGCTGATGGTCCTGGTTATCCTGATTCAGGTGTTCTTTCGCTATGTACTGAACAATGCCCTGCCGTGGCCGGATGAGGCGGCGCGGTTCTGCATGCTGTGGATGACGGGGCTGATGGCGCCGACGGCTTTGCGGCGGGGCGGGTTCGTGGCGATCGACATGGCGGTGCGGGCGTTGCCGCGGCGGATGGGGGAGATCCTGTCGCTGCTGCTGCTCATTCTGAGCCTGTCGGTTCTGGTGATGGCGGTCCAGATTGGCTGGAGCGAGGTCACGGGGTTTGGCGGGAAGTTCAAATCCGGGTCGCTGTTCATTCCCTCCGATCTGACCTTCACGGCCTGGGAGAAGATGCCCAAGAGTTGGATGATGGCGTCACTGCTGGTTGGGATCGTGATGATGATTTCGGCCAATATTGAGCTTATCATCCGCAGCGTGATTTCGCTGATGGGTGGTGGTGACAGGCTGAAACCCATTCCGGGTGCGGCGTCGATGGGAGCCGAATGATGCTGATCTGGTTTCTGCCGCTGTTTCTCGTCTTTCTCATGGTCGGTCTGCCGGTGTTTTTCGCGCTGATCGCGGCGCCGGGGATCCTGCTTCTGCTCAATGGGCAGGAGAAGGACCTGACGCTGCTTTACCGTAATGTTTACAACGGTATGGACAGCTTTCCTCTCATGGCGATTCCGTTCTTCATGCTGGCCGGTGAGTTGATGAACCGGGGTGGAATTACCATGCGGCTGGTTGAGTTCAGCCAGGCGCTGATGGGGCATCTGCGCGGGGGACTTGCGCATGTGAACATCCTGTCCTCCATGCTGTTTGCGGGGCTGTCGGGGTCGGCGGTGGCGGATACATCGGCCCTGGGCTCGATGCTGATCCCGGCGATGGAGAAGCAGGGCTATACGCGACGGTTCGCGGCGGCGATTACGGCGGCAAGCTCGGTAATCGGGCCGATCATTCCGCCCTCGGGCATTATGATCATTTACGCCTATGTCATGGGTGAGAGTGTGGCCGCGCTGTTCCTCGCGGGGATTGTGCCGGGTGTTCTGGTCGGTGTTGGCCTGATGCTGATGGTGAAGCTGATGGCGGACCGGTATGATTTCCCGGTGGCCTCGAAGAAGTACACCTGGACGGAGCGGGGACAGGCGAGCCTCAAGGCGTTCTTCCCGTTGATGACGCCGGTGATCATTCTGGGCGGTATTCTGGCCGGGGTGTTTACGCCCACGGAGGCCGCGTCGGTGGCGGTGGCCTATGCGCTGATCGTCGGGTTTTTCGTGCTGCGGACGCTGAAGGTCTCGGACCTGCCGGACATTCTGGGCAAGGCGGGGCTGACCTCGGCGGTGGTGCTGCTGCTCGTGGGGGCGGCGATGGCGTTCAAGACGGTTGTGAGCCTGTCGCACGCGCCGGAGATCATGGCGGAATTTGTCTTAGGCCTGTCCAGTAACCCGCTGATTTTGCTGTTTTTGATCAACCTGCTGCTGTTCGTAGTGGGCATGTTCCTGGATGCGGGGCCGGCGATTATCATCCTGGGTCCAATTTTGGGTCCGATCTTTATTGACCTGGGTGTGGACCCGATCCATTTTGCCATAATCATGAGCGTCAACCTGACGGTTGGGCTGGCGACACCGCCGATGGGGCTGGTGCTGTTTGTGGCCTCATCGGTGTCGGGAGAGAGGGTGGAATCCATTTCCCGTGCCGTGCTGCCATTCCTGGCCGTGGAGATCCTGGTGATTTTCCTGATCACCTATTTTCCGGCCATTTCCATGACGATCCCGCAACTGACCGGGTTTGCGAACTGAAACGAGACTGAACCGGGAGGACTTACGTTGTTCAGAACCACACTAAAATCACTGACGGTGGCGGCCATGCTGGCTGGAACCGCAATTGGCGCCGCCGCGCAGGATTTCACCCTGCGCGCCACGGCGAATTCCAATGAGAATGACGAGGATTATGACGGCCTCGTCGTGTTCAAAAACTACGTCGAACAGGCGTCGAACGGAGCCATCGAGGTTGAGCTGTTCATCGGGACGCAGCTTTGCTCCAACGGTGCGGAGTGCCTTCAGGGCGTGGCCGAGAGCCAGATCGACATCTTCATCTCGACCTCCGGTGGCGCATCGGGGATTTTTCCGTTTGTTCAGGTGCTTGACCTGCCTTACCTGATGGCGGATGACCGCATTGCCGAAACCGTCATGGCCAATGGCAGCCCGTTTGTAACCACCATGCAGGACATGGTGACGGAGGCCTCCGGCGGGGCGATCCGGCTGATGACCATTGGCAACACCGGCGGCTGGCGCAACTTTGCCAATACCCAGCGTCGGGTGCAGACCCCGGCCGATCTGGAGGGTCTGAAGATCCGGACCGTTGTGGCCGATTTGCCGCAGGAACTGGTCAAGGCGCTTGGCGCGTCGCCCACGCCGATCCCGTGGCCGGAGCTGTTCACCTCCTTCCAGACCGGTGTGGTTGAGGGTTCCAAAAACGGTATCACCGATATCATGGGCATGAAGTTCCCCGATGCCGGCCTGCAGTATGTGACGCTTGACGGTCACGCCTATATGGGCGCGCTGTGGTTTATGTCGAACGAGACCTTCATGTCCATGCCCGAGGATCTGCGCCGGGTTGTGGTTGACGGGTTCTATCAGCTTCAGCAGGCCACGTTCGCGTCGCCGAAGCGCAAGTCGATCCAGGCCTATGAGGATTTTGTTGAGGGTGGGGGCGATCTCTACGTGCCGACGCCCGAGGAAAAGGAAGCCTTCAAGGAGGCCGCAGGGCCGGTTTACGACTGGTTCAAGGCCAATGTTGATGGCGGCGAGCAGATCTTCGATGCGCTGAACACGGCTGTTGCCGAGGCCGAGGAAGAGGTCAACGCGGTCCGTGACCGTGAGGTGAACTGACCCCTGGCATGATGCGGGGTTTTGTCGCCCCGCGCTGCGGAAATTGGTCCGTCCTGGAGCGGTCCGGGGCGGGCTTTTCATTGGTGTTTGTGCGGGTGGAAACAGGTACTGATTCTGTCTGTTTGGGTTTCGTTTACCGGTTTGGCAACTTTAACGGTGGTGTTTAACCCCATCATAACACGGGATAACCCATGCTCTGGCGTCGCGGGGGCGAACGGTCTATGATGGGGTTGGGTGGACTTGTGTCGGTTACGCCCCAAATAAGTATGTGTTGCAGGTCGATCGAGGGAACGGCCTGACGGTTTGACGTGGTGGAGTGGGCATGGCTGAGGACGGCCAGACAGGCGGACAAAACGACAGTGATGCACCGGTGCCGTTGAGGCCTCTGGAGGGGCGTGCGCTGGAGGAACGGCTTGCGAAGGCCGAGGCCCGGCGTAAGCAGGCGCTGGCGGAACGCAAGGCCAAAGGGCCGGGCACGGATGAGCCGTCCGCGGAGCGGGTGCTGCCGCGGGCGATTGAGGTTGACGCGTCCGAAACGCCGGTGCCGCATGTGGTCGATGACCGCGAGCCGCCGGCTGCGGCGGTGAAGGACGACACGCCGGCGATACGGCCCGCGCTGGAAGAGGATATGCCGGCTGAGGAAGAAGCGCGCCGGGTCGAGATTTTGGATGCGGAGGCCTTTGATCGCCGTCTGGCCGAGGCGCGGGAGCGCAGGCAGGCGGCCCTGGAGGCCCGCAAGAAGCCCAGGCCGAAGCCTGCGGAGGAAAAACCGCCGGTGGCCGAAAAGCCCGCGGCGAAGGTGCCGTTCTCGAAAATTCCCGGTGTGCGCCGGGCGGGGGTGAACCCGTCGAATTATACGGTGGTGGTTGAGAAGCTGCCCGATCCCGGGCCGCGTCCGGAGCCGGAGGAGCGCCGGGGTGTGCCGCTGGCCGGGGCGCTGGCCGCATCGTTGCTTGCTGCGGTTTGCGTGGCATCGGCGGCGTATGTGTTCCGCGATCCGATCATGCTGATGTTTGCCCAGGCGCCGGATGTGCCGGGCGGGGTGGATGAGGTTGCCTCCGTGTCCCCTGGAGCGGGGGATGGTGGAGCGTCGGCCACGTCAATTCGGGTGGTGGACAGTGCGCGGGGCTGGAACCCGCCGCAGCAGTTTGAAAGCCCGGTCGCGAATGTGGAGCGTCCGTCGGAGTTTCTTCTGAGCGTGCTCGACACGGTGGCGCCGGAGACGACCTCGCCCGTGCGGCTGACCTTCGGGGTGCCGGGTGAGATGCCGCAGGTGCCGGGCTTTCCGTCCGAGCTGTTCACGGAGGAGGGCGCGCATGGCACGCCCGCCGGGTTTGAGACGACCGCTGTTGAGGCGGTGCCGACCGGCCTGCCTGGGCCGGTTGACCAGCGGCCGGAGGTGCGGATGGCCGAGCGGTTCACGCTGCCCGTGGACCCGGGCAAGATCAGTGGTCTTGCCACGGTCACGGCGGATGATCTGAACGTGCCGGATGTGATGACGCTGGCCTCGGTCGGGACGGGGTCGGTGGCGCATCCGGACCGGAGTGGGCCGGTTTATCCGTTCCTGTGGCGGCCGGATGAGCTGGCGGGCCTTGGTGGATCGGTGGTCGATTCGAAGGCTGAACTGGCGCCGCGCAATGCGGCTCTGGTACGGCACGGGTCGCCGGAGCCTCTGGTTGGGTATGACGCCATTCAGGAGGATGGTGGCAGCCTCGACGAGCTGGTGACGCCGGGTGAGGCTCTGGCCGCTGAGGAGGAGGTGACGCCCACGGCATTCACGCAGACGCGGGTGCCGGTGCACTATCCGTCCAATGCGGGTTCGTCGGCCGCGAATGCGGTGGCTCTCCTGCGGGCGAATGGGGTTGATCAATCGAATGCGGTGCCGGTCGGGTTTTCGATCAGCCGCAGCAATGTGCGCTATTACTTCGACAGTGACCGTGAGGCGGCGCAGAAGGTCGTGGATGTTTTGAACGCGGGTGGTCAGCCGGGTGGCGTTGAGCTGCGTGATTTCACCGATTTCCGGCCGTCGCCGGAAAGGGGGATGATCGAGGTCTGGCTCTCCGGTGAGCCGCAGCGGAGCGCGGCCGCGCCGCAGCCGGCGGCCCCGGCGGTGCGTCAGCAGCCGGCAGCACAGGCGCCGTCGAGCCGCGAGATGCAGGAGCTTGAGGCATTGCGGCAGAGACGCCAGGCGATGGTAGAGCAGCTTCTGCGCCAGCAGTTGTCGGAGTGATGCGGGTTGTGACGCCGTGTTAACCAGTTCGTGAAAAGGCCGGAAATTCCGGCCTTTTTTAATGTCCTGATTTCAAAGGATTTTCGCGGGTTTCTCATTTCGGCGGGTTTTTGCCTGCCTGAGAAATGGGCATTCAGCGCTTCCAATTTTCATAAAACACCGCTAAAAACCCGTGCTGTCTGTCGGGATTCGGGCTGTTTGCCCCTGCGCGTTTAAGCGGGTCCCGGCCAGCGTGACTGAGTGGTGGGGACACGTCAATTGGGTAACAAACGCAAGATCGGCATTACGGTTGCCGCGATGATACTGGCGATCCAGATGGGCAACCAGCTGGATGCGGCGGAGCCGACGCTCGATGAGCTGGGCAAGATTGCCGTGTTCCTGGAGAACAACGATGTGGACGCCCTGGCGGCGTTCCTGGAGGTCAATCCGGACCTGATGGAAGGCGATACGCAGTTTGCGGTTCTGCTGCGCCAGTTCATGGACGAATCCGAGGACATGAACGCGTTTTTCTCGCTCAAGGACGCGGGCGATGACCTGAGAAACAGTGCCGGGTCCTGGGATCTGGGGTCGGGCGACTCCCCCGATGCGTCGCGGGGTCTGGGGCTGTCGGCGGCGGCGTACTGACGGGGTTGGACGCGCGACGCGACCCTGCGATCGATCACAAAGCGACGTAAATACCGGTTGTCCGGGCTGTGTTTTCAACTATAGCCTGCGGTAACATGGTGATTTCAATGACTATCCCATTCCCGCGCGGTGTCCCGTGGTGACGCCGGTGCGGATTTCGCGATCCAATGCGCCGCGTCCGCGCAGGCGGGTGACGCTCGTGGTCGATCCGCGCTTTTCCGGCGGGACCTCGGCCGCCGTGGCGGCGGAGATCGGGACGCTGGCGCCGCATGTGGACCTGTCCGTGGTGGCGGTGGAGACCGCGATGTTCAGCGGGCGCACCGTCCATGCCGGTCTTCAGCGGGCGATGGAGGAGAATGGGATCGATCTTGTGTGGAACCCGAAGGTCGTTCGTGGCGATGTGGTTGTCATCCACAATCCGTCCTGTCTCAAGTTCAATTCCGATCTGGCCCTGCGCATCAGCTGCCGGGTGGCGGTGGTGGTGACCCATGAGAATTTCGTGCGCCCGAACGGGTCGGAAGGCTTTGATGTGGGCCTCTGCCTGGATCTGATTGACCGGGCGCTGGTCTGTGGCGTGCGGGTTCTGGCACCGGTGTCGGATTACAACCGGCTGGGCGTGGCGGAGTGGCTGGACAGGGAAGGCGCGGCCTGGGATCTGGCTGAGTTCAACTGGTTCAACATCTGTGATTTCGAGATGAAGGCCCCGAACCCTGCGCCGGCGGACCGGCGGGGTCGGCATTCGCGGGCCGGGCTGGAAAAGTTTCCGCCGCTGGGCGTGATGAAGGCTCATTTTCCGAAGACCGCTGAGAGCTGTACCATTCTGGGCGGGGATTATTTTCTGGAGGATCCCGACAGTGTGCCCGCGCACTGGACCGTGCGAAAATTCGGTGCGATGGATGTGGGCGAATTTTTGCGCGAACTGGACTTTTTCGTGTATTTTACACACTCGAGCTGGCGGGAAAGCTTTGGTCGTGTGATTGCCGAGGCGATCGCGGCGGGCAAGCTGGTCATAACGGATGCGGGGACGGCGCGGGTGTTTGGCGACGCGGTGGTGTCCTCCGATGGCAGCGATGTGGATGAGATTGTGGCGGCATATGTGGCCGATCCGGAGGGGTATGTGCGCTTTGTCGAGGAGGCGCAGCGGGCGCTGGAGCGGTTTCGTCCGGAGCGGTTCGTGAGCGACGTCCTGCGGGGTATTGAGCGGTTGGAAGAGGCCGGGGTTGATGCTGTTTTGTGAGCCGGGCGGCGACGGTCTGAGGGATTTCGAGGAGCTGGCGGTTTTTGTTGACCAGCTGCGCCAGCTTGGCCATGAGGCGGGCATCCGGGTGGACAGCGTGCCGCGGGAGCTGAACCGGAACTCGCAGTTCGATCTGGCGCGGTTTCTGGTCGACGGGCATGGCGGGCCGGAGGATATGGTGGTTCTGGGTGGGGCGCACCGGACCACGACACGCAAACTGGCGCGGCTGCGGCGGCACGCGGAAGCCGACATGACGGACTGCCTGGCGTTTGGCAGTTTCGAGAACCGGCAGCAGCGGATCGGCGTGGAGACGCGGCTGTCCTATGTGTTTGGGCGGGATCCGAAGATTGTGGATCTGGCCATGACGGCGGTGGCCGGGACCGGGAAAACCCGGGGGTTTCCGGTCATTGGCGTGAAGTCGGCCTCAGAACGCGCGGGTCTGCCACGGGTGCTGATCGTGCGGCCTGACCTGGAGGACCGGGCGAGTGAGCGGGCGCTGATTTCGCTCTCGCTCTCGAAGCGGTTCAATCTGGCGGTGCTGACGGACGGGAAGTCGAAACACGCCTGGAAGGCGCGGCACGGCAACGCCATTCCGGTCTATCATTTTGGTGAGATGCTGCCCTCGAGCCTGTCGGAGCGGGTGGATGTCTGCGTGACGTTTACGCCGCTGGAGCGGAATTACCGTTTGCAGTGTCTGGCGGCGAACCTGGCGCGGTCCTCGAAGGTTCTGATCGATGGGACGCTGGACCACGGGATTGCGGCGAAGGCGGATGTTTTTGTGCGCGGTCCGGTGGATGTGGCTGGAGTTGCGGCGTTTTTGGAAAGCAACATTCTGCCGAACCTGGAGCAGATCGGACGGCATACGCTGGCGTCGGCTTTTTCGCGGGGCTGTGATCCGGCGGTGGTTCTGGAGGCGTTGCCCGCACCGGCGGAGGTCGGGACGGCAGCGGCAGGGCCGTCGCGGATCGTGTTCATGCCCACCAACGGGGTGGGGCTGGGTCATGCGCAGCGCTGTTCGCTGATTGCGCGGGAGTTTGCGCCGCAGGCGAAGCGCTCGGTTTTTGCGGTGTTCCCGTCCTGTGTGCGGCTGGTCAAGTCCTTCGGGTTCGATACCATGCCGCTGATCGGGCGGAGCGGGCTGCATGCGCAGAGCCATGAGAATGACATCGTCAATTACCTGCGGCTTGGGGCGCTGGCGGAGCCGGGCGACACGCTGGTGTTTGATGGCGGCTATGTGTTCGACAGTGTCTACCGGACTGTATTGGAGAAGCGGCTGCGCGGGGTGTGGATCCGGCGGGGGCTTTGGAAGGCGGAGCAGGACAATTCCGTTGCGCTCGACCGGGAGAAGGCCTTTGAGCGGGTGATCGTGCCGCGTGAGGCGTTTGACGAGCTGAATTTCGACTATTCCTCCGGGCGGCATCTGGTTCAGGTGGGGCCGGTGGTGCAGCGGATTTCCGTGTCCGATCAGGAGCGGGCGTCGTTTCGGGAGGCGCTGGCAGAGCGGATGGGGCGGCCGTTTGAGCGGCTGGTGGTGTCTTTGCTGGGCGGCGGTGTGGCGGCGGATCGCGGGGCGCAGCTGCAGGCGCTGTGCGGGATGATGGAGCGGCGCGATGATGTTCTGCATCTGATTGTGGTCTGGCCGACGGCGAGCGTGCAGCCAAATCTCTACAACTGGCGCAACAGCCGCGTGGTGCGGACCTCGCAGGCCGGGGTTTTGATGGCGAATGCGGATCTGTCGGTGAGTGCGGCGGGGTATAACTCGTTCCACGAGGCGCTTTATAACCGCGCGCCGACGATTTTCATTCCCCAGGGCGGATCGTTTATGGACGACCAGCCCGCGCGGGCGGAAGCGGCGCGGGAGAGGGGTGTCGCGGGTTATGTCGAGCCGTTCGATCTGATGCGGCTTGAGCGGGAGATTGGCCGGATGCTGGATGGTGACGGGGCGGCGCGGATGCTGGATGCTCTTGGGCGGCTGGAGCTGCCGGAGACCGGCAACCGCGCGGCGGCGGGCTGTATTGAGGAGTTGGGCAATGGGTTTGCAGACCTGGACGGAGATACTGTCCAGAATTACGTCCCAGGACGCTGAGGACCTTGAGGATCTGATTGCGGAGCGGTTCCCGCGCAGTGAGGCTGTGGGCGGTGACGTGTTTCCCGAACCCGTGGCGGTGCTGCGGCGGGAGACACAGATGCGGGATCCGGCGACGGTCTGCGTGGGTCTGCGTGTGCTGGAGCAGATGCCGGATGTGGCGGACCGGGCCATGCGGCTCGCGAGTTTTGCGCTGGAGCGGCAGGTGGAGATTGTCATTCTGTCGCACTGTGACCGCAGTGGTTTCGAGCGCTTCGGGTTCCGTGTGGAGCTGGTGAAGGGCGATACGGAAGCGGCGCGGGCGGCCTGTGAGGAGCAGATCTGCCGGATGTGGAATATTGATCTGGTTCTTTAGGTGTGTGGGGTAAGGTGTTGGTTTGCCTGAGTTAAGCCGTGCCTGCGTCGGACCGGGGACGGCGCACCGAACGGTTGATCGTCGCGGTTTTATGGCGTCGTGTACCGCGTGCCTCGGATGTGGGAGCAGCCGGTGACGTTGCGTCGGCCCATGGGGCGGTCCGACGCAGGCACGGCGGGGTTTCACCCCTTTGTTCCGTGCCGGGGCTTTTGGCGGTCGTTATTTTCGGTAGTACTCCCGATACCATTCCACCAGGTTGGGCACGCCTTCGCTGACGGGCGTGGCGGGGCGGTAGCCTGTGGCGGTCTCCAGCCGTGAACTGTCGGCGAAGGTGTCAGGCACGTCGCCGGGTTGCAGGGGCAGAAGCTCCTTTTGGGCTTTTTTGCCGAGCGCGTTCTCGATGGCGGCGATGAAGTCGCCGAGGTGGACCGGATCGTTGTTGCCGATGTTGTAGATGCGGAACGGTGCGTTCGACGTGCCGGGATCGGGTCGTGCTGCGTCCCAGGCCGGATCGGGGGTGGCTGGCTGGTCGGAGGCGCGGATCACGCCATCCACAATGTCGTCGATATAGGTGAAATCGCGGCTGTGGTTGCCGTGGTTGAATACCCTGATGGGGCGGTCATTGGCGATGGCGTTGGTGAAGAGGAACGGCGCCATGTCCGGACGGCCCCAGGGGCCATAGACCGTGAAGAAGCGCAGCCCGGTGCAGGGAAGGCCGTAGAGATGGGCGTAGGAATGGGCCATCAGCTCGTTGGAGCGTTTGGTGGCGGCGTAGAACTGCAACGGGTGGTCAACGCCATGGGCCTCGGAAAACGGCATGGTGGTGTTGCCGCCATAGACGCTTGAGGTGGAGGCGAAGGTCAGGTGTTTGACGCCGTGGTGGCGGCAGGCTTCGAGAATGTGGGTGAAGCCGAGGATGTTGCTGTGGACATAGGCGAGCGGGTTTTCGATGGAGTAGCGGACACCAGCCTGGGCGGCGAGGTTGATGACCCGATCCGGTTTTTCGTCTGAGAAACAGGCGTTTACGGCGTTCTGATCCGCCAGATCCTGACGGTGGAAGCTGTAGGGCGTGCCGGTTTTGCGCGCGACCTCATCAAGTCTGGCGAGGCGGGCTTCCTTGAGGGTGGGGTCGTAATAGTCATTGACCACGTCGAAGCCGATAACCGGGTCACCGCGTTCGAGCAGGGCTTTGGCGACGTGGTATCCAATAAACCCCGCCGATCCCGTGACCAAAGTTGGCATTTCGACGGCTCCGTTAAGAGGCGGTTTCCGGGGAATTGGCCGTGCCTGGTAGACCGCGGCCAATGGCGTAGTAGTCGAAACCGCGTTTTGCCATGCGCCTCGGGTCGAAGAGATTGCGGCCGTCGAAAATCACCGGTTTGGCCAGGCGTTCCATAATGAGATCGAAATCGGGTGCGCGGAAGGCCTCCCATTCGGTCATGGTCACGAGCGCGTCGGCGCCTTTCAGGCAGCCTTCCTTGGTGCCGCAGAGGGTGAGGTCGTCGCGGTCGCCGTAGATGCGCTGGGTTTCCTCCATCGCCTCGGGGTCATAGGCCTGAACCTTCGCACCGGCGGCCCAGAGAGCCTCCATCAGATTGCGGCTTGCGGCTTCGCGCATGTCGTCGGTCTTGGGTTTGAAGCTGAGGCCCCAGAGAGCAAAGGTTTTGCCGGAAAGATCGCCTTTGAAGTGGTGGAGGATCTTTTCGAAGATGACGTTTTTCTGGGCGTTGTTGCGGTTTTCCACGGCGTTGAGCACGATGGGATCGAAGCCGTTTTCCTGAGCCGTGTGGATCAACGCCTTGACATCCTTGGGGAAACAGGATCCACCATAACCCGCGCCGGGATAGATGAAATGGTAGCCGATGCGCTGGTCCGCGCCGATGCCGACGCGCACGCTCTCAATATCGGCGCCGAGCTTTTCGGCGAGGTTTGCAATCTCATTGATGAAGCTGATTTTGGTCGCGAGCATGCAGTTGGCGGCATATTTTGTCAGTTCCGCCGAGCGCACGTCCATGACGATGACCTTGTCGCGGGAACGGTTGAACGGCTCGTAGACCTCGCGCATCAGGTCCTCGGTCTCGCGGTTGGTGGTTCCGATGACGATGCGGTCGGGGCTCATGCAGTCGGCAACGGCGGCGCCCTCCTTGAGGAATTCCGGGTTGGAGACAACGTCGAAATCGAGGGTGCTGCCCCGTGCCGCGAGGGTTTTGGCGACGCGTTCGCGCACCTTGTCGGCGGTGCCGACCGGCACGGTGGACTTGTTGATGATGACCTTGGGCCGGGTCATGTGTTCCGCAATGGTTTCAGCCACTTTCAGGACATACTGAAGGTCAGCTGATCCGTCCTCGTCGGGCGGGGTGCCGACGGCAATGAACTGCATGTCGCCGTGTTCAACACCCTGGACGGCGTCGGTGGTGAAGTTGAGGCGGCCGTCGGCGTGGTTCTTGACCACCATGTCCTCGAGCCCCGGCTCATAGATGGGGATGCGTCCGGCCTTCAGTCCCTCAACCTTTGCGGCGTCCACGTCGATGCACAGGACGTCATGGCCAACCTGGGCAAGGACCGTGCCCTGTACCAGTCCGACATAGCCGGTTCCAAAGACCGTAATCCTCATCAATACACCCCATTTCCCAAATAATCTGACCGTCCGGTGACCGGATCGTCAGGGGTAGTAGCAACATTAATTGATGGGGCCAATAGATTTGGGTCCTGGGGGACGGGTGGTGTTGCGGTTTAGACATGTGGGCAATCCCTGCCGGAGACAGGAAGATGCTGGCCTTGTGGATTTGAATGATGCACAAAAACCGTGTGGGCCTGCGCCCGCAAAGGGGATGTATCAAACGGCACAAGGGGGACACATGGTCAGGGCACTGGTGGTTGAGAAGGCGGAGGATGGCAGCACCTCGGCGGGGGTTCAGGATCTGGAGATGGACCGGTTTCCGCAGGGGGACGTGACCGTTGCGGTTGAGTATTCCACGCTGAACTACAAGGACGGTCTGTGTATTGGGCCGGGCGGGGGACTGGTGCGGACATATCCGCATGTGCCGGGCATTGATTTCGCCGGAACGGTGGAGAGCTCGAATGACGACCGCTACAGCCCGGGTGACAGGGTGATCCTGACCGGCTGGCGCGTGGGGGAGGTGCACTGGGGCGGTTACGCCGAGAAGGCGCGGGTGAGCGGTGACTGGCTGGTGCCGCTGCCGGAAGGTTTGACGACGCGGCAGGCGATGGCCGTGGGCACGGCGGGGTTTACCGCGATGCTGGCCGTGAATGCTTTGGAGGCGCATGGACTGATTCCGCGGCATGGCCCGGTCCTCGTCACCGGGGCTGCGGGGGGTGTGGGGTCGGTGGCGACCGCGATCCTGTCCTCGCTCGGGTTTGAGGTGGTGGGCGTGTCGGGTCGTCCGGAAGCCACGGATTACATCACAGGCATGGGCGCGTCGCGGGTAATCGACCGCTCGGAGCTTGCGGAAACGGTCAAACGGCCGCTTGAAGCTGAGACCTGGGCGGGCTGTGTTGACGCGGTTGGCGGGTCGATGCTGGCGCGGGTGCTGGGGCAGATGAACTATGGCGCGTCAGTTGCGGCCGTGGGTCTGGCGGGGGGTGCGCAGTTGCCCTGTACGGTTATTCCGTTCCTTCTGCGCGGGGTGAACCTGCTCGGCATCGACAGTGTGATGAAACCCTATGATGACCGGGTGCGGGCGTGGAACCGGATTGCCTCGGACCTGCCGATGGAGCGGCTGGAGGAAATGGTTGTTCCCGCGACGCTGGAGGATCTGCCGCAGCTTGGGGCGGATATTCTGAAGGGTCAGGTGCGGGGCCGCGTGGTTGTTGACGTGAACGCCTGAGCGGGGGATTCGCGGAGCCGGTTCCCGATGGGTGGGATTTCCGGCTCCCGTTAAAAATGTCAAGCGGCGTCAGATGGTCCGGGGCGGATTGGTCGCGGCGGGCGTGGCTTGGTGGTTGTTTTTCCGCGTTTGCGCGGCCGCCGGAGCAGTTCGGTGGAAATACTCATACAAATTTCGCGGCACGGTTGATTTTTTCGCCGCAAGTAACGAAGGTTACATGGTTTTGATGTGCCGGGTGGGCTTGTTACCCGGCGGTGGTGGCGTGCCCGGATGGAGGTCCGTGAGGGGGTTTCGTCCGGTGAATAGTTAATTTTTGACAGTTTTTCATAACAGGGGAGTTTTTATTTTACAAAATAAACCCATTGATAACAGTGGCATATATATTTTTTGACAAAATATGCTATTAAGGGTGCAACAAAGAACACGGGCGCCCTACGGCGTGAATAAAAATATCGTGACCTGGGAGTGAAAAAATGTCTGACGAGGTAATGGATAATACGGCTGATGCTGGCACGGGTTCAGGCCCGGGTGGCGTCACCCCCCATATCGACCTTTCGCGTTATGAGGAGATGTACGCGGCGTCGGTTTCGGATCCGGAGGGGTTCTGGCGGGAGCACGGGCAGCGGGTTGACTGGATCCGGCCCTATACGAAGGTGAAGAACACCTCGTTTGAGCCCGGCAATGTGAGCATCAAATGGTATGAGGATGGCACGCTGAACGTGGCGGCCAACTGCATCGACCGGCACCTGGCGACGCGGGGCGACCAGACGGCGATCCTGTTTGAGCCGGATGACCCGAAGGACCCGGCGCTGCACATCACCTACCGTCAGCTGCATGACAGCGTCTGCCGCATGGCGAATGTCCTGAAGGACCTCGGTGTGGGCAAGGGCGACCGGGTGGTGCTGTATCTCCCGATGATCCCGGAGGCGGCTTACGCAATGCTCGCCTGTGCGCGGATCGGCGCCATTCACTCGATCGTTTTCGCGGGCTTCTCGCCGGACGCGCTGGCCGCGCGGATCAACGGCTCCGAGGCCAAGGTGGTGATCACGGCGGATCACGCGCCGCGGGGCGGGCGGGTCACCCACCTCAAATCCAATACCGATGAGGCGCTGCTGCACTGCTCCGACAGGGTGAAGTGCCTGGTGGTCAAGCATACCGGCGCCCAGACCACCTGGATCGCCGACCGGGATGTGGACTGCAACGCGCTGATGGCCGAGGCCTCGAACGAATGCGCGCCGGAGGAGATGAATGCGGAGGATCCGCTGTTCATTCTCTACACCTCCGGCTCCACCGGCCAGCCCAAGGGCGTGGTGCACAGCTCCGGCGGCTATCTGGTTTACGCCTCGATGACCCATGAGATCGTGTTCGACTACCACGAGGGCGACGTGTTCTGGTGCACGGCCGATGTGGGCTGGGTCACGGGGCACAGCTACATCGTCTACGGGCCGCTCGCCAACGGCGCCACGACCGTGATGTTCGAGGGCGTGCCGACATTCCCCGACGCCTCGCGCTTCTGGCAGGTCTGCGAGAAGCATGGGGTCAACCAGTTCTACACCGCGCCGACGGCCATTCGCGCTTTGATGGCGCAGGGCACGGAGTTTGTGGAGAAATGTGACCTTTCCGCCCTGCGCACGCTTGGTACGGTGGGCGAGCCGATCAACCCGGAGGCCTGGAACTGGTACAACGACGTGGTGGGCAAGGGGAACTGCCCCATCGTCGACACCTGGTGGCAGACGGAAACCGGCGGGCATCTGCTGACCCCGCTGCCGGGCGCGCACACACCCAAGCCCGGTTCCGCGATGAAGCCGTTTTTCGGGGTGCAGCCGGTGGTGCTGGAGCCCACATCGGGCGAGGAGATCACGGAGGTGCCGTGCGAGGGTGTGCTGTGCCTCAAGGACAGCTGGCCCGCGCAGATGCGCACGGTCTGGGGCGACCACGAGCGGTTCGAGAAGACCTATTTCTCGGACTACAAGGGGTATTACTTCGCCGGGGACGGATGCAAACGGGATGAGGACGGGGATTTCTGGATCACGGGCCGCGTCGACGACGTGATCAACGTCTCCGGTCACCGCATGGGCACGGCCGAGATCGAGAGCGCGCTGGTGGCGCATGTAAAGGTGGCCGAGGCCGCCGTGGTGGGCTACCCGCATGACATCAAGGGGCAGGGCATCTACGCCTATGTCACGCTGATGGATGGCGAGGAATACACCGAGGAACTGCGCAAGGAGTTGCGCCAGTGGGTGCGCACGGAGATCGGGCCGATTGCGAGCCCTGATCTGATCCAGTGGGCACCGGGCCTGCCGAAGACCCGCTCGGGCAAGATCATGCGCCGCATCCTGCGCAAGATCGCCGA
>NZ_JBNAFV010000021.1:0-63968 GCF_049800875.1 Amaricoccus tamworthensis | reverse complement strand
TTACGCAGTTCCTCATAGATCCGGATGAGCGTCAGGCGTTCCCGCTTCGGCCGCCGGACGTTCTCGGCCAGCATCCCGTCCAACTCAGAACGCCAGGGATCAATCTTTGGGCGGGGCTGCGTCGTGCGGTCATAACTGAACTCGGTCGCACCGGATCGGATGACTCTACGCACCGTATTGCGGGATAACCGCAGTTCACGGCAAATCTGCTTGATCGACTTGCCTTCGATAAAATGCGCACGCCTGATCTTCGCGATCGTCTCCACAACCAACATCCCCTGACTGCTCCCCCATGCTTTTGAGGAAGCTTCTGAACAGATTTATAAGGGGGGTCACTTTTGGACGCCGATTACCCCAATATGAGGGTCAAAATTGCATGCCGTTTCACACAACACAGCCACCCGCCCCGCGACCCAGAGCGCAAAAAGGGCCGCCAAAGGCCAACCAACCAGAGGCAGACGCCCTGTCCAGTTCGGAACTGCCGTCAGCAGAAACCCTGCCAGAATGGCACCCAGATAGCCGAACAAAAATTCATGCGCGTGCCACGACACTGGATCAAACCGCGTTGGCAAACCGATGATGCCCGCCAGGCTGGCAAGCCACAGCACCATCGCCACCACGACCCAAAGCGCCCCAAAAAGGAAAAAGGGACGGAAACCAAAGCTGAAGATCGCAGGCCCTTTCCAGCTGCGCATCTGTTCTGCGGATGACTGCGGCATTATGGTCTCTCCGTTGTCACGCGAGACTTGGTCAGAGCCGACCCGTCTTTCAAACATGTCAGACGGACCCTGCGACCGTGATGGAAAAAGGTCAGCCCGATGTTGCCTGCGTCCTCGCCCATACCTGGTTCGAAACGTGAGGTGATTTCGCCCGCCCGCATCAGCAACTGAACCTCTTCCGGGGGCAGATCGAGCAATTTTTCAGGGTTGTGTTCGTCAATCGTTGGCGGTTGCCCGCCCATGTCGATTTTCACGTCGCCGCTCACTTATCTGCCACGTCCATCAGGTGACGGATGTGTTTCGCAAAATACCATGTGGCGGGAATTCCAAGACCCACGCCGATTAGGATCGATAGGCTGGCGGAGATGATCGGGCCACCGACCCAGCTGAAGATCAGGGCTGCAAAGAACACGTTGATCGCTGCCGCACCCGCCCCGAACGGGTAGAGCACCAAAGCGATCTTGCGCGTGGACCATCCCGCCCGTGTCATCTGCGCGACACCAACCAATGTACTGCTACCATACTCAGCACAAGCGTGATGCAGGCCAATGCATACCAGAACTCGGCCGTTGCCGACTGTGCCTGAGGAACCGGTCGCTCGAAGCCTTCCGCAAAGAGGCGCGAGCTTGCGAGGACAAAGACGCCGGCGAGGGAAAGAAGGAAGCGCATATCAGGTCTCCTGTGTCAGTGTACGGTAGATATCGGGCAGCGCGCGCAGCAGGCGTTCGGGGTTTGGCAAAAGGGCGAAACCTCCGCGCCCGAAAATGCGGGCGAACCAGTCCTGCCCATCTTCGTCGATCACCACGCCGTGCAGGCTTTGGCCCGCTGCGCGTGCCTCGCGCACGGCCATGTGGCTGTCTTCGATCCCGTGCTGGCCTTCGTAGTGATCCATATCATTCGGTTTGCCATCGGTCAGCACGATCAACAGTTTGCATGCGCTGGGTTCCTCGGCCAATTGCGCGCTGACATGGCGGATCGCGGCACCGAGGCGGGTATAGTGACCGGGCTTGAGCGCGCCGATATTGGCGGTGATCGCGGGCGACATCGGGTCGTCGAAGCCCTTGCAGAGGGTCAGGAACACCCTGTCACGGCGGAGCGATGAAAAACCCCAAATACCACAGCGGTCGCCGGCCGCGTCGATCCCTGCAGCCAATGCCGCCATCGTGTCGCGGGCCACGTCGATGACACAGGTGTCGCCGATCGCCGCTTCGGTCGATCGGGAGGTGTCAATCAGGAAGGCAACCGACACGTCGCGATCCATCTGCCGCGCGGCTTGCCAGATCCGGTCAGAACCGCGCCCGGTGGCGACCATCTCGGCCTGCGAAGTCAGGACCGCATCAAGGTCCAGTTCTGCTCCGTCGATCTGGCGCGGTTGCAGCACACGGCGCGGGCGCAGGGCTTCGAACTGGCGGCGGACTTCACGGACATAGCGGTCGTTTGGCGTGTAGGTTACGCTCTCGGCCACGGCAGGCGTATCGAGCACCCGGCAGTGACCTTCCATGTAACTGCGCGTCCGGTGGTTCCATTCAGGGTAGGTGTGTTTGCCTGCCAACGCCTCGTGGTCGGCGTCGGCCGGTGACAGGTCCAGATGCAGGCGCAGCCGCGTCGCGACCTTGCGGTCCTGTTTCGACAGGGTGATCCGGTCCTGATCGTCGGCGGCCTTCTGCGCGTTCTCGTCATCGTCGTCATCAATACTGCGATTGATATTCATGGATTCGACCCATGACAGGATCGATTCAAAGCGGTGGATGATGAAACTGTCTTTGCGGTTGTGCTGGTCCTGATCCTTGCGCTCTCCCAGCTTGCGGTTGCCTGGGGTGGCATTGGGCGCCGGTGCGTTTGGACCGGCTTTGCCATCGTCGGCAGCCTGCCCGCCCGAGCCGGGACGTTCAAAGCGCAACCAGATTGGGACAGGGGCGCATGGCATGTAGGTGCGCACGTCTGAATCAGTCGCATCAAGCGCGGGTGCACGGCCATGCAACTGGTCGCGGATGGCCTGTTCTAATGCGGCCTCTTGTGCGGGCCGACGCATGTCCGGCCGAGCGTCTGCACAAAACGCAGCCATCGCGAGATAGCGGTCACGCAATCCGGGACAGGCCAAACAGGCTCTGTCTGCAGCCGCTGCATTCGCGCGAATTTGTGCGCAGTCCAGTGCGTAGCCGGTGGTGATCAAATCGAGACCATCGACATCGGTTAAGGCGGCAAGTGCCGTTAGCCAGAAAAAGGCCGCACGGTTGAGATCCTCATCGGGAAAGGCCTCCATGACAGGTGGCAGTGCGAGCCGTTCTCCATCAAAGCGTGCGACCCATTCCCGATCACGCTCGGCCCCGAGTTTGCGGCGCATGAGCTGACGGTGTGTTACAATGCTTGGCGGAGCCTCGGCCAGTTCGACGCCCGGCGCGCCGCCGAGCGCGCGGAAGAGAACAGCAAGGCTGGGGCGTACCGAGGCCAGCGCGACGCCTGCCTCGGGGTGCGTTACACGGGCGCCGATGTCACTGGCCAAGTCGTGCCAGAGGTTTCCTACCGTTTCTTCGGGTTCCATGAGGTCACGCAGGTGCATGGCTGTTATCCGTAGATAGTGCTGATCAGATCACGCAGGGCTTGTTGGACGTCTGGCTCATCGCTCAGTGGCTCGACTACCGCCGCCTCAAGTGCCTGTGTCACGCTCATACCGTCAGTCATGAGTGTGGCGGCATAGATCAGCAAACGGGTCGAGACGCCTTCCTCAAGGTCCATTCCGCTTAGATTGCGGATATTGCCTGCCAAGCGGACCAGCGGTGCGACACGGCCCGCTTCCAGCCTGCTTTCGGAGGCAACCACTGCAATCTCGGTTTCCGCATCGGGAAAGTCGAAACTGATCGACAGAAAACGCTGCCGGGTCGACGGTTTCAGGCGCTTGAGGACGTTCTGGTAGCCGGGGTTATAGGAGGCCACGAGCATGAACTCCTTGGGTGCACTCAGTTCCTCGCCCGTGCGGTCGATCATCAATGTGCGCCGCGTGTCGGTCAGCGGATGCAAGACCACGGTAACATCCTTGCGGGCCTCGACCACCTCGTCGAGGTAGCAGATGCCGCCCTCGCGTACAGCGCGGGTCAGCGAACCATCAACCCAGACGGTTTCGCCGCCCTTGAGCAGATACCGCCCGATCAAATCCGCCGCTGACAGGTCATCATGGCAGGCCACGGTATAAAGCGGTTTGCCCAACCGGGCCGCCATATGTTCGACGAAACGTGTCTTGCCGCAGCCAGTAGGCCCTTTCAGAAGAAGGGGCAAACTGTTGTCATGGGCGGCCTCGAACAGCTCGCATTCGCGCCCCGTCCGTTGATAGAACGGCAGGGCCAGTGTGTTTTGAATGTTCATGGCTTACTCTCCAGGAACTGGATTGGCCGGGCCGGGCGCAATGATCTCATCCTTGCGCACCACCAGAAGGGAATAGATAAACAGGAGCGCACCGATCACCACACAGGCTCCAGCACCAAAGCGCATCATGTAGAAGATCGACAGGCTTTCCTGCACCTCCATGTAGTAGTCACCGATTACACGCTGCATATGCGTCTGGATGGTGCCAGCGAAGGTCAGCACGAAGGTCATAAACGCCATGCCACCCGTCATAAGCCAGAACGAGGCCATGTTGAGTACCTGATTATATGGCGCGCGTTCCCGTAGCATCGGCATCGCATAGCTGAAGATCGCAAGGTTCAGCGCAACATAGGCCCCGTAGAAGGCGAGGTGCCCGTGGGCTGCGGTGATCTGTGTGCCGTGACTGTAGAAGTTGACGCCGTGCAATGTGTGCAGGAAGCCCCATACACCCGCGCCGAAGAAGGCGACTGTGCTGGACCCAAGCGACCACAGAAGCGCGGCCTTGTTGGGGTGGTTCTTGCGGCCCTTCCAGACCATCACAAACGCAAAGCTCATCATCAGGAAAAAAGGGATCACCTCGAAGGTCGAGAAGATCGAACCAACCCATTGCCAGTAGCCCGGAAGCCCGATCCAGTAGAAATGGTGCCCGGTGCCCAGGATGCCGGAAAAGAGTGCGGTGGCGACGATGACATAGAGCCACTTTTCCACCACTTCGCGGTCAACCCCTGTCAGTTTCAGAAGTAGGAAGGCCAGGATTGCGGCCATCACAAGCTCCCAGGTCGCTTCCACCCAGAGGTGAACAACGAACCACCAGTACATTTTGTCCAGGCTCAGGTTGTCGGGATTGATGAAGGCAAAGACCCACAGCAGCGACAGGAGCCAGAGCCCCATCAGCAGCACGCCGGTAATTGCGGTTTTCCTGCCCGCCAGAACGGTCATCGAGATGTTAAGCAGGAAAATTAGTGCCGCCACAAGGATGCCGAATTTTACCCAGAGCGGTTGCTCCAGAAACTCGCGCCCCCCATGGATGCCAACGAGATAGGAACCGACTGCACCTAAAGTCCCCACCAAGAGAATAATCAACTGGATATAGGCCAGTTTGGTCGACCAAATCTCGCGGTCAGATTCCTCGGGTATGAGGAAATACGCCGCACCAAAGAACCCCAAAAGAAGCCAGACGATCAGCGCGTTTGTATGGATCATACGGATAACGTTGAACGGCAAAAGTTCGGACAGGAAATTGGGCGAGACGTAAACCCAGCCCGCGAGAAGCCCGCCGAGCACCTGAATGCCGAACAGGGCCATGGCAGCAAGGAAGTACCAGTAGGCCACTTTCTGAGATTGATATTTCATTTTTCTGCGTCCTTATCCGGCTTCATTCGGTGGCCAGCCCTGAGTATCGGTCTGATCAGCCCAACGCAGGAATTCCGCGAGGCCGCGGATGTCTTCGTCGGAAAATTCGTATTTCGGCATTTGGCGGCGGCCTTCGATGCCGCTGGGTTGCGCTTCTATCCAGCCTTTGAGCATCTCGAAGGCGTCTTCTGGATCTTCCAAAACCCCCCAGCGCGTCATCACATTGCCAACTTCGGGGGCGAAGTATGCGCCTTCCCCGTGCAGGCTGTGGCAATTGATGCAGGAGTTTTCTTCCCAGATATGTTTACCGTGGATGACTGCCCCGCTCAGTTCCATTCCGGCGGTCGAGGTCTCAACAACATATTTATGTGAATGGACGGTCATCGCCACAAAGATCACGACAAAAAATATCGAGCCTCCGTAGAAGATGTTGCGCGCCCGCGATTTCGTGAGAAATTCCGCCATTGGCCGGTCTCCTTGACTTCGGGATGACCAATTTTTAGCGATAGGCACTGCGTACAAGTTTGCGCCAGCGCAACGTTTGGATGCATTTCTGGATTAGTGTGGGGCCATCAGGAGAGACCCATGCGACACCCCAGACCGGATGACCTCAATCTACCGCTGGCCGATCTGATGACGTACTGGCCGGATACAATCCAAGTGTTCCTGCGTCATAAAATGCTTTGCGTGGGTTGTTTGATTGGCCCATTCCACACGATCGTGGACGCCTGTGCGGAATACGATCTTGATGAGAGCACATTCCTGGCAGAGCTTCAGGAAGCGATTGGCATTTGATGCCGGCTAGGCTTGGCTAATCTCAACCAGAGCGTGCGGATTGGTCACTTTGATACGCTTGCGTTTGCTTTGCACCAGACCGCGTTTCTCCCACGCACTCAACAATCGACTTACGGTATGCAAGGTTGTCGCTGTCAATTCCGACAAGTCCTGCCGCGTGATTGGGAAATCAATCTCTATCCCATCTGGCACCTTCCGGCCCGTCTGGTTTATCAGGCGCAACAGCGCATTCGCGACGCGTTGTTCTACCTGCTGGGTCGCCATTTCCACGACACGGCTGTGCATCTCCTCCAGCCGGCTGCCGACGGTCTGGTAGGTTTCGGTCGCGAACCCGTCATAGTCGGCTACAAAGCTGTCCCAGAGGCGTGTGGGCCAACTGAGCACAATGGATTCAGTCGCAGTCATGGCCGTGGCTGGGTATGTATCGCGGCCAAGTGCCTTCGCGATACCCAAGAGTTGCCCCGCAGGAATATGGAGCGCTGTAATCTGCTCACCGTTGGGAGTAGTCCGGACCACCCGAACATACCCGTCAAGCAGCATGAAAAACCGTTCCGCGGGTGCCCCTATCTCGAAGATCGCGACGCCTTTGTCGTAACGACGTGACGATGCCTGGTCGAGAATCGTACGAATGTCGCGCCGTTCCAGTTTGGAAAACGGCGGCAAATGCGTGAGGAGGCTTTCGTCCAGCCGCGGCATGGTTTTGCGTGGTGATATCTCGTTCATATACAGCGTTGTGCCATGGTGTCTGGGGTAAAGGCCAACGATTTCCAATTTTCCGACAACCAGAAAGAAAAGCGGAACTGTTTGCGCCAGCGCAAAGTTCGATGGTGCCAATCCGCTAGGCAGTAGCTCAACAAACAATTCGATCTGAAAGGGAATGGCATGTTTCGCACGTTGGTAGCCGGTATTGCACTCGTATCTTTGTTGGGCGGTGCAGCATTTTCCGAAACGTTTGAAGTTCAAATGTTGAATAAAGGCGACAGTGGCTCGATGGTGTTTGAGCCCGCCTCGCTCCGCATTGCAGCGGGTGACACCGTCAAATTTATTCCGGCTGACAAAGGTCATAACGCTGAATCTGTCAAGGGAATGGTTCCGGAAGGAGCGGCCCCTTTTTCGGGCAAGATCAACGAGGAGATTGATGTCACGCTGACTGAGCCTGGACTTTATGGCGTCAAGTGCAAGCCGCATTGGGGCATGGGCATGGTGATGGTCATCGCTGTCGGTGATGACGCTGTCGACGCTGGCAGCTTTCTGTCTGGGAAGATACCCAGAAAGGCCAAAGAGCGATTTGAAGAGAGCTTGAGCGGTCTTTGAGCGCGAAGGAGTGGGGGCTTTTGGGCAAAGGGCACCCCTGAAACAGCAGGATCTATCGCTTCTTCATTGCGATGGATCAAATCACGCCGATGGTTGTGAGTTGGTATTTTGCTATGAAAAATGCGGTCACCCGTGTCCTCGGTCTTTTGCTGACACTGTCGCTGGCTTTGTACAGCTCGACCGGTATGACAAACGCCGAAGGTAACGCTGTTTTCACAATGGAAATTTGCGCGGACGGTGTTGCCAAAACTGTGTCGTTCGACGCCAACGGTAACCCTGTTGAGCCAGCGCAGTTCTGCCCCGAGTGCCTGACCGGTTGTCAAACTGTCGGCGTCTTAACTCCCACAATGTGGTCGTTCATTCGGTCCTTGAACCGTTTGGACATGGGGGTGGTGAACTCCGTTGCCAAAGACCCCATCGTCAACAAACGAAACCTTTACCCCACGCCGCGTGGCCCTCCGGTTGTGCAGTTTTCCATGCCGAGGCTGGTCACAATTGATTTGTCATCAGGCGACCGAATGATGCGCAGCGACGGGCGACCTGTGTTTGAGGACGCCAACGCATGAATATCTTATTGTCATCCCTAAAATTTATGGCGATGTTTGCGGCGCTCCTCTTGCTTGGGCTCCCTGCATCAGCCGACACAGTGCTGTCAAAGCTGTTACCAGATCTCGCCGCTGACGAACTGGTTGAGGGAGCGGACGCCTACGGCGGTATTCATCCAGAGATTCCGGTTGTTCAGATTCTAAAGGCTGGCGAGCGGATCGGTTGGGCCTACATTACGTCGGATTTTGTCTCCACCACCGGCTATTCCGGCAAGCCCATTCATACAATGGTTGCAATAAATGATGCCGCCCAGGTCATTGGCGTGGAACTCGTCAAGCACTCCGAACCGATTGTGCTGATCGGCATTCCAGACGCCAAGGTAAAGGCATTGGTGGCCAATTACCGAGGTCTTGACCTGGTAGCGGAAGCAGAATCTGGCGGCACCGCACACCAGCTCGATATCATTTCAGGCGCGACTGTGACGATCATGGTGATCGACGATTCAATCGTTCGCGCTGGTCTGAAAGTTGCGCGCCAACTTGGCCTTGGTGGCCTCGTGAGGGACGAAGCAAGCGCGGGGCCGCAATTCGAGATCGACACTGACGCTGAAGCGGCACCGGATTGGATGACGCTGGAAGGTGACGGTACATTACGCCGCCTCTCGCTCGACGTGGGCCAGATCAATTCCGCCTTTGCGACAATGGATGACGAACGTGCAGGCAAACGCGCCCTGGCCGAAGCTCCCGAGACAACATTCATCGAGATGCAGGCAGCGCTTGTTTCACACCCTGCGATTGGGCGTTCAATCTTGGGTGATGACGTTGCCGCCAATGTGCAAAACTGGCTGGAAGAAGGTGACCATGCAATCGCGATCGTTGGCCGAGGTCTCTATTCCTTTAAAGGGTCGGGCTACGTGCGTGGCGGCATCTTTGACCGGATTGTGCTAATTCAGGATGATGTATCAGTCCGTTTTCGAGATCGGATGCACAAACGTATAAACACCATCGCCGCCGAGGGCGCGCCGGTTTTTTCCGAAGCTGACCTGTTCAAGATTCCAGCTGACAGTGGTTTTGATCCCACCAAGCCTTTCCGTATCCAGCTTTTGGTACAGCGCGAAGTCGGCGCAATAGAAAAGGTCTTTACCACCTTTGATCTGGGCTA
Source organism: Amaricoccus tamworthensis (assembly GCF_049800875.1). Lineage (NCBI taxonomy): Bacteria > Pseudomonadati > Pseudomonadota > Alphaproteobacteria > Rhodobacterales > Paracoccaceae > Amaricoccus > Amaricoccus tamworthensis. Next base: position 54,720 of record NZ_JBNAFV010000021.1, on the reverse strand, counting down.
CCAATTGCCATCACACTACATTCGTGCGGTCTCGGCAGCACCGGCAAGGGAAATTCCAGACAGCGTCGCGGCTGTAACATCACAGACTGAACTGGATGCGCAGCAGGCCCTCTGGAAGCGGATTTGGGTGGTCAAACAAGTCGAGATTTTTGTCCTCGGCGTCATGTTGGCCATCCTCACTGGGGTGTTCTTTTTTCAGACTTTTGCGGTCCGTAACGAACGTGTTTTCTACTGGTTTCGCATCGGGTTTTTGACGGTAGCGCTGGTTTATCTAGGATGGATTTCCAATGCGCAGCTGTCGGTGGTGAACCTGATGGCTCTTTTCGGCTCGCTTGTTTCCGGCTTCAGTTGGCAGGCGTTTCTTTTGGAACCGTTGACTTTTATCCTGTGGTTCTCGGTGGCAGCTGCACTCCTGTTCTGGGGGCGGGGTGCCTATTGTGGCTGGCTGTGCCCTTTTGGTGCGCTTCAGGAATTGCTCAATCAGGTGGCACGCCAATTGCGCATTCCCCAGTGGACCCTGCCATGGGGTTTGCATGAGCGTCTATGGCCTCTGAAATACATGATTTTTCTTGGTCTGTTCGGTGTGTCGTTGACCAGCATCGAACAGGCTGAACGGTTGGCCGAGGTTGAACCGTTTAAGACGGCGATCATCCTGAATTTTGTGCGCGCATGGCCATTCGTGGCTTATGTTGCGGCTCTGCTAATCGCAGGGCTATTCGTCGAGCGGTTCTTTTGCCGTTACCTATGCCCCCTGGGCGCGGCACTTGCCATTCCTGCAAGGTTGCGGATGTTCGATTGGCTCAAGCGCTACAAGGAATGCGGCAACCCATGCCAGACCTGCGCACATCAATGTCCCGTTCAGGCGATCCATCCAACGGGCGAGATTAACCCGAACGAGTGCATCAACTGCCTGCATTGCCAGGTGCTCTATCAATCAGAAACAACCTGTCCTGTCGTCATCAAGAAGATGAAACGACGGGCCAAAGACAGCGCCGGGCCAGATCTTGAACGGTTTGTTGGCCATCCGAACCAAAAAAACAAAATTCCAACTACATGAAAGGATAAGACATGTCAGAGGAAAAAAAGCTCCCAATCTCGCGCAGGGCCCTTTTGGGCGCGACGGCAGGCGGCGCTGCCCTTGCCGGAACCTGGGGTGGTCGTGCCATGTTGACCGGTGGCGCGGTGGCAGGAGCAACACTGGCCACAGCCACCAGCGCACGTGCAGCTGCGGGTGCGGAAGTGGGGCCCGGTCAGCTTGATGAGTTCTACGGTTTTTGGTCTTCGGGCCAGTGCGGCGAGATGCGCATTCTTGGCATCCCGTCGATGCGTGAACTGATGCGCGTGCCCGTTTTTAACACCTGCTCGGCCACGGGTTGGGGAATTTCGAATGAGTCCAAGAAAATTCTAACCGATGGGTTGTTGCCCAAGACAAAGGAATACCTGGCCGCCAACGGGCATGAATTCCCGCCAAACGGCGATTTGCACCACCCGCATATGTCGTTCACCGAAGGCAAGTATGACGGTCGTTATCTGTTTATGAACGACAAGGCAAACACGCGCGTCGCGCGGGTACGCGGCGATGTGATGAAATGCGACAAGATTATCGAGATCCCCAATGCCAAGGCGATCCACGGCCTGCGTCCACAAAAATGGCCCCGCACAAACTATGTCTTCTGCAATGGCGAAGACGAAGTGCCGATGGTCAACGACGGACAGATCCTTGATGAGCCGGAGAAGTATGTGAACTTCTACACTGCGATTGACGCTGACGAGATGACAGTCGCGTGGCAGGTGATGGTGACCGGCAACCTCGACAACACCGACTGTGACTACGAAGGCAAATACGCGTTTTCGACCTCGTATAACTCGGAGATGGGGATGAACCTCGCCGACATGACCGAGGCGGATATGGACCACGTTGTCGTGTTCAATATTCCTGAGATCGAAAACGGCATCGCCGCAGGTGATTTCATCGAGCTGAACGGCGTCAAGGTATTGGATGGACGCAAAGGGACAAAGAACAAGTACACACGCTACATTCCAATCCCGAACAACCCACATGGTTGCAACATGGCACCGGACAAGATTCACCTCTGCATCGCGGGCAAGCTGTCCCCGACGGTTTCGGTGATTGATGTTCGCAAGCTGGAGGCGGTTTTTAATGACGGGGCCGAGCCGCGCAGTGTCGTTGTTGCAGAGCCAGAACTGGGCCTTGGGCCGCTTCACACGTGCTTTGACGGTAAGGGTGCTGCATACACAACGTTGTTCCTCGATAGCCAAGTGGTGAAATGGAACATTGAGGACGCCATCAAGCTTTACAACGGGGAAGATGTTGATCCGATCATTACCAAGAAGGATGTGCATTATCAGCCCGGTCACAACTCAACGGTGATGGGCGAAACTCTGGACGCGTCCGACAAATACTATCTGACGATGAACAAGTTTTCGAAGGACAGGTTTCTGAATGTCGGACCGCTGAAGCCGGAAAACGAACAGCTTTTTGCCATCGATGGCGATGAGATGACGTTGATCCACGATGGGCCGACATTCGCCGAGCCGCACGACTCCATTATCGTGGCACCTTCCAAGCTGAACCCATTGTCGGTCTGGGATCGCAATGACCCGATGTGGGCGGACACGCGAAAGCAAGCCGAAGCGGATGGCGTTGACCTTGATGACTGGCAGGAAGAAGTCATCCGGGATGGCAACAAGGTGCGCGTGTATATGTCAAGCAACGCACCGTCATTCTCGTTGGAAAGCTTCACTGTTCAACAGGATGATGAAGTCACGGTGATCGTAACAAACCTCGATGATATCGATGACCTGACCCATGGGTTTACCATGGGCAACCACGGGGTCGCGATGGAAATCGGACCGCAGGCGACGTCGTCCGTCACGTTTAAAGCGACGCAACCTGGCGTCTATTGGTACTACTGTCAGTGGTTCTGCCACGCGCTTCACATGGAAATGCGCGGCCGGATGTTTGTCGAGCCGAAGGCGAGTTAAGCCATGATACGTGCCCTGACCGTTTTGCTGTTCATGCTGATCGCGCTGCCCCTTTTGGCGGACGAGCGGCACGTGGCTGCGGGTCAGGGCACGCTTGCCATCGCCATCGCCGGAGCAAACCCTGGCGATGTGCTTATTCTGCAGCCGGGTTTGCACGCAGGCCCTGTTGTCATAGACCGCCCACTCACATTGACTGGCGGCCACAACGCAATCATTGATGGGCAGGGGCATGGCACGGTGGTCAGTATCGATGCCTCCGATGTTACCATTTCAAACCTCACCGTGACGGGATCGGGCCTGAACAGCCAAGACACGGACGCCGGAATAAAGATCCTCAGAAAGGCTGACCGTGCTGTTGTTGAAAACAACCGCGTGTTGGGCAATTTGCATGGCATCGACGTTCACGGAGGCCACGATGCACAAGTGCGCAATAATACAATCGAAGGCACGCAGCAGCCCCGGATGAATGACCGCGGCAACGGGATTTATGTCTGGAATTCGCCGGGCACCCTGGTCGAGGGGAACTCGATCCGGTGGGGCCGTGACGGGATATTTTCAAATACATCGCGAAAGGGCGTCTACCGAAACAACCTGTTCCGCGATCTGCGCTTTGCCGTCCACTACATGTACACCAACAATTCCGAGGTTTCGGGCAATGTGTCGATCGGAAATCATCTTGGCTATGCCATCATGTTCTCAAACAAAGTGGTTGTTAAAGACAATCTGAGCCTGTCGGACCGCAGTCACGGTGTCATGTTGAACTTCGCCAATAACGCCGATGTTTCAGGCAATTTGGTACGCGGCGGAGCAGATAGATGTACGTTTATCTACAACGCGCATAAAAACCTGATTTATGGAAACCGCTTTGAAGGCTGCAATATCGGCATCCATTTCACCGCTGGCTCTGAGCGCAATGTGTTCACAGGAAATGCGTTCCTGGGTAATCGGACGCAAGTAAAATACGTCGGCACGCACGACATCGAATGGAGCTTTGAGGGTCGGGGCAATTATTGGTCAGATCATGCGAGTTTTGATCTTGGCGGTGACGGTATTGCCGACAGCCCGTTCCGGCCCAACGACCTGATGGATCACATCCTTTGGTCCCAGCCGGCGGCCGCCCTTTTGACCGGGTCTCCGGTGGTCCAATTGATCCGATGGGGTCAATCCAGTTTTCCGGCCACACTGCCCGGAGGGGTTGTGGATAGTGCGCCGCTCGTGACAGCGCCAACCGTGGAAGTCCCCCAACAGTACCTCGCGATGGAGGCCAAAGTGGCCAATCGTTGGAAGGAAAGAGAACCAGATGAATTCGACATTAACGATCTCTCATCTCACTAAGGCGTTTGGCGGGGTTAAGGCCCTGTCTGATGTATCTTTGAATGTGGCCCCCGGTGAGAGGGTGGCGCTGCTTGGCCACAATGGCGCGGGCAAGTCGACTTTGATGAAAATTATTCTGGGCCTGACTGCGGTCGACAGCGGCGAGATTTCAGTGTGCGGCTCATTGCCTGGGAGTGCCGTGGCACGCGCCGAGGTCGCGTATCTGCCGGAAAACGTCACCTTTCATTCCGCTCTGACCGGATTGGAACACATCACTTTTTACTTGCGCTTGCGTCGCGAGCCTGTTTCAGCCGCGATGGCGCTGCTCGATAAAGTCGGTCTGGGACATGCGGCCAATCGGCGGATCGGCACCTATTCCAAGGGCATGCGTCAGCGGGTCGGGTTAGCGCAAGCGCTAATCGGGCATCCCAGCATCCTGGTGCTGGATGAGCCAACCAGCGGTCTGGACCCCGTTTCGCGGCGCGACTTTTACGAGCTTTTGGACGGGTTGGCCGCTGATGGTGCCGCGATCCTGCTGTCCAGCCACGCCTTAACAGAGGTCGAGGCGCGCACCGATCGGCTGTTGATATTGTCAGGGGGCAGAATGGTTGCCGAAGGGTCGCTGCAAGATCTGCGCCGTGAGGCCGCTTTGCCTGTTTCGATGCACATTGCCGCGATCAATGGCTACGATTCCGACATTCTTGCGGCCTTGCCCAATTCCATTCGCGTTGGTGATAGCCTTCATGTCACCTGCGCTCAGGATCAAAAGCTCCAAACGCTCGCCCATGTTGCTGCGCTGAAAGGCAAGGTCGCTGACATCGACGTTGTCCCACCCAGTCTTGAAGACATCTATAGCCATTTCAGCCGGAGGGACGGCCAATGATCGCCAGAATTATCGCCACGGTCATCTACGAGGCCCATATCGCAAGACGCAACCGCTGGGTGCTGATCGCGGTGCTGCTGATGGTGATCTTCTCACTGGTCTTGTCGGCTGTTGGGTCTGCCCCAAGTGGGCAACTTGGCGCTGATCGCCTTTCCATTACGGTCGTGTCGCTTACGTCGCTTTCGGTCTATTTGGTGCCACTAGTGGCGCTGCTCATGTCTTTTGACGCAGTTGCAGGTGAAGTGGAACGCGGCACATTGCCTTTGCTGCTCACTTATCCCGTCGCGCGGTGGGAAGTCATCGCAGGTAAGCTGATTGCCCATACAGGCATTTTGGTGATCGCCCTGGTGGCTGGCTACGGCGTGGCGGCTTTGATGGCGGTCGCAAACGATTCTACCGCCGTTGCAGGGATTGGTTCGCTCTGGCGTTTGGCGTGGACTTCGACGTTACTGGGAGCCACATTTTTGGGGATCGGCTATGCGCTGTCATCGTTGTCGCGGCGTGCGTCTGGTGCTGCCGGGCTCGCAATCGGGCTCTGGCTGGGACTGGTTGTGCTCTATGATCTGGCGCTTTTGGCCGCTGTGGTCGCGGACGACGGCGGCATTTTTACGATGCGGGTTTTCCCAACCGCTTTGCTTGCCAATCCAGCTGATGCCTTCCGCCTGTTCAACCTAACCGCCTCACAGGCCACGTCGACGGCATCAGGCGTTGGGGGGGCTGCGGCCTCTATCGCACTTTGGCAATCGCTTTTGTCGGTGCTGCTCTGGCCAATCCTGGCCCTTGGACTTGCCACGCTGGCCTTTAGAAAGGTCGAACCATGATCCGCTTATTGAGTATCCTCGCCCTTTTGACGTTGAGCGCCTGCAAAGAAGAACTGGCGCAGGACACATCCCCTCTGCCGCTCACCGTTGAAGCCGTAGGGCATTTCTGTCAGATGAATGTGTTTGAGCATGACGGCCCCAAGGCGCAAGCGCACTTGGGCGGGCTTCCTCAAATGCCGATTTTTTTCAGTCAGGTGCGTGACGCCGTGGCCTACATCCGGCTGCCCGAACAGACCCATGAGGTTCTGGCGATCTGGGTCAATGACATGGGCGCGCAGGGTGCCACATGGTCTGATCCCGGTATCACAAACTGGATCGCCGCGGACGCGGCGCATTTTGTTGTGGGCAGCCGCGTCATGGGCGGTATGGGCACGCCTGAAATTGTGCCGTTTGCTGATGTCATAAAAGCCAATTTATTCGCGGCGAAGAATGGCGGGCAGGTGATGAGATTAACGCAGATACCTGACGCTGAAGTGCTGGCCCCCGTTGTCATCGACGGCGACAGTGATGACGCAGATTTCGAACAACGTTTGCGTACACTGGCGCGCTCATCAGGAGACTGATCCCATGCCTACCCGTCGTCGTTTTCTCACCATCAGCGCTGCTGCCGTTGCGTTTCCCTATCAGAGTTTGGCTGCTCCTGTTTATACATGGCAGGGCATCGCTTTGGGTGCGCGCGCAACGTTACGATTGGGTCACCCTGACGCCAAAGCCATCTGCGCAAGAGTTGCGGCCGAAATTGCGCGGCTTGAGGACATTTTTAGCCTGTATCGTCCCACCAGCAGCCTTACGCAGTTGAACCGCGCGGGTCGATTGGATTTTCCGCCTTTTGAACTGCTTGAATGTCTTTCAATAGCAGGGACGGTACATCGTGCCAGTGAAGGGAGATTTGATCCAACGATCCAGCCGCTTTGGGCCTGCTACGCCGAAGCGTTGGCACAAGAAGTGCTGCCCGACAAAGATGCGCTAAGCCTTGCCCGGCTGGCGATTGGTTGGGAACGCATCCACATTGATTCATCCGCTATTGTGCTTGGTTCATATATGGAACTCACCCTCAATGGAATTGCGCAGGGCTATATCGTGGATCGTGTGGCCGAGATGCTGATGGATGAAGGCCTCACCAATGTTCTGATTGACACAGGTGAATTTCGTGCACTTGGAACTCATCCAGACGGGCGTGCCTGGCCCGTCACTTTAGCCGCAGGCGGCGAAGTACCCCTTGATGCGCGGGCACTTGCCACTTCCGCGCCTCTTGGCACAACCTTTGATGAATACGCGCGGGTCGGGCATATTCTTGACCCTCGGACAGGTCAGCCAACGCAAAACAATTGGAGAGAGGTATCCATATCTGCGGCATCAGCTGCTGTTGCGGATGCGCTTTCGACCGCAGCATGTCTGTTCGAGACCAGAAACGAAATCGATACATTCGTTGCGCAGTTTCAGGACGCCCATGTAGAAGATGCAACTGCCGAGAGTGTCAGATCTTTTGTGTATCGGTGATCTGATCCATGCTTCTGCAAAAGGAAGCAGGCATGACGATTTCCAGGGAACTTGTAGACGAACTTCTGAGGGGCTGTGAGCGGCCTGAGGATCTGCTGGGGGATACCGGGCTCATGAAAGAGCTGAAGATCCGTCTGATGGAGCGGATGCTTGGCGCTGAGCTGACGGCACATCTCGGCTATGAGGAAGGCCGCGAGGTGCCGGTTACTCAAAGCAATCGGCGTAACGGGTCAAGCAGCAAGGTGCTGAAAAGCAGGGATGGCACACTACCCATATCGGTTCCACGGGACCGGGAGGGGAGCTTTGAGCCCGAGCTGGTGAAAAAGGGCCAGACCCGGATCGATGGCATCGATGAAAAGATCATAGGGCTGTACGCGGCGGGTCTGAGCGTGCGCGACATCCGTGCCCATCTGGAGGATGTCTATGGGCTGCAGGTTTCGCCGGATCTCATCAGCCGGGTCACCGATGCTGTCCTCGATGAAGCCCGTGAATGGCAGACCCGTGCCCTCGACCGGATGTACCCGATCGTGATGTTCGATGCCCTGCGTGTGAAGATCCGGGACGCGGATAGCCGCCTGGTGAAGAACAAGGCTGTCTACGTGGCTCTGGGGGTCACCAGGGATGGAGTTCGCGAGGTTCTGGGGCTGTGGGTCGCTGAGAATGAAGGAGCAAAGTTCTGGCTCTCCGTAATGACTGAGTTGAAGAACCGGGGCGTCCAGGACATCCTGATCGCTGTCGTGGACGGGCTCAAGGGCTTTCCCCAGGCCATTACGGCGGCGTTCTCCGAAACCATGGTTCAGACCTGCATCGTCCATCTCGTGAGGCATTCCCTGCGCTTTTGCAACTGGAAGGATCGCAGAAATGTGGCGGTGGATCTGCGGGAGATTTACAGCGCGGCCACGGCCGAACAGGCGGCGGAAATACTGGACCGGTTCGAGGAGAAATGGGTCGGGAAATACCCGTCAATAGCCCCTGCATGGCGCCGGTCCTGGGACGAGGTCATCCCGTTTTTCGCGTTCGATCCGGCTATCCGCAAGATCATCTACACTACCAACGCCATAGCAAGCCTGAACCGTGTGATCCGAAAATCCATTAAAACCCGGGGCTCGTTCCCAACAGAGGAGGCAGCCACGAAACTGATTTATCTGGCCATCCGGAAATTCGAGAAAGATGGCCGGAAGGTCCGCGAATGGATTGCGGCAAGGAACCAGTTCGCCATAATGTTCGATGATCGCTTCAACGCGTGACCGTATCTGAAACCCGCATGGGCCAGGCCGGATACACAGAGATCATGACACTCCCGTACTGCGCGCCTTTGAAACTGATCAACTCTTCAATCCTGACTGAGGCTCGGGAAAATGGGAGGTCTCGCTCGACGCGCCAGGCAACGCAACTCAATTCCGAAACTTTACGACACTACCGGCCGGCTCTGGCTAGAAAGTCGGGAGCCTCGGAAGAACTACGGATACCGTTGCGAACTCTACGAATTTCCGGAAAGGCGCACTGCCTTTAGGTTCGGCTTATCAAAAATGAAGGAAAATCGAAATGATCCGCAACCTCACCCTCGCAGCCGCCCTGTTCGTTTCCGTTTCGGTAGCCGCTCAGGACCTGCCGACCGCGCCTTACCTGCCGCTCGACATGGCGCAGACCGCCGCGCAAGCAGCACTCGATGCCTGTTCCGCAGATGGTCACAATGTCAGCGTCGCTATCGTTGCGCGCAGCGGCGTGACCAACGTGATCCTACGCGCTGACAATGCCGGACCGCACACCGTGGGAAGCAGCACCGGCAAGGCCTTCGCGTCGGCCAGCCTCGGCCGCGATACAGCGGGGCTGGCCGGATTCATCGGCGAAAACCCCGCGAATGAGAGGCTGCGCGACATGGATGCCCGTCTGGTCATTTAGGGCGGCGGTCTGCCGATACGCATCGGTGGCTCCCTCGTAGGCGGAATTGGCGTCGGCGGCGCGCCATCGGGCGACATTGATGCGACCTGTGCACGCGCCGGTCTCGATGAAATCGGTGCCGAGTAAATCCAGTGCGAATGCAATGGTCGGGCCTTCGGGGCGCGAAAGTCTGTTCAACAAGCCATCATCGACATTGAACTCTCCATGAGGGGTGTTCTCAGGAATTTTGGCCTGAAGCTCGGACAGGTTGCCCGGATCAGGTATGAGGGCCGGGTGAGGGAGCTGATTTGACCAGAATGAAATCCTGTCCGCCTCGGCGTTGTTGCTTTTGCGTGCCCGGGAGCAGTTCAGGACCGAGCTGGAGGGTCTGGACGCAAAATTCGCCGGCTTGGCAAAGTATGATGACGGTGTTGTCACGTTAACTTTTCACCCACGAAGGTATCCTGATGTTCGGGTGTCAAGCTGCTCGGGTGGCGGCATTCCAAGCGTCAAATGCTTCGAGGCGGTGATATCGGATTGTTAGGGCTGAGCGACGGCGTACAGGAACACAAAAGCAATTCCGAATGGCGGAATGAGTAGCCACGAACCGCTGCAAGCCTCCTGGAGATCGATGTCCTTGCATCGTCCGTTCCCGCTTTCGGAATGGGAGATGACTGTTTTCGGCACGGTTGTTCAGCCCTTTATGCGACCAATGATCCAAGCCCGGCGCAACCTCTCGCTTGGCAGCACCATACGACCGCAGCTTGTCCGTGATGATCCGCTTGGGAATTAAACCAAGACGCTTTATCAGGCTGCGCAACAGCCGTTTTGCGGCCCGTTTGTCCCGTTTCGGTTGGAGTATTTCGTCCAGCACGACGCCATTCTGATCGACCGCGGGCCAAAGCCAATATTTGCGACCAGAGATTTTCACAACAACTTCATCGAGATGCCAGACGTCACCTGGACGGTCCTGACTTAGTCGCAAGTTTCGAGCGATGACCGGCCCGAACTTGATGACCCAACGCCGGATAGTCTCGTAAGAAACGTCGATCCCGCGCGCAAGCAGCATCTCTTCAACTTCGCGAAGGCTCAAATTGAATCGGACACACAGCCACACCGCGTGGGCAATGATCTGAGCAGGAAATCGGTGACGCTTGTAGCTGATGGAGGATGAATTCATCGATGCGACCTACGCTCAAATCCAGATATGAGCAACCGAACGAGGGTTAACGTGACAACACCCTAATATCGCTTTTATCGCGATTTCTTTCGTTAAACTGTGACTACAGCGGAAGCGGGTTATCCACAACGATTTTTTCAGCACGCAGCAAGGCGTTGCCGGATCATGGCAGAAATCTGCACGACCACAAGACCGCGCGGCTTCCATAAAAGGCACCCCAATATCTGGTGTGAAAGCACGCGATGCACGAAACTTGAACATAATGGAAATCACACGCATACCCCGCTATCACTCTATTTTCATTTCTTTTTATGCGTTCTGCACGGCTGTCAAATCGTGTCACGGCCTTGGCACGGTCCCAATCTGGCCGCTGCGGGCAAGTCGGCCCCAGGGCGCATCGCCACGGTCAAGAGCGACGCCAGCGCTCAGCCCCGCCAACACCTATGTCTTTCCCGGCTTTCGGAGTGTCCTCGGCCCCGAAACACGCCCAAAGCCGGAGAATCGGGTAATCGATTCTCCGGCGTGGCGCGAAAAGGTTGGCCGGGTCTCCGGCCAACCGCCGCCTCAGGCGGCCTCTTTCGGTCCCCAGGGGATCACGGCCTGCAGGGTCGGATCGTCCTGATGCGCGGCCTGGCCGAGATTGGCGTTGAACCCGTGGTCGCGGATGGTCAGAGTGAAGTAATCCGCGCCGGTCTCGCGGTTCTGTTTGCGCCAGATGCCGCCGCATTCGACGAGACGACCCCGCGGCGAGCGCCCCAGAACGCGATGTGTGGGCGCCATCGGGTTGTCGCTTGTCACAGGCTCGACCGAGATGTCGAGATCGAAGGTCAGTGTGGAGATCGATCCGGTCCCCTTGGCCGTGCCGATATCGGCGGCGTCGAACTTGATGCAGTTGGTGGTCATTGCGTGTCTCCTTGTCTGGTGTTGCAATGCCGGTGACCCCGCAGGCCGGCGCGGGACCGCACCGCAGGCGCAGCGCAGCGGAGAAGGGCAGGGGGCCGCTCTTTTTGCACCGCGGGGAATGCCCGGCACGGGCAGGGGAAAAAGACGGGTTCCCACCTTTGCGGTCCCGGAACGACCTGCCACCGGCCCTGGGCAGCAACACCTGCCGGAGACCGGACCGACCCGCTCAGATCGCTCCGGCGCGGAAATCGGCGCGCCAAACAGACCGCGTCTGAAATGTCGCACGCTGACCTGATCGAGAGCGCGCCGCCCCCTGTGACATGTTGGACGTCCCATTGCGCCGTCTCGACCCGGGGGCTGTGCAACGCACGTCAGACGTCATCATGCGGCAGCGCGGCAGTTCGACCCCGAACACGAACCAACCCGGCTGCGCAAGCCTCAGGGCACAGGTCAGCCGAGAATCCGGGCTGCCTGCAAATCTGGCCAGGCGCGACCCGGTCCTCTTGAGACCCGTGAGAACCCACAGTCATAAGACTGCCAAGGCACCCGACAATGCGGCGTGTCACCCGATGTCGCACAATCTGCGCGGCCGTGGCTCGGCGTCGAAGTCTGAGCGCGCGGGGCGTTGGGCTGAGGTTTGATCCAGCAGCGTCGCCGATGCGGCGACCCCCGCGCGGGCAGCGCAGGTCCGGCGGCGGGGCAGGGGGCTTGTCCTCTGTCCCGCCGCCGGACAATTTTGAGCCCCTGCCAGTCCCGCGCCCGCACCCTGACAAAAAAGACCCCGCACGCGGCGAGGCCAGTTGGTCTTCCCACGAAGGAAGGCTCAGAGGCAGTCCGGGACCCAGACCGCCAGGTTTTCTTTCTGCTCGGAGGTTAGCCCCATGAGTTTTTGCGTGACCGGATCGGTGATCTGCTTCTCCATCTTTTCGGCTTTCTCCGCCTTCTTGAGTTTGCCGAAGGCCATGATCCGTTCGTCGCGGGCATCGCAGTCGAGGAAGGCGCAGAGCAATTCCGTCAGATGGTCTGCCGACACCCGCGCGAAGAAATTCTCCGCCGTGGGGGTCCAGTGCTTGCGGATATCCGCCCTGGCCTCCGCCGCGATCTGGTCGAAGAACGCGTCCCCTCCCGCCTTATAAGGCAGGCTGCGGGCGATGGCCTCGGTAATATGCGCGTTCCGCGCCTTCTTTCCCTCCGCGCGAAACGCGTTGAAGGTCTCCGTGAGGTCCTCGACCCGCGTGCCCTCCGACCAATAGGCCGTCGCATCGATCCCGTGATCGAGACGCGGCTCACGGGCAAACCCGTCCTCCACACTCGGCACATTGCTTGGACGCTCCAGCCGCAGACCGAAGACGGTCTCGAAGCTGCCCGACGCCTCGGACACACCGAACCCCAGAAGGTCGAGGACCAATTCGGGTTTGGCCAAGAGCGCGGCCTGTACCGCCGCCAACCGGATCGCCTGCATATCGGCGGTCAGTTTCTGCGAATAGGGCGATTTCGGCGCGGGGGCCGGGCGCGCCGGGGCTGTCAGAACCCCGGCTTCGATCGCAGCGGTTTTGTCCTCGGCGCGCACCAGACCTGCGGTGACCTCGGGTCTACCCGATTGATTTACAACGACAAAGCATCCGGCCACGGCCTTCTGATCGTCGGTGTAATCCCCGTCGAGCATGGCTTGCAGCGCGGCGAGACGGGCCTCCCCTGTGGCGTCGAGCACCCCGGCCTCACACATCTCGGCCAGTGTATCGTAGTCTTCGGCCTCGTCTTCGGTCAGATCGCCCGCGACAGGATAGACCCGGGCCAGCTTGGCCTGGTCGATCTCGTAATAATTGAGCCACGGCTCGGGTTTGGTCTCGGCCCAGAGCCAGCCTGCTTCCTCGACCAATGCGGTGCGTTCGGCCTCGAGCGCGTCGGCAAAGAGATCGTCGAGCAGACCCGGATCGGCGAAATAGACCGCATCCGAGAAGAGATCGCGGGTGAGGCTGCCCCCTGCCGCTTCATAGGCCTCCTGACCGACGAAGCGCGCGCGCCGGTCGCTGCTGCTGACGGCGTCGGGGTTGAGGGCAGATTTCAACTGCGCCTCCGAGATCGGCTGGTCCTTGATCTGGTCCAGAAGCTTTTGTGTCAGGGCCGCGTCCTGCGATAGGGTGAAGGCCTTGGCCGCACCTAGGGTGATCTCGCCTGCCGCCAAGGCGTCGAGCACCGGTTGGGGCAGGGCGGCCAGCGCCAATCGCTGGTAGACGCGGGCCTCGCTCACGGCGAAGGCCAGCGTGATATCCGCCACGCTGGCCCCTTTGGCCGCCATCGCGCCGAAGGCGCGGATTTCGTCCGCCGGGGTCAGGGCTTCGCGCGCCGCGTTTTCGGCAGAAGCCCAGACGGCGGCTTCCTCCGGGTCCTCGGTGAGGCGCACGGGGACCGTGGCGGGGCTCGGTGTTTCGGCCTTGGCCGCGATCTGTTGCAGTGCCCGCAGGCGGCATCCGCCCGCGACGATCTCGACGCGCCCATCGGGTTGGCGCAGACCTGCGAGATTCTGGATCAGGCCGAAGCGGGCGATACTGGCCGCAAGCGTGTCGATATGCGCCTCGGAAACGGTTTTGCGCGGATTGAGGTCCGAAAGCGTAAGGCTGTCGAGCGGCACCTGTTCGATCACGCTGGTCTCAGTGGGGAGAGGGTCTTGCTTGGTCATGGGCAGGGTCTCCTGTGATGGGATTGGGAAGGGGGCCAGCGGCGCGTAGCGCACCGCTGGACGGTGGCGAGGGGTTGACGGAAGGGCAGGGAGGTCGGGCGCTACCACCAGCAGGAATAGATCACTGTCGATCCGGCCTGCATTTCGGCCCGCGCCCAAGCGCAGAAGGCGAGATCATGCGTGCGGTAAGCCTCGGCCTGTTCGTCTTGAAACTGATGGCCATAGAAGAACCCGCCTGCGCAGACGGGCAAGGTGCCTGCCTTGGTCGCGGTTTCCAGCCGGTCGATATCCGCCGTTTCAAGGCGCAACTCGCCGCAATTGAGGTTGGAGGCGTCCAACCCGGTGCGGGCGGTGTAGAGATGTTCCATGAATGTCTGCAGCTTGGCATGCTTGCGCCAGACGAAGGCGGGGCTGTCGCCTTCCTCTCCGGTCTCGGGCGTTTTGCGATAGGCATATTGGTCGAGGCCCATGGTCTCGCTGCTTTCCTTCGTGGTGAACGCGGCATGGGTTTTTTCATCTCTGGCCCTTTTGCCGCCTTGGGCGGGGGCCATCGCTGTCTCTGACGTTCGGAAGACCCCCGCGTCTTCCGAAGGGCAGAGCAGGGAAGGGCAGCGCCCGACCTGCGGCCGGTTGGCGGCGGGACACAGGGGGCCGGAACGGAGAAATCGGGAGGGACCCGGGGGCAAAGCCTCTGGGAGGCACCGGATTTCTCCGGTGGAGGCTGACGCGCCAGCGGCACCAGAGCCCCTGTTCCCGCCGACATCCGGATGTCAGACGGTCTAAAACATGGAAAACCCGCCAGGCGGGCCAGAGCAACGCGGCGGCGCGCCTGGCCGTTGATCCCGTGATCGCGGGTCTGCCCGCGATCTCCGTGTTCTGTTGCCCGAAGGATCGTCACCCGTCCGGGCGGAGACAGGATTGGCTCCGGGGCGTTTCCGGCCTAGAGCGTGGCCGCCGATCCCGGCGGCGGGCCCAATAGGATCGACCAGGAGACGCTCTGCGTCACCCCAGTGTCAGCACCATCTCGTTCGAGAGCGACAGGTCCGGAATATGCAGGTTTTCAGGTGCCGGACCTTTGCGAATGCGCCCGGCCGCATCGTAATGCGAGCCATGACAGGGGCAGAACCAACCCCCGAAATCCCCCGCCCCATCCCCCAGAGGGACACAGCCCAGATGGGTACAGACACCGATCATCACCAGATAAGCCTCGTGACCAGCAACGGCACGATTCTCATCGCTTGCCAGCGCATCGGCGGGCAGATTGGGGTTGCGCGCCTGGCTGTCTGGCAGGTCAGAGACCGCCTCTGCCCGAGCTTGAGCGATCTCCGCCTCTGTGCGATGGCGGATAAAGACAGGTTTTCCGCGCCATTTGACGGTCAATTGCGTTCCGGGCGCAAGATCGGCGATGTCGACGATGATTTGCGCCAAGGCGCGGACATCTGCCGAGGGGTTCATCTGGTTCACCAGTGGCCAGAGCGCAGCCCCTGTGGCCACGAGCCCCGCTCCGGCCGTTGCATAATACAGGAAATCCCTGCGTTCGATATCTTCAGACACTTCCATCATGGGGCATGTGTCCATGTCTCCCGCGCGGGAAGGTCAACACACGAGATGTAACGTTTTGTCAGCGCGCCTCACTACGGCAAAAAAAACACGTCGCTTCGGCGCATCAATGGTGTGGGGCTGCGCCTTTTGCCATCATGAGGTGATGCTCCTGGTGATGCGCCCCGATGGTCATCAGGCCAAAAAAGCCAAGTCCCTGAATCTGCGCGGCATCGCCATCGACACTGAGCGCCACCCCATCTTCGAGATCCTCTGTCACAACGTCCCAGCCGGATTCAGCCGCGAGAAAGGGCGCATGGGCGGGCACCATGGCGCGGATGGCCTCGAGAACACGGGTGGTGCCCCGAATCTCGAACCGGGCCCCTTCCGGCCGCAGGGTGCGGGTGACCACGGCCTCCTGGGTCAGAAGGTCCATATCGACCAGATGGCGGCGCAATCCGTCGATATCGACCCGCTCCCAGTCCGTCTCGGGATCGGCTTGCAGGATCGCAACGATTTCCGCCAGGGCGGCAAAGGTTGACTGCCCGGTTTCCTGGGGACCCCCCATCGTGTGGCCGTTCGCGGAATGGGCATGCTGCGCGGCCACGGGTGCGGCCATCACTATAGCAAGGAGGACGGGAATAAGACGCATGGACGGGTCCTTCAATGAGGTGGTGTCATGTTTACGCTAGCAGGGGCGGATGCATCGCAATATGATTTCAATCATATGTTGCCAAACCCCTATGATCTTATCCCGAGCTCAGCCCTGCGCCCTTTTTCCGGCGCGATTGGCGATGTGGTGTTTCATCAAGGTGACCCCACCCACGGTCTCTATGTCGTGCAAACCGGGCGCGTGCATCTCGAGCGGGTCGGCCCAAATGGCGAGCGGTTCATCATTCACCGTGCCCAAGCCGGAACAAGTTTTGCCGAAGCTTCGGTGTTTTCAGAGGTCTATCATTGCGATGCGGTCTGTGTTGAGGCCGGAGCGCTGATCCGGATCGACAAGGCTGCCGTCTTGGCCGCCTTTGCCGACCCGGCATTTGCCCGCGCCTATGGCCGTCAGGCCGCTCAACAGATACAGGCGCAGCGACAGATGCTGGAGATTGTCGGCATTCAGCGCGCAGAGGACCGGGTCATGGCGGGGTTGGTCGCGGGCCTGCTCGACGGGTCCGTCGTCGAGTTCGCCGCCCGGTTACAGCTGAGCCATGAGGCGACCTACAGGGCGCTGCGAAAGCTCGTGCAGGACGGGCGGGTCACAAACCCAGCCCGCGGGATCTATCACCTGCGCCCATAAGCCGATCAGCTGTGACTCGCGAAGACCGAGGTCACCCCGTCGGAGCCGACAAGCAAGGTATCAAAAGTGTCACCGGCCCCGGGACCGCCCATGCCGGGCGAACTCATCGGCATGCCGGGGACCGTCAACCCGCGCGCCACCGGTTGCTCTGCCAACAGCCGCGTGATGTCGGCGGCAGGCACGTGGCCCTCGATGAAATAGTCGCCTATGATCGCCGTGTGACAGCCAGCAAGTTCCGGTGCGATTTGCAGCCGGTCTTTGAACGCATAAAGCGCCTCCTGATCGACGTCCTGCGCCTCGACCGCGAACCCAGCCTGGCGAACATGTTCGACCCAGGCGGTGCAGCACCCACAGGTGGGGGATTTCAGGACTTTGATGACCGGTTCCATGTTGGCCAGTGCTGGCAGGGGAAGTGTGGCGACCGCTCCGGCCAGCAAAAATGTGCGTCTTTTCATCAAGTGTTCCTTTTCGAATTATTTGAAATCGTAGAACTGTGTGTTCGAGAGTCCAGAGGCTGTTCCTGCTCTGTCGGCGTGAGGGCGGACGTATCCAGGGCGTGCCCGCTTGCTGGCCCGCGAACGGGCTGGATCAACATCTTGTCGACCCAGAGGTCGCGCGTCGTGCGAAACTGCTCGATGCCGATCGTCATTCCCTCGTGGCCCTTCGCGGGCTGGGCAACGTAAGTACCCATGAGGCGGTCCCACCACGGCAGGTTGAAGCCGTAGTTTGAGTTGGTTTCTCGCGGATCGACCGAATGATGCACGCGGTGCATGTCGGGTGTGACGACGATCCATCTGAGCCATTGGTCGACCGGTCTCGGCAGGTTGATGTTGGCATGATTGAAGAGTGCCGTAGCGTTAAGGATGATCTCGAACAACAGAACCGCGACGGCGGGCGGACCAAGCGCTGCGACCAAGGTTAGCTTGATCGCCATCGAGATGAGGATCTCAATCGGATGAAAGCGTAATCCAGTCGTTGCGTCGAATTCGAGGTCCGAATGATGCATACGGTGCAGCCGCCATAAAACTGGAACGGCATGGAACATGACATGCTGCAGGTAAATGGCGAAATCGAGAAGCAGCATGGAGAGGATCACAACCAGCCAAAAAGGAACCTCGATAGTGTTGAACAGGCCCCAGCCCCGCTCCTCGGCCATGACCGCCAGACCAACGGCCAGGATTGGGAAAGACAACCGGAGGATCGCCGTATCGATCACGACAAGAGCCAAGTTGTTCGACCAACGGATGACACGCGGAATGTCACGCCGCCGACGCGGGGCGGCGACTTCCCAAAGCGTCATGGCGGCCAGCACACTCAAAAACGCCGTCAGACGAATCTCCGGCTCTGCGGCTAGTATTATGTCCATCACAGTCTACGGCTCCCCTCTGTGAGAGCTTAGGGGCGGATGCGCATCTCGCACATCAGTCTTTTCTTGCGCGGTCGCGGCACCCGCTATCTGGACTATATCAAGATCCCGCGCGTGGCGCTCGTCGAGACACTCGGTTTCGAGCTGCAGCGTGACCATGTGAAACCCATGCTGTTCCGTCAGCCGCCGATAGGCCCTGTTCAGCAAGTCCGCGGCCTCGGCGGGTGACTGATGGCGGATATGGGCGGAAAAGGCATGTTTGCCGCTGGTCAGCGTCCAGGCATGCACGTGGTGAACGTCCAGAACCCCGTCCTGGCCGTTCAGGTCCGCCGTCACAGCATCGAGATCCGTTCCCTCGGGCGTGCCTTCCATGAGAATGTGGACCGCTTCCCTAATTACGCCCACAGAGGCCCAGAGGAGAACCACCCCGAACGCCATGCCGAGGATCGGGTCAATTGCCAGAAAGCCGGTGAACTCGATCACAAGGGCGGTGACGATGATCAGCAGGCTGCCGACAAAGGTCTGGATGATGTGCCAGAGCGCGCCACGGGCATTCAGATCGTCTTTGCTCGATTGCCACATCAGCCCTAGCGAGATCACCTCGGTGACCAGGCCTCCGAAGGCGACCCAGAGCATCGGACCTGTGGCGAGGTGGATCGGATTCTCGAGCCGCATCGCGCCCATCCAGATCACCAGAAGCGCCATTCCGAGAAGAAAGCCGCCATTCACCAGCGCCCCGATGATCTCGGCGCGGTACCAGCCGAAACTTCGCGCCGGATCAGCGGGACGGCGGGCGATGCGCTGCGCGATGATGGCAACAAGAACGCCGCCAACTGCTGACAGGGTGTGAAACGCATCCGACAGGACGGCAATCGAGCCGGTCCAGAGCCCCACGGCCAGTTCAATCACGAAATAGACCCCGGTGAGCCAGGCAGAAATCACAAGGGCCTTGCCGGAACTCGGCATGTGCCCGGCGTGAGAATGACTGGCCATATCAGCTCTCCTCCCGTTGTGTACCGGTCTTTCGCGTCGCGGCGAAGAGAACCGACAGGCCGGTAAAGCCACCGAGCGCAAGCGCGGTCCATGTGGCGGTGCGGGCATCTCCGTTCATCGCCTGGCTGCCCACGTGAGCGAGCAAAAAACTCGCTGGGATAATCCCGGCCATCGTGGCCAGCGCGAACCTCCAAAGATGCAGCTTGCTCAGACCTGCGGCGTAACTGATCATATCGAAGGACAGGAACGGCAGCAGGCGACTGCCGAAGACCAAGAAGGTCAGAGTGTTCTGCGATCCGAACAGGCCCGCGTTAATATTCTGACCGAGATGACGCTCAACGAAGGGACGACCGAGACCGCGGGCCAGACCAAAGGCGGCAAGCGCACCGAGTTCCGCACCAAGAACGACGAAGAGCGTCCCGAACGTGTGTCCATAAGCCGCTCCGGCGGCGAGTGCGATTGGCGCCGAGGGCAGGGGGCTTGCGACAATAGCGATTGTCATGAGCGCCACGATGACAATTGGTCCGGCAAGACCTGCCGCCTCGATCCAGCGGTCAATTTCCGCGCGATCCGGCAGGCGAATGTCAACGCCAAGGACGTCCGGGAAGGCCAATGCGACGACTCCCATCAGGAACACCGCCATAAGAAGGATGCGCATCATCATGGATCAAAACACGGCATAGAGCAGAACGAAGAACGTCGCTGCCAAAAGGTCAAAGGCCACGCAGAATGGAATATACCAGTTCGGAATCCGGGCGAGACGATAAGAATTGTGGTGTGACATGTCCCAAAGGGCGTGAAGGGCCAAGCCCAAGGGGAGGAAGGCCCAATGCCATATCAGCCCCAGGAACGCTGCTGAGCCGAACAAAAGGGCGACCGCGAGCTCTGCCCAGAACACGCGCGCTCTGCCGTCCGCAGCGCCAAAGCCGATATAGGCACCGCCAATCAAAGCAAGCGTGATCGAAGCAAGAGCTATCGAGCTTTGCTCATCCAAAAAAAGGTGAGCCGGCAATGTGAGAACGACAAGCGACACGCCAGCCCATACGGGAGATTTCAAGATATTCCCGTGTCGATGGTGCAATGCATAATCGCCTGTCTTTTCGAAAATCTGTGCCATGGCTTGGTACCTAGCGATTCCAGCAACTGGAAGGTCAAGGGCTATTCATCCACGCGCGTAACGCAGCGCTCACTCAACCGTTCCACGGTGAGGTCAAAGGACCGATATCAGGACGTATTTGACGCTGACGCCCGGCTCATGTCCGACGCGCGTGGCGATTTTCAGTCATCTTTCGCCTTCTGCCAGACTTGCTGGCAGGCTGAGTAAAGAAACGTCGCTGACCAGGTCAGCAACATGAAGCCCAAAAGCGATTGCAGCATCAACAATAGTCGAAAGGGCCCGACCACCTCTATGGACGAATAGCCAAGGGTCGAGAACGAGATGCCCGTAACATAGAGAACATCCTGAAACATCGGCGGGCTGTTGCTGAACGATTGCGGCAGAACGCTTGCCACCACCATCGTGTTGAACACGGCGAGCGTCACAAGTTCCAATACGTGCAGCAACAGCAACGCGGAAAACGTCAGGATGATCCGAAAGCCGGAGCCATCCGACCGCTGCGGGGAAAACTTCAGAATGCCCGACAACGCATAATGATGGACAATTCCCATCACGATCGCCGCGCATATTCCGACAAACATAGCCATCAACTCGGTCATACACCCAAACCCGTCTTCCTGTTCAAACAGGTCAATTTGACCATACATCAGGCTTTTAGCACAACGGGACCAATTGATTCTTCACTGGTCAGGCCAACGCGGGGGGCAACCCGTTCAGGGCGACATCCACCGGAACGGTCGGCAAGTTCGATGCGATCCAGCCAGGCCCTTCGCCTGATCCCAACATCCCTTCCGAGATATCGGCGTAGCCCGAATAACCAGCTTGTCTCAACGCTCGAAGCAGCGATGCGGAGCGTCCGCCAGTGGCGCAGATCAGTCCAACAGTGCGATCACCGCTCAGTTCCTTGGCCCTGAACAATCGGTCCGGAAAACCGGACGCGTGCATGCTTATCGGCCATACACCAGCACCTACGCCGGTTTCTTGCCACTCTTTGTGCGTTCTGACATCGATGATCCGCGCCGTATCCGATAGAAGCGCGTCAAAGGCATTCTCTGCCGACCAGACAGATCGGCTCTGCGCCAACAGCGGTGACGCCGCGACGGTCAGCACCGTCATATGAGCACCCAGAACGAAACGGCGCCGGTTCAAATCAAGAGCCATATTCGAAAACCTCATCCTTTGATCGGTTGCGACCCCAAAGGTCACATAACATACGCGCGACGCTACCCGGGAGCACGACACGGTACAGACACAGATTTGTATCCATCTGTAGCAAGGGACTGACCTGATACAAACGGCTACAATTCTGCCCATGAAACAGAATGCAACGATGATCTAGGAAGGACGCCATGGGACCGCCACCTCATATCCTTATCGTGGACGACCACGCTCAGATACGCGAAAGCGTCGCGCGCTTCCTGGAGAAGAACGGAATGCGCACGACCGTCGCCAGGGATGCCGTGGAGATGGATGCCAAGCTGGCCACCGGTCACTTCGACCTCCTCGTGCTCGATGTCATGATGCCGGGCGAGGACGGTTTGTCGGTTTGCCGCAGACTTGCGCCAGAGGGTGATCTTCCGATCATCATGCTGACGGCGCTTGGTGAGGAAACGGATCGGATCGTGGGTCTGGAAATCGGTGCGGACGATTATCTCGCCAAGCCGTTCAATCCACGAGAACTGCTCGCCCGCATCAAGTCGGTTCTTCGGAGAAGCAACCGCGACGAACCTGTGGCCGGAAGCCTCGCTGGGAGGAAAGTCTCTTTTGCGCACTGGATACTGGATACCGACCGGCAGGTGCTGATTGACGAGTCCACCACCGAGACCCCATTGACGACCTCCGAGTTCAAATTGCTGGCGGTCCTGCTGGAACGCGCGAGGATGGTGCTCAGCCGTGACCAGTTGCTTGACCTGACCGCTGGGCGGACGGCAGGCCCGATGGATCGAACCATCGACAATCAGATCAGCCGTCTCCGCCGCAAAATCGAGCCGGATGTACTTAGGCCCAGTGTCATCAAAACGGTGCGGAACGGCGGATACTGTCTGGCTGCCGATGTCGAGGATGCGCCGTGATGCGCCGTGCGATGAGGTCTCTGAGCGGCCAGTTGATCCTGCTTGTGGTCGCGGCACTTGTCGTGGCCCAGGCGATCAGCCTGTTCCTGTTCGCTGACGAGCGCACCCTTGCGATTCGTGCCGCATTGGGGTTCGAGGCCGCCGGTCGCGCAGCAAATGTCGCGCGGTTGATCGAGGAGGCCCCGCCGGAGTTGCAGGACTCGATCCTGCGCGCGGCGAATTCGCCATTGATCCGGTTTGATCTGTCGGACGTTCCGAGCGTGGAACACACCGGTCATTCGGATGGCGGCATCGTGGAAGGACGCATACGCGCGCTTCTGGGCGATAGCTACAGCCGGGATATTCGCGTTGAACTGCACGAGGTCGAGGGCGCGTTGCGGCCCCTTCCCAATCTCTCGGACGAGATGACGGAAATGCATCTCGCGATGATGAGCGGAGAGTTGACGGCGGTTGAGATGAACCTGTCGATCGCCATCAAGGGAGCGCGTTGGCTGAATGTCGGAACGCGGTTCGAGCGTCCGCCAATCCAATGGCCTTTCTATTCGATGCTGACCTTTGGAATTTCCGCCGGACTGCTCCTGGTGGCGATCTTCTGGTTTGTCATGACGCGCCTGACGCGTCCTTTGCGGCACCTCTCCAGGGCCGCGGACCATCTTGGCCGGGGCGAGGATGTGGGTGAATTGACCGTCGCGGGGCCGACCGAGGTCAAGGATCTGACCGTCGCCTTCAACCGCATGCAACGACGGCTGACCCGGTTTGTCAGCGATCGGACACGGATGCTCGCAGCGCTTGGTCACGATTTGCGCTCGCCGTTGACTGCTATGCGTGTCCGCGCGGAGCTGGTTGACGAAGAAGAGACGCGGGACAGCCTCATCGCATCGGTCGAAGAGATGCAGAGCATGGTCGAAGCGACGCTCACCTTTGCACGGGGCCTTACCGGATCCGAAGGTGCCGAAGTGGTCGATCTGCGCAATTTTCTGGACAGCTTGTGCAGCGATATGGCGGCACACTGCACCTTTGCCCCGAGTGATGATGTTGCCGTGCGGCTTCGACCCAACGCGTTCCGAAGGGCGCTGAGGAACCTGCTTGAGAACGCCGTTCGCTACGGTGGTGCCGCAAAAGTCAGCTGGGCGACCCACGGTTCGAACCTCGTACTCAACATCGATGACAATGGGCCCGGCATTCCCGCCGACCAGTTGGAAAAGGTCTTCGATCCCTTCTATCGCCTCGAGCAATCGAGATCTCTGGAAACGGGCGGTTATGGGCTTGGGCTCTCGATCGCGAGGACAATCGTCCAATCCCATGGCGGCGATATCCAGCTGGTCAACCATAACAGCGCGGGTTTGCGCGCTGTTGTCACCATCCCACTGGATGAAAGCGAACTGATCGAAGGAGAAACAGATGAAACTGAAAACGCTCATTCCAACGTTGCTGGCCAGCTTGCCCGCCAGCATGGCGCGAGCTGATGGTCCAGGCTCCTGGACAGGTCACATGTGGGGCGGAGGCTATGGCTTTATGGGCGGCTTCATGATGCTCGCCTTCTGGGGCGTCGTGATCGCATTGATCGTGTTTCTGGTGCTCAGGCTGCGGGACAATGGCACCCGTCCCCCGGACTCGGACGCGCAGGAAGCGCTCCGGCGCCGCTTTGCGAATGGGGAAATCGACGAAGAAGAGTTCCGTCGCCGCAAAGCAACGCTCGACGAATAGACCCCGCCGCGGACGCCAAAGCCGTCCGACGCGACGCCCACCGACACTGGATAGGAAAGAACGCCATGGTCCCGGAAATTGGTCACTTCGCACTGGCCCTAGCGCTTGCGCTTGCGCTTGTTCAAAGCGTTCTGCCGATTGCAGGTGCGTCGCGTGGAAACGCCGTCTGGATGAAATCCGCCCAAGCGACGGCAATAGGACAAGTGCTGTTTGTGGCCATAGCCTTCGCAGCGCTGATGCAGGCCTTCATCGTCAGCGACTTCACCGTCAGGAACGTCGTCGAGAATTCCCATTCGCTCAAGCCGATGCTCTACAAGGTGGCCGGGACCTGGGGCAGCCATGAGGGTTCGCTGCTGCTCTGGATTCTGATCCTCGCGGTGTTCGGCGCGGGCGTCGCCTGGTTCGGATCGAACATCCCCGCCGAGACCAAGGCGCGCACCTTGTCGGTGCAGGCGTGGATCAGTGTCGGCTTCCTGTCCTTCCTGCTGCTGACGTCGAACCCCTTCGAGCGGGTGTTTCCGCCGCCGCTCGACGGCAATGACCTGAACCCGTTGCTTCAGGACATGGGTCTCGCCATGCACCCGCCGCTCTTGTATTTCGGGTATGTCGGCTTCTCCATCGTGTTTTCCTTCGCCGTTGCGGCTCTTATAGAGGGTCGCGTCGATCCGGCCTGGGCCAGATGGGTCCGGCCATGGACATTGGCCGCCTGGATCAGCCTGACGGCGGGTATCGCCCTCGGGTCTTGGTGGGCCTATTATGAACTGGGCTGGGGCGGCTGGTGGTTCTGGGATCCGGTCGAGAATGTAAGCTTCATGCCTTGGCTTCTGGGCACAGCGCTGTTGCATTCGGCCATCGTCACGGAAAAGCGCGATGCGTTCAAAAGCTGGACCATCCTGCTTGCCATCCTGACTTTCTCGCTTTCACTTCTCGGGACGTTCATCGTCCGGTCAGGCCTGCTTACATCCGTACACGCGTTCGCCGTCGATCCAGAGCGCGGAGTTTACATTCTGGGTTTACTCGCGGTGTCCATCGGTGGGTCGCTGGCGCTCTACGCCTGGCGGGCGCCCGAAATGGAGCCGGGTGGTTTGTTTCGCCCGATCAGCCGCGAAGCCGGGCTGCTCGTGAACAACCTCATTCTGGCCGCCGCTACGGGAACCGTTCTGCTCGGGACGCTTTATCCACTGATCCTGGAGGCTGTCACCGGGGACAAGATCTCGGTCGGTCCACCTTTCTTCAACGCGGCCTTCATTCCGATGATGCTGGCACTGGTCGTGTTCATGGGTCTTGGTCCATTCCTGTCGTGGAAGCGGGCTGATATCGCCGGTTTGCTCGATCGCATCCAATTCGTGGCCGTGCTGGCGGTCATTGCAGCCTTGGCCGCATGGTATCTTCTGAACGGTGGGCCGATCATGGCCTATCTTGCCATCCTCGGCGCAGCGTGGCTGCTTTTTGCGACCCTGCGGGAATGGGCGCTACGCATCCGTCTGTTCGAGGTTTCCCTTGCAGAGAGCGCGAGACGCGTGCGCAACCTGCCACGCGCCTCTCACGGTATGACGCTTGCCCATGCCGGCGTCGCTGTGTTGATGATGGGGATGATCGGCTCGACCGGATGGAAGAGTGAGGAGATCGTCTTTGCCGCCCCCGGGACCGAAGTCACGATCGCCGGGTTCGACATCACCTTCGAAGGGGCCGCAAAGGTTCAAGGGCCGAACTACATCGCGGATCGCGGCACCCTTGTGGTGCGTCGGGATGGCGAATTGGTCACGACACTTTTCCCGGAACGGCGGTATTACCCGGTCGCGGAAAGCCAGACGACGGAGTCGGCCATCCGCTCCACATTGGCGGGTGATCTCTATACGTCGATTGCAACGCCAGCCTCCGATCAAGTGAACAACGCCGGAGCATGGACCCTTCGGATCCTCTATGAACCGCTCGTCAACCTGATCTGGATCGGCTCGATCCTGCTGGTGATCGGTGGCTGTTTGTCCTTGTCGGATCGCCGTTTGAGGGTCGGGGCGCCGCGCCGTGCCAAACAGCCAGCCACCGATGCCGTTCCTGCCGAGTAGGAGAGAAGATGAAACGTCTCATTGCCGGGCTGCCGTTTATTGCGGCGGTCATATTCGGTGGGTTTTTTCTCTGGGGGCTCAATCCCGACCGGGATCCCAACGAGATCCCTTCCGTCCTGATCTCGCAACCGGCCCCGGCGTTCGACCTCGATCCCGTGCCGGGGTTGGAGACACCCGGCCTGGCCCGAAGCGATCTTGTCGGCAACGAACGACCGGTCGTGGTCAATGTCTTTGCGTCCTGGTGCGTGCCCTGCCGCGCGGAACATGCCGTGTTGACAAGATTTGTCGAACGAGACGGCATGCGGTTGTTCGGAATAAACTACAAAGACAAACCTGAGGATGCCGTGAAGTGGCTCAATGACCTCGGCAATCCCTACGAGCGGATCGGGTCCGACCTGTCGGGCCGGACCGGGATCGAATGGGGCCTGTCGGGCGTGCCGGAAACCTTCATCGTCGATAGCGATGGCACCGTTTTGTTTCGCTATGTCGGGCCGGTCGTGGGTCCGGACGCCGTCGAACGGTTCACGCAAGCCCTGAAGCAGGCAGGCGCACTGCCAAATGGAGCAGGTTCATGAGACAGTTGATTTTCGCGTTTTGCATCGGGCTCCTTCCCTTTGCCGCCAATGCGGTGGAACCGGACGAAATGCTGACCGACCCGGTATTGGAACAGCGTGCGCGGGAGATTTCCAAGGATCTACGATGCGTCGTCTGTCAGAACCAGGACATCGACAGTTCGAACGCGGGTGTGGCGCGGGACTTGCGTCTGCTCGTACGCGAGCGCCTGGTCGTTGGAGACAGCGACGCGGAGGTGATCGAATACATACGGGCGCGGTACGGGGATTACGTGCTGCTGAAACCGCCTCTGGAGCCTGCGACCTACGCGCTTTGGTTCGCTCCGATCGCTTTCGTTCTGATCGGGGTTTTCGTTGGTGGCGGGCTACTGATGAGTCGGCGAAAGCAAGAGGCATTTGAAGACTTGGGCTCGGAGGATGAGAACACCGTGTCCGAAATTCTCAGGAAAAACGAAGCGGGGGATGCGTCATGATCTGGGGTATTTTCGTTCTTTTGACGCTGGTCGCAATCGGAATTGTCCTCTACCCGCTGCTGCTGTCCAAATCGAACACTCTCACCAGAGGGGATGCGGTACCGGCGATCCTCGCCGATCAGATGCGGGAAATCCAACGAGACTTGGACCGCGGTTTGATTTCTGAACAGGAAGCTCAAGCAGCCAGACTCGAGATCAAGAAACGGATCCTCGCGACGACCCGCAATTCGGAAGAAAAAGTCGGATCATCCCGTAATGGTGGCAGAGTCACTCTCGTTGTCGCGGCGGTCCTCGCGCCGGTTATTGCCGCGGGCTACTATCTGACGATGGGATCGCCGGAGGTTCCTTCAATGGCCTTCGCTGCCCGTGCAGAGGAGCGGGCACAGACTGATGAAGTGACGGCGCTGGCAATACAACTTCGCGAAAGGCTTGTATCCGATCCGACCGGCGGCCCTAGCGAAGGGTGGATGCTGTTGGGCCAGACCTATCAGCGCATGGGCAGAGCAGCCGATGCCGTCGAAGCCTTCGAAGTCGTTGCCGAACGGGAGGATGCCACCTCCGCGACATTCTCCATGCTGGCAGAGGCTGTCGCGGTTGCCAATGACGGCGTTGTTATTCCACGGGCGAAATTGGCCATTGATCGCGCTTTGGACCTTGACCCATCCAATCCTGCGGCAACCTACTTCGAGTCTCTGTATTACCTTCAGCAAGAAGAGACGCGTAAGGCCTACGATCTGCTTGTTTCACGACTGAATCAGGAAGAGGCTTACGTTCCCTGGATGGAGACCTATGCAGCGCAGATCAACCGGATTGCAGCGGCAGCTGACCTTCCGGTCGTCAATCTACCCAGCGGGCCGACGTCGCAACCAGGCCCGAGTGCCGCAGATGTCGCGGCGGCGTCGGAGATGAATGACGCGGATCGCGCGGAGTTCATCCGATCGATGGTCTCGCGGCTGGCCGAGCGTCTTGAGGATGAACCGGACGATCTGGATGGTTGGATGCGGCTGGCAAATGCCTATACCGTCCTTCAGGAGCCCGATCGCGCCGTTGAGGCCTACCGCAAGGCTGACGCGCTGTTGGAGCAGCAGCCCGCCAGTGATCCTCGGCGTGCGGCGGTCCGTGCCGCGCTTGAGCGGCTCGGCGGCTGACTACTGCTCGGTGTCCCGGTCGAGCAGGTCACTCCTGTCCGGCAACCTTTGCGGAAACATCCCGACCACTGGCTTGCGCCAAGGCGTTCATCACGTCCTCGGTTTTTAGCAATTCGGACAGCACAATGCCGTTCGGTGCCGATGGTCCGTAGACGGCATTGAAGGGGATGCCGTATCTGCCGAAACTCTCAAGGTAGCGGGAAATGCGCGTGTCCGGGCGTGTCCAATCTGCCTGCATCGCCGTGACTCCAGGCGCTTCAAGCGCGCTCCGGACTGGCTCCCGATCGATGATAAGTGTCTTGTTCGCTTTGCAAGTCAGACACCAGTCAGCGGTCACATCGACAAAAACGACCTCTCCTGCGGACACGCGTTTCGCTATTTCCGAACGATCAAATGCGATCCAAGCCATTGCCAACTGCGGCGTCGAACGCGCAGGTGCTGATTGCTGCAAGAGAGGACCTGCGGCAATGGCCAGGACAAGGCTGGCTATGGCAATAGACCACCTGAATTGGGACTGCACATTCGGGAGAGATAGTATCAGAACGGCGAGACCGGACAACGCCGCGACCGCGATGACAGACGCAAGCCCGGCGACACCGTCGAGCACCCAGAACAGCCACACGGCGGTTGCAAGCAACAAAACCCCCATGACGCTTTTGATGATCAGCATCCATCGACCAGGCTTGGGCATGAATGCGACCAGACGCGGGAACGCGGCGATGACGAGATAGGGCAGGGCGAGGCCGAGCCCGAGGCTCGTAAAGACGATGAGGATGTCCACGCCACGCCCGGCCAAAGCAAAGGCCACCGCGGTGCCGAGGAACGGTGCCGAACAAGGCGTCGCCATGACGGCACCGAACATGCCAGTGAAAAAGTCGGCGGAATACCCGTTGCGTCCTCCGGCCCCTGCAAGCCGCGTCTGCATGCCGTGTGGAAGGGCGAACTCGAACGCTCCGAACAGATTTGCCGAAAAGACGAGCAGGACAGCGATCATCGCCGCAAGAAACAGCGGGCTTTGAAACTGCAAACCCCACCCGACGCTGAGGCCTGCCGTCTGGAGCGCCCAGAGGACGAGCGCCAGACCCCACATGAACGTCATGATGCCGGCGCTGGCAGCGACGAAACCGAACCGGACACGGGTTGTGTCGTGATCGGTGTGTTTGAGCACAGACGACACCTTGATGGACAGCACCGGCAGCACGCAGGGCATCACATTCAGGATCAATCCGCCCAGCAGCGCGATCGCGGCAATCCAGATCAGTTCCATCATGTCCGGTGTCGTGGCGGCCAGTTCAAAGGGTGGTGCTATTCCTTGCGCCACGCGATCCGCGATGATCGTGAAGGCCCGGTTCTCGCCGTCGGTGACGGTAATCGACGGAGCCACTGTCACATCCGTATTCGACGAGAGGATCGGCAAGCGCGCCCAAAGCAAACGATCCTCTTCTCCCAAACGGATATCGGGTTTGCCAAGCGCAACACCCATACCCAGTTCGGGAAACACATCCGGCGACTGGAGTGGTTCATCGACGCGAAGGCTGACGATCAACTCCGTGAGGTCTTCGTCGATGAAGGCATTTGCCTCGCTGACGCCGCTCGTCTTGGCCCCTTCGGGGACGCGCTCGGAAAACGTACCGATCAGCCCAGCCGAAGTGCTGTCGATGACGTTGCCCCGTCCGAGGCGAAGTGACAGGTCAAACTCTTCCGGGACACAGACATTGGAGCACACCAGCAGTTTGACCTGCGCGGAAAGAGTCACAGGTGCGCCGGGATCTTTGAGCGTTATGCGCAGCGGAAAGACGACTTCACCCGCATAACCAAAATTTTCGATGCCGAAGGCGGTGAAGCGCGTCGGGGCGGGCCACATGAATTCGACATCTGCGACGTTTTCGGAACCGCTCCATTCGACCGAAGGCGGTATTCCCACCTCGCCCGCCGACCGCCAATAGGTCTTCCAGTTTTCGTTCAGTTGAAGGTGAAGCCCGGCTGACAGAGTCTGTGTGTTCTCGGGAACGCCGTCCTGTACACTAATGAGATGCGCGGTGAGTGGCGCGCTCTGGTATTCAGCAGAGGTTGCTGCCGCGACACTTCCAGAGACAACGGCCAGGAGCACGAGGGGAATAAGCAAAACCCGTCGCAGGATCAAAAGGCAATCGATCAAGATACCTGCTTCCTTCCCATATTTTCCGCAGATTTCGCCAGGACGGCGGAAATTGCGTCAAAGTCCACCTGTGGCAAAACCCTGACGACCGTCCGCACAGACAATTCGCGCAACGCCAGTCGCAGAAGATGAAAGGGTTCGACACCCATCCGGCAGAAGGTCTGACGCTTGCTTCGTGGACACGATAGCGCCGCGATCCGAGCAGTCTTCAAGACTTCCTGCACATCCCCCAAGCATGAAACCCGACAACAGCAACGCGCCTACGCGTACCTTCCCGCGCACATCACGGCCTGTCGCGGACCACGACTGGAATCGCGGAGGTTATGGGCTCGGTCGTTTCCTCGATAGTATTCTTTGCCTTGTCGGAATGGCACGATTTTCCCATGAACTTGTGCATCACGAGATGCGCCCCAACGCACAGCAGGAGCGGGGCGAAAGCCGCTGCATTGCCCCACATGCCCGCCAATGTGCCGCCGGCAAGAAAAAACCCCGCAACGGGCAGCAGCATGACGACGCAACACGCCATCATACCATAATGCATGAGCCTGTCCGTGATCGACTTTTTTCTGTGGTTTTGGTGGTCCATGACACCCTCTTTGTCTCGTTCTTCGCGCTATTTGCGACCCTCCAGCAGGGTAAGGTCAAGGATACAAATGGATACACTTCTCGCGGCTTTGTCAGGTTGCCTGATGCCGGGTCTCCCGTAAAAGACATGTACAAACCGTAGGCTAGGAGTGTGTCATGACGACATCGCGAAACAACAAGATCAATCGACGAAGCCTGTTGGGGTATGCGGCTGTCGCTTTGGTTGCACCAAGCGTGGTTCGAGCCGAAACCATTCGCCGCAACATTTCTTCTTTCCGAGTTCATGACTGGCAAGATCACTTCGACGCACTCGGAAAGGGGATCATCATCTCCGATACCGTGACGAAGGCGCTCCAGCATTGGACATCAGATGGCGAAATGCGGATCTACCCAACGTCCGTTCCGCTGACCGACGAACTCACCAAACGCGGTTACACCGAAGTGGTGGAAAAACGCAAAAACCCCAGCTGGGCGCCAACGCCCTCCATGCGGGAACGCAATCCGGAATGGCCGGCTCGTGTCGAGGGGGGTGATCCGGACAACCCATTGGGTACTCGTGCACTGTACCTGTCGTGGCAGTACTACCGTATTCACGGGACACAGGATACGCGCAAGATCGGCCGCCGGTCGTCAAACGGCTGCATCGGCCTGTTCAACGCACAGATCGAGGAAGTCTACGAGCGGGCACCTGTCGGCACTCAAGTCAAACTCATCTGACCCAACGGGCAAGGCGGAAGATACAGGCATGGACAAATTGACTGCGCTGATTGGTGCCGTTTTTGTTATCGGCGGGGGTTTTGCCGTTTGGCAGTTCGTTGGAGCGGAAGATACAGCGGTTGGCCACTCCA
This sequence comes from Amaricoccus tamworthensis, assembly GCF_049800875.1. Taxonomy (NCBI): domain Bacteria; kingdom Pseudomonadati; phylum Pseudomonadota; class Alphaproteobacteria; order Rhodobacterales; family Paracoccaceae; genus Amaricoccus; species Amaricoccus tamworthensis. The sequence continues at coordinate 22,614 of NZ_JBNAFV010000021.1, read as the reverse complement.
TGACGCCACCTGACACAAGCGAGATTGCCGAAGGCGATCCGATCGTCCAGGTCCAGCTGCCTGACGCACTCTCGCAGCAGGCGGCGCTTGGGAAGAACATATTCGAGGCAAAATGTTCCGAGTGTCACGGCGAAAATGCCGCCGGTCGCAACGGTGTTGCGCCGCCTCTCGTGCACAAGATCTACGAACCGAGCCACCATTCGGACATGGCTTTTGTTCTGGCAGCTCAAAACGGCGTCCGTGCACATCACTGGAATTTCGGTAATATGCCTAAGATCGAGGGATTGACCCAAGGAGACGTCAAGATGGTGGCCGCCTATGTCCGCGAATTGCAGCGGGCCAACGGGATCAACTGATGCGTTGGTCGAAGACGAACCGATGGATTCTGTCGGCCGTTTTCGGCCTTTTCCTTGTAGTTCTCGGGGTGCCAGAGGCGCCGGTATATCATGGTGAAACGTCGTTGGGGCAGGAATACCATGGTCACGAAGACGCAGGGCCATCGACCGAGGCCTCTGGCCACTGCCATCCAGGCCTCGATTGTTCTGTCCCGGCAGCGTTATTGCTTCAGCCGAACATGGCGTACGAGCCTTCTTTTCTGAAAGCCGTCATGCAAGACGGCGCGATCCAACGAACCGAATTGCGCCCGATCAGCGATCCTCCACCGCCCCGACGGTGGGTCTGATTTCACATCGCTCGAAAAGCAGACCCAAAGAAGGATCGAAGACATGAAAAAGACGACTATCGTAGCGGCAGTGTTGATTGCAGGTACTGCGGTCACGGCATTCGCGCATAGCGGTGCCACCGGCATCGTGAAAGAGCGCATGGATGCCATGCTTGCAATGGGGAAGGCGGTCAAGACCGTGGCCCCGATGATGCGGGGCGAAACGGCCTATGACGCAGAAACAGTGCGCGATGCAGCGCGCCTGTTCCAGCAGCACGCCGGTGAGAGCATGACAAAGCTGTTCCCAGAGGGCACAGGGGGCATGCCCTCGGAAGCCAAGGACGAGGTGTGGACCGACTGGGAGCGCTTCGCGGCATTGGCAAGTCAGCTGGAAGAATACTCTGAGGGCCTGGAACGCGCAGCCGACAATGGATTGGGCGGCATGAGCGGCAATACCTCCATGGATGGCGCCTCGATGATGGGCGGCGGGTCAATGATGGGAGGCGATACAACCATGATGGGCGGGAGCACGATGATGGGCCGAGGCGACATGATGGATGCGGCCGCCATTGCCGAAATGCCCGCCGACGCAGCATTCGCGATGACGACCCAGGTCTGTTCCGCATGCCATGAACGCTTCCGGGCGGAAGAAGACTGACCATGCGCCGGTTCTTGACACTCGTCAGCGGGGCCGCCGTGCTGGGCGCGGCCAGCCTCGGCGTCGTGATTGCATGGCCTGTCGGCAGTGCAGTGACTCCGATTGCAATAGAGGGCAATGTCGACCGGGGCGCATATCTGGCGCGCGCCAGTGGGTGCATTGCCTGTCATACCAATTTTGAAGCGGGCGGCGCACCACTTGCCGGAGGGGCGCCGCTCGAAACCCCGTTCGGAACGTTCTACCCGCCCAACCTGACGACAGACCCGGAACATGGCATGGGCGAATGGACGGCAGAACAGTTCGCAAAAGCCGTGCGGCAAGGCATCGGCCCCGATGGAACGCCCTACTATCCGTCTTTCCCGTACACCTTCTATGCGGGTTTTTCTGATCAGGATATCGCTGACCTCTGGGCGGCGTTTCAAACCGTGTCGCCCGTGGACGAGCCTGCACCAGAAAATGATGTCAGCTTCCCATTCGACCAACGATGGGGGCTGAAGCTCTGGCGAGCGGCGTTCTTCTACGATCCGGATACCGAACCGGTTGAAGGGCGAAGCGACGCATGGAATCGAGGACGGGAATTGGTGCGCGGTGCGGCACATTGCGGAGCCTGCCATACGCCGCGCAATCTTGCGGGAGGCCGCGATATCGGTGCTTCCTTTGCAGGCAACGCCCAGCTTCCCGGTGGCAGCAAGGCCCCCGCGATACGGCCAAAAGAGCTGGTCAAAAATGACTGGACGGTTTCAAACCTCGCTTATGCGCTCCAGACCGGCATCACCCCTTCGGGCGATGCGTTCGGCGGCAGCATGGCGGAAGTCGTTCGCGACGGAACTCGGTTTCTGACACCTGCCGATCGCGAAGCGATGGCGCTTTTCCTGCTGAACAAGGACACGGTCGAGGCGGAGAACTCCGCTTCGAACTAACATCACGCGGGGGCGACACGCCCCCGCTTTCTCGAGGATCGAAATGAAACAAACACGTAGGGATTTCTTGCGCAATGCAACTCTGGCGGCCTGTGCGGCCGCCATCCCGCGGTCGGCTTATGCCGCAACCCCGTTCGAGGACGTGGTTACCAAGGTTGCGCGTCGACAACTTCTTCCGGACACCTACCCGGAAACAGAGATCTGGGGCTATGACGGTCTTGTTCCGGCCCCGGAAATCCGGGTTGCACAAGGCGATCGGGTGCGTCGCAGGTTCCGCAACGAGGTACCCGATCCCAGTTCGGTTCACTGGCACGGAATCCGGATCGATAACGCGATGGATGGCGTTTCAGGACTGACCCAGAAAGCCGTGGCACCAGGTGAAACCTTTGACTACGACTTCGTCGTACCGGACGCGGGCACCTATTGGTATCACGCGCATAATCGCTCATACGAGCAAGTCGCGCGTGGTTTGCGCGGTGCCTTGATCGTCGAAGAGGTCGATGGACCGGACATAGACCGCGAGGAAGTCATCGTTCTGGAGGACTGGTTGCTCGACCCTGAGAGCGGGCAGCTGTTCGACAATTTCGAACAGCCTATGATGATGAGCCACGGTGGACGCATCGGCAACTTTATCACGACCAATGGGCGCTATGACCTGACCTTGCCCGCGAAGCGCAACGAACGCATTCGCTTGCGGATCATCAACGCAGCAAGCGCTCGAATTTTCCCGCTGAGGCTCTCTGGATTCAGTGGCTGGACGGTGGCCGTGGATGGAATGCCAACCGGCCAACCCCAGTCGGTTGACGGCGAGTTGATCCTCGGCCCGGCACAGCGCGTCGACTTAATTGTGGATGTGACCGAAGACGAAGGCGGCACCGCCCAATTGCTTCGCATCGGCGATGATGATCAACTGACCCCGTTGGTGAGTTTTCTGGTCAACGGCACAGCCAGTTCAGTACCAAGAGGCAAGCCACTGCCGTTGCCGCCGAACCCCGCGGCACACGCCCCGGACCTTGCCGATGCGCGTGATTTGCGACTGGTCATGTCCGGCGGGGCAATGGGGCGAATGCAGTCCGCATTGCTTGGCGGGGAACGTCTTGGATTCCGTCAGCTTGCCCAAGCGGGCAAATTCTGGGCCCTGAATGATGTCGCCGAAATGACCTACACGCCACTGGCCGATCTATCCCTGAACGAGCCGGTGCGCCTGAAGATCGAGAACCAGACCGTTTTCCCACATGCGATGCACCTGCACGGGATGCATTTCCGCGAGCTGCGCCCCGACGGCGCGTTCGGGCCGATGCGGGACACGATCCTGTTGGCCGGCAACGAGTCCCGGGAGATCGCCTTTACGGCAGACAATCCCGGCAAGTGGCTGTTCCATTGCCACATGCTCAGCCACGCCGCATCTGGCATGACAACCTGGATACGGGTCACATGAGATATCTCGTTTGGTCCCTTCCGATCACTGTCGCAGCAGCCGCCTTCACGTATTGGCTCTCGACCAGTGCATCCTCGGATGTCGGCAGCGCGTCCAGGGCGGAGAGCTACGACATCGAAGAAGGCGCGTTGCTCTACGCAGAAAACTGTGCGTCTTGTCATGGCGCGGGTCTGGAAGGCCAGCCGGAATGGCGAACGCCCGGCGCGGATGGGCGCCTGCCAGCACCACCACATGATGAGACGGGTCACACCTGGCATCATCCTGACAGCCTGCTCTTCGATTACACAAAACTGGGGGGTGCGGCGCTTCTGGCGCGTCAGGGCGTCGAATTCGACAGTGGCATGCCCGGTTTCGCAGACGTGCTGACCGACCAGCAAATTCACAACATCCTGGCCTTCATCCGGTCCACCTGGCCAGACCGCATCCGCGAAGTCCAGGCCGCGCGGACAGAAGCCGACGAACAACGGGGAGAGAACTAAAATGCGTTTCAGACAAGCCTTCACGACGGTCGCGATAGCTGCCTTGCTTCCGATACCGGCACTCGCGGACGAACTGTCAGAGTCCCGGGTCAAGGAACTTGTGCTCGAGGCAATCCGCGAGAACCCGGAGATTGTCATGGAGGCCGTGGCGATCCTCGAACAAAGGCAGGCGCAAGCGCAGGAGCTCAGTCAGGCCCAAGTTCTGAATGACCAGCGCGATCTGATCGAGAACGATCCGAATGCGCCGGTTCTCGGCAACCTGGAAGGGGACGTCACTGTTGTGGAATTTTTCGACTACAACTGTCCCTATTGTCGGCGGGTCAAACCCGAGGTGCGGGCTTTGATCGAAGACGATCCCAACATTCGCCTCGTCTATCGTGAATGGCCCATTCTCGGAGACGGATCGGTGTTTGCCGCGAAAGCGGCCTTGGCAGCGCGCAAGCAGGACAAATACGAAGAGTTTCACTGGGCAATGATGGGGCTGGAAGGCCGCGCGGAAGAGGCCTCCGTGCTGCGCGTGGCCGAGGAGATCGGCCTGGATATCGCGCAGTTGCGCAAGGACATGGAGGCCCCCGAGGTCGAAGAGCACATTGCGACCTCCATGCAACTGACCCAAGCTCTGGGCTTTAACGGCACGCCGTCTTTCGTGATCGGGGATGCGCTGGTCCCGGGCTTCGTCGAAAAGGCGCAGCTTGCCGACTTGGTCGAGGAAGCCCGCAAAGTCGAAGACTGAAATTCTGTGCCTGGACCACCCTTGGGTGGTCCAGGCACTGCATCAAGCGGCCGCAGGTTCCACGTTGTAGCCCGCATCCCGAATGATCGCTTGGACCTGATCGGCTGGTAACACGCTGTCGACATGCACCTGTCGGGCAGAAAGGTCACATTCTACGCCTGCATTCGGATCTGCGCTCTTCACCGCGCTTTCGATTGCTGCGGTGCAATGCCCACAGCTCATGTCCGGAACGCTGAACTTCATCGGAACCACTCCTTGATCTGATTTCTATCGGTGACATGGGGCTTCCCCCCGCTGGAAGGTCAAGTGAAGAAATTTATTTGGCGCCCTCCCATTGACCCTCCAGTAACTGGAAGCCTCATATTCCACTTCGAATGGAAAAACAGGTGACACATATGCCCGAACCCAAACAGATCAGCCTGCCGATCGAAGGCATGTCATGCGCGTCCTGCGTTGGCAGGGTCGATCGCGCATTGAATGCAATCGACGGCGTAGAGGATGTGTCGGTGAACCTTGCCTCGGAAACTGCTCGCATGAGCGTGGACGCGCTCAAGCGCATTCCCGACATCATCGAATCCCTTCGCGAGCTGGGCTACCCCGCGCGGAAGGCCAGGGCCGAACTCACGATTGCAGCGATGTCCTGTGCCTCTTGCGTCGGGCGGGTCGATAAGGCGCTTGCCGCGGTGCCCGGGGTGGTCGAGGTGAACGTCAACCTCGCCTCAGAGACGGCGACGGTCGTTTACGTCGAAGGTCTTGTCACGACATCCGATCTGATCGAATCAAGCGGCGCGGCAGGGTATCCAGCAACCGTGGCAACGGCCCAGGCCGGTGACGACAGAGTTGCGCGCAAGGAGGAAGAGGCTCAGGCGCTTGCCAAACGGGTCACCTTTGCGGCCATCCTCGCCTTGCCGGTCTTCCTGATCGAAATGGGTGGCCACGTCATTCCGGCCGTTCATATGCTGATCGAGACCACGATTGGCCAGCAGACGAGTTGGCTTCTTCAATTCGTTCTCACGACAATCGTTCTCTTCGGCCCGGGCCGGACGTTTTACACCAAGGGTTTCCCGGCCCTATTCCGGGGCGCGCCCGACATGAACAGCCTCGTCGCGGTCGGCACCGGGGCGGCTTACTTCTATTCCGTAGTAGCGACATTCGTACCATCGGCCTTGCCTGACACGCTGCGCTCTGTCTACTTCGAGGCGGCAGCGGTCATCGTCGTCCTAATCTTGCTGGGGCGTTTTCTTGAAGCGCGCGCTAAGGGGAGAACGGGCGCGGCCATCCAGAAGCTGCTGGGGCTTCAGGCGCGGACCGCACGAGTGATGCGGGACGGTGAAAGCGTCGAGATCGAGATCGATGCGCTGGTTCAGGGTGACATCGTCGTCGTGCGCCCCGGCGAACGCATCGCGGTCGATGGCGAGGTCATCGAAGGGACCAGCCGCGTCGACGAAAGCATGTTGACTGGCGAGCCAATCCCCGCTGAAAAGGGTGCCGGAGATCCTGTGACCGGCGGAACGGTCAACGGCGCAGGAAGTCTGCAATTCCGCGCCACCCGGGTCGGCGCCGACACGACCCTGGCGCAGATTATTCGCATGGTCGAAGAAGCCCAGGGCGCCAAGCTGCCGATCCAGGGATTGGTCGACCGGATCACCTTGTGGTTCGTGCCTGCCGTCATGACGATCGCGGTGGCGACCGTGCTGGTCTGGCTGGTTTTCGGGCCTGATCCGGCCCTGACAATGGCGCTGATCGCCGGTGTGTCGGTGCTCATCATCGCGTGCCCCTGCGCGATGGGACTTGCGACGCCGACTTCGATCATGGTCGGGACGGGACGTGCTGCGGAAATGGGCGTCCTGTTCCGCAAGGGCGACGCCTTGCAGCAACTTGATTCCGTTGATGTGGTCGCTCTCGACAAAACAGGCACGGTGACCGAGGGGCGACCCGCACTGACTGACCTTGTGCTGGTGGAAGGGTTCGATCGTCCAACAACGCTCTCGAAGATCGCCGCCGTGGAGTCGCTCTCCGAGCATCCTGTCGCGGACGCAATCGTGCGCGCCGCCCGGGCCGAGGGCGCACCGCTTGTGGAGGCCGAAGTATTCCAGTCGGTCACCGGTTACGGCGTGCGCGCCGTGGTCGAAGACGTGGAGGTGTTGGTTGGGGCCGACCGCTACATGGCGCGCGAAGGCATTGACGTCTCGGCATTGGCTCCAGAGGAAACGAAGATCGCAAGCAAGGGTCGCACGGCGCTTTACGCTGCCATAGACGGACGTGTCGCCGCCGTGATCGGCGTTTCCGACCCGGTCAAACCGGCAAGCCGCGCAGCCATCGCAGCGCTGCACGAAAAGGGTCTTGCGGTTGCGATGATCACCGGGGACAAACACGAAACCGCCGAAGCCATCGCCCGCGAAACCGGCATTGATCACGTCGTCGCGGGCGTTCTGCCAGACGGCAAGGTCGCGGCGCTCGATACGTTGCGTGAGGGCGGCAAGCGCATCGCCTTTGTCGGCGACGGGATCAATGACGCCCCGGCGCTGGCGCATGCCGATGTGGGTATCGCCATTGGCACCGGCACCGATGTGGCCATCGAGTCCGCGGATGTCGTCCTGATGTCCGGCGATTTGCGCGGCGTGGTGAATGCCTTCGAAGTGTCCCGCCGGACCATGCGCAACATCCGCCAGAACCTGTTCTGGGCCTTTGCCTACAATGTCGCGCTGATTCCGGTCGCCGCCGGGGTGCTTTATCCCGCCTTTGGGCTGCTCCTGTCACCAATTCTCGCGGCAGGCGCAATGGCGTTGTCCTCGGTGTTTGTCCTGACCAATGCCCTGCGGCTGCGGCGCATCGCGCCTGCGATGGACGAGCAGCGCGCAATCCCGGCAGAGATGGCAGCCGCCACTCCTGCTCCAGCAGAATAACGGAGGTCCGACATGAACATCGGAGACGTTGCCCGACAATCGGGTGTGCCCGCCAAGACGATCCGCTACTACGAGGCCATCGGTCTGATCTGCCCGAACCGTAGCGAGAACGGCTATCGCGCGTTCACCGAGAACCACGTTCACAAGCTGGCGTTTCTGGGTCGCGCACGGGCCTTGGGGTTCACCATCGAAGATTGCAGGACGCTCCTGTCGCTTTACGAGGATGAAAACCGCGAAAGCATGCAAGTGAAGGCGGTTGCGGAAGACCATCTGCGCCAGATCGAGGAAAAGATCGCGAAACTGCAATCCATGCGCGCGACGCTCGCCGAACTGGTGGAAAAATGTGCCGGGGATCACCGGCCCGACTGCCCCATCATCGAGGATCTGTCGCCGGAGCGGTTGGCCAAGTGACAGGCAAGAAGGGGCTGTACCTCAGAACCAGATCGCGCGGACCGGCATCCAGATACCCATGAAGATCATCATCAGGTTTTCCGTCAGCGAAATGAACCCCAGTGGGACAGAACTGTCACCGCCGACGCAGGCGCATTTCAGCTCTCTCTTGTCGATATAAACAGCCTTGAACACGCTGACAGCACCGACCGTGCCGATAAACAAGGCAACCGGAGCCGAGAGCCACAGCAGCGCGCCGGCAGTCATCAGGACACCTGCCAACGCTTCGCCGAACGGGTAGACCTTGCCGTATCGCACCCATTTGCGCGCCAGCAGATCGTAGTTGAGGAACATCGTCGAAAACCCTTCGACATCCTGCAATTTCTGGATCGCGAGAATGGTCATGGACAGCGAAATGAACCATTCGAACCCCCGCAAGGTAAGGACCGACCCGTACTGGTGCCAAGACAGGCCCAATGCCAACAGCGCGGCAACGGAAAAGATCGCGATGACCGGCTGGTAGGTCGTGTCGCTTTGCTCTTCCTCGGGTGGGTCAATGTCGAAAAACACCCTGAGATCATCGTAACCGCCGATCCGTTCGTCCCCGATGAAAGTCTGCGGCGTCGTCTCGACCCCGTGCTTCTCCATGAAAGCATCGGTGTCTTCACGGGTGTTAAGCGGATGGTCTTCCACCTCGAAGCCTTGCCGCTCCAGCAGGTCTTTCGATTTCAGACCGTAGGGGCAGACATGGCCCGGCATGACCATGCGATAAAGCTGCGCGGATTTACTGTCTGTGTCGCGGGGCATGTCCTTTCCTCCTTATCCGCTGCACGTAAGTTGACCACGGAACCCGGCTTCGTAGTCGGTTCCCGCGCTGACGATCAGATCGGTCAGGTCACCGTTCGTCTCTGCGATCTCGGCCGACAGCGGGCCTTCAGAAAATGCATTTTCGCCCTGCGCATTCAGGCGCACCAGATCACCGCTGATCTTCATTGCGGCGGCAGACCCTTCGCCGGTTTCACCAGTCACCAGTACAGCCGGACTGTCCGAGGTGTAAGCAAAGCGGCAATTTCCGCCATTCGGGAACACCGCAGCGATTTCGTCTTCCGTCAGAAACTCAGGATCGACCTTCGACACGACCTCCGTTTGAAGCGCCTGTTGCGCATCCACAACCTGCGCCGGCGTTTCGCTTCGCGTGGCCGATGCTTCGCCGTTTGCTCCAATGTCAGCAATAAGGTAGCGCATTTCGGCGATTTCCTTGTCCTGCGCATAGATTATGTCGTCTGCGAGCCCCCGGACGCGCGGGTCGGTGATCTCGGCACGAGTCGACGTCATGATGGCGATCGAGTGGTGCGGGATCATGGCGCGCATGTAGGACCTGTCCTGCACCGTGAATTGCCCTCGAACCAGCCAGAGGCTCGCCGCGAAAAGGACTATTGCGCCAACGAAAATCGCGATGTTGGCTTTGGTGTTCTGATACATGGACAACATGTACGCCAACATGATCACGGCCATGGTCGCCCCCATCAGGATGGCCATGTAAAGGCGTGTCTCCGAAAAGAAGATATGGCCCCAAAGATAGGTGTTCAGGTACATCAGAACGAACATGACCACGGTCGATGTTCCGATCATCATAAAAAATCGTGAGTAGTGCATTTCCAGTCACCTCCTTGCAGTTCTCTGTAAAACAACAACATTCCAGCGCTGGAGAGTTCCAAAAGCGCGAATTTTCGTAGTTTCAAGGCAACAAAGGCGCGTCGTCTGCCCCGGTTCACGGCTTCTTTTCTTTGCCCCTGACGCGCACTGAATTTTCATGGGTCCGAGGAGATCGCGCCATGCAGAATTTCACGAGACGAGAATTGATTTGTGCCGGAGCGATGGGTTGCTTTCTGCCCACAACTGCCTGGGCCCACAAAGTCAAATTGCCCGAACGGTTCGAACCGCAATTGGTAAACACCCGTCGTGGTGACTGGGTTAAAGGCGATGTCCACGTCATTCCCGATGATTTTTTCCTTTATTTCATGCTCGAGGACGGGATGGCGATCCGCCACGGGGTCGGGGTAGGGCGCAAAGGTTTGTACGAACCCGGAGAGTTCACGGTAGCGCGCAAGGCCAAATGGCCATGGTGGCGGCCAACGAACGCCATGATCCGGCGCGAGCCACGCAAATACGCAAAGTACAAGGATGGACTGAAAGGCGGGCCAAACAACCCGCTCGGGGCCCGCGCGCTCTATCTCTACGATGCCGAGGGACGCGATACCTATCTTCGCATTCATGGAACGAACGCCCCGGAGACAATTGGGTCTGCCGTGTCGAATGGATGCGCGCGGTTGACGAATGAACATGTGAAGGATCTGTACGAACGCGTTGAAATCGGCGCCCGCGTCTTCCTGTATCCCAAAGTGACAACGGCGTGAGGAGTGTTCTGTCGCATTGAAGTTCCTCTTCCGGAAATGGCACAGGTGCGGCAGTTGGCGAAAGCCAGTCTATCATTCATGAGGTGACGGAATTGTCTTTGAGCCGGAGGTCTTTCCTTGGCGGGATGACCGTTGCGCTGGCTGGTACCCGCTTGCCAGCAGCGACACACGAGTTGATCCTCGCGCCCCAATCGATCAAGGCGCACCTTGCTGGGTACGACGTGTCGATGTTGGGCTTCAACGGTGGTCTGCCGGGCCCAGAAGTCAGAATGCGACAAGGACAAACCGCCCGCATTACCCTCGATAACCGATTGGAGGAGGGCGCTCTCGTTCACTGGCATGGGTTGCGGGTTCCAAATCGGATGGATGGTGTCAACGTCCTCACTCAGGATGTGGTCATTCCGGGCGACTCGTATCGTTATCAATTCGGCGTCCCGGATGCCGGCACGTATTGGTATCACTCGCATTACCTGTCTTACGATCAGGTCAGCCGCGGTCTTTTCGGCGCCTTCATCGTCGAGGAGCAAAATGCGCCGGCTGTCGACCATGACATCGTTGTTCAGTTCTTCGATGTCTTGTTGGATCAGTCCGGACAGTACGACGAAGGGTTCAACCCGGCTCATTTCGCGACCGAGGGCCGTATCGGCAATACGGTCACGGCGCTTGTTTCCAATGGAACCAGCAAGAATGTGAGACAAGGCGACCGCCTGCGCTTGCGCCTGATAAATCCCTCTATCGACAGGGTTTACCGTGTCGGGCTGGACGGTCTGGCAGGAAAGATCGTTGCACTGGATGGTATGCCCCTGGCGCAGCCACAGACACTCGAACCCATCCTCCTAGCTCCGGGGCAAAGATGCGATGTGATTGGTGATGCGACCGGGCCTATTAGATTTGACGACAGCTTTGGAGAGCGGACGTTGAGCCTTGGCGAAATCGCTGTTTCCGGTTCTCGTGAGCCTGCGAAAGTGCCCATCACCGCGTTGCCCGCCAACCGAATGCCCGCCCCGCAAGAGCCCGGCCAAACCGCGGAGCTGGTGCTCCAGGGAGGTGCGGGAAGCGCGTCCCACAGCGGCACCGGAACATGGGCGCTCAATGACGTGTCCGGCCTGCCTCGAAGGCCTTTCCTATCCGCCGCGCAGGGAACGACCGCGCGCATTTCGATCCGCAACGAAACCGGGTTTCCACATGTCATGCATCTGCATGGCCACCATTTCTGGGAACTCGATGCGGCGGGTGAAGCCGGTCCATACCGGGACTCGACCTATCTGGATATCGGCGAGACGCGGGACGTTCTCGTCGTCCTGGACAATCCGGGATCCTGGATGCTGCATTGCCACATGTTGAGCCACCAAGCCGACGGTATGGCAACGTGGATCAGGGTCGGCTGAGGGTCGCGACGGATACATACCGTTACAAATCTCTGAATGATAACAGGCCTTCTGCCGTTTACGTAGCCTGACAAGCGAGAAACAGGTCCATCGATTGCTAACGGGAGCGTTCATTGACCCTGACACCAAAATCTCTCGGCATGATTGCGGCGGCAGGATCAGCCGCCTTGCTGATAGGGGCCTTCGTTTTCCAGGCTCTTCGCTACGCGCCGTGCGCAATGTGCATCTGGCAACGCTACCCACACGCAATCGCCATTGGAATGGGCGCTATGTTGCTCTTTGCTCTGCCGATCCTGCCAATCCTGATAATCGGGACCCTATCGGCACTCAGCACATCCGCGTTGGGAGTGTTTCACACCGGTGTCGAGCGCGGCTGGTGGGAGGGACCGACTTCTTGCACGGGATCCGGCCTCGATGTCTCCCAAATGTCGGTATCGGAATTGTTGTCCTCTGCAAGTTCAAGTGCTTCGACTCTTGTTCTGTGCGATGAGGTTGTCTGGGAATTTCTGACGTTGTCCATGGCGAGTTGGAACGCGATCCTAAGCGGTGTCCTTGCTTGCCTCTGGTTGGTCACGATCGCAAGACATCAAAAGGTTCGGTGACATGGGATCGCGGACGTTTCTTGAAACGTCTCGGATTCATCGAAAACAAACAAAGGGCTTCGCTTCATGGTTACAAGACGGCACTTCCTTGCACTTTCCGGCTCGCTGTTGTCAGCATCTCTGAGTTCACCAGCATTCGCTAAGACCTGGCCGACAAAAGCCGAAAAAACAGCTTGGGATGCGCAGGTCACGCCCGCCAACTATGACCCGGCAACAACCAACCCATGGGGGCTGCATCCCAGGCTGCTGCCGCAACGCGTTTTGGCGAATGAAGGTTTGCGCCCGGGTGACATTCACGTCGATGCGATCGCGCGCTATCTGTACCATATTGAGGAAGGTGGCACCGCGATGCGCTACGGGGTCGCGATTGCCAAGGGCGATCTCTATGAACCCGGCACCTATACGATCCGCCGAAAGGTCGAATGGCCGCACTGGACGCCAACACAGTCGATGATCGAACGCGATCCGGAGGCTTACGAGCGGTTTGCCGACGGTATGGAGCCCGGCCCCAACAATGCCTTGGGCAGCAGGGCTTTGTATCTATTCGTCGGAGATCGGGATACGTACCTTCGAATTCACGGAACGCCGAGCCCTCGCAGCATTGGCGGCCGGGCCAGTTCGGGATGCGTGCGCATGGTGATGGCCCACATCAATGATCTCTATCCGAATGTCGCTATCGGATCGACGGCGTTCCTCTACTCGGCCGAAGACAGCGTTACCGCTCGAAGCTGACCTATTCGTTGGACAGAGCATCTTTGGCTCGCACGCCGAGGATAGCGTCGTCCAGGGACATCTTCCAAAGAATTTTTGGACGAACACTCACGGCTGTGTCGCAAGTGAACTTTCGAATTGTGCGATCGCTACGGATTTGTCGTCCTCATCGTTCTCGAACAGCTTTGTGGTTCGCACGCCCGGCAGCTTGCCAAAATCCGCCATCAGGCGCTTTGGGAAAAATGTGCGTCCGATGGACTCAAATCCTGGTAATTGCCTGAGTACCGCGGAGGTACTGGCACTACAAAAACCGGAAGCGGCTGGGCCGCTGGCAATTGCAAGCCGCAAGGCCTGCTCCGCGACTTCGGGGGACACATCGATCTCTTGTATGACGACGTGGTAGGTCTCCCGTGCATGAGCCCGCGCGTAAAATTCGGCCACTTGTGGAGTAATGCCATAAAGCACATCTCCCCGCTCCGGTACCGCGCTCAGCCGGACCGTTCCTGCCGGATCGAAGATAACGCGCTGCGACCCATTGATCATGACGCTGCTATGCGCACCCGCCCCGGATCTGTTGTTGATCATGGTGTACAGCGTTAGCGCGGCCGGTCCGTCATGACGGTAGGATGCACTGCTGATGACTTCGGCTGAAGCATGAGGGCGCATGTCGTTTCCTGCACCACACCCCGCCAAAATCACCAAGGTTAGAACTGAGAAAATGCGATTGGAGAAGCGCACCTAGCAGCCTCCTGCCATGAGTTGAATGACTGAATTTTCGGGATATTCAGGGCCTCCAGCACTCTCGACACCAACTCTTCCGGATTTCACCTCTACCGAAACATGGGTTCGGTTTCGGTTGGTATACGGATCCTCGATACCTTTTTTTTCTGGATATCGCATGTCTCAGATGAAGAGGAGCGGTCGCCCCGAATTGATTTGTCGCAATTTGTAACAGACCCCGCTTTTGTGACCTCGCGATACAAAACACCGGCTCGCGTGGCATTCCGCACCTGCAGGCGTCGCCCATATGGTAGGTATCGCAACACTGACACGAGGTGATCGAAATGAAACGCAACGCTTTACTCGCTGCACTGACCTTGGCTGCAACCGCCTATGGTGGCGCCGCCTTGGCGGATGCCCACCATCGGCACGGTGGGCAACCAGGTGCCCAAGGTGGGGCAGGCATGATGCAGGATAGTGGTCCGGACATGATGGGAAACATGGGCGGAATGATGGACATGATGCAGCGCATGCACGGAACCATGATGGGCCGCGGCATGGGCAGTGGCATGATGGGCGCAGGCATGGCTGGCGGCATGACGCAAATGTTCGACACTGATGGAAACGGCACAACCACGCCGGCAGAAATGCGCACGCAGCTTCAGGCCAAGCTTTCAGAGTTTGACAGCGATGGGGATGGAAACCTCTCGATTACCGAGTTTGAAGCTCTCCACAGTGCGATGATCCGCGAAATGATGGTGGACCGTTTTCAACACCTCGATGCCGATGGCGACGGTGCGGTGACCCCGGAAGAGATGGCCGCACCGGCCGATAGGATGGAGCGGATGCAGATGATGCGGTCGAATATGGCAGATGCGCCTGCGCGGCCCGGCAACGGTCAGGGCATGGGCAGCGGCTCCATGATGCAGGACAACTGAGCCAATGGGTGCCGGTTTTTCCGGCACCCGTCCTCACACCGCCAAAACCATTCGCGGTCGGGACATTGAACCGAACCGCGACCTGAACCGTTAAGCCTCGGTATGCCAACAAATAGAGACAAGGAAAGGAAAATTCCCATGGCCTATACCTATGATCGCGTCCTGAAAGACACCAAAATCGATGACGCAGAGATGCGTGTTCGGGATGCTTTGGCAGACAAGGGCTTCGGCGTTTTGACTGAGATTGACGTTAAAGCGACGATGAAAAAGAAACTTGATGCGGACATGCCGCCTTACCGCATCCTGGGGGCCTGCAATCCGGGCATGGCGCACAAAGCCATCGAGATCGAGCCTCGCATCGGCGCGATGCTTCCCTGCAATGTTATCCTGCGGCAAGTGGAGGGCGACACCGAGGTCAGCGCGGTCGATCCTGTCGCTTCGATGCAGGCGGTGCAGAACCAAGACCTGGACGCGGTCGCCGGCGAAGTCCGCGATCTTCTGCGGGACGCCCTCGACGCCGCGTGATTGCGGGATAGGCGTTGGATGCCATGTCGCAGATCGAGCGCCTTTAGCGGTGCTCGATCAATGCCATCTAATCCCCACGTAAATTCCTGATGAGGAACTCACCCAGTGCTGTCAGCGGGATTGCCATTTCCGGATATTGGAACCGACCTCTTCTCCTTCGACATCGGGGGGGTCACATTCGCACTCCGCTGGTACGCGCTAGCCTATATCTTCGGTATCCTGATTGGCTGGCGCATTTGTTTGAGTGCCATAAGCCGTCCAGCGCTCTGGACGTCAGCTGGACCGCCGCTTGACCGAACGCAGATAGAAGATCTTCTGACGTGGATTATCATCGGCGTGATTGTTGGTGGTCGCTTGGGCTTTGTACTGTTTTACCAGCCCGCATATTATCTCGCTAATCCCTTGGAAATTCTGATGGTCTGGCAAGGCGGCATGTCTTTCCACGGGGGGTTCGCGGGCGTTGTCTTCGCGGCCTTGCTGTTCTGCCTTAGACAGAACGCGTCATTGCTCAGCACTGGCGACTTGCTGGCTTTGGCAGCACCGCCGGGCTTGTTTCTTGGGCGGCTGGCGAACTTCACCAATAATGAGTTGTGGGGGCGGCCGACGGACGTTCCCTGGGCGGTGATCTTTCCCGGCGAAGTCGCGCAGGCCTGCCCAGGGATTAGCGGCCTCTGCGCCCGACACCCGTCCCAGCTGTACGAGGCGCTATTGGAGGGGCTCATTCTTGGAATGCTGCTCATTTATCTCGCTTGGGGCCGGGGCTGGCTGAAAATGCCCGGTGCCTTGGCTGGCGTGTTTCTGACCGGCTATGGTCTTGCCCGAAATTTCGTCGAGATGTTCCGGCAACCGGACCAGCAGTTTGTGACGGAAGATAACCCAATTGGCCATGCGCTCCACTTTGGTGAGTGGGGTTTGACCATGGGCCAGTTGCTCTCCATGCCAATGGTGCTGGTCGGGCTGGCGTTGATTGTGTTCGCCCTGCGGGAACGGGGCCGGACAGCGCCACCCCGCAGAGCCGCAATGTAATCGCCGTACTGATCTCTCTTGACCCTCCTGCGGATGGAAGCCCTAGGCAAGAGAAGCATTCTCGGAAAGGACCGCAAAATGAGTACCCCCGACAGTTCCGAAACCACAGCAGCTTCTTCGGTATTCGTTTGCCCCATGCACCCTGAGGTGCGGCAGGCTGAGCCCGGCAATTGTCCGAAATGCGGGATGCATCTCGTGCCGGAATCGGAGCTCGAGGTCCATTCAGCACATGATCATCAAGACCATCACGCGGGTGCCACGCCGGCCGATGGCCGATATGATCTGGTTCCTACAGGGCATGATGGTCCCATTTACACCTGCCCGATGCACCCTCAGGTGCGGCAGCTTGATCCGGGCGCGTGTCCGATCTGTGGTATGGGATTGGAACTGGAATCCGGTGTGCCGGCCGATGAAGGTCCAAATCCCGAACTGGTGGATTTCACACGGCGGTTCTGGGTCGGCACAGTTCTGACTATCCCGCTCCTTGTCCTCACGATGGGGCCATTCGTCGGTTTCCCCGCAGTCCGGACGTTTTTTGGCGAAAGCACTACACAATGGATCGAATTGATCCTGGCAACGCCAGTGGTCTTGTGGTGCGGCTGGCCGTTTCTGGAACGCGGATGGATTTCGTTCCGCACATTGAACCTCAACATGTTCTCCCTGATCGGCATGGGCGTTCTGGCCGCCTGGCTCTTCAGCGTCGTTGCCGTTCTCGCACCGGACATATTCCCTGATGGGTTCCGAGACTCCGAAGGCCATGTCGGCGTCTACTTCGAGGCGGCGGCGGTGATCGTGACGCTCGTGCTGCTCGGTCAGGTGATGGAATTGCGCGCACGTGAAGGAACCGGAAAGGCGATCCGTGCGCTACTCGATATGGCCGCCAAGACCGCGCGGGTCATGCGGGACGATGGCTCCGAAGAGGAGATCCCGCTGGAGGACGTACAGGTCGGCGACCGGCTGCGCGTACGGCCCGGTGACAAGGTGCCTGTCGATGGCGTCGTTCTGGACGGCCGGTCCTCGATCGACGAAAGCATGATCTCCGGTGAACCTGTGCCGGTCGAGAAGACCGAAGGCGACCCAGTAACTGGTGCGACGATCAACGGCACGGGCAGTCTTGTGGTGGAGGCGACGCGTGTCGGGTCCGACACGATGCTGGCTCAAATTGTCGAGATGGTGTCGAACGCGCAGCGCTCGCGCGCCCCGATCCAGAAATATGCCGACAAGGTGGCGGGATATTTCGTTCCGGCCGTCATCGGTATCGCGGTCCTGTCCTTCATCGCCTGGGCAATCTGGGGGCCCGCGCCTGCGCTGTCTTATGCACTGGTCTCCGCCGTCGCGGTTCTGATCATCGCCTGTCCCTGTGCGCTTGGCCTGGCGACACCGATGTCGATCATGACGGCGACAGGGCGGGGAGCCCAGGCCGGGGTGCTTATCAAGAACGCCGAGGCGCTGGAGCGGTTCGAGAAAGTCGATACCCTGATCGTCGACAAGACCGGCACGTTGACGATGGGCAAACCACAGCTTGTCGACGTACTCCCGCAACCCGGCCACGACGAAGCCGAGGTCTTGCGTCTCGCCGCATCGCTTGAGCGCGGATCGGAGCACCCCTTGGCTGAAGCGATCGTCAGGGGTGCGGAGGAGCGAAATGTCAAAATGGACGAGGCGCGGGACTTCGAGGCGGTCACTGGCAAGGGCGTCAAGGGGGTCGTTGACGGCAAAGCGGTCGCGCTCGGCAATTTGGCGATGATCCGCGAATTGGGGCTCGAGGCGGGCGAGTTGACCGCCAAGGCCAATGCCCGCCGCGACGAGGGTGAGACCGTGATGTTCGTAGTGCTGGACGGCGACATTGCCGGTCTTGTCGCTGTCGCCGATCCGGTGAAGGAAACCACCCATGCCGCCATCCAGGACCTGCATGAACTTGGGTTCCGGGTCATCATGGCGACCGGCGACAACGAGCGCACAGCCAAGGCGATCGGTGCCCGGCTCGGCATCGACGAGATCCGGGCCGACGTACTGCCCGAGGACAAGGCGCGCATCATCAAGGAATTGCAGGCCGAAGGTCACAAGGTGGCAATGGCCGGGGACGGCGTCAACGACGCGCCGGCTCTTGCACAGGCCGATGTCGGCATCGCCATGGGCACTGGTGCAGATGTGGCCATCGAAAGTGCCGGCATCACGCTGGTCAAGGGCAACCTCGACGCTATTGTGCGTGCGCGGCGGTTGGCTCGGGCCACGATGCGCAACATCCGCCAGAATCTGTTCTTCGCGCTGATCTACAATGCCTCCGGTGTGCCGGTCGCGGCAGGAATTCTGTTTCCCTTCTTTGGCATCCTCATCAGTCCGATGTTTGCCGCCTTCGCCATGAGCGCGTCGTCAATCTCGGTGGTGCTCAATTCGCTGCGTCTTCGCGGCGTTCGTATCTAGAAGCGCGCAACAGCGTTCGGACGAACCAAGATTGAGAAGGGACCATTTATGCAGAGCGAACAAGACACGTACCGCGAAGGGTCCATCAGTCTGGGCGGAGCCATCGCGATGGGAACAGGCGTGATGATCGGCGCCGGGATCTTTGCGTTGACGGGGCAAATCGCGCAGCTCGCCGGCCCGCTGTTTCCGCTTGCATTCATCGCCGGCGCGGTCGTCACAAGCTTCAGCGCCTACAGCTACATCAGGATGTCGAACAAATGGCCGTCCTCGGGCGGCATCGCCATGATCCTGCAGAAGTGCTATGGTCCTGGAGCCATCGCAGGCGGGGCCGCACTGCTGATGGCGCTCAGCATGGTGATCGCGGAAAGCCTCGTCGCCCGGACCTTCGCCACCTATGTCTTGCGCCTTTTCGACATCGAAGGTGGCCCACTGGTCCCCGCTCTGGCCGTGGCCGTGATCGTTTTCGCCTTTCTGGTGAACATCGCCGGAAACCGCTCGGTCGGGCTATTTTCGCTGATCATGGCAGCGATCAAGATCGGAGGCATAGCTCTGTTCGGCATCGCGGCCCTGTGGTCCAGTGGTTTTGCGTTCGCCGCGGCCTCCGAGACGCCTCAATCCTACAGTATAACCGGTTTAATAGCATCCACGGCGCTGGCTATCCTTGCCTTCAAAGGGTTCACGACGATCACCAACAGCGGGGCCGAGATCACCGAACCCAACCGCAACGTTGGCCGAGCAATCATGTTCTCGATCGGGATCTGCGTCGTCGTTTACCTGTTGGTAGCCTTCGGGGTTGGTTCGAGTCTGACGATCGAGGAGATCATCTCGGCGCGTGACTATTCACTGGCACAAGCGGCGCAGCCCGCCCTTGGACAAACCGGCTTCATACTGACGGTGATCCTGGCCGCTGTCGCAACCGCGTCCGGCGTTCTGGCCAGCGTCTTCGCGGTGTCGCGCATGCTGGCGATGTTGACGGACATGGAAATGATCCCGCACAGCCACTTCGGAATGTCCGGCCCTATCCAGCGCCACACGCTGGTCTATACCGTTGTCATCGCTTCAGCGCTGGCCGTGCTTTTCGACCTGGGCCGGATCGCATCCCTCGGTGCCTTCTTCTACCTTGTAATGGATATGATCATACACTGGGGCGTGTTCCGCTATCGTCGAACAGATGTGGGCGCCTCCGGTATCGTGCTTTTGAGTGCCCTGTCGCTCGATGCGATTGTACTGGCAGCTTTCACCGTGATGAAGCGTAAGCGAAGTCCTGATCACACCTTCGGTTGATGGTTCCACGGCAGCAGTGCTTTGATGTTGGCCTGTCGGTGGCCGTTCACAATTGCGGTGAGGGTTTCGGTCAGCCAGGCGTGGGGATCGACGGCGTTGAGTTTGCAGGTCTCGATAAGGGACGCCATGATTGCCCAGTTTTGTGCTCCGGCATCATGACCCGCGAAGAGTGCGTTTTTCCTGTTTAGAGCGATGGGGCGGATTGTTCGCTCCACGGGGTTCGAGTCCATCTCGATGCGCCCGTCGGTCAGAAACAGGCAGAGGCCGTCCCAGTATTTGGCGATGTATTTCAGGGCTTCTCCAAGGGGCGATTTGGCTGACACCCGCGCACGGTTTGCCGTGAGCCATGTCCCGAATGCCTCAAGGGCGGGTTTGGAGCGCTCCTGTCTTGCAGCCAACCGCCTGGCGGGGCTTTCGCCGCGGACCTCTTTCTCGATCCTGTAGAGGGCGGTAATCTGTCGCAAACCCTCATCGGCGATCGGTGTGGTTCCAGTCCGGGCAACCTCGTGGAGCTTCCGCCTCGCATGCGCCCAGCAGTAGGCCAGCTGAATACCCTGTGACGGCCGCCTGATCAGCCGGTTGTAGCCGGCATACCCGTCAACCTGCAGAATGCCGCGGAAGTCCTGCAGTATCTGATCCGCATACTGGCCGGATCGTCCGGGCGCGTAAGTGAACGTGACACCGGGCGGATCATCTCCACCCCACGCCCGGTCGTCGCGGGCCAGCGCCCAGAAGTATCCGGTTTTCGTCTTTCCCCGGCCAGGATCAAGAACAGGGGCTCTGGTCTCATCCATGAACAGCTTCGGCGATTTTTTCAGGTCGGAGATCAGGGCATCAAAAACGGGTCGCAGCTCGAATGCCGCGCGACCAACCCAGTCAGCCAGTGTGGAGCGGTCAAGTTCAATCCCCTGACGTCCGTAGATCTGCGCCTGCCGGTACAGGGGCAGATGATCCGCGTATTTGCTGACGATCACATGGGCAATGGTGGCTTCGGTTGGCATGCCGCCCGGGATCAGGTGTGCCGGTGCGGCGGCCTGGACGATACCGTCCTCACAGGAACGGCAGGCATATTTCGGGCGTCGGGTCACAATCAGCCGGAACCGTGCCGGCACAATGTCCAGACGTTCACTCACGTCTTCGCCAATAACATGGCGTTCGGTACCGCAACGACAGATCGTGCTGTCCGGCTCGACCACCTCCTCAATGCGCGGCAGGTGTTTGGGCAGCGCCCCCCGGTTGGTTGCGCGCGGCTTTGAGGTCCGGGTTTGCGCACCCGCTGGATCAGCCTCACGTTCGGCTTCCACCTCAGCAATACCGGTCTCAAGATCTTCGAGGGCCAGTTCAAACTGGTCAGGATCGGATTTTTCGGATCTTCGTCCGAACAGGGCCTGTCTGAGGGATGCAACCAGAGTTTCCAGACGGTCATTCCGTTCACTCTGCGCCACGATCATGGCCTTGAGCGCATCCACGTCATCCGGAAGATCAGCCGTCGAAATCATGATCCCGGACTACCAAAACCAGTGCCCGGGGACCAGGGTAAAGGATGGTTTTTTACTCTGCCGCAGTCGGTGGACGGGCCGACAGGGCCTTCACTTTCCGCCAGTCCAGACCGCAGAACAGGGCCTCAAACTGCGCGTGGCTAAGTGACATCAGACCGTTTCGAACCGCAGGCCACGTGAAAGTCGTCTCCTCCAGCCGCTTGTACGTCATAACCAGTCCCGTCCCATCCCAGTAGAGCAGCTTCAGACGGTCCGCACGTTTCGAGCGGAACACAAAAACGGTTCCGGTGAACGGCTCCTTATGCAGTTCATTTTTTACCAGAGCCGCCAGTCCATTGTGGCCCTTGCGGAAATCCACCGGCTTCGTCGCCACAACAATCCGAACCCGTTGTGATGGGAAGATCATCCGGACCCGGACAGGGCACGAACAATCCCCGCTATCCGCTCGGGAGATGTATCAGCCCCCAGACGAACCGTGACATCGCCACAGAGGATCTCAACCGCATCACTGGACGCGGCGGGAGCCGGCGCGGTCACAGGCTCAACCACCAACGACGCAAACTCAAACTCCGCTCCGGCCAGATCCGGAACCGCCAGCCTGCCTTCCTTCGCCAGCCGACGCCACGCCGACAAATGATTTGGCAGCAGTTCGTGCCGCCGCGCCACTTCATTGACGGTAACACCCGGCACCAGTGTTTCGGCGACCACACGGCCCTTATAGGCATCAGACCAGCGCCGTTTCCCGGAAGGACCGACCATGACATCCATACGGCCAGTATCCTCCATATGGAGCGATATATCTCCTACCAACCCAGCCTCCAATTCCAATCTATACTCGGAAACGGACTCGCAGATCAGGAAGCCTTCAGGAAGGTGGGATCAAAACACCGCTTAC
>NZ_JBNAFV010000020.1:0-73428 GCF_049800875.1 Amaricoccus tamworthensis | reverse complement strand
TTTAATCTGAGGCATACCCTGCAGCTTTGAGGAAATTCCAGCACTCCTGCGGGTCGAACAGATCGCAGATGTCTCCGAGCGCCTGAAACAATGTTTCAAAGGTTCTGGCGCCGATGCGTCGCAGGTGGGCTTTGAGCTTCGAGAAGGCCATTTCGATGGGATTGAGATCGGGACTGTATGCGGGCAGGAACAAGAACCAGCAGCCGCGCTCTTTCAGGGCTTGTGCCGCACGCGGGCTTTTGTGGGTGGACAGGTTGTCGAGGATCACAACTGTTCCGGGTTCGAGCGCCGGGGCCAGTTGGGTTTCGATGTAAGTGTCGAAGGCCGGACCGTTCATGGCTCCCTTGATCACCCACGGTGCGATCAGGGCATCCTGCGTCAGCCCTGCGATGAAGGTCTGCGTGCCCCATTTGCCAAAAGGTGCCCCGGCATAAAGCCGCTCACCGACAGGGGCCCGACCGCGCAACCGTGTGAGGTTCGTCTTCACGGCAGTTTCATCGATAAAAACCAGCCTGTGCGGCTCCGCGCGCATACGGGGCTGGCGGCGCTTGATCCAATCACGGCGGGCCTGGAGCAACGCCGGTCGGTCACGTTCCGCCGCGATCAGTCCTTTTTTTATATGACAGTCCGGCGCGTTCGAGCGCGCGGTGCAGCGAGGAGAGCTGTACTTCCACGCCATGTGTCTCTGCGAGGGCGGCGGCCAGTTCCTTGAGCGTGATGTCCGGTTCGGCCTGCACGATCTCCAGCAAAAAGTCCCGGTGCGGGGCGAGTTTGCCGAACCGGCCGGCGGTACGACCTTGCGGCTTGGGAACCGCCGTGCCGTGTTTACGGTGCTCCGCTGCCAATCGCACCGCCGTGGCTGCGCTCACACCGAACAGCCGCCCCGCTGAACGGGCCGAATTGCCCTTAGCGACGTAGGCGCAAATCCGTTCCCGAAGGTCCAAAGAGTAAGGTTTGCCCATGATCCACCTCCAAACAGAAGTGAATCAGACGAAGGCGGGCTTGTGAATCCCAATTCGATTCAGATCAAACGCAAACCGCTTTAGCCGGCCAGCGGCAGGGAAAAGCCCGCAACGATCACGGAGCAGAGGAACGCAAGGCCAACAGCTTCCTTCACGAAAGCCTCGCGGTCTGTGGAAAAAATGCGAATTGCTGTGTGTTTCATCGACTTATCCCCAGAAGAACCAGTTTGTTCTACTAATGTTCGCATCGAATTAACGGTCGGTCAAGAAATTTTGGGAACAAAAATAGAACATGAAGAATGGAGGGTTAACCCGCTGAAAGCATTTGGATCGCTTTGTCATGTTCCATCAGGTGCAGAAGAACCCGGGCCGCCTGGCCGCGTGGGGAGGTGAGTTCCGGGTCGGAATCAAGCAGCAATCGCGAATCGTCCTGGGCGGTCCGCATCAATCCTGGCTGTTGTTCCAGATCGGCGATCCGAAAGCGCGGAAGCCCCGACTGCTGAACGCCAAGCAGATCACCCGCGCCGCGGATACGAAGGTCTTCTTCGGCGATGGCAAAACCGTCCTCTGTTTCACGCATGATTTTGAGGCGCGCATTTGCGGTTTCACCCAGGGGCGGATCGTATACCAGCAGACAGCTCGATTTTTCCGCGCCGCGTCCGACTCGTCCGCGTAGCTGGTGGAGTTGGGAAAGACCGAAAGACTGGGCGGCCTCAATGACCATGATCGAGGCATTTGGAACATTGACGCCAACCTCGATCACTGTGGTTGCGACAAGAAGACGGATCCTGCCGGCTGCGAAATCCTCCATCACAGCGTCTTTTTGGGCAGGTGGGAGCTGACCGTGAACAAGCCCGACACTACCTTCATCAAAGGCAACCTTAAGACTTTGAAAGCGGTCCTCGGCAGCCGTTGACTCGGATGTCTCCGTGTCGTGAACAAGTGGGCAGACCCAATAGGCCTGTTTGCCTTCCGCGATGGCTTTCTGCAGCCGCGATATCACCTCCCCCGTGCGGCCGGATGAAACAAGCACGGTTTCAACCGGTTTCCGGCCGGGAGGTTTCTCGTCAAGAACGGAGATGTCCATATCCCCGTATTGGGCCAGTGAAAGACTGCGGGGAATGGGCGTGGCGGTCATAACAAGAATGTCCGGAGACTGCCCCTTGGAGCTGAGATCCATCCGTTGGCGCACGCCGAAGCGGTGCTGTTCGTCGACGACCGCGAGGCGAAGGTCCCGGAACTCGACATCCGCCTGGAACAGGGAATGGGTGCCGATCATAATATCTGTCGTGCCATCGGCGAGGGCAGCCAGTTTGTCTGCCCGCATTTTTCCCTTGTCCCGTCCGGTCAGCAGATCGACTCGGATCCCGGCGGCTTCGGCCAGTGGAGCAAGCCCATCCAGGTGCTGACGTGCGAGGATGCTGGTCGGTGCCATCATTGCGGCCTGTCCGCCGGATTCCACCGCAGCCAGCATCGAGAGCATAGCAACGATCGTTTTGCCCGAACCGACATCGCCCTGGAGCAACCGGTTCATTCTTAGGGCCGAGGCCATGTCCTCAGTGATCTCGGCCACCGCACGTGTCTGGGCTGCTGTCGGTTGGTAGGGCAGGCTGGCCAGTACGGCTTTTTGGAGCGTTCCCGTGCCGACGGACGACACGCCTCTTTGCTGACGTACCCGGCTGCGGGCAAGCGCGAGGGTAATCTGATGGGCGAGCAGTTCGTCATACGCGAGACGTTCCCTGGCTGGCGAGGAAGGGAGAAGATCCGCGTCGCTTCGGGGAGCATGTGCCGTGAGGAGCGCGGTTTGCCACGAAGGCCATCCCCGTTGTTTCTTAAGCGAGGGTTCAATCCATTCGTTGAGATCGGGTGCACGTTGAAGCGCCGACCTTGCCGCCCGCGACATGGTTTTTTGAGTGATGCCCTGTGTAAGCGGGTAAACCGGTTCAAAACGGGGCAGTGCGTCGGCCTCACCGGGGCGCATGATGTGGTCCGGGTGTGTCATCCGGGCGAGACCATCGAAGAGTTCAACCCGTCCGGAAACAATGCGACGCTGCCCCGCTGGAAACGTACGCTCCAGCCAGTCGCCGCGGGGATGGAAAAAAACGAGTTGAAACTCCGTCGCCGCGTCCCTGACGAAAATTAAATAGGGTCGACCTTTTGCCGGCGGTTTTCGATGCATGCCAATTTCGACTTCGACCGTCACGACACCCGGCAGAACGGCTTCCCGGATGCTGGTCACTGGTGTTCGGTCTATGCCGGATGCCGGCAGGGTCAGAACCAAGTCCGCGGGTTTCTCCACGTCCATTCGCAGCAGGTTTTGCGCGGTTTTGGGGCCAATGCCGTCAAGAACCGTGAGATCGGCAAAAAGGGGCCACAGTGTTTCGGGGCGCTGGCTCATGGAGAGGATTTTGTGCGGAATTCAGCGGGGATCAACCTATAAGATTGAGCCACTCTTCTTCGCTCAGGACTTCCAGGCCCAAATCGCGTGCTTTCTTCTCTTTGGATCCCGCACCAGGTCCGGCCACGACGTAGTCGGTTTTGGCTGAGACGGAGCCCGACACCTTGGCGCCCAAAGTTTCCGCGCGGGCCTTGGCCTCGGCCCGGGTCATTCGTTCGAGAGTACCCGTGAACACAACTGTCTTCCCGGCGATAGGACTGCCGTCTGTCGATGGTGCTGCAACGTCCTGCACGTCGAGCTGTTCTATCAGGCGGGTCACTGCAGCCCGGTTGCCCGCATCGTGGAAGAAATCCACAAGGCTGGCGGCCATGATCGGGCCGACCCCGTCGATGGCGTTAAGGTCCTCCCATTCCGGCCCTTCGTGGTCGCGGGCCGCTTCCATGGCGGTTTCAAAGGCTGTCCACGAGCCGTAGTGTCGGGCTATCAGCCGTGCAGCCTGTTCGCCGGTGTGACGGATGCCAAGGCCAAAAATCAATCGATTTAGTTCTATGGTGCGGCGTTCCTCAATGCCACGGAACAGATTTTCGACCGATTTTTCGCCCCAGCGGTCCAGCTTCAGAAGGTCGTCCGCGTAGCGTTCCCTCAGTTGAAAGATGTCCGCAGGTTCACTGATCCACCCGAGGCCGTAGAAGCTCTCAACCTGCTTGGCGCCAATCCCGTCGATGTCGAGCGCGTTTCGCGACACGAAGTGTTTGAGCTTTTCAACCGCCTGAGCGGAGCAGACGAGGCCGCCTGTGCAGTAGTGTACGGCTTCACCTTCCTCGCGAATGACCTCCGAGCCGCAGACCGGGCAGGTTTTGGGGAATTCGTACGGAACAGAACCCGCGGGGCGCTGTGTGACGTCCACGTCCTCGATTTTGGGAATGACGTCGCCAGCACGGTAGACGGTCACGTGGTCGCCAACCCGGATGTCGCGGCCGTCCCGTATCGGATTTCCTTTGGAGTCCAGTCCCGCAATGTAGTCGGCGTTGTGCAGGGTGGCGTTCGAGACGACTACGCCGCCCACCGTTACCGGTGTCAAACGCGCGACGGGGGCGAGAGCTCCGGTGCGACCAACCTGGATTTCGATGGCCTCGATTTTGGTGGTCGCGCGCTCGGCCGAGAACTTGTGGGCAATCGCCCAACGCGGGGTTGTTGAACGAAACCCCAGCCGACTCTGAAGCGAAAGATCGTCCACTTTGTAGACCACCCCGTCAATGTCATAGCCGAGCTGCGCGCGTTCGTTCTCGATTGTTCTGTAATGGGAAATCAGATCATCCGGACCAACGCAGGTCTTCATGAGCGGGTTGGTTTGGAAACCAAGCTCCTTCATGCGCTCTATTGCGCCGGATTGAGTTTGCGCAAGCGGCTCCGATACCTCTCCCCATGCGTATGCAAAAAAGCGCAGGGGGCGGGATTTTGTGACGCTGGCGTCCAGTTGTCGCAGGGAGCCTGCCGCGGCGTTGCGGGGATTGGCGAAGACCTTGGCGCCTGCTTCTTCCTGACGCGCGTTCAGACCCGCGAAGTCCTCATGGCTCATATAAATCTCGCCGCGGATCTCGAGGATTTCCGGTGCCCCCTCCAGCGTAGCCGGGATATCGTCGACCGTTCTGGCGTTTGCGGTGACATTTTCACCGGTTTCGCCGTCGCCCCGTGTCGCCGCCTGAACGAGTTTTCCGTTCTCATACCGAATCGAAAGAGAGAGTCCGTCGATTTTCGGCTCGGCCGTATAGGTCAGGGAAGTTCCCGCCGGCAGGTTAAGGAAGCGCCGGATACGCTCGTCAAAGTCCGTGATGTCCTCTTCCTCGAACCCGTTTGCGAGGCTGAGCATCGGAATCGAATGCTTGATTCTGCTGAAATCCTCGGAAGGTGCGGCCCCCACCTGGAGGGATGGGCTGTCGGAGCGGACCAGGTCGGGGAAGCGGGCCTCGATGGCGGAATTGCGCGCCTTGAGGCGGTCGTATTCGGCGTCGGAGATTTCGGGATCGTCGGCCTGGTGGTAGGCCAGATTGGCAGCCCCGATCTCGCGGGCGAGCATGGCCAGTTCCGCTTTGGCCTGGGCCTGTGTCAGATCTTCTACGGGGATTTTTGCTGCCATGTCCTGCGAGTCTCCGGAAACCATCGGAGATGTGGTAACGCGCGCCTGGTCGCAGGTCCAGCGCGCGCTTCAGTCGCCGTGGCGCCCGTCAGGCACCAACAGCCAGTTTACGTTTTGCCTCACCGCTGGCCGGATCGCGCAGGACATAGCCGCGGCCCCAGACGGTTTCGATGTAGTTTTCGCCGCCTGTCGCTTCCGACAGTTTCTTACGAAGCTTACAGATGAAGACGTCGATGATTTTGAGTTCCGGCTCATCCATGCCGCCATACAGATGGTTCAGGAACATTTCCTTGGTAAGGGTCGTACCCTTCCGCAGGGAAAGCAGCTCAAGCATCTGGTATTCCTTGCCGGTCAGGTGCACCGGCGTGTCACCCACCTCAACGGTTTTCGCGTCGAGATTGACGGTGAACTTGCCGGTCGTGATAACCGACTGCGCGTGGCCCTTGGACCGGCGAACGATGGCATGAATGCGTGCGATCAGTTCCTGGCGATGGAAGGGCTTGGTCATGTAGTCATCCGCGCCGAAACCAAAGCCCTTGAGCTTGTTTTCCGTGTCATCGGCACCGGACAGAATCAGGATCGGTGTTTCCACCTTTGCCAGCCGAAGCTGCCGGAGAACGTCATGTCCGTTCATGTCCGGCAGATTCAGGTCGAGAAGGATCAGGTCATAGTCGTACAACTTGGCCAGATCGATTCCCTCTTCCCCAAGATCCGTCGCATAGACATTGAGGTTAGCGTTTTGAAGCATCATTTCGATGCTTTTCGATGTTGTCGGGTCGTCCTCGACCAACAGGATACGCATGTGCAGCTCTCCGTCTCTGCCAATCTTTTGCTAAAAGCTTGGGTTAACTTTAACAACAGAATGGTTAACGACTGAATAACGATTGCTACACGTTAACAACTCTACCTAAAGTTGTCGATACTTTTGTAGCGCCGTGACCCTCAAAGCTGCGGCACCATGTTTCTGGACAGCCCCCCGCCAGAGATCAAGTTCCTCGTTGGAAAGATGGTACATTGAACAGGCTTCACTTGCCTCAATCAATCCGCTATCCACGGCCGCAACAACCGTGGCCTTGCGCCGCGCCACCCAACGCTTTGTGTTCGACGGCGGAAGGTCTGACCTCGTCAGCTTACTCCCATCCGGAAGGACCACATAGACCGGCCCTTTCTCTCGACGAATATACATATCGTACTCCCAAAGTTTACTCACCCGCTGACAGGCCTAAACTCAGGTTCTTAAACGGCGATGAACCAACCCCTTGAAGTTGCAGAGGATTTTACTATATTCCGTTTCAACTTCCGATCAGTTCCATGATGAGCGACATGCTGAAGACCGCCAAAAAAAACAGTCTGGGGCTGTCGAAATCCCCTGCCGATACCCGTGTTCTCGTTGCCATGTCAGGCGGTGTGGACAGTTCGGTCGTCGCCGCAAAACTGGCGGACGAAGGCTACGATGTTGTTGGAATTACTCTGCAACTTTATGATCATGGGGCCGCGCTTGCGAAGAAGGGTGCGTGCTGCGCGGGTCGTGACATCGCCGACGCGCGGCGCGTGGCGGACACCATGGGGTTCCCGCATTACGTGCTGGATTACGAGAACCGGTTCCGCGAAAGCGTCATTGATGAATTCGCTGATTCCTACCTCGCCGGAGCTACGCCGGTGCCATGTATTCGGTGCAACGAGCGCGTAAAATTCCGCGATCTTCTCGAAACCGCGAAGGATTTGGAAGCGGATTGCATGGCCACGGGCCATTACATTCAGCGATTCGAAGGCCCTGCCGGGGCCGAATTGCATCGGGCGGCGGACCCGGCGCGCGACCAGAGCTATTTCCTGTTTTCGACAACTCCGGCGCAGCTCGACTATTTGCGTTTCCCGCTCGGCCATCTGAAATCCAAAGCCGAAACCCGCGAACTGGCGGCTCACTACGGCTTGCCGGTGGCGGACAAACCGGACAGTCAGGACATCTGTTTCGTTCCTAACGGATCCTATGCGGCCGTGATTGAGAAGCTGCGCCCGGGCGCCGCTGATCCGGGCGACATTGTTGATCTCGAAGGTAACGTTCTTGGGAGCCATGAGGGTGTTATCCGCTTCACCGTAGGCCAGAGACGGGGTCTCGGTATCGGTGGGACGGCCGAGCCGTTGTTTGTCGTGCGGCTCGATCCGGACACACGTCGGGTGATTGTCGGCCCAAGGGAAGCGCTTGCGTCGCGGACGGCCAAAATCGCGGAAGTGAACTGGCTTGGAGATCACCGGTTTGAGGACGGACCCGCTGGTGGCTGGGAGGTCGGCGTAAAGGTACGCTCCACGCGTCCGCCCAAACCCGCTCGCATTCATCCGGAACAAGGCGGCCGCGCGACTGTCGAACTGCTGGATGCTGAGGAGGGAATCGCTCCCGGACAGGCCTGCGTGTTCTACGCACCTGAAGGAAGCCGTGTCCTCGGAGGTGGCTGGATACAGCGGGGATAACGCTGTTTTCGTGTTACTGCGGACCTAACGTCACATACATGCGTTAACTTCCCGTCAGCGGATTTCACAACGGGAGACGGGACATGGCGGAGGCGCAGCCTGTTCAATCAGTGATTGATGACCTCAGGGACGAAGCTTCGCAGGGAGAGGTCACGGTCGGCAAGGTCGTTCACGCCTTTGAAGACCGTTCAGTAGGAGTCCTGTTGACGCTCCTGGGCCTGCTGTTGCTGGTCCCGGTCATTGGTGGGCTCCCCGGCGCACCGTATGTCATGGCTTTTCTGATTCTCGCTGCAGTCGCGCAGTCGTTCCTACAGACCGGCGGAATTTGGCTCCCGGGTTTTCTGAAGGAGCGCGACATCCCGAAAGACAAACTGGACTCCGGCCTCGACATGGCGGAACCTTGGGCCAGGCGGATCGACCGGATAACAGGCGAGAGGCTGACCTTCCTTGCAGGGTCTCAGGCGGCCCGCATTCCCATATTCGTTTGTGTGGTCATACTGGCGCTCAGCCTCCTCGTCCTTGGCCTCATCCCGGCAGGAATTCTGCCGGCCGCGCTTGGGATTTTTGTGTTCGGCCTCGCTCTGATGAGCCGTGACGGCTTTCTGGTCATTGCGGGATACCTGCTGACAGCGGCGGCCATCTGGAGCGGTCTCGCACTCGTGTGACGCAGGCCAGCCCGATTGCCACGGTAGGGTTTTCCCGATACCTCATGCAGGTGCAGAAAGGGGACACAACCATGAGCATTGAGGCCATTCTTGAGAAGATTGATGCGGATCAGCCGGCGGCGTTGGAGCGGCTTTTTGAGTTGCTGCGCATTCAGAGCGTATCCACCGATCCGGCCTATGCCGATCACTGTGTGGCCGCGGCGGACTGGTTGGTTAACGATCTAAAATCGCTCGGTTTCGAGGCGGAACGTCGTGACACCCCGGGCCATCCCATGGTGGTTGCCCACGGGGGAGAGGGTGGTCCCCACTTCCTTTTCTACGGTCATTATGATGTCCAGCCGGTCGATCCCCTGAACCTGTGGGACAGCCCGCCCTTTGAGCCGGTTCTGAAGGACAC
Organism: Amaricoccus tamworthensis; assembly: GCF_049800875.1. Taxonomy (NCBI): domain Bacteria; kingdom Pseudomonadati; phylum Pseudomonadota; class Alphaproteobacteria; order Rhodobacterales; family Paracoccaceae; genus Amaricoccus; species Amaricoccus tamworthensis. The sequence continues at coordinate 64,403 of NZ_JBNAFV010000020.1, read as the reverse complement.
TCCCAACGGCAAGGTCATTTCCGCCCGTGGGGCGAATGATGACAAGGGACAGTTGATGACGTTCCTTGAGGCGCTGCGGGCCTGGGTTGCGGTAAATGGAAAACTTCCCTGTCGTTTGACCATTTTTCTGGAAGGCGAGGAGGAAACCGGGTCGCCGTCACTCGTGCCGTTCATGAAGGAAAACGCCGAGGAACTGACCGCAGATCTCGCGATGATATGTGACACGGCAATGTGGGATCGTGAGACGCCGGCGATTTCCACGATGCTCCGCGGGATGGTCGGGGTTCAGGTCACGGTACATGCCGCGGACCGCGATTTGCATTCCGGTATGTACGGCGGGGCGGCGATCAATCCGATACGCGTGCTCAACCGGATCCTGTCAGACATGCATGACGACGATGGCCGCGTTACTCTCGACGGGTTCTATGACGGTGTTCATGATATCCCGGATGAAGTGAAAGCCCAGTGGGATGGTCTCAACTTCAGCACGGAGGATTTTCTGGGCGAGGTTGGTCTGAGCGTCCCCGCAGGCGAGACCGGCTATACCGCGCTTGAGCAGACCTGGGCCCGTCCAACCGCGGAGGTCAATGGTATCTGGGGTGGCTACACGGGTGAGGGGTTCAAGACCGTTCTACCGGCGGAGGCTCATGCCAAGGTAACATTCCGTCTGGTGGGCGATCAGGACCCGGACGCCGTGGTCGCGGCGTTCAAGGCCCATGTGGAAGCGTCCCTGCCTGCTGACTGCAGCGCGTCGTTCGTTGAAAAGAACGGAGCCAAAGCGACTGTGTTGCCCGTTGACGCTACGGAGTTCACGAAAGCACACGCTGCGTTGTCGGATGAGTGGCCCAAACCTGCGGTATTTGCAGGATGTGGTGGTTCGATCCCCATTGCCGGTCTCTTCCATGAAATCCTGGGGATGGATTCCCTTATGATCGGTTTCGGGCAGTCTGATGACGCTCTGCACTCGCCCAATGAGAAATATGATCTCGCAAGCTTCCACAAAGGAGCGCGCAGTTGGGCGAGGGTACTGGCGGCTTTGACCTGAACCAACGCTGGCGCGTCAGGTCCGTTCTTTTCCGGCCTGACGCGCGCGTCTGCCACCCTGTCGTGTGGGTTTGACTGAGTTTGTGTCCAGACCTTCGCGAAGGACGGTTGTCATGGGGTGGTCCGGATGGTCCAAGCCATAGATATCCAGCAGCTCACGGATACTGTGGAGGTTGGCGCCATCGTTTAGGCCGATTGCCCAGTCGAAGAAAATGGTGCGGGCGTCCTCAATACTGAGATCCATGCGATAGGCCTCATACATGAGGCCACGCGGATCGGCTTTGATGTCGTATTTTCCCATTGGCATTGCCCCCTCCGACCTGATTTCCTGGGTAAGTGGGGAATATTGCTGCGTCAAGTCGGTGCCGTGTCGACCAATCCTGCCGGGATATGTTCAAACACCTTAGCCGCTTCCTCAAACAGGATGGCGTGCCTCACCGCCAGGCGGTAGGGATCTCGGTCATAACCTCCGCCTAAAACGCATGTGCAGGGAATGTTTCGGGCGGCAGCCCATTCCAATACCCTGCGGTCGCGGGCGCGCAATCCATCCGAGGTCAGGGCCAGGCGCCCCAGCCTGTCGTCCACGTGTGGATCTACACCGGCATTGTAGAATATGAGATCTGCAGGTACCGCCGAGGCCTGTTGCAAGGCGTCTTCCAGTACTTCCATATAGGCGGCGTCCTTCAAGTTGTCGGGCAACGGATAGTCGAGGTCGGACGCGACCTTGCGGGCGGGGAAATTTTTCTCGGCATGCAGGGACAGGGTGAATACACGCGGGTCGTCCGCGAAGATCTGAGCGGTGCCGTCGCCCTGATGCACATCAAGGTCGACGACAAGTATACGATCGGCTCGACCCTCATTCAGAAGAATGGCGGCGGCAACTGCGACATCGTTGAAAACGCAATAGCCGGAGCCTGACTCCGGACCGGCATGGTGGGAGCCGCCCGCCATGTTGCAGGCCAGCGCATGTTCAATGGAGAGCCTCGCGGCCAGAAGCGTTCCGGCGGTAGCAAGGAAGGCCCGTCGTGATACGGCGGGTGTATCAGGAAGACCGATTCGACGTGTTTCCTCGGCAGTTCGCGTGTTGGAGGCCACCCGGCTGACATAGTCGGTGTCATGGACGGTGGCGACCTGCGTCAAACTCGCGAGCGCTGGAGCAAAGTAGCCGCCAACTTCCGGGAGCAGACCGCGCGATATGAGCACTTCCCGAAGATAGGCATACTTTGACATGGGGAACCCGTGCCCGGGTCGAAGTGTCACCCTGTAGTCGGGATGGTGAACGACTGGCAGGCTCAAGGTTTGGCCAGCCTGGTTTCGATGATTTCAGCGCATTTCCTCGCATCATCGACCAGTGTCGATCGTAATGTGTCCACGTCTGGCGCGCCGGTACGCGTGAGGATTAGGCGAACGTACCCCTGGCCTGCAGTCGTCGGGTCGATGGTTCGATCACTGGCCAGTCGTGCGACCTGCTGCATGGCTCCCAGTCGTTCCAGGCAGTCGCGGAGGAATGTGGACTGTTCCCTGGCGAGCCATCCAAGTTTGCCCAACCGATCCAAAATGGCTGACGGCCGTCTCACGCCGCTGATGTTGTGAATGAGTGCGCCAGACTGGGCCAGCAGCTCAATATCCATCATGCGGCCGCTTCCACGCTTGCAGGTCCAAGGATCGGTGATGTCTTTCCAGTGTGCTTCCGACAGACGCCGACGCATGTCACGGGCGTCCTCCAGTACCTTTTCCGGATCATGCGGGCGTTTGATGACCTCCGCTATGGCTTCCGTGACACGCTGCCGTAGTTCAGGTGGACCGGCAAGTACCCTGGCACGGGTCAGGGCCATGTGCTCCCAGGTCCAGGCGTCGCTTTTCTGATAGTTGCGGAATGCCTCCCGACTGGTGGCCAGTGGTCCCTGTTTGCCCGATGGACGCAGCCGCATGTCGACCTTGTAAAGCATACCGTCGGCCATTTGAGCGGTCAGGGCGGAGATCACGGCCTGGGTCAGGCGTGCATAGTATGTCGGGACCGCGAGCGGGCGCGTCCCTTCGGATTCCGTTTCGCCATCGGCATCATAGATCATGATGAGGTCGAGATCGGACGAGACAGTCATCTCCCGGCTTCCCGCTTTGCCCATTGCTACGATGGTTGCTCCCGCGCCGGGTGGTGCGCCATGCCGTTTGGCAAATTCGTCCTCAACCTTGGGGAGTATGGCTGCAAGGACCGCTTCGGCAACAGCGGAGTAGGAAATACCGGCTTCCTGGGAGTCCGCAATGCCCCGCAGCAGGTGAACGCCGATCCGGAAATGGTGCTCCTTCATCCAAATTCTGGCGGCGTTCAGAATTGTCTCGTAATCCTCGTGAGCGTCGAGCGTTTCAATGAGATCAAGCGTCAAATCCCGCACGCCAGGCAGAGGCTGGAAAAAGTCCTGGCTGAGAACGGCGTCAAGGACAGCCGGGTTTCGACCGAGGTAACGTGCCAGGTCCGGGGTGGTGCCGCATATGTCCACCAGAAGGTCAAGCAGGGGAGGGTTCGCCTCCATCATCGAAAACAACTGAACGCCGGCGGGCAGGTGCGACAGAAACGCGTCCAGAGACCGCAGGGCCTCGTCGGGGTCCTGGACCTCCGCCATACGGGTCATGAATTCGGGTTGCAGGCGATTGAATATCGACCGCGCGCGCGATGTGCGCAGAGCGGGCAAGCGTTGCCAGTCCGTCATAATGTCAACGGCACGCTCGGGGTCCTTGAACACCTCTTCAGGTGACGGGGCATCCGAGTGGTTGGGCTGGTCGGGCGCGAAGAAATCCTCAGTCAGACCGTGGACCTGCTCGAACCGCTGAAGCAGATCCCTTTGAAAAGCCCCGGTGTCACCATACCCCGAAAAGCGGGCGATCCGGTCGAGGCCCTCGACGTTGGTTGGCATGGTCTGGGTTTGGGCGTCGTCCACCATTTGCAGCCTGTGTTCCAGGTTACGGTGTTCGACGTAGGCGTCGCGCAAAATCTCAACTGTTTCCCGCCCGACCCAGCCGTGCTCTGCCAAGGCATTCAGGGTTGGCAACGTCCTGCGGTCGCGCAAGTCGGGCTCTCGTCCGCCAAGAATCAACTGCCGCGTCTGGGTGAAAAACTCAATTTCCCTGATGCCGCCCTGGCCAAGTTTCACATCATGACCAGGGATCTGGATGGGGCCGGTCAGACCTTTGTGGGTCCGGATGCGTTTGCGCATATCATGGGCGTCGTGGATGGCGGCATAATCGAGGTGTCTACGCCAGACAAACGGCTTGAGCCTTTCGAGAAACGCATTTCCCGCGTCGATTGCTCCGGCACAGACACGTGCCTTGATGAAAGCCGACCTCTCCCAGGTCCGCCCCAGACTTTCGTAGTAATGTTCGGCGGGTTCCGTGGCGATGCAGACCGGTGTAACCGAGGGGTCCGGTCTGAGACGGAGGTCCGTTCTGAACACGTAGCCCTCTCCCGAGATTTTGGAGAGCATCGTGACCATTTTCTGGGTGACACGGATGAAGCTCTTCCGGACAGCCGCATAATCGTTCGGATCGTGGCGGGTTTCGTCGAACAGCACGATCAGGTCGATATCGGAGGAATAATTGAGCTCGCCGGCCCCCATTTTGCCCATCGCGACGACAAACATGCCTGCGCCTTCGATGGCATCCTCTGGTGTGGCGTTGGGAATTTTTCCACGCTCAATTTCGGCCGCAACGAGGGTTTGCAGGGAAAACTGTACGGCCCGGTCGGCGAGTTGGGTGAGCGCCCCGGTCACCTCATGCAGACTCCACGCACCGCAAAGGTCCGCCAGTGCGACGAGCAGCGCGATCCGGCGTTTGGCGATGCGCAGTTTAGACGCCATCCGGTCACCGCCAACGTCGTGGAGCGAGGTTAGCGTGTTTGCCAGAGTTTCCTCCGGGGAGGCATCAACGATCTCGCGAAGCCAGGTTTCCTCGCGCTGCATCGACCGGGCGAGGTAGCCTGAACAGGATGCGGTCGCGCCCAGCAATTCCCGCACCGGTCCGGACAGGTCGGAGAACTGGTCTGAGATTTCAGAAGCGGCACGTTCGTCGAATACAAGCGGCGTGCGGGAAATGCGGTGTGAGAGGGCGGTATTGGCCATCGTGCCTCCGGCTACCGGCCTTCAAAACGGGCCGTGCGCTTTTCAAGAAAAGCGAGCACGCCCTCCTGAAAATCCCGCGTCCGTCCGGCCTCGCCCTGAAGTTGGGCCTCAAGCTCAAGTTGCCGTTCGAGGTCATGTGAATAGCTCTGTCGGAGCGCCTCCTTTGCGAGACGGTAGGCTATGGTCGGCCCGGCAGCGAGGTGTTTTGCGCGCGACAGAACGCGTTCATGAAACTGTTCATCCTCAACAGCCTCCCAGATCATGCCCCAGTCCTGAGCCTGGCGGGCGGAAACCGGTTCCGCGAACAAAACAGCGCCCATAGCTCTGGCAAAACCGACCTGTCTTGGCAACCAGTAGGTGCCCCCCGCATCCGGTATCAGTCCGATGCGGGAAAACGCCTGGATGAAAACCGCGCTCTCCGTGGCGATCACGATGTCGGCGGCAAGCGCCAGGTTGCATCCCGCGCCTGCTGCGGCGCCGTTAACGGCCGCGATGGTAGGTATGGGGCAGTCATAGATGGCCTTGAGCATCGGCTCGTATTCTTCGAGCAGGGTGCGCTCGACGTCCAGGTCGGCAGCGGATTTCCTGTCGCCAAGATCCTGACCGGAACAGAAGGCCCGGCCCGCTCCGGTCAGGACGATAACCCGTGCATGTTCCTGGGTGTGCTGGAATGCGTGTGTCAGCTCCAGCCGCATCTGCGCATTTAGCCCATTCATAATGTCAGGGCGGTTCATGGTGACCGTCGCGACATCGTTCTCCACGGCGTAAATCAGGGTCTCATACTGCATTATCGTGCTCCGGGATTCCACCTGCGTCGACGATAGCCTGCACTCGTGCCGTGCGAAACCCGCAACGCCGCGTTAACCCCCGGTGAGGCTTTTCAGTTTTTCCCGTTCCTCCGCGCTAAGCGGCGTCTGTTCGTTGCCCGTTGCGCGGGATTTTGACCGCACATGGAAAAAAGCAATCATCAGTCCCAACAGCAGAAAGAGTGGTCCTGCGAGCCAGAGCATGGCGTTGGCCAGATTGAAGGGCGGAAGGAACAGGACATATTCGCCATAGCGTTCGACGATATGGTCTATGGCCTCCTGGTTGGTGTCACCCTCAACGAGGCGCTCTCTCACAAGTAGCCGGAGGTCGCGGGCGATGGCGGCGTTGGAATCATCAATGGATTCTGACTGACAAACAACGCAGCGCAGCAGTTTGCTGATGTCCCGGGCTCTTTCCTCCAAAACCGGATCATCCAACACCTCGTCAGGCTGGACAGCCAAAGCGGGGATCGGAACGAAAATCAGTGCGAGGATCAGAAATATTTTTCTCATTTGATTTATTCCGCCGCGACCGCTGAATTTGCCGATGGGCGTTTTCGGTTTGGTGCGCCAACCCGGTAACGACGGTCCGTCAGGCTGATTGCGCCGCCGAACGCCATGACAAGTGCTCCGATCCAGATCCAGTTTGCGTAAGGCTTGATGTAGGTCCGAACTGCCCAGCCATCGTTGCCCTGGGCGTCACCGAGGGCCACATAGACATCCCGTGTCAGGCTGCGGTCAATTGCGGCTTCGGTCGTGGGCATTCGCTGAACGGGATAGAAACGTTTCTCGGGATTAAGTGTGGTTATCCGGTTCCCGTCCTGAGAAAGACCGATCGTCGCTGTCTCGTAGCTGTAGTTCGGCCCTTCGCCGGTTTCGACCGCCTCAAGCGATAGTGTGTAGCCGGATACGGAAAAGGACTCACCCGGTTTTGCAACGCGGATGTCCTCAACCTGCCAGGCGGTGATGCAGGCTATCCCAAAAACGGTCAGGCCCAGTCCGGCGTGTGCGATTGCCTTTCCCCAGTCGGAGCGGGGCAGACTGGCGAGCCTTCGCAGGGTTTCATTCAAGTCTGTTTTGCCCAATCTGCTGCGTGTTGCCAATTCCGAAGCTGCGCCCAAAACGAGCCATGCCGCGAGAGTGATGCCCAGTGGCGCCAGCATGGATTTGCCGGACTGCAGTGCCCAGGCCAGTGCGCCAAGCGCCACCGAGAGCGCCAGAGCTCCGCTCAGGGGGCGCATTGCCGTGCCGAGATTCCCACGTTTCCATGGAAGGACCGCAAAGAGCGGCAGTATGGCGACGAGCAGTATCATGAGCGGGGGAAACGCCATGTTGAAGAAGGGGGCTCCAACAGACATTTTCCGGCCCGTCAGGACCTCTGCTCCCAGCGGCCACATGGTTCCCACAAATATGACAAGGGTAGCCACAACAAGCAGAACGTTGTTCACAACCAACCCGCTTTCCCGACTGACGACCGAGAACACGGAGGATGACTGCAGTTCGGACGCACGGTGGGCGTAGAGTAGCAGTGATCCTCCGATAAACATCCCCAGGATCCAAAGCAGAAATACGCCGCGTTCCGGATCACTAGCGAACGCATGTACGGAGGTAATGATGCCTGAGCGGACTATGAATGCGCCAATCAGGCTGAAGGAGAACGCAAGGATCGCGAGCAGGATGGTCCAGCTTTTTAGTGTATTTCGCTTTTCGACCACGATTGCGGAATGCAGCAGCGCGGCGGACAAAAGCCACGGCATGAAGCTCACATTTTCCACCGGATCCCAGAACCACCAGCCACCCCAGCCGAGTTCGTAATAGGCCCAAAATGAACCAAGGGCGATGCCGATGGTCAGAAATACCCAGGCGAGCAGCGTCCACGGTCGTACCCACCTGGCCCAGGCCGCGTCAACGCGTCCCTCAATCAGGGCTGCAATGGCAAAGGAGTAGGCCATGGAGAGGCCAACATACCCCAGATAGAGGAACGGGGGATGGAACGCGAGACCGGGGTCCTGAAGCAGGGGATTGAGATCGTTGCCGTCTGCCGGCGGCATGGCCAGGCGGTCAAACGGATTTGAGGTGAAGAGGATAAATGCAAAAAACGCAACGGCGATGGAAGACTGTACCGAGAGTACGCGCGCCTTCAACTCCGGCGGGAGGTTCTTCCCCCACCAGGCCACCATCGCTCCAAACAGCGTCAAAATCAGGATCCACAGGAGCATGGACCCCTCATGGTTCCCCCAGGTTCCCGCGATTTTGTACATCATTGGCTTGGCTGAATGGGAATTCGCGGCAACAAGACGCACCGTGAAATCGGAAATCACGAAGGCGTACATAAGCGCCGCGAATGAGAACAGGGTCAGAATGAACTGGATGGAGGCGGCTGGAACGGCAATGCGCATCCAGTCCGACCAGCCTTTGCCCGCACCGATCATGGGTATGACCATTTGGATGATCGCCACCACAAACGCGAGGATCAGGCACAGGTGACCGAGTTCAACTATCATCCAAGTTCTCCGCTCTGGCGATTGCTGGCCGCTTTCCCCGTCTTATGATGGCAAAAGCGGCCGGGGGCAAATCACTTGGGTGCCAGTTTTACACCGGCGGCGGTGACCGTCAGGCGTTTAGCCTGCGCCATTCCTCCAGTGCGGCGTTATGGTTGGGGTCGATGGTGTTTTGGTTTCGGTTGGAGAAAAGTCCGAGGTGGGTGCTCCGGGTCTGCGGCGGCTGAGTGTTCGGTTCCGATCGTACCACTTCGGTCGTGACGGCGGTTGAAGGTGAAGTAACCACCACATTCTGCTGTCGCTGCGACCTGAAATGGTGCATTTCGCGCGCGCCGAAATAGAATGAGACGATCACCCCAAGCAGCCACCAAAGCGGCTCCGGGATCAGGTTCAGGCCCTGCATTCGCGACGAGAACCCGGGCGGATCGATCATCGAATACCCAAACAACCCAAGTGTCCCCAAAGCGAGTAGCGGGCGTGGCATTCGATTGAGCGCATTGACGAAACGGTCAAACGGGCCTTCCGATGGCATCTTGAACTCGTCTGAATACTGTTTGAGGGCGATTTCGAATTTCTCGAACTCGGCTTCTTCGCGTTTGGCCCGGTTTCCCACAAATACTTCCGCCACGCCTTCCACAACTTTGCCCAGACGTTCCGTGCCTCTTCCGAGGCTCAGGATGTTGCCGATCAATCCCATGCTGCTGTCCTCCGCAGGTGTTCCGTGGGTGTGAAATGGAAGCGTTCCGAGATGAATTCTTCGGCTCTGGTGATCCAGCCACCTTTTCCGCCATCGCGCCTGCGGGCGTATTTTCGGCTCGCAGGGCGTTGATCGGCCAGGCGGTAGTAATAGTTCCGCCGTTCAATTCCGTAGGCGTCCACAAGGTGATCGGGTGCCTTTTCTAGGGCCTTCGTTGCTGCCTCTGCCGTCATGGGGCCAATGATTCCGTCGGCTGAAAGGCTGGCTTCGAATGCGTTCAGCAACCGTTGCAGGATCTTCACCCCGTTGCTGCCGGCGTTGACCTGCATGTCGAATACGCTCGCCTGGAGGGGAGCAGGTAGAAGGTTGATTTTCGGGCCTTGAAAATAGTGCCGTATAAAAATCCGGATCGCCTCGTCGCGCGAAAGTGCGCGGACATCATCGGAATCTATCGCTCCGTCATTGTTCAGATCCAATCCGAGGCGGCGCATGGTGTGTATCGTTACGCCATAATTTGTGGCGCCACCTGGATCGTCGGGGTCGTCGACAAACCCGCCTTCGCGACGCACAATTTCGGTCGCGATGCTCTCAACTGAGTGCATTGTAATAATCCCGTTTTATGGAAATAGACCGGGATTATTGTTCAATTAGGCTAAAATTGGATTTATGGGCGTGTAGGTGAGCCTTTAGCTGCCGCCGCCATCAATGCCCTCTCCATGCCTGAAAAGTCCCTGTTCCTTCAGGGCGTCCGCGACTTCCCGTGGCATGTAGCTTTCATCGTGTTTTGCGAGGACCTCGCTCGCAACAAACGTGTCATTGTCCATTGAGCCCAGAGCGATGACGCCCTGACCCTCCCGGAACAGATCTGGAAGGATTCCCTGATAGGTTATCCTTGTTTCTGCCGCGCCATCAGTCACCGTGAAAGCCACCGTTTCTCCGCTGCCGCGTTGGAGGCTTCCTTCGACAACAAGCCCTCCTACACGAAAGCGTTCACCGGGGTCGGGACGCTGTTCCGCGATTTGGCTTGGGCTGCGGAAGAACTCAATGCCATCACGCAGGCCGAATCCAATTAAACCAGCCGAGATGGCAAGCATTACCGTGCCGATAATGACGAGTTGAATGCGGCGACGTTTTTTAAGCCCTACTGCCATGTGTTGCCCACGCCCGTATCTTCAGTTTTACCCAGTCTTGCACGTTCCATGGCCGCGTTAAATTCAGCCCCGTAGATGAAGGTAGCACCCGTAAGGTAGAAAAACATCAGTGTGATAATCACTCCTGCGAGCGTTCCATAGGTCACCGTATAGCTTGGTGCATAGCTGAGGTAGACGGAGAAACCGCTCGCGGCAATGACCCAGATCAGTGTGGTGACCAGAACACCCGGCCAGATATTGATCTTCTTCATGCTCCGTCCCGGTAATACCCTGTGGGTCATGTAGAGGGTTCCAACGAAAACAAGTATGCCGAATCCGTAGGTCAGGTATCCCGCCACCAGGGGGATTTCCACATGCGAGTACTGTTCCGCGAGTCGAAGCAGTAATGGGCTCAGGATGATTGAAACGCCCAAAAGAGCTGCGACAACAGCACCAAAAAAAACCATCATGATTGCTTTCAATCTGTTGAAGATGTAGCCGCGCGGTTTGGTTACGGAATAGGCGCGGTCAAAAGCAACCCTGATTGATTCCACCGCGTTCGAGGCGACCCAGATCGCGAAGGCGGCGGAGTAGGTAAGTATGTCCGTGTTGCGGCTTGTCAGTACGTCCGTGATGACCGGTTCAATCGTTCGGGCGACATGCTCCGGTGCGATATCAAAGAGCGCGTTGAGAATTCGATCGGAATCCGTGGAGCCAAGCAGGAAACTGATCAGGGCGGTCGCGAAGATCAGGAACGGAAAAAGCGAGAGAAAGGCGGAGAAGGCAACAAAGCCTGCCATCGCGGCCCCATCATTGCAATTAAATCCCTGAATTGCCGCCCATAAGGTGCGGCAGATACCAATGAAACGACTTGTGATCCTTCCGTTCACGGAAAGAGTGGCGCAGCGGTAAGCCCCATGGTTTCCGGTAGGCCCAGCATGAGATTGGCGTTCTGCATGGCCTGCCCGGATGCGCCTTTCATCAGGTTGTCGAGGGTCGAGAAAACCATGGTCCATCCGGGACGGCGGTCAGCCACCACACCGATATGTACCTGATTGGACCCTCTGACGTGCTGCGTCGCTGGAACCTCTCCCTGAGGAAGAACGGTGATCAGTTTTTCCTCATGGTATGTGTCGCTCAGAGCCGCGTGAATTGGGTCAGCTTCGCCGCGTACGTAAACGGTAGCGAGAATTCCTCGGTTTTGTGGCAACAGGTGGGGAACGAAAGTCACCCGGACGTCTCGCCCGGCAGCGCGACTGAATTCCTGATCGAATTCGGCCATGTGGCGGTGTTTGGCAACATTGTAAGGTCTGAACCCTTCAGATACCTCAGAATGCAGCATCCCTTCCTTGGGGGACCTGCCGGCACCGGAAACCCCGGTCGCAAGGTTGATAATGATGTTTTCAGGATCAATCACACCGGCCTTCAACAGCGGCAGGATCGCATACATACCCGTAGCGGCATTACAGCCGGTTCCGGCCACAAGACGGGCGGCTTTGATGTCTTCACGATAAAATTCCGTCAGGCCGTAGACTGCTTCTTTCTGCAGTTCCGGCGCCAGGTGTTCATGCCCATACCACTCCGCGTAAACGGAGGTGTCACGCAGTCGGAAATCGGCGGACAGGTCAACGGTCTTCAAACTGCCCGGCAACTTCGAGATCACCTGCTGGGTTGTGGCGTGGGGCAGTGCGCAAAACACGAGATCGACGGAACCAAAATCGACTTCCTCGATAGTCGTCAAAACCGGAAGGTCGAGATGTCTCAGATGCGGAAAAACGGAAGCCATTGTCTGGCCTGCCCGTCTATCCGCCGTGAGAGCGCTGATGGTCATGCCGGGATGGTTGGCGATCAGGCGCACGAGTTCAGCGCCCGTGTACCCGCTTGCGCCCAGTATCGCGATTCTGAATTGCTGATCCATGTCTCTGCATACCCCTGTATCACCCGGAATTGCCGATTTAGGCCATTCCTGTGTGCAGTTCAACGAGGTGTCGTTGCGTCTGCGTAATCCGCCGTCTCAAAGTCCGTCGGATCGGCAGCAAACACTTTTGCGGAAGAAGACACCGTTGCCGGATGTCCGGTTGTCAAATACCGGAACTTGCCCGAACCGCCTGCGAATTCCCTGTGCCTGATCAAATAGCTTTTCAGACTGGCCGCGACGAGATCCGGTTGTGAGGTCAATCTGGTTTCGGGGGGCAGTGCCTTTTGAAATGCTTCCGCAACCAGGGGATAATGGGTGCATCCAAGTACCGCACACTGAGGTGCCGGCAGCCGTTTCAGCAGGGCGTCCACATGACGCTTCACGAGTTCAATCGCGTCTTGCATGTTTCCAGCCTCGATGGCCGCAACAAGTCCTTCGCAGGCCTGCGCCTCAACATGCACATCCCTCGCTCGGAACCGCAACTCACGTGAAAAAGCGCCGGAGGCCACCGTTGCCGGCGTCGCGAATAATGCGACGTCCCGCAGGCCCGTATGCGTCGGTGGAGAGTTGTCTCCCCAGTCCCGGCTGGTCAGATGCTCAATGATTGGAACGAAAACACCCAAAACCCGTCGTTGTGAAGGGTCGAGCCATTCTGTCTGGATGTCGTGCAGGGCCACCGCCGAAGCCGTATTGCAGGCGAGGATCACCAGACTGCAGTCGGCCCGGAAAAGGCATTTTATTCCCTGAACCGTGAGTTCGCGAATATGTGCTGCATCCTTGTGGCCATACGGAGCGTTGGCCTGATCACCAAGGTAAACGAAATCCTGTTGCGGCAGTGCCATTCGTAAAGCTCGAAGAATGGTCAGGCCGCCCAGTCCGCTGTCAAAAACCCCGATAGGAATGATACTAAACCGCCGTTTCCCAGTCATAGCCGTAGTGGTGCTGTCCACTGGCTGTCGGGTCCAAGTCATAGGTTTTGGTCCGTAGGTGGTCAATCAGTTTGGCCGCGTCACCCGAATAGGGAGCCATGTCGTCCGGCAGAATGGGCTCACCGATTGCCACGTCCACCGGTCCGCCCACACGCCCGCGAAACTCGTTGATCAGCAACGCCAGGCGCAGTGTCACGGAGATGTGGCTCGCAACCTGGAAAAGCCTGCTGTTGTGGCCAGCGAAGAAAATGGGAACAACGGTTGCGTTGGACTTAACAATCATGCGGGCGGTGAAGCGCCTCCACTCCGGATCGGCAGGCTGACCAAACGGCTTTAGCGCCGTGGATACGGTGCCGCCGGGGAAAATACCCATGCACCCGCCCTCAGCCAAAAAACGCAATGCCTGTTTGCGTGTGGCAAGATTGATCTCTCTCGACTCCTTCGAGTTGTCGAAGGCTATGGGAAGAATCACGCGGTTGAGTTCGGAGGCTTTTCTGAAAACGTGGTGAGCGATTACGCGAAAGTCGCCCCGGGTTTGGGAAAGCATGTTGCCCAGCATAAGGCCATCCAGGATCCCGTATGGGTGATTGCTGATGACAACCAGCGGGCCCGTACGGGGAATGTTGGCAAGGCTTCCACGCTGAACGTTCAGGGACAGACCGTAGCGCTCGGGAATGATTTCCCAGAAATCGCGCCCCTTCGCCATTTCCAGTTCGTAATCCTGGGCCATTTTGATGAGTTTGAGGCGTCCGGTGAGGTTCTCAAGCGATCGAATCACGGCTCTTCCGGTCCTCGATCCGACCGCACTGGCGTAGCTGATGTCGCGGGCCAGATTTCTGTCGACTTTCATGGTAGTTCCGCAACCTGGTGGGCGGGCCTCCGGGGAGCCCGGTTGGAGACAAATGCGGAAAAAACTGATTCAAGGCAACAGATTGCACACGGTGCCACAATAAATTCACAAACCGGCCAAGAGGCCGATGAACGTTTGCGAACTTAAGGGAAGTGGCACGCCCTAGGGGAATCGAACCCCTCTTTCCAGAATGAAAATCTGGCGTCCTAACCGATAGACGAAGGGCGCGTGACGGAGCGTTGTCTAACCCTGGTTGGCGGGGGGATCAAGCCCGATTTTACACTTTTTTGCATGAGTTTAAGAAAGAGCCGCATCTTCGATGTAGAATTTTGCTTTCGAGCGTCCGCCCCAGTCGTCGCGCTCGAGTCGACCGGCCACATGGAAGCGATTTTGGCTCTTTTGCGCAAGCATTTGGCCCATTTCCGATTCGAGGGCACGGAAGGCAATTCCATCGAGTCGCCCACCCTGAATATCGCCAAAGGTCACCGCGAGATGGTTTTCTCCGACGATTCGGCTTCTAATGACGCTTACGTCCGACAGGGTCACAATCGGTGCAGGTGATCCGGCACCGTAAGGCCCCGCACTTTTGATGCCCTCGGCAAGTTCCACGGTCGCACCCTGCAGTGTGACAAGCCCCGCTACATCCAACACCTTCTGCCCGGGCCGGTCCGCTCCGGCTTCCGACATGAGATCAGAGAGGCGTTGCATGGCGGGTTCTATGCCGTCCCTGTGAATGCTGAGACCCACGGCCATTTTATGACCGCCGCCTTTTTGCAGAAGACCTTCGCTGACAAGCGTGCCGATGGCCGCTCCGAGATCAACACCGGTTACGGAGCGCCCGGATCCTTTGCCATCGTCTCCATCAAGGCCAATCACAATGGAAGGCTTTCCAAACGCGTCCTTCAGACGGGACGCGACGATGCCGACCACGCCAGGGTGCCAGCCCTCACCGCTTGCCCAAACCAGTGGTCCGTCCGCGCCACGCTGGCGCACCTGGGCTTTGGCCTGTTCCAGTACTTCCGCTTCAATGCGTCGTCGTTCGAGGTTAAGGGTGTTCAGACGTTCCGCAAGAGCGTCAGCCTCATGCGGTTCAGCGGTGGACAGCAGGCGCGCGCCCAGATCGGCCGCGCCGATCCGCCCACCGGCATTGATGCGTGGGCCGATGATGAAACCTAAAGAGTAGGTGTCTGGCGCGGATGTCGACTTGCCCACACGGGCCAGTGCTTGCAACCCCGGCCTTTGGGATTGCGCCATGATTGCCAGACCCTGTTTGACTAGTGCCCGGTTCAGTCCAACCAGCGGTGCCACATCAGCCACCGTTGCGAGCGCGACGAGGTCGAGTAATCCCATGAGTTTCGGACCGGATACACCCTCCTGACGCATCAAACGATTGACAGCGACCAGCATCATAAACACGACCCCGGCCGCGCAGAGGTATCCGAGGTCGAGAACCTCATCGTGACGGTTGGGGTTCACCACCGCATGCGCTTCCGGCAGCGTCTCCCCGGGGAGATGGTGATCAAGAACGATAACATCGCACCCGGCGGCCGCAATTGGTTCGTGACTGAGAACTCCACAGTCAACGCAGACGATCAGATCATGCTCCGAGCCCAGTTTCCGCATCGCTGGAACGTTGGGGCCGTATCCCTCGTCAATACGGTCCGGCACGTAGAGCGTTGCGTTCAAATCCGTTGCGCGCAACCAGCAGAGCAGGAGCGCCGCGCTTGACCCGCCGTCGACGTCGTAGTCAGCGAAGACCGCAATGCGCTCACGCCCCTTTACAGCGGCCCAAAAGCGTTCCGCGGCCAAATCCATGTCGCGCATACCGGAAGGGTCGGGCATGAGTTCACGCAGAGAGGGTGACAGATAGCTCATCGCACCATCAGGGCTAACGTTCCGGGATGCGAGAATTCTGCAAACGATTCCCGGCAACCCGGTGTTCTGACCAATTACTTCAGCCAGACGTTCCTGAGACATGCTCGGTCCCCTCCAGAATTTTCCGTTCAGGGATCGTTCAACACCGAGCCAGGCTTCCTCAGCCTGACCGGCGTATTTTGGTAGCGGTGTGTTCAATGTGGAGTGTTCTCCGCTTCACGCATCCTGGTCGGAAACATCGTCATTCCAGGTTTGGTTTGATGTGGGCTTTCCTGGGCTTTTTCCGAACAATAGCAGCTTTTTCAAACCCTGGATGCCCTTGTACAGGCCGAATCCAGCGCAACACAGCCAAACAAACATGAAAAGGGCCGGTGCCATTTCACCGGCCATGATCATTTGCATCATGCTGAACAGGACGATGATCATCATCCCCAGCCAGACCACGCTCCATATTGACATGAAGACGATGGACGTTTTCTCTTTTCTGGTACGCGGGCGCGTCAACCGGAACCTATTTGATCGTCTGGCGATAGTGGATGCGCCGCACGGATCCGGTCTTCGAACGCATCAGGATGGTTTCCGTCTCAAGGTAATCACCATCACGACGCGCGCCGGTTACGATGGAGCCATCAGTGACGCCGGTTGCCGCAAAAATGACATCTGCGGTTACCATTTCGTCCCGGGTGTAGATTTTCTCGAAGTCAGTGATGCCGGCTTTTTCTGCTCGTCCGCACTCGTCGTCGTTGCGGAACAGGAGTTTCCCCATCATCTGACCGCCCATGCATTTCAGCGCTGCGGCAGCCAGTACACCTTCAGGGGCTCCGCCGGAACCCATGTACATGTCGATGCCGGTCTTGCCCGTTTCGGCACAGTGAATGACACCTGCCACGTCACCGTCGGTGATCAGACGTATACGGGCACCGGTTGCACGCAACTCTGCTACGAGATCCTCATGGCGCGGCCTCTCCAGCACACAGACCATGATGTCCCGCGGCTCGCAGCCCTTAGCGGCAGCCAGAGCATTCACGCGTTCGGTCGGTGTCATGTCCAGGGAGACGACACCGGTGGGGAAGCCAGGGCCGATTGCCAGTTTGTCCATGTAAACGTCGGGTGCATGCAGCATCGAACCGCGAGGTCCCATCGCAATCACCGCCAGCGCGTTGGGCATGTCCTTGGCTGTCAGTGTGGTGCCTTCCAGTGGATCCAGCGCAATATCCACTGCCGGACCGTTGCCGGTTCCCACTTCCTCACCGATGAAGAGCATCGGCGCCTCATCGCGCTCGCCCTCACCGATGACCACAACCCCCTGAATATCGAGAAGGTTCAGCTGATTTCGCATCGCGTCAACTGCAGCCTGATCCGCCGCTTTTTCGTCACCGCTGCCTACGAGCTTTGCTGAGGCAACGGCTGCCTGTTCGGACACACGGGCCAAACCGAGAGACAGCATACGATCAGCAAATTCGTTGATATCGGACATCAGAGAGCCTTCCTAATAAGATCGGTCACTGTCTATTATGCGATTGGCGTTTCGATGGGCAAGCTACTTTGCCGGTTGGCACCAAACCAAATCGGACGAAGATACATCCGGAAAACCGACTCCTTTTAATATTCCATACATCTGCGAAACAGTTCTTGTCTTGTATGCAAGATAATCCTACGATCCGGCCGTCCCAAAAGAACAGAACATAGGGATGGCGGTTTCCGCCGAACGACATTGGAGGAACAAATGACAACAGTTTTCAGAAAATCCCTGCTTGGGTATGTGGCTGCCGCCGCTTTGATGGCAACGGCCGGAGTGGCCAATGCGGAGTGGCGCGGCTGGAACATTCACCCCGAAGGTTACCCGAATACTACCGGGATGGATAAATTTGCTGAGCTGCTCGCTGAGAAAACCGACGGCCGGCTCACGCTGACGATGTACCATTCGGGAACTCTTGGCAGTCAGCCCGACGCCATTGAGCAGGTGCGGATTGGCGCGCTTGAGATTGGCAACTTCAATCTTGGCCCCATTGGACCAATCGCTCCCGAGGCCAACGTTGTTTCACTTCCCTTCATTTTCAAGGACATGGAGCACATGCACCGCGTTCTTGATGGCGAGGGTGGTCAGCTGATCTCCGATGGCATGGCTGAAAAAGGCCTTGTTGCCTTGGCATGGTACGACTCCGGCGCGCGGTCGTTTTATAATTCACAGAAGCCCATCACCGAACCCGCCGATGTTGAGGGAATGAAGGTTCGTGTGATGAACAATGACCTCTATTCCGGCATGATCTCCGCCCTCGGCGGCAACCCGTCCCCGATGGCGTTTGCGGAGGTATATCAGTCCCTGAAAACCGGAGTGGTGGATGGTGCTGAGAACAATTGGCCCTCGTATGAGTCCACCGGTCACTTTGAGGTTGCCGGGTACTACTCTCTTTCCCAGCACCTGATCATCCCGGAATGCGTCTGCATCAACGCAGATGTTTTCGCTTCGCTTTCTCCCGAGGATCAGGAGGCCGTCACCGAGGCCGCCCGTGAATCCGCGGATCTGCAGCGTCAGCTCTGGGCCGAGCGGGCCGAGGCGAGCCGAGCCAAGGTGATGGAAGCCGGTGTTCAGTTCAACGAGATCGAAAACAAGGCGGCATTCCAGGAAGCCATGAAGCCCGTCTACGACAACTATCTGTCGAGCAATCCTGATCTCGTTCCGCTCGTCGAGCTGATCCAGAACACTGACTGATCCAAATGGACAGCAATGGATTTGCTGGGGAAGGAAACCGGTTTGACCGGTTTCTGGACCTGCTGGCAAAGGTCTGCCGGATCATCACTGGCGTTTCGCTCGTATTCCTGACGGTCATCTTCGGTTGGCTGGTTTACGGGCGATACGTCCTTAATTCGACACCAACGTGGGTTGAACAGGTTTCGCTGCTCCTGATTGTGTTGATCACGTTTCTCGGTGCGGCCGTCGGAATTCACGAAAACACCCACCTTGGTGTTTCCTATTTCCGGGAACTCAGCCCCAAACCCGTTCGAATTATTTGCGCGGTGATCACCAATCTTGCGCTGGGCGGTTTTGGTCTGGTTCTTCTTTGGACGGGATTTCAGCTCACAATGTTCAAGTGGTCCACCGAGATCCCGCTAATCCATCTCCCCGAAGGACTGCGTGCGGTGCCAATCACTATTTGCGGCGGCCTGATGCTGTTGTTTTGCATTGGTCACCTCCTGCGTATGGCGCGGGGAATCGAGGACGAAATGGACCTCGTGGAATGAACGGTCACACCTGTTCGACACTCTCAGGCAGCGCAATGTGCACCTGCTCCAGCAATCAAAATTCACGACAGCACCGGTAACCGCTTCATGGGTCTTCTTCTCCTTTTTTCGATCTTCTTTATCGGTGTGGTCATCGGTATGCCGGTCGCTTTTGCCCTTGGCATCGCCGCGTTTTCAGCAATCTGGTTTGAGGGGCTGCCCGTACTGATCGGCATTCAGCGGGTGATTTCCGGTGTCTCCGTATTCTCGCTCATGGCAATTCCCTTCTTTATCTTTGCCGGAGAGCTGATGTTCCATGGCGGAATTGCCATTAGGCTGGTGCGTTTTGCATCGTCGGCCGTCGGTAGCATCCGTGGTGGCCTTGGTATCGTGAACGTGTTTTCCTCAATGCTGTTCGGGGGGATTTCGGGCTCCGCCGTAGCTGATATCTCGGCACTTGGATCCATCCTGGTGCCGGTGATGAAGGAGAAGGGTTATGATGAGGACTATGCTGTCAACGTGACCGTAACCTCATCACTTGCGGGGATTCTTATTCCTCCCAGCCACAACATGATCCTCTTCGCCGTCGCGGCCGGCGGCGGAATTTCAATATCATCACTGTTTTTGGCTGGGGTTGTTCCAGGGTTTTTGATGTGCCTGTGTCTCGCTACCGCAGCTTATACTGTAGCGGTCAAGCGTGGATATGCGTCAGAGCCATTCCCGGGCTGGAAGGTGCTGGCGATACACTTCCTCGCGGCTTTGCCTGGGCTTTTCACTGCAGTCATTATTGTCGGTGGCGTCCTGTCCGGTATCTTCACTGTGACGGAATCCGGTGCTTTTGGAACGATTTACGCCGTACTGGTTACCATCATAGTTTACCGCGCCCTGACATGGGAAAACTTCAAGATTGCGGTGGCGCGTTCGGTCAAAACCACCTCGATGGTTTTGATCCTTGTGGCCTGTGCATCGGCGTTTGCCTACATGCTGACGTTCTACAAGGTTCCATCGCTGATGGTGGATTTCCTGCTCGGCATCTCGGAAAACCCGATTTTGCTGCTGCTGCTGATCAATGGCATGCTGCTCGTACTGGGAATGATCATGGACATGGCGGCGCTGATTTTGATCTGCACGCCGATCTTCCTGCCGGTGACGACGCAACTTGGTATGGACCCGATTCAGTTCGGCATGGTGTTGATGATGAACCTTGGCCTTGGCCTGTGTACTCCTCCGGTCGGCGCGTGTCTGTTTGTTGGGTGCGCAATCGGCAAGGTTCCGATCGAGAAGGCGGTCAGGACAATTTGGCCCTTTTACCTGGCGATTCTTCTGGCGCTCATCCTGACGACCTTTATTCCGGCCATTTCCCTGACGCTTCCGGCAATGCTGGCTGGATAGAAGCTAGTTGTGGTCGGCACCAAGCGCCAGTTGCATGAGCACGACATTCACCCATCGGCCGAATTTGAAGCCAACGCGGTCAAGGACACCAACGTGCTGGAAGTCAAACTTCCGGTGCAGCCCAATTGAGCTTTCATTGTCGGTATCACCAATCACGGCGATCATCTGGCGGTAACCCAGTTCAGTCGTCTCGCGGATCAGTTCCTTAAGCAGAGCTGATCCGACACCACGTCCCTTTATCGCTGGATCGAGATAGATCGAATCCTCCAGCGTGAACCGATAGGCGTGACGAGTGTGATACGGCCCAGCATAACAGTAGCCCACGACCTCGCCATTAACTGTCGCCACCAGATAGGGAAGTTTCAGATCCAGGGTCTTCTGGCGGCGGGCGGACATCTCCCGAACTGAGGGCGGCACTTCCTCGAATGTTGCCAGCCCGGTCAGAACGTGGGTTGCGTATATGGTTTGAATCTTGGGTACGTCGCCTGGTTCCGATGGGCGAACAATACATCTGTCAGACATCTTCGATTCTGATGGCTACCGGCGGGGCGAGGCATACGTCGAGATCCGCTATGACCTGCAGTACCTTATCGAGGGTGGACCTGACGGTATCATGCGTGACGATCAGGACGGGAGCCTGGGGACCGGCGTGCTGTACCTGACGCATGCGGTCGATCGAAATCCCGCCTTCCCCGAGCACGGTTGCTACACGGGCAAGTGCGCCAGGAGCGTCCGTGAGCAGAAAGCGCAGGTAGTAGGCCGCTTTTGGGCTTGCAGCCGCACGTTTGGCCGGTTTGAGCCTGTCGGCTGGTACGCCAAATGCCGGGATGTTCAGCCCACGGGCGATGTCGGTGATATCACCGAGAACGGCCGAAGCCGTGGGGCCTTCGCCCGCACCCGGCCCGCTTAGAACCACCTGACCAATCGAATCACCTTCGATTACGATCATGTTGGTCACGCCCTCCAGCTTGCCGATTGCGGAATTCTCAGGGACGAGGCAGGGCTTCATCCGGGCGTCGACACCGTCTGATGAATTGTTCGCAACGCCAAGCAGTTTGATCCGGTAGCCGAGCTCCGATGCGTGCTCAATGTCGGCCAAGTTGACGCGATCGATACCTTCAATGTCCAACCCGTCATAGTCGACCTGACTGCCGAATGCGGTTGCCGCGAGCAGAGCGAGTTTTTGTGCCGCATCAAAACCACCTACATCGAAGGTCGGGTCCGCTTCGGCATAACCAAGCTGCTGCGCTTCGGTGAGAACGTCGCCATATGCGCGACCGGTGCGTTCCATCTCCGTCAGGATATAGTTGCAGGTCCCGTTCATAACGCCCATCACGCGCGTGATCTGGTTCCCGGCCAGTCCCTCGGTCAATGCCTTTACCACAGGGATGCCCCCGGCGACTGCCGCTTCAAAGCGCAGTGACACTCCGGATTTCTCTGCTGCCAAAGCAAGTTTTTGTCCGTGTCGGGCGAGCATTGCTTTGTTCGCGGAAACCACATGGCGTCCGTCTTGCAGCGCTTTCGTCGCAGCATCCAGAGCCGGGCCGTTCTCGCCGCCCATAAGTTCCACGAAGACATCGACGTCATCACGTGCGGCAAGTGCCATCGGATCGTCTTCCCAGGCATATGTGCTCAGGTCTACGCCACGATCTTTGGACCGTGAACGGGCGGACACGGCGGTAATTTCCACCGGGCGCCCACACCGGGAGGCCAAAAGGTCGCCATGTCTCTGTACGATTTTGACTACACCGGTTCCAACGGTTCCCAGTCCGGCCACACCTAGGCGAAGAGGGTTCGACATGCGTCTGCTCCGAATAAATAATTCGCGCTGTTTAACCGTCAGCCCCTGACACGTCGAGAGGCTGAGGCGTTAAATTTCGCAGGTTGGCTTTCGTCGGTACCGTGTTTCCAGCGGATTATGCTCCGACGGCCTCCGCGTGTTCCGCGCGATACTTGTCGACGAGGGCATCCGCGTTCTGTAATACCCTGCGTACGCTCCGTGCTGCCTGGCGAATGCGCTGTTCGTTTTCTACCAGACCGAGGCGTACGTATCCTTCGCC
The DNA here is from genome assembly GCF_049800875.1 of Amaricoccus tamworthensis. Classification (NCBI taxonomy): domain Bacteria; kingdom Pseudomonadati; phylum Pseudomonadota; class Alphaproteobacteria; order Rhodobacterales; family Paracoccaceae; genus Amaricoccus; species Amaricoccus tamworthensis. Next base: position 41,867 of record NZ_JBNAFV010000020.1, on the reverse strand, counting down.
GTACTCGCCAAATCCCACGCCCGGCGAAACCGCGACTTCGGCTTCTTTCAGGAGGATTTTGGAGAATGCCATCGACCCGATATCCGCAAACGCTTCGGGCAGGGGAGCCCATGCGAACATGGTTGCGGGGGGCGGAGGAATGTCCCATCCAGCCCGTCCCATTGCGTCCACGAGTACATCCCGCCTTGATTTGTATGTCGCGCGAATCTCCGCAATGCAGTCATCCGGCCCATTCAGCGCGGCGGCGGCAGCAACCTGAATTGGAGTGAACGCACCGTAGTCGAGATAGGATTTGATACGGGTAAGGGCGCCAATCAGACGTTCATTTCCGACCGCGAAGCCCATTCTCCAGCCCGGCATCGCATAAGTCTTTGACAGGGACGTAAACTCAACGGCTACGTCACGGGCTCCTTCAACCTGAAGTACGCTGGGTGGCGGGTTTCCGTCGAAATACATCTCCGAATACGCCAGATCAGACATAACCCAAATTTCGTTTTTTCGCGCGAATGCAACGAGCTCTCGATAGAAATCAAGATCGCAGAGCTGAGCCGTCGGGTTGGAGGGGAAAGACACAACCAGCGCCACTGGCTTGGGTACCGAATGCTGCACGGCGCGATGCAAGGACCGCATGTATTCATCAGGATTGAAGACACCGTCATGCAACGTCGCGACATGCCGCAGCGTTCCGCCGGCAATCATGAATCCGTAAGGATGGATCGGATAGGAGGGGTTGGGAACCAGCATCACGTCGCCGGGTGCGGTAATTGCCATGGCCAGATTGGCCAGACCCTCCTTGGAGCCAAGCGTAGCGATGACCTCGGTCTCGGGGTTCAGTTTGACGCCAAACCGCCTCTCGTAATACCCGGCCTGAGCCCGGCGCAGCCCAGGAATTCCCTTTGAGGAGGAATACCGGTGCGTGCGCGGTTTACGGATCGTTTCGACGAGTTTCTCGACGATGTGGCTCGGCGTACTCATGTCCGGATTGCCCATGCCGAAGTCGATAATATCCATGCCTTCCGCTCGGTATTCCGCTTTCAAACGGTTCACTTCAGCGAACACGTAGGGAGGCAGACGTTTTATGCGGTAGAACTCTTCTTGCATGATGAATATCACTTCGGATGGTGAGGTTGAGCCGCGGTTATAGCAACGCCGGTGTCAGTAGCAATAACAGGGTTGTTGCGCAGTCGACAAAGGTTCTTGCGCACAAACGCCATTGGCGTCAGAGATCAACCGTGCCTTCGATCAGGAAGCTGGTCTCCCCGCCGATGAAAACGTCGCCGTTATCCACGTTAACATGGATGCGCCCGGCACGGTTTACGGCGGCACCCTGATGCACAAGGTGCCCGCCCTCAATCCTGCCCTGAGACTGCAGCCAATGGGCGAGTGCCGCGTTGAATGAGCCCGTCACCGGATCCTCAACCATGCCCGCACCCGGTACGAAGACCCGGACCTCATATCTTGCCTCCGAGGCATCCTGATGGGTGCCGAATACACCAATCGGCACGTCTACGGAACGGAAGTCGGCGGTCGGATTGAGATGCAGCACCTCCTCGGCCGTCGCAAGCTCCAGAGCATTCCAGACTGGACCGTTGTCGAGGCGGGCGGCGTTCAAAACGGCGCCGTCGGCAATGCCAAGCGCGTTCATGGCATTCAGACGGAACTGTCCCGGCAGGTCCAGTATGACCGTGGGTGGAGCCCTGAACGCCGGGACCTCGCGGTCGATATGTATCTCCACGATCCCCACACCGCATTGTTGCCTGACGACTCCGGGCAACGACGGCCTGCCTCCCGATTTCAACCAAGCCGCACATGTCCCCAGTGTCGGATGCCCGGCGAACGGCATTTCATGCTCAGTGGTGAAAATCCTCACGTGATAATCCGCATCCGGAACCGTAGGGCGAAAGACAAACGTGGTTTCGGCGAGGTTGGTCCACGCGGCAAACTCCTGCATTTGCGCGTCCGTCAGGCCTTCGCCATCCAGAACCACCGCGAGTGCGTTACCCCGGGTGGGCTGCTGCGAGAAAACATCGCACTGCATGAAGTGTCTTTGGACCATTGTTTCTCCGGCTTGGCGTTTCAAGGCGTCTGATGACGGGAAACTGTCAGGACATCCCCGAAAACGCCAGAGCCGCAGTACCGAAACCATTCAGATACATAGAAAATTGAAACCTTTTTACGATACGAGTTCCTGTGTCGCTCCCGTCCGGGGCCATTTTCCGAGAATTTAACAGAAGACTGCCCCCGTATCCGGCGGCTCCCGTGTTCCGGGCGTGGTCGGGGTGCTTTTAGATGAAACGAATTGTAATTGCCTGTGACGGGACGTGGTCCCGGTCCGACGCAACCCACCCAACCAATGTTTTGGAACTCGCACGAGCTGTCGTGCCTCAGGGGGAAGACGGCTGTGATCAGGTCGTTTGTCACGTCAACGGCGTAGGCACCCGCGGCAACGGCCGTGTCACGCGCACGCTTGACGTGGTGCTTGGCGGGGTTTTTGGCATTGGACTTATGGAAACGCTGCTTGAGGCATATCGTTTTCTGATTTTCAACTACGCGCCAGGCGACGCCATTTTTCTGTTTGGCTTTTCGCGTGGTGCGTTCACCGCAAGATCACTTGCAGGCATGATCCGAAACTGTGGCATTTTACAGCCGGACCACCTTCACATGCTACCGGAAGCCGTCGCACTCTATCAGAGCACGGATGCACGCGCGCATCCCAAAAGCGCGCAATCTGTCGAGTTTCGGCAGCTTTATTCCAGCAATGGCGCCGAGCCTCCCTCAATCGCTTTTCTCGGTGTCTGGGACACTGTGGGTGCGTTGGGTATCCCCGAAAGCTTCGGTTGGGCGTCGACTGTCAACGCGGGACTAAAATTCCACGATACGTCGCTGTCAAAATACGTGAAAAAGGCCCGTCATGCGGTCGCAATTGATGAACGTCGCCGCACATTTCTACCCACCCTGTGGGACAACCTTGACCGTTTGGGGGGAGGAGGCGCAGGGTATCACCAGTGCTGGTTCCCCGGAGATCACGGCAGTGTGGGTGGTGGAGGTCCCAACCGTTTTCTTTCCAACGACGCGCTGCTTTGGGTTGCGGCCGGTGCGGCTGAGGCCGGGTTAAGCTTTGATCCGAAGGTGGTTTCGGCATGGAGCAGTGACCGCGATTTTGCCGCGCCTTTCCAAAGGCCGGACGGTCTGTTTTCACGACTGCTTCACCTGCAGCAAATAGACCGCTCCGGCCCGCGCTCCATCGCATCTCTCGCCGGTTCGGCCATAAAGCGTTGGAAGAAAAACCCGTTGTATCGACCACGGACGCTGAACGCGTTGAGCGGCGAGCTTGAGCGGATTTAGATGCTCCCGGCGTCGGATCGGACGACATTGAGCACGATTTTTCCAATATGCGCCGAGGCTTCCATATGCTCGTGGGCTTTGGCCGCATCTTCCAGCGCGAAACTTTGGTCCATCACCGGGGCGATCCGGCCCGCTTCCAGGAGCGGCCATACCTCGCGCGTCAGATCATCGGCGATGGCGGCCTTGGCGTCGACGGATTGGGGTCGAAGGGTCGAGCCGGTGATCGTAAGCCGTTTCGCCATAACATGGGCAAAATTTATCTCTGCGACCGGTCCCGACAAAAATGCGATCATCACGAGACGACCGTCCGGTGCGAGTGCTTTGATGTTTCGGGCGATGTAGTCCCCGCCGACCATGTCGAGGATCAGATCGACGCCTCTTCCGTCGGTCGCTTCCTTAACCGATTTGACGAAGTCGGCCTCCCGGTAGTTGATTGCGAGTTCGGCTCCCAACTCCCGACAGGCCGCACATTTTTCCTCGGAACCTGCTGTCGTGAAAACCCGTGCGCCACGAGCTGATGCCAGCTGGATTGCGGTTGTTCCGATCCCTGACGACCCGCCATGAACGAGGAACGTTTCACCCGCCTTGAGGCCGCCCCGCAGGAACACGTTGGTCCAGACAGTAAAAAAGGTCTCACACAGCGCAGCCGCCTGAACCATGTCCATACCTGCCGGAACGGGCAGGGCGTGGTCCTGATGGGTCACGGCGTATTCCGCGTAGCCCCCACCAGGTAGAAGGGCAGTTACACGATCGCCGACCTTCCACTTATGGGTATTTGGACCCACGGCAGCGACTTCGCCGGCTGCTTCCAGCCCGGGAAGGTCGGACGCATCTGGAGGAGGGGCGTATTGACCTGCACGCTGCAGGGCATCCGGTCTGTTAACACCTGCCGCATGTATTTTTATCAGAATTTCGCCTGACCCCGGAACCGGGACGGGACGGGTGGTTGGCGTGAGTACGTCCGGGCCGCCGGCCTCACGGATTTCCACGGCGGTCATCGTAGCTGGCAGGTTCATGCGGCGCTCCTCGTCTGATGGGAAAACTCCCAGTAGAGATTTCGCGCCCTCTGGCCCATCGCCGTCCCTGAGAACTGTTTCTGTTCATAGCGGGTCACCGGCGTGACCTTATTAGCATTGCCAGTCACAAACATCTCGTCGGCTTCCGTAAGGTCACCAGGTGTCAGGGATACTTCCCGGACGTCCACGCCGTCATCGCGCAGAAGGCCGATGACGCGCTGGCGCGTGATACCGTTGAGGAATGTGCCGTTGGGTGCCGGAGTTTCCACGACCCCGTCACGGACAATGAAAAGATTGGTGGAGCCGGTTTCCGCGACATGCCCCTCCTGATCCAGAGAGATTCCATTTGCAAAGCCACGTTGTCTGGCGTCCCGAATGACACGCGCGTTGTTGGCGTAGTGACATGAGGCTTTGGCCTCGTTCAGCGCGGCATCTGGCGGCGGGCGGCGAAACGGCGACAGGGTCAGGGCAACGTCGCCCAGTCCCGCCAGTGGAAGGGCCTCAAGGCAGATGGCCAGAGCGGTTTCCTCCGGATTCGGTTCAATCAGATTGGCAAGCCCTTCACGTGACCAGATCATCGGCCGTAGATAAAGCGCGGTCTCATTTTCGAATCGGTCCACGCCTTCGAGAATAAGTTCCTCAATTTCTCCCGATTCCAGCGGGGCCTTCATGCCCATGATTTCCGCCGACCGGACCACCCTGCCGCAATGCAGGTCGAGATCGGGAACCACCCCTTCAAAGGACCGGGCGCCGTCAAAAACCATAGTGCCGAGCCAGGCTCCATGATCCGCTGCACCCAATACCGGAGTGTTGCCCTCGTTCCACCTGCCATCAAACCAGGTGGCGCAGGCCGTTCCAATCGTCATTCCCGTCTCCTCAAGTCCGGTTTGATTTGGGATCAGGTGTCATTTCTGATCCAGCCAGGCAACCTGGAGCGGGCAGTATCACCAGGGCGCTGAATGCGGTCAAGAATACGATTCGGGCCTTTCATCAGGGCGGCTCCCAAAGGGTTCTCCCTGACTTTTGCCTTCACTTTTTCGATTCGCATGACGTCATCGATCCGACGGCCCACAAAGGCACGGGTAGCATCGAAGCCTTCACTGTCGTCGCCCAGCCAGTAGAGAACGCAGGAAGAATACACCGCCGATAACGTCGCACGCTTTGTGTACCAGTTGTGGTCCGTGGATGTGTCTCCGAGCCCGTTCCAGATGGTATCCGAGGTTTCCCAAACAGCTTTTGCGCCATCGCCCAGATATTGGGGCAGGGCAAACAGGGATGATGCACGGCGCACCTCCTCGCGGGCATCCGCCACGATCTCAAGCCTGCGAAATACGGCATGAGCGACACGTTCACTGTATCGCATGCCACTTACATCATGCTGCGCCAGTTCCTTAGCGAGTATTGCGTCGCGGGATCGGTGAAAAGCGAGCGCAAGGTCAACACCGCCTCTGGGGAATAACGCTCTGGCAGTGGACGGCGCGACACCAATATCCTCGGCGGCCGCGTTCAGTGTATCCTGGCTCCAGCCGTCGAAAACGACATGAAGAAGGGCTGCTTCGACCAGCGAATCCTTGATGGACTGATCCGTCTGTGGCGGCAAAGTGTCGGTATCGGACAATTTTTGTCACTCCTGCGGTTGGTCTCTGACCTTGGATGTGGACAGACACGGTCTGTTTCTATATATAGGCCATTCCATCGAGAAATCGAAACACTCTTAACAACGGAAAGGTGGTGAACATCCGTGCAGGTAATGGTTCGTGACAACAACGTCGATCAGGCGCTCCGGGCTCTCAAGAAGAAGCTCCAGCGTGAGGGCGTGTTCCGCGAAATGAAGCTTCGGCAGCATTTCGAAAAACCGTCCGTCAAGAAAGCCCGTGAAAAAGCAGAGGCCGTACGTCGTGCCCGTAAGCTCGCTCGCAAGAAAATGCAGCGCGAAGGTTTGCTCTGACGATCTGACCGCGAGGTCACGCAGCGGCTGACATGGTCGCACCGACAACGGAGTCATCCGACTAAGAAACCGTGCGACCCATCGGGGCCGCGCGGTTTTTCTTTGACATTAGCACGAACGGTAACAAACCCGGTTTTCGCCCGTAGTGAAGAAACAGGTGGACACACAATGGGTAAGACTATGGGAAAAGTGCTGGTTATCGCAAAGCCGCTGGGGCTTCAGGACAGGATCGATGGCCTGGCGACCCTGATCATGCGTATCGGCCTCGCGTGGTTCATTTTTCTCTGGGCCGCGCATAAGATAATAACGCCGGGACAGTATCAGGGTCTGGCCAGGCGTTTTGATGATGTCGAACTCTCCTTCGCGCAGATTTATGCTACCGGCACGTTTCAAATTGCCCTCTGTTTCCTGGTTGCTGTCGGTTTTCTGCGCTACTTCAGTTACGTGGGCCTCGCGTTGATGCATTTCTTCACTGTAACGCGACGTTGGGAAGGGTTTCTCGATCCGTTTGCGCTGAACGACAACGGGTTTCCCATAAACCGAAATCAGGTGATTGACCTGGCCGTGCTTGTGGCGTTCACTGCCTTGATACTTCTGATCCCGCGCGACCATTTCAGTCTCGGCGGATGGATGCGTCGCCGGATCGGGTTCAGGTGGTGGCAGTAGGGGCAGGCGTTTGGACGCATTTCGGTTTGAGGAGGGCCCAACCGCCGGTGGTGCGCATCGCCTCGGGCTCGTGGTTTTGCGTTCGGATGAAACCATAGAGCACGATTTTCGCAGGTTGTTACCTCCTGAACAATCCGCGCTCCTTGTTAGTCGTGTTCACAGCGAAGACGAGGTCACCGAAGCCGCGTTGGCCTCAATGAAGAACCACATGGCTTCCGCTGTCAAACTGTTCCCGAGCGGAGTGCGGTTTGATGTGGTCGGCTATGGTTGTACCTCAGGGTCAGCGGTAATTGGAGCGGACCGTGTGGCCGAACTTGTGCGGGCCGGCTGCGAAACCCGTCACGTGACAAATCCGTTGAGCGCGCTTGTTGCCGCCTGCCGAACGCAGGAAATCAAAAGTCTTTCCATCCTGTCTCCCTATGTGGAACCGGTCAGCGAACATTTGCGTCGGGTTCTCGCGGATGAGGGTATTGAGACCCCGGTATTCGGCTCGTTCAATATCGGAGTTGAGGGTGTGGTCGCCCGCATCACCGACAGGTCCATCGTTGAAGCCGCAATGGCTCTTGATCGCGGCCCGGAAACCGATGCCATTTTCCTTTCATGCACCAATCTCCAGACGCTCGATGTAATTCCACGGCTGGAGCAGGCGCTGGGCAAACCCGTCCTTTCCAGCAACGCGGTACTGGCCTGGCACATGAAAAGCCTCGCTGGGCTGTGTCCGCTCAGTTGACTGCGGCGGTCTCAGTCTCCCAGGCGCGGTTTTGCCCCTCGTCGTATTCGTAGACGAAACTGTCCTGAACTCCGGGGATCTCCGCGAAGTCACGTCTCAAACCTTCCGGGAACATTGTGACATTCACCCCGCGAAAGGGGTCTTCGGAATTGATTACGTCCGCCACTGCCACGGCGCAAAACATCTTCGGTGATTTTCCTTTGGCCTGCGCGTTCGCGAGTATTCGGTTCGCCGTAGCCTGATCGACCTCAACCGTTTGAGACTGCACGTAATGGGAAAACCGCGCGTGATATTTCTCGTAGTAGTCGAGGAAACGCGGTGTCACTCCATAGTGGATATCACCGCTGCGGGGCAGGTCGGGATGCTGGAAAGTTCCGGCCGGATCATACAGGACCTGCTGTGATCCATTTATCAAAAGCGCCGAATGGGCCGACCGGTCGTCCCGGTTCTTCACCATGGAGATCAGTGTGATCGAAGCCGGTTCGGCGCTTGAATAGACAGCACGCGAAATGTCCTCGGGCGAGGCTTCTCGATAAAATTCACACCCGGATAGTGTAAAAACCGTAAGGACCAGAAACAACCTCACGTCTAAATGCTCCGGGGTGAATTGGTTTGACCGGTCGGATCAGGAGTTGAAGATCGCGAGAAAGATGAGAACCGCAATCGCGCTTCCGAAAAGATAGGTAAAGAACTTGATGAACCCCTCGAAGGTCTTTTCCTGTACGCTGATATCCATTTCGCCATGCTTGTGTTCGGCCATGGTCAAACTCCTGAAACAGTGTCGTTAACTGCGCATCGCGCTCGAAAGCTGTTTAATCGAAGCTCCGTCCGCTGTCAGTCGAAAAATTTCATCGCCTATTCAGGTTGACATCATGGTTGCGCCTACGTCTACCCGGAACTGAACAGTCAGGGCAGGCGAATGAAAACCTACACGTTTATCTGCGGTTGCGGGCACAGCGGTACTTCGCTGGTAGCGAACATGTTTGCCAGCCACCCGGACGTTTTCATTCCCTTAAGAGAAACGAGGGCTTTCATGCGGCGTGATGCCGAAGAAAGCACCTGGAAAGCGCTCGTTGAAGAGGCAAAGGCTTCCGGGAAGACGCACTTTGCCGAGAAAACTCCGCGGCATCTCCTGCGTATCAAACGAATTCGTTCGGTCGTCCCGGGTGCGCGGTTCGTTGTCATGGTTCGGGATGGTCGCGATGTAGCCGCTTCCCTCGTTCGTCGAAGTGGCACGGTTGAGGATGGTTTGGAGCGTTGGGTTCATGAAAACAGCGCGCTCTTGCGTCACATCGGATCTCCTGACGTCCACGTGCAACGGTATGAGGATCTCGTCGCGAACCCGGAACAGAATTTACAGGCCATATGCAAGTTTGCCAGTATTTCCTGGGCGCAGGAAATGCTGGAGTTCCATAAGACCGAACGTCTTTGGTTTGGGGTGGACCAATTGAAAAAAGGCACCGGCGAGAAAGGTGAGGAACACCGCAACCGCCGAAACTGGCAAATCAACCAACCGATTTTCGACGGCCGCGGTCAATGGCGCGAACTGCTTTCGCCTTCGGAAGCTTCCATGTTCTCAGAGGGTAAAGCCGGCAGGCTGATGAAGCATTTTGGGTATGGCTAAACCGGTCAGTCGCCGACCGCTTTCCAAAGCCACGCACCGTCTTCGTTTTTCGAACGGGTTACGCGTCCTGTCTGGTGGAGGTGGTTTAGGTGTCCCACCGCTTCTACAAGCGCCAGTCCGTACTCACTTTTGCCTATCCGGCGTCCGTAAAGTACGTCGAAACAGTCCGAAGCCCGTCTCGGTTCGGCCAGATACTCCAACAGTTCTTCCAGCGCGTCGGTCTGTATTACCACCAGTTGATCAAGCCGTGCGTCCAGCCCCGTGAAGGGCATTTGATGTCCGGGCAGTGCCAGTTGATTGGCACGGGCAAATTCGCGCAGATGCTTACATGATTTAATCCACGCACCTACAGAATCCGCCTCCGGCTCGGTGGCGTATACTCCAAGGTTGGGTGTGATTCTCGGGAGTACCTGGTCTGCCGCCAGAACAAGGTCATGGTCCACGCCCCAAAACGTCGCCTGGTCCGGGGCATGTCCCTGGCCCATCCGTACCGTCCACTGTTTGTCGCCTATGCTGACAGTTTCGCTGTCATAAATCCTGCGGTACCCAAGGGGCATTGGATAAACCACATCCGCAAAGCAGAAAGGCTTGGACGACTGCCGCTCCGCGAGAATGTCCTCGTCCATCCCGGCGGCCTTCCAGAACGCGATTGTTTCCTTCGTATATTCGGTCTGCACATCAAGGGTTAGCATTCGGGCGAAGAGCCACGTCGCCTGGGTGCACCATAGTTCCGCGCCGTGTTCCTTCTGAAACCACCCAACGAGGCCCACATGGTCGGGGTGATAATGCGTCAGGATAACGCGACCGACCGGTTTGGCAGCAAGTGGACCAACAAGGAGCGCCTGCCATTCGGCGCGCACGCTTTTGACATTCATTCCAGTGTCAACGATGGTCCAGCTGTCGCCCTCGTCAAACGCATAAATGTTCAAATGGCTCGGACGCATGGGAAGTCCAACACGCATCCATAACAGACCATCCTGAATCTCGACCGCTTCACCGCTGGCCGGTGGCGACGTGAATGGGTAATCAACAACCTCTACAGGACGGTCCATCAGGCTGGAAAGTCCAGTGCGTAAAGCAGGTCGGTTCCACCTCTCGCCTGTGCGCAAAGACCGGTCACTTCCGGCAGGAGTTGCGCCACGTGGTAGCGGGCGAGCGGTAGACGACTTTCGTCAGCCGCGACGGCTTTCAAAAGGTAATGCCCCCCGAGGACCAAAGCGAAAGCCCTCAGATAGGGGACGGCACCCGCAAACCGTTGATTGGCTTCGCTCGCGACCATCCATTCCGTTGTTTCGCTCAGCATGTTCGCCGCCATTTTCAACTGCTGACCCGCCTCACAGGCATCCGCCGCCGTACGCTGAACTTCGCCAAGCAGAGCCATGGCCGCTTTCCCGCCATCCATCAACTTGCGCCCTACCATATCCATCGCCTGGATACCGTTGGTGCCTTCGTAAATGGGGGTGATCCGGGCGTCACGCAGGTACTGAGCGGCACCGGTTTCCTCTATGTAGCCCATGCCGCCGTGAACCTGCACTCCGAGATCAGCCACCTCGCACCCTGTATCCGTGCCGAATGCCTTGGCGATCGGCGTCAGAAATGCGGCTCTGGCTTTCCAGTCCGGATCGCCGGTAGCGGTCGCCATGTCGATGGAAACGGCGCAGTCGAGGCCGATGGCACGTGCGGTCGCGGTTAATGCGGCCATTCGGGCCAGCATCCGCCGTACATCCGCATGGCCTATGATGGTTTTCTCGTCACCCTGAAGCGGTCTGCCCTGAACCCGATCTCTGGCATACGCAACCGCGGCCTGCATCGCGGCCTCGGCCTGAGCCACGCCCTGCATGCCTACGCCAAGACGTGCGTTATTCATCATTGTGAACATGGCCGCCATGCCCTGATGCGGCTCGCCCACCATCCATCCCTTCGCATCCTCAAAGCTCAACACCGCGGTTGGGCTGCCGTGGATCCCCATCTTTTCCTCAAGGGAAACCGTGCGCACGGTATTGGCGACCCCCGGTTTTCCATCCTCGTCAGGTATGAACTTGGGAACCACAAACAGCGAAATTCCTTTCGGACCAGGTTTTCCATCCGGCAGGCGCGCAAGGACCAGATGGCTGATGTTCTCGGCCATGTCGTGGTCGCCCCAGGTGATGTAAATTTTCTGACCCGTTATCCGGTACGAGCCATCGTCATCCGGTTCTGCCTTTGTGCGCAGCGCTCCGACATCTGATCCGGCCTGAGGTTCGGTCAGGTTCATGGTGCCTGTCCATTGGCCTGAAATCAGTTTGGGCAGATAGATCGCTTTGATCTCGTCGTTGGCATGATGTTCCAGGGCCTCAATCTGCCCTTGGGTGAGCAATGGGCAGAGGGAAAGCGCGAGGTTGGCCGAGGACATCATTTCGTTGACGCATGATGTCACGGTAATTGGCAGCCCCATGCCACCATATTCCGGGTCCGCCGAAATCCCTGACCAGCCCCCTTCAGCAATCGCGGCGAAAGCTTCCGCAAACCCGGGCGAGGTTTGCACCACACCGTTTGTCAGTTCGGCCGGAGACAAATCACCGGCGCGCCTGCACGGATCCAGCACACCTTCGCAAAGCTTCGCGGCTTCACTGAGAATGGCATCGACGAGATCTGGCGTGGTTTCCGCAAAACGGTCTGTTTCCGGGAGCTTCCCGGCGTCGAGCACGTGATCCAGCAAAAACCGCATTTCAGTTGTCGGAGCACGATAGGTCATGGGTTTCCTCACTGGGCTGACGTTTGTGGCAACATGCCGCTTCCAGTTTTGCGGGTTTGACTGTAGTCAATCGCCGGAACGGGACTTTAGGGTGCAGTTCCTGCTGCGGCAAGTTAAACGCGGCGTAAACCTGAACAGGACCGGGACACAAAATGGTGGATTACAATACGGTGAAACTATCCGATGGTCCGCGCGGGATCAGGGCGGCCGTATCGCTGTTGAAATCCGGTGATCCCGTGGCCTTCCCTACGGAGACGGTTTACGGCCTTGGCGCGGACGCCTGCAACGATCGCGCCGTGGCTGGAATATTTGAGGCGAAAAACCGCCCTTCCTTTAATCCGCTGATCGCCCATGTGGCCAACCTCGAAATCGCGGAAACGATTGCGTCATTTTCCGATAGTGCCCGCGATTTGGCCCAGGCATTTTGGCCGGGGCCACTGACGCTTGTGCTTCCGCGAAAGCCGGATACGGGACTTTCGGATCTGGTTACAGCCGGTCTGGACACGGTGGCCGTTCGCATTCCAGCCCACCCTCTCGCTCAGGAACTTCTGAATGCCTTCGGTGGCCCCTTGGCCGCTCCGTCCGCTAACCCGTCAGGGCGGGTGAGTGCAACCTCGGCAGACCACGTGCTGGATGGGCTGCGTCACCGCATCGCCGCTGTCGTCGACGGAGGGCAGTGTGAGGTCGGTCTGGAATCGACGATCGTTGGTTTTGACGGCGACATTTCCGTCCTTCTGCGACCCGGTGGCCTCCCGGTGGAGGCGATCGCCGCCTGTCTCGGGCAGGAGATGCAGCGTTTCAAGGGGGGTGATATAACCGCGCCGGGCCAGATGACTTCGCATTACTCGCCAGACGCAGGAATGCGAATCAATGCATCCGCGCCGCAGGACGATGAAATTTGGCTGGGGTTTGGACCCGACCAAACGGGTTATCGAGGCCTGAACCTGTCGGTCTCTGGCGATATGGTGGAGGCCGCAGCCAACCTGTTTTCCCACCTTCGCGAACTTGACGCTCTTGCGAAAACGGAAGGCGGGAAAAGCATAGCGGTCGCCTCAATACCGAAAACCGGCCTTGGTCTGGCGATTAACGACAGGTTGCAACGGGCCGCCGCTCCCAAAGACTAGTTGCCTGCCTCCGACGGGTCTGGGCCCACGCGAACGAGCAGTTTCCCAAAGTTCCTCCCATCAAACAGTCCGAGGAACGCATTGGGCGCGTTCTCAATTCCCTCAACAACCGTTTCACGCCATGACAGTTGCCCGAATTTGACAAGGGGGGCGACCTCTTCGAGAAACTCGGAGTAACGATCGAAATAGTCAAAGACGATCATCCCCTGCACCTTAAGCCGCTTGACGAGAATGTTACTCCAGACCTTTGGAAGCGGCATCGCATCAGCAATTCCTTCGCCGTTGTACCAGGCGATAACGCCACACACGACAATTCGACCGTGGTCGTTCATCGCCGGAACAACGCTCTCGAGGGTCTTTCCCCCGACATTGTCATGGTAGATGTCGACGCCGTTAGGAGCCGCCGCGCGGATGGCCTCCGCGAGTTCGTCCGCAGCCATGTGATGGTCAATGCAGACATCGTATCCCAGGTTTTCAACCGCCCATTCGCACTTTTCCTTGCCGCCGGCTACGCCGATCACCCGTAGCTTTTTCAGCTTTGCCAATTGGCCCAGAACCGTTCCGACGGCGCCCGTAGCGGCTGATACAACGATTGTTTCCCCTTGCATGGCCTCAGCCAGCACGTTGAGTGATGTCCAGGCCGTAATGCCCGGCATGCCCAGTATGCCCAGCGCAGACCCCAGTGGTGCGGCCTCCGGATCAAGCCTGCGCACCTGTTCTCCGTCAGAAATCGCATGTGTGGTCCAGCCGAACTGTCCACTTACGATTTCTCCAACTTTATAGTCAGGGTGTTTGGAGGATATGACCTCCGCGACGCACTCCGCCGTCATGACCTCGCCAAGTTCTACCCGCGGTGCGTAAGACTTTCCCTCATTCATCCTGCCGCGCATATAGGGATCGAGTGACAGCCAGATGGTTCGCACCAAAAATTTCCCGTCCCCGGGTTCCTCAAGCGGCTGTTCTTCCATCCTGAAGTTCCCGAGTGTGGGTCGCCCCTGGGGTCTGCTGTCCAGAACCCAGGATTTCCGTGTTTCAGCCGGCATGTAGTCCGCTCCTGAAATTTGAGTGTGATTTACTTGTAGGGCAGGGATCAGGCGCTTCCGCCGCCGCCTGAAAGAAGACGCGGATCAATGTCCAGCGAGCGAAGAGCGGCGTCCCATTTGCCGGCACTGTTCCCTCCGAACACGAGCTCCTGATCGGCCGACGCGGTGAGCCAGGCGTTCTGCCGGATTTCACTTTCAAGTTGTCCAGGTCCCCATCCCGAATATCCAAGCGCCAGAAGAGACAAGTCCGGTCCGCGTCCCACGGCCATGTCCCTGAGAATGTCGAGCGTTGCCGTCATCGAAAACCCGGTATTGACCTGTATACTGCCGCCATCCACCGCATAATCCGGGGTGTGCAGCACAAAGCCACGTCCGTGTTCAACGGGTCCGCCGAAATGCACCGGCGTGTTTCTCAGGTCGATTGTTGAGGTGATATCCAGTTGCTCGAGCAGCGTATCAAATCTCAGATCAGGCGCCGGTTTGTTGACAATAAGACCCATTGCGCCCTGATCCGAATGGGAGCAGACAAACACGACAGATTTCTCAAACCGCGGATCGCCCATACCGGGCATCGCGATAAGAAGCTGTCCTTCGAGAAAACTGGCTTCAATACCTTGCATCACTGGAGAATGGTCCCGATCCCTTGGGAATTCAAGCGACCTGAGCCACTGTTCCCCTTCAATTTTTTCTGTTCGCTCAGACAACGCCGGCTCTTCGCTGACGGTTTGTTCACGGCTGCGCGAATTTCGGTTTTGTTACTTTTCGCCGGGGGGCAAACCCGTATGGTGGCGGGCGGGAAAAGCGTCGCGGATACAAATGTTCAATATCGCTCAGATTTCATTGGCCTCCCTAACGGTTCTGTCCGGTCCAGTTTTGGCGCAGGACCCCAGTCAGATCGCGTCGGCGGCGTTTCTTTCCGGGTGGCAGCAGGATGATGGCAGTCATGTGGCGGCATTGCGTTTTGAGATGGAGCCTGGCTGGCACACGTACTGGCGGGTCCCAGGCCAAGTGGGTATCCCGTGGG
The DNA here is from genome assembly GCF_049800875.1 of Amaricoccus tamworthensis. NCBI lineage: Bacteria > Pseudomonadati > Pseudomonadota > Alphaproteobacteria > Rhodobacterales > Paracoccaceae > Amaricoccus > Amaricoccus tamworthensis. The sequence continues at coordinate 26,613 of NZ_JBNAFV010000020.1, read as the reverse complement.
AATTTGACTGGTCCGGTTCCTCGAACCTTAAAAGCGTGACATTTGAGTGGCCCCGGCCTGAAATTCTCGAAACTTTCGGTTTTGTATCGTTCGTGTTCGAGGAGGAACTGGTGCTTCCCGTTCGGCTGGTGCCGATCGATTCTGCAACTCCTATCGAGATTTCGCTTGCCATCGACTACGGGCTTTGCAGCGAAATATGTATCCCGGCAACCGTCGATCTGAATGGCCAGATCGATGTTGCTTCGGTCTCACAGGGCAGGGAGGGAATCGAAAAAGCTCTCTCGCAACGTGCTCAGTCGGCTGCCGAAGGTGGAGTTTTGAAGGCCACCTGCAACATTGTTCCTACGGATAAAGGTTTCTCGTTGGCCACCAGTATCGAATTTGCGGCTTCTCAGAATGACGCGCAGTACGTGGTGGTTGAGGCTCCCGACCCGATGGTCTGGATTGATTTTGCCGATACGAAAACCGAGGGGCATCACGTGACCAGTCGGGCGCGCATTGATGGTTTGGACGGAAACGGCGTTTTGCTTGATCGCAGCAGTCTGCGAGTGACCGTGTTGGATGCCGATCGAGCTGTTGAAGTACAGGGCTGTACCGCGCCGGGCTGAACTACAACCAGGAAAGCGGGAACCTGCTAAATTCGGGCCAAAAGTTCCGCTTTCTTGGATTCGAACTCGCTATCCGTTAGAATACCTTTTTGGTGAAGGCTGGCTATGCGTTCAAGTTTCGCGAACACATCCTCTTCATCCGACCTGCTTGGTGTTTCCTGTGGCGTTGCGGGTGCCGGAGCGGTCACGTCCGTTGGAACGTCGGCAACCGTCGCTGTAGAAACCACTTCAGGCTCGTCGTTTGCGTCGCCCTGAGCATCAACAATCTTCAGATCCGCCAGCCGCACCAGACCGAACTGGCTGGTGAACGTCAGCGACTGGTCTCCGCTTTGCTGCTGCGAGACGCCGGAGATCATGTGATCAGCCGTGTCGTACACTGTCATTTGACCTCCAACCTCGACGGCAAGTCGCCGGGTCGACGGAAAAAATGCGTAACGAAGATCGTTTTGAGAACCGGAGGAGGATGGTGCGCCCAATTCCTCAGGCCACCAGTTGCCACCGGAAATGAACAGGCTGACCCCAGGCTGGCCCCCCGACTGTGTCTGACCCTGAGTTGTGGGGCCGGACGGCCTGAACACTCCAGCTTCCCTTACGACCTGGGAGAGGTCCGTACAAAGGGCATCCACCTTCGCTTTCAGCGCATTGTTGAACATGTCGCCAACCATTGTCATGCCGCTGAGTGACCACTGCCCCATGCCGCCAAGCTCCGGATGGCTGAACTGGGCCTGCGTGCCGCCGCCGGAGGCCAGAGAGCGCATGAGCGTGACGACGGCGTCCGTGCTTACGCCGTGGCGCTGCGCAACTTCGTCGGCCAGACGCAGGCCTTCTTTGGTCGGTTCCATGACTGTGCATTCCCCATCTGCTACCACCCGCCTATAGACCCGCACCGGCCCGGGGGTCCAGTCCGTCATTGGATTGTACGCGAATAAGCCCGTAGCGATGGCTCAATCGGCCATGCCAGGCCGTGTCCGGATCAATTTGCTTGAAAAACCGGCAAGCGGCATCATCACTCCGGATAGAATCGCGAGCAATAAAACCACCTCAGCAGTCGTCGGGACCGGAATTACTAGTGCAGCAAAATACGGGAACCGCACGTTGATGAGTATCAGGAGTCCAATCACAAGTCTTTGGCCTGCCAGTCTGTTGCCTATCAATCGATGAATACTTCTCCGACAGGTGATCCACTGTTGCGGGTGCCGTTCCCTGCTACACTGCGGACTGACGGGGTCTGAGATATCTGTACCAAATTCGATATCCCTCAAGAAGAGCCAGTGGGCCGAAATGAATCAGCGCGGCTGCGGGATGTTTCCACCCGTGTATCGACGCCCAATGAAGCAGCGTCAGAACGGCAGCACCATATGTCCAGCGCTGCAGCTTTTTCCAGTTCGGTCCCATGACCCTTACGAAATAATCCATCGAGGTCGCGGCAAGTGGAATAAATACGGCGAACGCCAGCCAGCCGGTCCAGATGTAGAAACGGGGCAACTCACCGATTACGGTTGCCGCGGTTCCCTTGTCGACCAGATAGAAAATCGTATGCAGGGCCGCATAGGCGAACGCGGCTACCCCAAAATACCTTCGGTTCCTCATTAGCCAGCGAGGCCCGCGCCAGCCCTTAAGGAGCATGCACAGGGGCGTGGCCATAAGTGCGATGATCAAAAACCTTGCGGAAAACTCACCTGATGGATGCACCAGGATGTGGAATATTCGCGGATTGCTGGACCTGACCAAATCCCAGGCCATTCCAAAGGCAGGCAAAGCGAGCAAAAACCAGATCCAGTACGGTGAAATACGTGCCATACCGACTGCATAGCACTATTTTCGCCTGCGCAAATCCTTTGATGTTGCAATTCGCAACTCGCAAGCATCGACATATTTTGGCTTGCGTGGCGCGTTATTGTCGCTGACAACTGCCCAAAAGCAGCGACGACGGTCGGGCGTTCCCACGTGTCAGGATTGTTCGACCGGGGCGCCTGTCGCACAAAACAGGAATATATACGGCGACCCAGGCCTGGGCCCGCCGGACCCCGCTCAGGGAACGGAAATTGAATGCCAGTCACATCAGGGCTGCAAATATCGGCGCGTCTTTTCCTCGCAGTCCTTTGTGGCGCGACCGGAGGGCTGATTTTTAACCTGCTGCACCTGCCCCTCCCGTGGATGCTGGGCGCGATTACAGCCTCAACCATCGCCGCGCTCGCCCGCATGCCGGTTGGGACACCCAGATGGGTGCGTCCTCCGCTTTCCGCGGTTATTGGCACGCTCCTCGGCGCAGGGTTCCCCAGCGATGTTCTGTTGCGGGCCTCGGATTGGATCCTGCCTCTGGCCGGTCTGGCGGTTTTTATGCTGACGGCCGGAGCGGCCTGTGTCTGGTATTTTCATCGTGTTTGCGGCTACGACTTCAAAACCGCCTATTTCTGCGGAATGCCCGGTGGTCTCATCGAAATGACTCTGTTGGGCGAGGCCAAGGGGGCTGACCCGCAACGCATAGCCCTTATTCATTCCGCACGCATACTTCTCGTTGTGTTCATTGTATCCGGAGTGATCCAACTGTTTTTCGTCGAGGGTCAGTTGGGCTCTGGGGGCCCCGACGATGAGGTCTTCAGGATAAGCGATCTGTCATGGCAGACCGCCATTTGGATGACCGGGACATGTGTCGCGGGTGTTGCTCTTGGGCATTACCTGAAGCTCCCGGCGGCCTTTTTGCTCGGACCGATGCTGGTCAGTGCAACCTTGCACATTTCCGATCTTAGCGATTTTGAGATCCCTCGGGAGCTGGTGATCGCCGCACAGGTCGGCCTGGGCACCACGATTGGCTGCCGTTTCTTCGGTCAAACTTTCCGGCAGGTGGGAAAGACACTTGTCCTGTGTCTCGGCTCCACGGTTATTCTACTGTCCATGACGGTGTTTTTTGCGTGGATTTTGCATCTGCTGACTGGAATTAACGTGCTTCTTCTCGTTTTGGCCTATTCGCCCGGCGGTCTGGCGGAGATGGGCCTTGTTGCATTGGCGCTCAATTTCGACACAGCACTGGTCGCCTGCCATCATCTGGTTCGCGTGGTTCTCGTCGGAATCACGGCTGGTTACATTTTCCGATGGTTTGACCGCGACGACGGCAGCGGCGCCTGAAGCCGGTTTCTAAGGGATTGGAGGCAGTTCCAAATCGCCGCGATAGGAGCATGCGGACCGAAGGACATCCTGGGAGCAGTCGCGCGGACGCAGCTTAAGGTCGAGACAGATACGGACCTCACGGATCAGATCGCCGCGACAGGTGACGACCATGGAATCGTGGTTCAGGTCGTCATTTGCCTGAATAAAGGCCCGTTCCAGTTCATCAGTCGTCATTTCCGGGGACAGACCTGAGGGTTTGGAAATGGAGTTGTAGGCGTATCGGGATGCCTTAAAATAGTTCTCTGCCGAAACGCGGGAACAGCGCCCGTGTTTCTTCCACTGATACCAGGCTAGCCCGCCCGATCCCATGATATCGGCCATGGCTCCCGTTTCACTGCGGGACGGATCCCGCTCCGAGGTTTCGCAGTATTCGGGCCAGCCATCCTCGTATTGAGGCCACAAGCCGTGCAAAACGAATCCAAGATCGCGGGACGGATCGCACTGTTCCCGGTTGCGGTCCGGATCCGCCGTTTCACAGAAGCTTGGCGTCCATGTCAGGGCCATGACGAAATAGTCGTATCCCTGCGCCACAGTGGCCCGCGGAACCGCACTCAACGCGGCTGCAATCAAAAAAAACTTTAACATTGGTTTCATGACGCCTATATAGCGCGCAATACTCCCCACGAAAACCGATCTTCGCGCCAAGGCGCACCCGGGTTTCACCTAGGGGGCGCAACGCGTTTTTGATGAATGAGGAAACCGACCGATGGCACTACCATTGATGGCAAAAGCGACCGCCGTGTGGCTGGTGGACAACACAACTTTGAGCTTCAAACAGATCGCTGATTTCTGTGGTCTGCACGAGCTTGAGGTCAACGGTATTGCTGATGGAGAGGTCGCCCAGGGAATTAAGGGCTTTGACCCCATCGACAATAAACAGCTGACGGCCGACGAAATTAAACGCTGCGAGGAAAACCCCCGTGGCAAGCTGCAGTTGATGCACAACCCGGCCGCTGAAGGCGAAACAAAGCGTAAGGGTCCGCGCTACACTCCGCTTTCCAAGCGCCAGGACCGTCCCGCGGCTATTGCATGGCTGGTCAAGTTTCATCCCGAGCTGTCCGACGGTCAGATTTCCAAGCTTGTTGGCACGACGAAACCGACGATCCAGTCGATCCGTGAGCGGACGCACTGGAACATTGCCAACATCCAGCCGGTGGACCCCGTCGCACTGGGCATGTGCAAGCAGATCGAGCTTGATGCCGCGGTTGCAAAGGCCGTCAAAAAACAGGGCGCCGAGGGTGGCGTAATGTCGGATGACGAGCGCATGAAACTCGTCTCGACGGAACAGTCGCTCTCGATGGACGCCGAGCCGCGCATGCCTTCGAGCATGGCGGGTCTGGAAAACTTCACGCTGGGCAATGAGGGTGAGGAAGACGACGATGAGCGCGACGCGGCGAATGCCAAACACGACGCGGAAAGTCTCTTCAGCAATTCAGGTTTTTCCTCGGACGAGGATGAGGACGAAGATACCGACAGCCGGGCTGACTGATCCCGGTTTCAGATACACGGCCCGGCATCGTCCCGGGCCGTCCGTTCATTGGTCTCCGCTCAGTTCGACCGCCGCATCGAGGGGGTCGATCAACTCCCGTCCGCCATCAACCGTCAGAATTTGTCCTGTCGTAAACCGTGATCCCGGTGAAGCCAGGAAAACTGCGGTATGGGCCGCATCGCGATATCCGTCAGCCTGACCGAGGGGTGTTACATCGCGAATTGCGTCCTTCAGGTCATCCACTTCGGGCATGGCTATCCCTAGAGAATCCCCGAAAACGCCTCCCAGGGCCACGCAGTTGGCCCTGATACCGTGCTTGGCCAGTGTCGTCGCCATGCAGCGGGTCAACTGGTTGACCGCAGCGGAGGCGACCGAAAAGGACATGAATTCCGGCATGCTGCGCTGGGCGTAGATCGAACTGATGTTCAGGATGCACCGGTCGGAAGGGGAGGGCGTCTCCTCTTCGGCGTATTCAATCATGCGTTTCGCCACAATCTGGCTCATGCGAAGGTTGGCCGTGACGTTTTGCTGCATGATCTCGTCGAACTGGTCTTCTTTCGGGTTCAGCGGATCCCCCGACGCGATCAGCCAGGCTGCATTAACCAGAACGTGAATGTCTTCGAAGGCATCGACCGTGGCAGCCACCAAATTGGTGCGCGTCAGCTTTTCTCTCAGATCACCATGAAAGAACTGCGCCTGTCCGTCGTACCCCTCGGACTCAAGGGTTTCGACCTCCCGCTCCAGCTTGTCCTCGTCGATATCGGCCATCATGACCGAGGCGCCAGCCTGAACAAACCTGCGGGCGGTGGAAAGCCCAATGCCGTTCGCCGCACCCGTTACCACCACCGATTTTCCAGACAGAACCGTTGCCATCACTTACCCCGTAAAGTTACGCGTCCGGCCCCAGGTCGGAACCGGACGGGAGCGCTGTCCTACAGGCTTTCGATGGCGAGTGCTATGCCCTGTCCACCGCCGATGCACATTGTTACCAGCGCCTTGCCGCGGCCGATACGCTGTAACTCGTAAAGCGCCTTGATGGTGATCAGCGCTCCGGTTGCGCCAACCGGGTGACCGAGGGCAATTGCACCGCCGTTCGGGTTGACGACGTTGGGGTCGAACCCAAGTCCACGGCTAACGGCAAGGGCCTGCGCAGCGAACGCCTCATTACTCTCAATCACGGCAAAGTCACCGATCTCCAATCCGGTTCGCTTCAAAAGGCTTTCGACAGCTGGAATTGGTCCGATTCCCATCACTTCGGGTCGTACGCCAGCCAGCGCATAGCCCAGAACCCTTGCGACAGGTTTCAGGCCGGCCGAGTTCGCCGCATTGGCGGAGGCCAGAACCACCGATGCCGCGCCGTCGTTTATTCCGCTCGCGTTACCGGCGGTCACCGAACCGTCCTTCTGGAAGGCGGCGCGCAAACCGGCGAGTTTCTCAAGGCTGGTGCTCTTGGGGTGCTCGTCGACCTTAAATTCGACCATCTCCCGCTTCACTTTGACCTGAACCGGCACGATCTGGCTCTCGAACCTTCCCTCTTCAATGGCTTTTGCCGCCCGGGTCTGGGATTCCAGCGCAAACGCGTCCTGATCCTCACGACTGATATTGTGTTCATTTGCCACGTTCTCCGCCGTCACACCCATATGGCCGGTGCCGAACGGGCAACTGAGTGCGCCAACCATCATGTCGACGGCACCGGCGTCGCCCATTTTCTGACCAAATCTGGCTGCGGGCAGAATGTATGGCGAGAGCGACATGTTCTCGGCGCCACCAGCGAGGGCAAACTCTGCATCGCCAAGCTGAAGTGACTGAACCGCTGAGACGATGGCCTGCGCACCTGAACCGCAGAGCCGGTTGACGTTCATCGCCGGGACCTTGTCTGGAATGCCTGCCTCAATTGCAGCGGCGCGTGAGAGATACATGTCCCGTGGGCCGGTGTTGATGACGTGGCCGTAGACGACATTTCCGATCATACCGGGCTCAACACCCGCGCGGTTCATAGCCTCTTTCGCTGTTGTCGCCGCAAGAGAAATAGGTGGCGTCGATGAGAGGCTTCCACCAAAGGTACCAATGGCGGTTCTGGCCCCGCCCAAAATTACGATATCATCTGTCATGGTTTTCTCCCTGTAAAAAATTTAGGCCGGTTTGATTGTTCTCCACAAACTCCACATTCCTCGGTACTCCGATTTTCCTTCCGTTGCGACAGGCAAAATTCCGCCGGTTTTCTTTCACGCCCGCGTGTAAGGGACGTTCTGACGATTTTGGGGGCGGTGCAACCGGAGGAAAAAATGTGAGATTAGAGCCGAAACAGCAGCAGTTTTTACAATTTCCGTTCGGATTGAGGCTTCAAATACGCTGTGCGAGCATAAATAAGGTTTCAGGAGGCCTAAAAACAACCCGTGGTTGCATCTGCGAAGTTATCTCAAAGGTTCACCAAATTTTAGCAAAATTGGCCGTTAGTGTCAGGTACGCGAAAAGTTTGAGTTCGTGTACACTGTCAACCTATGGGAGGCGGTTTCGTGTCTCCCCGGACGCTTGTTCCGGGGTCGGCCGTTTTTGGATATGGGGCGAGCTGTTACGTGCAGATACTTGTAGTAGGGCATAATTTCGATCTGGCATGGATCTGGGCTGGTCACCTGACCCGCCAGGGTCATGATTGCACGGTCGTGTCCGAAATGTCAGCCGCGTTTGAGGCGCTGCGGGTTAATGAGTATGGCGTAATTGTCCTTGATCTGGAGATGCCGAATTTCGAGGCTCATTTTGTCGCTGATTTTGCAACCTACAGGGATCCGGACATCCCCATACTGGCCGTCACGGCCAGTGGGTTTTTCTCCGGAAGTTCGGTTTTCGAACTCCTGCCAAACGTTCGTGGCTGTCTGACGCCGACCTCACGCCTGTCGGACATGACCGCAATGGTGGAGCATTACGGGAACAGACACCTGTCGACGCGAAAGTCCGCCTGACTGTGCCTCACACCGCAGTCATGTCGTCGCGGCCATGCGGTTCATTCCAGTCCAGTTCCGGGCCGATCGGCACGATGCGGTGTGGATTGATGCTCTCGTGACTGCGGTGATAGTGCTGCACGATGTGGTCGAAATCCACCGTCCCCGCGATCCCATCCACCTGATAAAGTTCCCGCGCGTAAGCCCAGACCGAGGGATAGTCGATAAGGCGTCTCAGGTTGCATTTGAAATGACCGTGATAGACAGGGTCAAACCGAAACAGGGTTGTAACCGCGCGCCAGTCCGCCTCAGTCACCTGGTTGCCCGCCAGATAGCGTTGTCCTGAAAGCCGCTCTTCCATCCAGTCGAGGGTTTCGAACACATCGCGAACGGCACTATCATAGGCTGCCTGGCTGGTGGCGAAGCCTGACCGGTAAACGCCGTTGTTGAGGTTTGGATACACGCGGTCGTTCACCTCGTCGATTTCCGGGGCGAGTTCCTCCGGCCTGAAATCAAGAGTGTTTCCAGTAATACCGTCGAATGCCGAATTGAACATGCGAATGATTTCGGAACTCTCGTTCGATACGATCGTATTGGTTTTTTTGTCCCACAATACCGGCACGGTCACACGGGTCGTCGCGTTAGGATCCGCTTCGAGGTAGACCTCGCGAAGCAGGGATTTGCCAAGCAGCCGGTCTCCGGTTGCTCCATCAACATCGGTCTCGAAGGTCCATCCGTCCGCACCCATTAGCGGATGAACGACAGCCACTGAAATGTGGTCCTCCAGCGATTTCAGCGCACGAAAGATCAGGGTTCTGTGCGCCCATGGACAGGCTAGGGACACGTATAGATGGTATCGACCGCTTTCCGCTTTGAAACCACCATCACCCGTGGGTCCTGCCGATCCGTCCGCCGTCACCCAGTTTCTAAACCGGGATTCCTGTCGCTCAAACGCGCCATCATCCGAGGTGTCGAATTCCTTCTGTGTCAGCCATTCACCGTCGCGCAGTACGCCCATGATCGTCCTCCTGAAATCGCTGACTCTGACCTATTGAATTCAGTTCTGTGTTTAAATGGCGCGACTGGCAATTGATTGTCGCGCCATTTTCAACAGTTGAGCTATCCGTCGATATATTGCTGCCAGCCGTGCTCCGGTTGGAAGCCAAGCAGTTCTTTAGCTTTTTGGTTGGAATAGAAGGTTTCCCGTTCTTCCATTTCGCAGGCGGGAACGCCTTCATAGAAGCGGCTGATGAGCTCGGACGTGGTCTGTCCAACTGAATGATCGTCGTTGGATACATTGAAGACCTCGTATCCCAGACCGTCTGTCGCAAGGCACCGGTCCACCATTTGGCCGAGATCACGTGCGTCAATATAGGCGAAGATGTTGCGGCGCCGGAGAGACGGATCCTCCATGAATGCCGGAAACTTCTCCGAATATTCGTGAGGCTCAATCACGTTGTTGATCCGCAATCCATAAATGTCGAAACCCGACCGCCGCTGGAAACTGCGGGCCGTCACCTCGTTGACGACCTTGGACATGGCGTAACTGTCCTCGGGCACAACCGGGTGTTCCTCGTCCACGGGCAGGTATTCAGGTTTGCGCTCGCCATCGGCAAAACAGACGCCGTAAGTGGTCTCTGACGACGCGAACACGATTTTCCGCACACCAAATTTCACTGCTGCGTCAATCACGTTGTACGTGCCAATTGTATTGACGCGGTAGCACTCGTTATCCGATGTCAGCAGCAGTCTCGGGATGGCCGCGAAATGCACCACCGCATCGAAATGCGGAACACCTGTTCCCGGCTCCATCTCGTCAAACCCGGCATAGGCGCCCATCACATCGAACATCTGCCCGGCATCGGTTACGTCGGCGATACGGTTATCCACGCCGGCAAGATCCAATGGCACCCTGTCAACGTTAACGACGCGATGGCCTCTTTCCAGCAGGTATTCCACTGCATGACGTCCGGCTTTTCCAGATCCACCCGTAAATAGAACCCGCATAATCCACTCCCTCCCATATTGGTCGTTATTCATTGGCCGCGATACTAAACATTAGCGGCGCGCCCGCAACTCACCGTCGGGATGGCGCGCAGTTGTTTGCGTATCGGAACCATTGCGGCTTTTGGCAGGTTAACATTCAGGGAACAGTTAAGCCGGAGTGCAGGAATTGACGGATACGACCGCACAGCAACCCAATGATCATCAGGCATCCCGCCCGTCCTCACTGTCCATATCCGGGTGGAAAGACGTGGCGGTTCGGGTTTTGCAGGGGATCGGCAACGATCACCTCTCCATCATATCCGCTGGAGTTGCGTTTTTCGGTTTCCTCGCGATCTTCCCCGCCATAGCCGCACTAATTGCCATTTACGGGCTGATCGCCGACCCGAGCCATGTTGTCTCCAGTCTGGAAGCCGTGCAGCCCCTGCTGCCGCCCGACGTGTACCAAATGATTTCGGATCAGGTGGATGCGCTCGTTTCAGCAGGTCGAAGTGCGCTGGGGGTCACAACTCTCGTTTCGATCCTGTTTGCGTTGTGGAGTGCCCGTGCGGGCGTGACGGCGCTGATTGAGGGCTTGAACATCGTCTACAATGAACGCGATGATCGCAACATCATAGTTCAGTATCTCTTTTCTCTTGGCCTGACGCTGGTGGTCATCGTCATGGTGATTGTAGCGCTGCTTACGGTCGTTGCCATCCCCGCGACACTTCGATTTTTTGAGTTCGGCGTGACCGGTCGTGTGCTTGCGCAGGGTGCACCACTGCTAATCATGGGAATGGCCGTAACTCTTGTGATAGGAGCGGTCTATCGCTACGGTCCACACCGTTCCACAGCCCGAAAACGGTGGGTGACCTACGGCGCGGTGACCGCGACCTTCATCTGGCTTCTCATGTCCGTCGGGCTGTCGATATATATATCGCGCTTTGCTAATTTTAATCAGACCTATGGGTCGCTCGGTGCGATCGTAGGCGTGCTTTTCTGGTTTTATGCCTCAGCCTTTGCCGTTCTTATTGGTGCGGAGATCAATGCAAACCTTGAGCTCAAAACCCGTCGCGACACGACCACCGGGCCGGTACGGCCAATGGGAGAACGGGGAGCCTACGTCGCGGACAATGTGGTATGACACCGCAACCGTTCGGTAGCCGCTAACAACGGATTAAACAGGTGTTGGACAGGGTCAGACCGCTCTACGAAAACAGCACGCCGGAAGCGCGCAAATTCCGTTACGGGCTCTTGGCATTTGATGTGATTACAATCCTTTTCGTGATCGTGACTTCTTTTCTGCCGCCATCCCGAGCCATTGAAATTCTTGATGCTTTCTTTGGTGTCGTCATCCTTGCAGATTTTGCCGTGCGGGTTGGCATTGAACGGCGTAGGAAGTTGTTGCTTCTGAGGTTCACGACCTGGGCCGACATCGTTGCCATCGTGTCTTTTCTCGCGCCGATCGCCGGAGAGGGGCTGGGTTTTCTGCGAATACTGCGGACCCTGCGCCTTCTCAGGACCTACCACCTCCTGAGGGAATTGCGAAAGGACTTCCGTTATTTTCGGGAGAATGAGGAAATCATCCTCGCTTCCATCAATCTCGGTGTTTTTCTCTTCGTAATGACCGGCCTGATTTACGCGTCCCAGGCCACTACCAATCCGGACATTAACAATTACGCCGACGCGCTCTATTTCACCGTGACGACCTTAACGACGACGGGCTTTGGCGACATCATCCTCACGGGCACATGGGGACGCATGCTTGCGGTGGCCGTCATGATCTTCGGAGTAACCCTCTTCCTCAGGCTTCTTCAGGTATTGTTTCGCCCGGCGAAGGTGAGGAAAGAGTGTGAGGAATGTGGCCTTGTGCTGCACGACGCGGATGCGGTCCACTGTAAACATTGCGGAGAAACCATCCACATCGAGACCGAGGGCCACATTTAATCGTCAGCCTGGGATAACCTGTAATACCACGGCGATACCGATGCCGATGAAGCCATATGCCGCGAGGGCGAGAAGACCGTCACGCACAAGAAGCGTGAGCGACATCAGAACCACGGCCGCCCCAAGAATGGACGATGAAAAGGGCACGATCTCCAGAAGCGTCATCGACATGCCGCAGAGCATGCAGGTCAGAACGAGAACCCTGTCGAACGGCGGAGCAACGAGAAAATCAAGCCGTCGATGGGTGTGACGGTCCAGCCATTTCGCCGGTTTCGAGAGACCTTCCGCTGCCTTTTTGAGGCGTCCGGACGGAATTTTCCGGGTCTTGATCCATTCCGGCAACCAAAGGGATGTGCGTCCCATCGCCATTTGAGCCGACACCAGTGCAATCACTAGGCCACAAAAGCTGGAAAACAGTGGGATGCCTGATAGGGGCGAAACCACCGCGAGGGCAGGCGCCATCAAAACCGGCACAAATGAGGCGTGCTCCAGTTCCTCCAGGACATCCCCTAGCGTAGTTTCATCGCCCCTGGTGGCACCCCGCAATTCGTGCACGACCTCGTGCATGTCATCCGGGCCGATGGCTTCTCCCTGCTGCAGTTCGTCACCCACGTGCTGATCTCCCGTGATGTTTCTGCGAATTGCCGGCACGGAGAAAATGGACGGGTTTGGGCCGGGGTGACACTACCGTGATTGACCTTAGGTGATTGAGGTGTGGTTTTTTCATGCTGAATCAACACTACTCGCTGGGTTTGGTTCCCCGTTGTGCCGCCCAATCCACGAGTGCGAACCCTCTTCCGAAATTCGCGGATGGACGGGAGTTCACAGTCTTCCAATCTCAGGCTGCTACCTGACCCAACCCGTTCTGAATCGTCAGACGATCCCGCCGCCCGCGCCGCTGACTGCCGGACGTTCACCCGCAACCTTCGCGCGATACCCGGAGGCCCGGTAGGTTGCGACCGGGTCAATCGCCCCGCCGTTTTCAATCCGTGCCATTGCGAGAATGGGCTCGACATCTGTCCGGAACCCACGTTTGAGCGTCGTCGTCGCCATCAGTGCGTCGTTCTCTTCCTGGAAGTCATTCAACGCGTTTCGGTCAACCAGCAGAGCCTGGGCATAGGCGCGCTGCACCTCCATCGCGGAAACCATAAGGCTTTCGATCGGATCGGTCACGTTATGGCTCTGGTCGAGCATGTGCATCGGAGCAAAGTCCGGATCGGCCTCCGCCTCGACCAACTCATTGAACACCAGAAACAACCGATAGGGATCGATGCTGCCGGTATCGAGGTCGTCGTCTCCGTACTTGCTGTCATTGAAATGGAAGCCGCCCAGCTTGCCGAACTGGTTCAGCCGCGCCACAATCATTTCAATGTTCACGTTCGGAGCATGATGCCCAAGGTCTACAAGGCACTTCGCTTTCTCCCCAAGCTGCTGCGCAATCAGGAGGTTTGTGCCCCAATCCTGGACCACGGTCGAATAGAATGCAGGCTCATACATCTTGTGCTCAGTCAGCAGCGTCCAGTCATCGGGGAGCGCCGCATAGACCTGCCCCGCAGCCTCCAGATACCGCTCAAATTGTCGCGTGAAATTCGCCTGCCCCGGAAAGTTCGATCCGTCCCCAACCCATATTGTTAGAGCTGTCGACCCAATTTCTTGGCCCAGCGCAATGCAAGCCAGATTGTGCTCCACTGCCTGGGCCCGGGTCGCAGCATCCGTGTGAGACAGGGAGCCGAACTTGTAGCTCAGTGCCTGTCCCTCCTGGTCCTGGAAGGTGTTGGAGTTCATCGCGTCGAACGCCAGCCCAGTTTCCTCCGCCTTCGCCACAAGATCAGCTGCCGGCGCGACGTCCCATGGAATGTGCAGTGAAACTGCCGGGGTGGCGCGTGTCAGCTGCTGAATGACACCACAGTCGTCCAGCTTGTCGAAGATACCGCGCGGTTCGCCGGCGCCTGGAAAGCGGGCAAAACGCGTGCCACCTGTGCCAACGCCCCAACTCGGAATGGCAACGCCATATCCGGCGACTTTTGCCTTAACTTCGCCGATATCGATGCCGCGCCGGTCCAAATGTTCCCCAAGCGCGTCATAATCCGCCTGCAGGCTCGCCTTTGCGCGGTCGTTCTCACCTGCGACGATATCTCCACCAATCATGTCGGTGCCTCCCATTTTAATTTTTTTTCTTCGACCGTAGATTTAGCGCGTAAACGCCTGCACATTGCCCGCATCCACGTTCAGAATGTTGCCGGTCGACTTGGCTGAAAGGTCCGACGCGAGAAAATATGCGGCCTCCGCGATATCCTCAGGCAGCACTGAGCGCTTCAGCATCGAACGCTCGCGGTAATGCGCTTCAAGGCCTTGCTTGTCCTTACCATAAGTTGCGGCACGCTCCTTCAGCCAGTCGCCTGACCAGATCTTCGAGCCGCGCAATACCGCATCCGGATTGACCACATTCACGCGAATACCGTGTGGCGCGCCTTCCAGCGCGAGGCACCGTGCCAGATGAATCTCCGACGCTTTTGCGGTACAGTAGGCCGACGCATTCGGTGACGCGGCCAAGCCGTTTTTCGAGGCCACAAACACAATGGACCCGCCCATGTCCTGAACCTTCATCACCCTGAAGGCTTCCCGGCTCACAAGGAAATACCCGGTCGACAGGATGTCCATGTTTTTGTTCCACAGATCAAGGCTGGTGTCCTCAATCGGTGCCGAACTTGCGATACCCGCGTTCGACACCAGCAGATCGACACCACCAAATTCTACGGACGTTCTGGCAAATGCCGCCGACACCGCGGCCTCATCGGTCACATCCATAACGACGGTGCGTACAACATCTGACGAATACCGGCCGGCGAGGTTTTTCTCGGTCTCTCCAATCGCCTCGGCGTCTATGTCAGCCAGCATCACGCAGGCACCTTCACGCAAGTACCGTTCCGCCGTGGCTGAGCCAATGCCCCCCGCGCCGCCTGTTATCAGCGCAACACGCCCGGCCATGGTTTTAGGCTTTGGCATCCTTTGGAGTTTGGCCTCCTCCAAAAGCCAGTATTCGATATCAAACGCTTCCTGCTCAGGCAGACCCTGGTATTCGGATACCGCATCTGCGCCGCGCATCACGTTAATCGCGTTTACGTAGAACTCGCCTGAAATTCGTGCCGTCGCCTTGTCCTTGGCAAATGTGATCATGCCCACGCCGGGCACCAAGTACACAACTGCGTTCGGGTCGCGGATCGCCGGGCTGTCATTGTGTTTGCAGCGTTCGTAATACGCTTTGTATCCTTCCCGATACTCCGCTACCGATCCGGTCAAACCGCCCAGCGTCGCGTCTAAATCCGGGTTGGCGGGGTCAAAGTCCACCACCAGCGGGCGGATCTTGGTGCGCAGAAAATGGTCGGGACAGGACGTGCCGAGCGCGGCCAGCCGCGTCATGTCCTTCGCGTTTACAAACTCCAAAACCGCGTCGCTGTCGGTGAAATGCCCGACCATGTGCTGCTGGTCGGAAACCATGCCCCGGATTGCTGGCATCAGGCGTCCGGCCACTTCCCGACGCTGTTCCGCTCCAAGGCTTTCATGTTTGGCACCACCAAACGCGGATTTGCCCGCGGTGCGCTCGGCAAACCAGTCCATCGCTTTCTGAATGATCTCGAGTGTCAGCGCGTAGCACGCCTCCGCATCGTCGTCCCAGGTAAACAGACCGTGACTCTCCAGAACCACACCCTTCGTGTTCGGGTTTTCCTCGCAGAAGTTAGACAGCCACAGCCCCAGTTCGAAACCCGGCCGCTTCCATGGCAGCCAGCCGATATCGTCCCCAAAAACCTCCTGCGTCAGCGCCCTGCTGTCCCTGGCCGCAGCAATTGCAATGATTGCGTCGGGATGCATGTGATCCACATGCTTGCGCGGCACATAGGCATGTAGCGGCGTGTCGATGGACGCCGCGCGCGGGTTCAGGTTGAAGGTGCAGTGGGGCAGGTAGCCCACCATCTCGTCCTCATACTCCACGCCCCGGTAAATCCCGCGCAGGGCGTTCAGCTTGTCCATATAGAGCGTGGCGAATCCGTCCATTTTGATGGACCCGACATCGCCTCCGGACCCTTTTACCCAGAGTACCTCGACAGTGTCGCCGGTGAGCGGATCTTTCTCCATCACCTTGGCCGAAGTGTTGCCGCCACCGTAGTTCGTGATTCTCTTGTCCGATCCCAAGAGGTTTGACCGGTAGAGCAGCTTTTCCGCTTCGCCCATTCCGGCGGCGCGTGCGCTGTCCCATTTTTTTTCAAGAGGTTGTTGGGAAGCTGTAAGGCTCATCGGTGACTCCATTTCAGGATATTATGAGGGCGTTTCCGTGCGTGAAACTGTCGGAGGTGCCTCTCGAAGTCAATCATTTTCAGTCACAATTGCTCACTAATGCGGTTTTTTGACGGTTTGTGACAAAAGTTGATTGACAGCTGCGGGCGGTTTGGGTCACCCTCCGGGCAACGAAATGGGAGGAACCATGCACGAAAAGGACCGGCATCGCGTCATACTGTCGACCGTTCAGGGGCGGTCTCTGGTCACGGTGGCCGACCTTTGTGCCCTAACCGGTGCGTCCGAGGCGACGATCCGGCGAGACATCGCCACTCTGGACCGGCAAAAGCGCCTGCGCCGCGTTCGGGGCGGGGCCGAGCCGGTAAAGCCCACTCCGTTTGTCGGGCTGGCAGGCCGTCCTTTCTCCTACAACGAAACCATCAACATCGCTGAGAAGCAGGCAATTGCCGCTGCTGCAGCCGAGCTTTGCAACGATGGTGAGCCCATTATCATCAACGGCGGTACAACCACCTTTCAGATGGTCCACCTGTTGGCTTCGCGTCAGATGCAGGTGTTTACCAACTCCTTTCCCATCGCCGAACACCTGATGAAGAACAGTCGGAACTCGGTCGTTCTTCCTGGCGGCGCAATCTATCGCGAACAGAACATCATCCTGTCGCCGTTCGAAAACGATGTGGCGCGCAACTTCTATGCCAGACGCATGTTCATGGGCGCGCAGGGTATCGGCCCTATGGGCCTGATGGAACAGGACCCGCTGCTTATTCAGGCTGAACAGAAACTGGTGGGCCAGGCGGATGAACTGATCGTTCTGGTCGACAGCTCCAAATTCAGGAATCGTTCCAGTCTGATCCTTTGTCCACTTGAACGGATCGACACCATCATTACGGACGAGGGCATCGACGACCGTACGGCCTCAATGCTCGAATCCGCTGAAATAACGCTCGTCGTTGTCCCGGCGAGTGCGTCCAAAAAGGAAGACGCGGTCTCCTGAGCCGCGGAATAAACCCAAACCACTCCAGGGAGGAAACCATGAGTGTAGTTAAGAAAATGCTGGCGTCGGTCGCGCTTTCCGCGGCAATGATCGCGTCGCCCGTAATGGCCCAGGACAATGTTCGCATTGCACTGGTCGCAAAGGCGTTGGGCATTGGCTTTTTCGAGGCGGCCGCTAAAGGTGCCGAAGAGGCCGCCGCCGAAATCGGCAACGTCGAAATCATCTATACCGGCCCAACCGACACCACGGCCGAGGGTCAGATCGAAGTGATCAACTCCCTCATCGCCCAGAATGTCGATGCGATCGCCATCTCGGCCAACGACACTGACGCGCTTGTTCCAGCCCTCAAAAAGGCCATGAACCGTGGCATTACCGTCATCAGCTGGGACAGCGGCGTGGCCCCGGAAGGGCGTCAGCTTCACCTCGCTCCGTCTTCGAACTCGCTGATTGGCAACATGATCATCAAACTCGCCGCCGACCATCTGCCTGAAGGCGGCGAAGTCGCTGTGCTGTCCGCCACAACAACTTCAACCAACCAGAACACCTGGATTGACGAGATGAACAAGGTGATGGGCGACTATCCCGGCATCGACGTGGTGGCGACGGTTTACGGTGATGACCTCGCCGACAAGTCCTACCGTGAGGCAACCGGCCTGATGCAGACCTATCCCGACCTCGACGCCATCATCGCACCAACATCCGTCGGCATCGTTGCCGCAGCCCAGGCCGTGGTAGATGCCGGCAAGGTCGGTGAGGTCAACGTGACCGGACTTGGTCTGCCATCCGAGATGGCCGGCGCAATTGAATCCGGTGCCTCGAAGTCCTTCGCGATCTGGAACCCGATCGATCTCGGTTATTCCGCGGCAACCCTGGCCTACGAACTCGCGGCAAACGGTGTCGAAGCTGGTCCGGGCGCCGAAATTCCCATGGGTCGTATGGGTACCCTGACGCTGGACGAAAACTCCGAAGGCGCAATGGCCGATCCCTTCATCTACGATGAGACCAATATCGACGAGTTCAAGTCGATCTTCTGATCTTCCCCGTCCGGTCCGGTGCCACCGCGCACCGGGCCAAACAGATCCAACCCATTTGATGGAAGCCGGAACAATGGCCGAGCGTACTGCGCCCGTCGTATCGATGGACGCCATCACCAAAACCTTCCCCGGCGTCAGGGCGCTGGATGCGGTCCGGCTCGACCTCCACGCCGGTGAGGTCACCGCGCTCGTCGGTGAAAACGGCGCGGGCAAGTCCACAACCGTAAAAATCCTGACCGGCATCTACCGGCCTGACGGCGGCACCATCCGGATTGACGGCGAACCGGTCACCTTCGACGGCGTCAACGCCGCCTCAGACGCAGGCATCACGGCCATCCACCAGGAAACCGTTCTGTTTGACGAATTGTCCGTTGCTGAAAATATCTTCATCGGCCACGCCCCCCGCACACCGCTCGGCTTTATAGACCGCGCTGAAATGCAGCGCGAGGCCGTTAAACTGCTTCAAAGCATTGGCGCACCCTTTGACCCCCGAACCCGCCTTAAAGACCTCGGCATCGCCAACCGCCATCTCGTCGCCATCGCCCGCGCATTGTCCGTGGACGCCCGAGTGGTCATCATGGATGAGCCGACCGCCGCCCTCTCGCAAAAGGAAATCACCGAGCTTTACGAGTTGATTGAAACCCTGAAATCCCAGGGCAAGGCCATCCTTTTCATCAGCCACAAGTTTGACGAGATATTTCGTATCGCTGACCGCTACACCGTTTTCCGGGACGGTGCATTTGTAGGCGACGGACGTATTGCTGACATCAAAGAGGACGACCTGGTCCGCATGATGGTTGGCCGTTCCATCTATCACATCTTCCCCGAACGAAACTCCACCGCGACGGAGGAGGTGCTTCAGGTTACCGGCTACAACCACCCAACCGAATTCGCGGACATCAATTTCACGCTCAGGCGCGGCGAGATCCTCGGGTTCTATGGTCTCGTTGGGGCAGGGCGCTCGGAGTTCATGCAGTCCCTAATTGGCATCACCAAACCCTCCAAGGGCGTCTGCAAAATCAACGGCAAGATCCGCGTCATCCGCTCCCCCGCGGATGCGGTATCAAACGGCATCGTTTATGTTCCCGAGGATCGCGGCAAACAGGGTGCCATTATTGGCCTGCCCATTTTCCAGAATGTGACCCTGCCATCCATCTCCCGGACGTCGCGAAACGGGTTTTTGCGACTGGCGGAGGAATTTGCGTTGGCCCGCGAATACACCAGCCGGCTGGATCTACGTGCGGCTTCCCTGGATCAGGACGTGGGCAATCTTTCAGGTGGCAATCAACAGAAGGTTGTCATTGCCAAGTGGCTCGCCACGAAACCCCAGGTTATCATTCTCGACGAACCGACCAAGGGCATCGACATTGGCTCCAAAGCCGCCGTGCACGAATTCATGGCCGAACTGGCGGCCGAGGGGCTTTCGGTCATTATGGTCAGTTCGGAAATTCCGGAAGTCATCGGAATGTCAGACCGGGCCATCGTCATGCGCGATGGACGCATCGTTGCAGAGCTTGAGGATGATGACCTCACGCCTGAAACCCTCGTACGTCATGCCGCCGGCATTTCCACAGAACCGCAGCTGGAAAGGGCCTGAGCCATGATCCTGCGCATCATCCCCGTCCGTGAGTTCATTCTCGCCGCGGCCATCTTTCTCCTGCTTTTGCTCATCTCCACCCGGCACGCGGCGTTTATCTCGCCCTCGAATCTGGCCAACGTGTTCAATGATACTGCGCCTTTGATGATCCTGGCCCTGGGTCAGATGGTTGTGATCCTGACCCGATGCATCGACCTCTCAGTTGCCGCCAACCTTGCACTCACAGGCATGGTCGTGGCGATGCTCAATGTTGCCGTGCCGGGGCTGCCCATCCCGCTAATTGTGATGATCGCCATCTCTCTTGGGGCCATCATGGGAGCGTTCAACGGCATTCTCGTCTGGAAACTCGCAATTCCGCCCATTGTGGTCACACTCGGGACCATGACCATATTCCGCGGCATCATCTTCCTGATTTCCGACGGCAAATGGATTAACGCGCACGAAATGAGCGAGTCCTTCACTGCCTTTCCGCGTGCTGAAATCATCGGCCTTCCCGTCCTCTCATGGGTCGCGGTTGTAGCAGTTGCGGTTTTCGGCCTGATGATGTCTCGCACTCCGCTGGGCCGGTCGATCTTCGCAGTCGGTGGGAATCCACACGCAGCCGTCTACACCGGCATCAATGTCGGCAAGGTGCAGTTTTTGGCCTTCGTCCTTTCTGGCGCCCTCGCGGGCCTTACCGGCTATCTCTGGGTCGCACGGTATGCCGTGGCCTATGTGGATATTGCTGGGGGTTTTGAGCTTGAGGTTGTCGCGGCCTGCGTCATCGGCGGTATCTCCATTGCGGGTGGCGTCGGTACGGTTGCAGGAGCAGTCCTTGGTGCGCTTTTTCTTGGCGTCGTCAAAAACGCACTGCCCGTGGTGGATATTTCGCCTTTCTGGCAACTCGCGATCTCCGGCAGCGCCATCCTGATCGCCGTTGCCTTCAATGCCCGCGCCGGCAAAACCCGGGGCCGCATCATCCTTAAATCAGCGGAGCACACGTCATGACCGACACCGCCGCGCAGCCCCGCCATATCCCGGACCGCCTCCATGGCAGCCTCCACCGAACCCTGCGCAGTTGGGAGGCCCTGCTGCTCCTGGTGGCCGTGGCGATTTTCATTCTCAACAGCTTTGCCTCGCCCTACTTCCTCAACGCCTGGAACCTCAGCGACGCGACCTTCAACTTTACCGAGAAGGCCATGATCGCCTTCGCCATGGCGCTTCTGATAATCTCAGGCGAGATCGACCTTTCCGTCGCGTCCATCATCGCGTTGACCTCGACTGCGATGGGCCTCGCCCTGCAATACGGAGTAGGCACACCGGAACTGGTCATCGTCGGTCTCACGGTGGGCCTGCTTTGTGGCGCCTTCAACGCGGTTTTTGTCACAATCCTTGGGCTGCCCTCCATTGTGGTGACCATTGGCACAATGAGCCTTTTCCGTGGCATCAGTTACATCATCTTGGGCGACGGTGCCTTCCGCGGCTACCCGGACAGTTTTTCATGGTTCGGGCAGGGCTATGTCTGGTGGGTGATCACCGTTGAAATGGTGCTTTTCGCAATAATCGCAATTATCTACGGTATCCTCCTGCACAAAACGAATTTCGGCCGTGCGGTCTATGCCATCGGCAACAATCCCACCGGCGCACTTTTCTCCGGCATCCGTGTCCAGCGCGTGAAGTTTATGCTCTTCCTGTTGACCGGCCTCATGTCCGGCGTCGCTGCCATCTGCCTGACCTCACGTCTGGGGTCCACGAGGCCGTCCATTGCTCAGGGCATGGAGCTTGAGGTCGTGACCATGGTGGTTCTCGGAGGTGTCAACATCCTCGGTGGTTCCGGTTCAATCCCTGGCGTGGTCATTGCCGCTTTCGTCATGGGCCTTGTAACGTTCGGTCTCGGTCTCCTGAACGTGCCGGGCATCGTCATGTCCATTTTTATTGGTCTTCTGCTGATTGGTGTCATCGCGATCCCCCGCATCGCGGGCATGATTGCAAACAAACGGAGCCGCCCATGACCGAACGGCATGTCTTCCGTATGCGCCTCAACCCCGGGTGCCGGGAAGAATACCAACGCCGCCACGATGAGATCTGGCCCGAACTCGTCGAGCTGCTGCACGAGGCGGGCCTCAGCGATTATTCGATCCACTTCGACGAGGAAACCAACCTGCTGATTGGTGTGCTGATCCGCAGCGATGGTCATACTATGGACGACCTGCCAAACCACCCCGTTATGAAGAAATGGTGGGCGCAATTGGCCGACGTTACGGAAACAGCGCCGAACAACGAGCCGGTCGCAGTGGCACTGCCACGTGTATTTCACATGCCATGACTGCGCCGCGCCACATTGCCGTCATCGACATCGGCAAAACCAATGCCAAGCTCGCTTTGGTGGACCTCCCGACCTTGACCGAAATAGCCGTAGTCACCCGGCCCAATCACGTGCTGCCCGGACCGCCGTGGCCCCATTTCGATACGGAGGGCACCTGGAACTTCCTGCTCGATGGCCTTCGGCAGTTCCACCGCGGCCACCGTGTCGATGCCATTTCCGCCACCACCCACGGCGCGAGTGCGGCTCTCCTTGGTCCGGACGGCAATCTGGCTGCCCCGATTCTGGACTACGAACATGACGGACCCGGCACCTGCGCGGACGTCTATGACGCCATCCGCCCGCCTTTCGTTCAAACCGGTTCCCCGCGTTTGACCAACGGCCTGAATGTTGGTGCGCAGCTTCACTGGCAGTTCCTGGTGGACCCGTCGCTCCACGCCCGCACCGCCCATATCCTGACCTACCCACAGTACTGGACCCACCGTCTCACCGGTGTGATCGCCAGCGACGTGACCTCAATGGGCTGCCACACGGACCTTTGGGTTCCCCGCGACGGCCATCTCTCGGCTCTGATCGATACGCTGGACATTTCAGGGAAGATAGCACCCGTGCGAAAATCCACGGATATTCTCGGTCCGATCCTGCCTGACATTGCGGCCGCAACCGGCCTTGCGCAGGATACACCCGTCGCCTGCGGTATCCACGACTCCAACGCGTCTCTCTATCCACACATCCTTGGTCAGCAGGGGGCATTTTCCGTCGTCTCCACCGGCACCTGGGTCATAGTCATGGCCATGGGAGGACGGGACGTTACCCTTGATCCCGCCCGCGACACCCTCATGAACGTCAATGCCCGTGGTGAGGCAGTACCTTCGGCCCGTTTCATGGGGGGGCGTGAGTTCGAACTGATTCAACAGGGTCACCCCTTCAGCATCAGCACCGAAGACGTCAATTCCGTCCTTGTGGACAGCCTCATGCTGCTGCCTGCCGTCGAGTCCTCGACCGGCCCATTCCAGGGGCATCCAATGCGCTGGGCGGGTGGAACTGAACCCGAGACCGGCTCCGGCCGACGCGCGCTTGCCCTGTCCTGGTATCTCGCCCTGATGACCGGGACCTGTCTCGATCTCACCGGCGCAAACGGCCCCACGATCGTTGAAGGCCCTTTCGCTCAAAACCCATGGTACCTCACGATGCTTGCCGCCGCCACGGGACGCCCCGTCCGTGCCAGTCGTTCGGCTACCGGCACCAGCTTCGGTGCCGCACTCCTGTTTGGCGCAACTGACGCACTTGCGAAGCCCGAAGAGGTCGCCCCGGCCCTCAACGCGATTGCACTCGCCAACTATGCCCGCGAGTGGCGCGCGGCGCTGGGCCTGGAGTAAACGCGGTCTCGGCGGGCCGGGCTCACGGAACGAAGAATTCCGCGTTCCGCTCCGCAATTTTGGGAAGATCATCCAACACCATGCGCAGATGTTCGCGCATGATCTTTTCCGCCTCTTTAGCATTGCCCGCTTGTATGGCCCGGATGATGGCTCCGTGCTGTTCGATTAGCGCCGCCGTTGGAAACCTTTGCAGACTGAGATACCGCACGCGGTCGAGTTGAACCTTTTGTGCCTCGACGACACTCCAGGCATGACTGCGGCCAATGCCCTCGGCCAGAAACCGGTGAAATGCGTCATCCAGCGCCATGAACTCATTCTGATCGGTGGCGTTCTCCTGCTCGGTCAACATACCGTCGAGGACGTCCTTCTGTTCATTCGTAAAAAGTATTGCGGCAAGCCTGACCACATCGGCCTCCACCGCTTCGCGGACAAACCGCACATTCTCAACTTTTTCACGCGATATGCGCGGCACAACGCTGCCCCGTTGAGGCCGGATCTCCAGCAGGCCCTCATCGGCGAGCTTGATGAACACCTCACGCACCGGTTGCCTGCTCACACCAAACCGCGCCGCAATCCCGGATTCCGAGAGCCGAGCTCCCGGCTCAAGATCGCCCCGCACGATTCGCGCCCGCAGAAGGGCATGAATTTGCGGCCCAATCGATTGTCCTGCGTCGAGGCGGTTTTCGTCGCCAGCCAATTCCAGCATCCGCACGTCCCTTCAGAAAATTCAAAAACCCAGCTACCATACTAGTCAGCGGTGCGCCCATTTCCTATAAAGCCTGAGTGGGCAATGAAAAGCACGGTGGCCCCCGAAGGATACCGTGCCAAAGGTGGAGGAAACAAATCAATGCAGGAAAGCTGGCGGTGGTTCGGGCCGAAAGATCCGATCTCGATTTCCGAAGTTCAGCAGACGGGTATTTCCGGCGTTGTAACTGCGCTTCATCACGTTCCCCCCGGTCAACTGTGGACACCGGAGGATATCGTGGAGCGTCAGCGTGTCATTGAAAACGGGCCTGATGGCCCGACAGGTCTCGCCTGGAATGTTGTCGAAAGCCTCCCCGTTTCAGAGGACATCAAGCGTCAAACAGGCCCGTGGCGCGATCACGTCGCCACCTGGATCGAGAGCATGCGAAACGTTGCCGCCGCTGGGATCGAAATCATTTGCTACAATTTCATGCCCGTTCTCGACTGGACCCGGACGGATCTGGACTGGGCTCTTTCCGGCGGGGCCACCTGCATGCGGTTCGAACTGATCGACTTCGCCGCGTTCGATCTGCACATTCTAAAACGCGAGGGTGCGGATTTTACGCCGGAAGTCACGGAGGCCGCCGGCACACGGGCGGCGGAACTCACGGATCAGCAGAAAGCGGACCTGACCCGCAACATCGTTTTTGGCCTGCCTGGTGCCGCGGACAACATGACCCTCGATGACGTCAAGGCGCATCTCGCTGCCTATGATCGTATCAGCCCCGAGCGTCTTCGCCAGAATATGATCGATTTCCTCTCCGAAGTCGCACCCGTGGCTCAGGAGCTTGGCGTCCGCCTCTGCTGTCATCCGGACGATCCCCCGTTCCCGCTGCTGGGCCTTCCCCGCGTCATGTCGACTGAAGCGGATTATGCGGCCATCATGGAAGCTGTGGACACCCCCGCCAACGGTATCACCCTTTGCTCCGGCTCGCTCGGCGCCCGGGAGGACAACGACCTTCCCGGCATGATGACCCGTCTCGGCGACCGTGTGAACTTCATCCATCTGCGCAATGTCCATCGTGAAACGCCTGGTCGCCCCTGCACCTTCCACGAAAGCGGTCATATTGACGGTGACGTCGACATGGTCGCTCTCATCGCCGCCATCCGGGCAGAGGAAAAACGCAGGCGCGATGCGGGCCGTGCGGACCACGACATCCCGTTCCGTCCCGATCATGGCCTGCACATGTCCGATGACCGTGCCCGCCAGGGACAACCAGGCTACCCGCTGGTCGGTCGCCACGTCGGTCTCGCGGAACTGCGCGGCATCGCGAAAGCACTGGAGGCGACCGGCGCCTAGGCTCTGTACTCATAAACAGGATTCTCATCGGGCTTTGGGTGTGATTCACTTCTTCAAAACGGAGGTTGGATCATGGCGCGGTTTGATTTGAGCGATGTGGAGTGGCGGATCATCGAACCGCTCTTACCGGACAAGCCTCGCGGGGTGGCGCGGGTGGATGACCGGCGTGTATTGAACGGGATATTCCACATCCTGCGCACCGGTTCGCCCTGGCGCGATCTGCCCGAGCGATACGGCCCCTACACCACAGTCTACAACCGCTTCAACCGCTGGGCCAAGGCTGGCGTTTGGGTCAATGTCTTCAATACCTTGGCGGCGCAGTCCCCAGAATCCATGGCTTTCATCGACAGCTCCATCATCCGGGCCCACCAGCACGCGGCGGGCGCAAAAAAGGGGGCGCGGATCACGCCATTGGCCGCTCTCGTGGCGGACTGAGCACCAAGATCAACGCGGTCGTGGACGAGGCGGGTCTGCCGATCCGGCTGTCGATTAGTCCCGGTCAGGCCAGCGACAAGGCGGCGGCCCCTGCCTTGATCGACAGCCTCACGCGAACGGATCATGTCGTGGCCGACCGCGGCTATGACGCGATGGCACTGATCGCGCGGATCGAGGCGCGCGGCGCCGCTGCCCACATTCCGACCCAACGCGACCGAAAGGTCCAGCGATCCGTCGACCGCGCGATCTATCGGCAACGGAACCTGGTGGAGCGATACTTCAACAAGCTCAAGCACTTCCGCCGCATCGCCACCCGTTTCGAGAAACTCGCAGTCACCTATCTCGCGGCCGTCGCCCTTGCTTCAGCCAGACTTTGGACAAGAACTTATGAGTCCACTACATAG
>NZ_JBNAFV010000019.1:0-86574 GCF_049800875.1 Amaricoccus tamworthensis | reverse complement strand
GTAAGCGGTGTTTTGATCCCACCTTCCTGAAGGCTTCCTGATCTGCGAGTCCGTTTCCGAGTATAGATTGGAATTGGAGGCTGGGTTGGTAGGAGATATATCGCTCCATATGGAGGATACTGGCCGTATGGATGTCATGGTCGGTCCTTCCGGGAAACGGCGCTGGTCTGATGCCTATAAGGGCCGTGTGGTCGCCGAAACACTGGTGCCGGGTGTTACCGTCAATGAAGTGGCGCGGCGGCACGAACTGCTGCCAAATCATTTGTCGGCGTGGCGTCGGCTGGCGAAGGAAGGCAGGCTGGCGGTTCCGGATCTGGCCGGAGCGGAGTTTGAGTTTGCGTCGTTGGTGGTTGAGCCTGTGACCGCGCCGGCTCCCGCCGCGTCCAGTGATGCGGTTGAGATCCTCTGTGGCGATGTCACGGTTCGTCTGGGGGCTGATACATCTCCCGAGCGGATAGCGGGGATTGTTCGTGCCCTGTCCGGGTCCGGATGATCTTCCCATCACAACGGGTTCGGATTGTTGTGGCGACGAAGCCGGTGGATTTCCGCAAGGGCCACAATGGACTGGCGGCTCTGGTAAAAAATGAACTGCATAAGGAGCCGTTCACCGGAACCGTTTTTGTGTTCCGCTCGAAACGTGCGGACCGTCTGAAGCTGCTCTACTGGGATGGGACGGGACTGGTTATGACGTACAAGCGGCTGGAGGAGACGACTTTCACGTGGCCTGCGGTTCGAAACGGTCTGATGTCACTTAGCCACGCGCAGTTTGAGGCCCTGTTCTGCGGTCTGGACTGGCGGAAAGTGAAGGCCCTGTCGGCCCGTCCACCGACTGCGGCAGAGTAAAAAACCATCCTTTACCCTGGTCCCCGGGCACTGGTTTTGGTAGTCCGGGATCATGATTTCGACGGCTGATCTTCCGGATGACGTGGATGCGCTCAAGGCCATGATCGTGGCGCAGAGTGAACGGAATGACCGTCTGGAAACTCTGGTTGCATCCCTCAGACAGGCCCTGTTCGGACGAAGATCCGAAAAATCCGATCCTGACCAGTTTGAACTGGCCCTCGAAGATCTTGAGACCGGTATTGCTGAGGTGGAAGCCGAACGTGAGGCTGATCCAGCGGGTGCGCAAACCCGGACCTCAAAGCCGCGCGCAACCAACCGGGGGGCGCTGCCCAAACACCTGCCGCGCATTGAGGAGGTGGTCGAGCCGGACAGCACGATCTGTCGTTGCGGTACCGAACGCCATGTTATTGGCGAAGACGTGAGTGAACGTCTGGACATTGTGCCGGCACGGTTCCGGCTGATTGTGACCCGACGCCCGAAATATGCCTGCCGTTCCTGTGAGGACGGTATCGTCCAGGCCGCCGCACCGGCACACCTGATCCCGGGCGGCATGCCAACCGAAGCCACCATTGCCCATGTGATCGTCAGCAAATACGCGGATCATCTGCCCCTGTACCGGCAGGCGCAGATCTACGGACGTCAGGGGATTGAACTTGACCGCTCCACACTGGCTGACTGGGTTGGTCGCGCGGCATTCGAGCTGCGACCCGTTTTTGATGCCCTGATCTCCGACCTGAAAAAATCGCCGAAGCTGTTCATGGATGAGACCAGAGCCCCTGTTCTTGATCCTGGCCGGGGAAAGACGAAAACCGGATACTTCTGGGCGCTGGCCCGCGACGACCGGGCGTGGGGTGGAGATGATCCGCCCGGTGTCACGTTCACTTACGCGCCCGGACGATCCGGCCAGTATGCGGATCAGATACTGCAGGACTTCCGCGGCATTCTGCAGGTTGACGGGTATGCCGGCTACAACCGGCTGATCAGGCGGCCGTCACAGGGTATTCAGCTGGCCTACTGCTGGGCGCATGCGAGGCGGAAGCTCCACGAGGTTGCCCGGACTGGAACCACACCGATCGCCGATGAGGGTTTGCGACAGATTACCGCCCTCTACAGGATCGAGAAAGAGGTCCGCGGCGAAAGCCCCGCCAGGCGGTTGGCTGCAAGACAGGAGCGCTCCAAACCCGCCCTTGAGGCATTCGGGACATGGCTCACGGCAAACCGTGCGCGGGTGTCAGCCAAATCGCCCCTTGGAGAAGCCCTGAAATACATCGCCAAATACTGGGACGGCCTCTGCCTGTTTCTGACCGACGGGCGCATCGAGATGGACTCGAACCCCGTGGAGCGAACAATCCGCCCCATCGCTCTAAACAGGAAAAACGCACTCTTCGCGGGTCATGATGCCGGAGCACAAAACTGGGCAATCATGGCGTCCCTTATCGAGACCTGCAAACTCAACGCCGTCGATCCCCACGCCTGGCTGACCGAAACCCTCACCGCAATTGTGAACGGCCACCGACAGGCCAACATCAAAGCACTGCTGCCGTGGAACCATCAACCGAAGGTGTGATCAGGACTTCGCTTACGTCGTACCGTCTCTCGTACCAGTGCAAAATTTGAAATCACCAGAAAAAAACACGTAGTACAAAAGGTATCACAAATCTGAACTCGCACTGCGAAATCCATTTCGGAGGCCAAGCCAACACGTGTGCGGTTCATGTGTGTGGCAAACGTGTGTGAAAGAAAATTCTCTGCCGCATAAAGCCAATTTTTTTCAATAGCTTGTACAAAAAAATCTAATGGCGGAGACGAAGGGATTCGTGGACGCAACATCTACCTGCGGCTTCAGGTCACCAAGCAGCAGTAAATACGGAGGTCCAGTACTTAGGCTTCTAGAAATGCAGCAAATGTGATTGAGTCATCGGCTGCGGCCAACACTCCAATGTGTGCTCTCACCCCTATGCGAGATCTCAAGTTGGCTAAGAGAACGAGGTAGCACAAGAGGTACCACATTCCCGGATATCCAAGTTGCTTAGTCTAACGATTTCATATAGATAACAATAATAAATTTCCATCCACTTACCTCTCCTGGGCACCATCGCAATAAATCTCTCGAAACATACATTGAGTGCTCCGGGCGATTTGGACTCAAGAGCCATCCGGAAACTCGATGATCGTAGTCGCGAGCTAACACGAAGCCTCCTCTTGCAAGTAAGGAAAGCCTTAATAAAGGCGTTTCGCGCCAGCGCTCTTTGCTGCGTTCTAATTGCGAATCCCATCGGCGGCAGGTACCGGTTAACGG
Source organism: Amaricoccus tamworthensis (assembly GCF_049800875.1). Classification (NCBI taxonomy): domain Bacteria; kingdom Pseudomonadati; phylum Pseudomonadota; class Alphaproteobacteria; order Rhodobacterales; family Paracoccaceae; genus Amaricoccus; species Amaricoccus tamworthensis. The sequence continues at coordinate 83,432 of NZ_JBNAFV010000019.1, read as the reverse complement.
ATGTACGCGACCACGAAACCGGGTGCCGATGAAGTATGACGCAATAGTACTCGGAGCAGGAATGGTTGGTGTCAGTACAGCGCTGGCACTTCAGTCCAGTGGCAGGAAAACTGCGCTCGTTGACCGCCGGGAACCCGGACAGGAAGCAAGTTTTGGTAACGCAGGGATCATCCAGGCGGAAGCGGTGACACCCTACGGGTTCCCGCTCGACCTCGCGACGCTCGGAAGAATCGCCATTGGCAGATCTGGCGCGGTCCGCTGGAACCTTCGCGGTGTTTTCAGTTCTACGCGCCCCCTCGCGGCCTACCTTCGGAATTCTCTACCAGCTACACACGCTAGAGTTTCCGAGCGTTACGGCCGAATGATCCGGAAAGCGACTGAGGATCATGAGAGGCAGATTGGCGCGGCGAATGCTGACCGCCTTGTCAGGCGTGACGGCTTCATTGAGGTGTTCAGGTCAAGTGGAAGTTTGGCGGCGGGAATCAAAGAAGCAGAGCGCGCTCGGTCCAGCTTCGGCGTCAACTCCAGTGTTCTCGACGGCGATGAATTGGCCAAGGCCGAACCCGGCCTCCGTGGCGAATTCGCCGGCGCCATCCACTGGACCGACAGCTGGTCATGCAATGATCCGAGCGCTTTGGTATCAGCCTATGCGAATCTTTTTCGGTCCCGGGGCGGTGAAATCCATCAGGGGGATGCCAACAGTCTTAACGAGCACGAAGGTTCCTGGATCGTATCGATGGCAGATAGGCGCGTGTCAGCTTACAACGTGGTGGTATCATTGGGCGCCTGGTCCCCCGGCCTTCTAAAGCGCTTTGGGTACAACTTTCCGATGATTCTGAAACGCGGATATCACCGGCACGTCGATACGGGCAGCGGACCGCGCCTACCGGTGGTCGATGCCGATAACGCCGTGGTTTTTTCGCCGATGACAGCCGGTTTGAGAGTTCTTACAGGTGCCGAACTCACTCCAATAAATGGACCGGTGAACCGAACACAGATTGATCGGGCGACCGCCCTTGCCGGGGAGATGTTTGACGCCTCCATCCCGGAGGATAGCCCGATCTGGTATGGTACACGACCCTGCATGCCGAACATGCTGCCAGTGGTGGGACCTGCCCCGCGTCACCACGGGCTGTGGTTTAACTTCGGCCATGGACATCAAGGCTTCACTCTTGGCCCAACCACGGCGAGAATTCTCGCGGCAAAGATGGACGGTCTTGCGGATGAACAAGCAGTGCCATAACTACCTCAGTGGTTGGCAGCCAAAGGACGGTAGTTGGGCGCTTCTTTACAAATTTCCCATACCCACCAAGAATTCCGGAACGAAAGAAGGACAGCACCATGGCCAATACACTTCATCAGGGCGATCTTCCGGATGATCTAGATCTGGGGCCGATTGTAGCCATTGATTGTGAGACGATGGGGTTGAGGCCGCACCGGGACCGCCTGTGTCTTGTCCAGATGTCGGCCGGTGACGGCAATGCGCATATGGTTCAAATCGGACAGGATCAGACCTCTGCCCCCAATCTGACTCGCATGCTGACCAATCCGGATCAGCTGAAGCTGTTCCATTTCGGCCGATTTGACATTGCGGTTCTCCTCCACCGGTTCGGCGCTTTGACGGCTCCAGTGTACTGCACGAAAATTGCCTCTCGGCTCGTCCGGACCTACACCGACCGGCATGGGCTTAAGGAATTGACCCGCGAACTCCTCGATGTGGATATTTCGAAACAGCAGCAGTCCAGCAACTGGGGCGCCGAGAAATTGACCGACGCGCAACTGGATTACGCGGCGTCGGATGTTCTGTATCTGCACCGCATGAAGGAGAAGTTGGACGCCCGACTCGCGGTTGAGGGGCGAACGGCGCTGGCGCAGTCCTGCTTCGATTTCCTTCCCACAAGGGCCGCTCTCGACATTGCGGGCTGGGAAGATCAGGATATTTTTTCCCATTCATAGGGCCAAAGCGCAATGACACCACGGCCAGGTCCGACGAATCCGGAAACGCTGATCGCGGCGGGGCAAAAGGTCATCATGACCGAAGCCGCCGCACTGGGGGCGCTCGCTGACTCGCTGGGTACCGCATTTGCATCTGCCATTGAGATGATACTGGCTGCCGAGGGCCGTGTCATCGTGTCAGGGATGGGAAAATCGGGCCACATAGCCCGGAAAATTGCTGCCACGTTTGCCTCGACCGGCACACCATCCATCTTCGTGCACCCGGCAGAAGCAAGTCACGGTGATCTTGGTATGATCACCGGACACGATATCGTTTTGCTGTTGTCCAATTCCGGAGAAACCTCGGAACTGTCGGACCTTATGGCCTACACCAGACGGTTTTCCATACCGTTGATCGGTGTTGCCAGCCGCGCTGAGAGCACGCTTATTCGCAAATCCGACCTTGGTATGGTTTTGCCCCCCGAACCGGAAGCATGCTCTTCCGGTCTGGCACCCACCACTTCGACAACAATGACCCTGGCACTCGGTGACGCACTGGCAATTGCGCTCATGGAGCACCGGGAGTTTTCGCCCGAGGATTTCCGGCGCTTTCATCCTGGCGGGCGCCTTGGAGCAAGACTGGCGACAGTGGCAAACCTGATGCATGACGGAAACGACCTGCCTTTGGTTGCTCTCGGCACACCGATGTCCGACGCCCTGCTGATCATGAGCCAAAAGAGTTTTGGGGTTGTCGGAATTCAGAATTCGGCGGGAGATCTTGTTGGCATCATCACAGATGGCGACCTCAGGAGACACATGAACGGCCTTCTCGACCGTACTGTGGATGACGTCATGACACCCGATCCCACCACCGTGGCCGCGGATGCTCTGGCATCTGAAGCGCTCGGTACAATGAACCGTCTGAAGATCACAACGCTTTTCGCTTTGGAGTCAGACCGCTCGCATAAACCCGTCGGCATCCTTCACATCCATGACTGTCTCCGCGCCGGGGTAACCTGATAGATGGCGGAGGGCCCCGATCTCTATTCGCGGTTTGTTGCGATTTCGAAGATCGTTCTGCCCCTTACTGCGATTGCCCTTCTCGCAGGTTTGTTTCTTATCAAGTCCGACGATGACTTTGGGGGTGAGATTACCTTCTCTCAATCGGACCTGGAACAGTTCGGCAAAGGCCTGCGCATCAGTAATCCCGTGTTCAGTGGCTTCACAAAGTCACGGGACGCATTCCAGTTTACCGCTGATCTCGTAGTTCCCGATGCCGCCCCACCCCAGCATGCGGAGATTACCTCCCTGTCCGGAAAGATAGACTATGTGAACGGCAGGACGATCACCGTTGAGTCGAATTCGGCCAACCTCGACATCCCCGGGCAGATGCTGGACCTGAACGGCGATGTCTCTCTTGGTACTTCGGACGGATACGGGGTCTCGGCGCCACGCCTGAGCCTTAATCTGGGAAATGGTACCCTGAAGGGCGATGAGAGAGTTCAGACCAAAGGCCCGGTTGGCCAGATTGATTCAGGTTCCCTGGAAATTCGACCGTCCAGTTCAGACAGCCAGTCGCGGATATTTTCATTCGGCAAAGGCGTCAGACTGGTATACGATCCCACCGCGACCAATTGACGAGCCTGGATTCCGGATGATTGCCCGACAGTTACTGCTTTTTTTATTTCTTGTTTCCGCCGGAACCGCTCTGGGCCAAGGCACGACCGTGCCATTCAGCGGGCTGAGCCACGACGCATCCCTGCCTGTCGAAATTGCGGCTGACAATCTTGAACTGAACCAGGGAACCGGGACCGCGGTTTTTTCCGGCGGCGTACAGGTCGCACAGGGCGCTTTGCGTTTATCGGCCGAAAAAATTGAGGTCTACTACGCGGAAGATGCCAACCAGTCGAGTGGCAGTGTGGAGAGTATGAAGGCCACGGGCGAGGTACGCCTTTCAAACGGCGCGGAGGCGGCCGAGGCTGAAACCGCGGAGTATTTTGTCGCAGATGGCGTGGTAGAAATGGAGGGCAATGTCCTTCTCACACAGGGAAACAATGCCCTTTCGAGCGAGCGGCTTCGAATAAATCTTGTGGACGGTACCGCAACCCTCGACGGCCGAGTACAAACCATATTCGATCCGGCAACATCACAATGACCCCTCCCCCCCTTAGCGTTACCGATGGCGATCAGGGCCTTCAGGTCCGTAACCTGGCCAAAAGCTACAAAAAGCGCCCGGTTCTTCGAGATGTTTCACTTTCGATCAGACGTGGCGAAGTGGCCGCGCTTTTGGGGCCCAACGGTGCTGGTAAAACGACCTGCTTCTACACAATCGCAGGGCTGATACCTCCTGATACCGGCAACGTCTTTGTCGACGGAACCGACGTAACGTTTCTGCCCATGTACCGGCGGGCCAAAATGGGCATCGGATACCTGCCTCAGGAAGCCTCGATCTTCCGGGGCATGACGGTCGCGAACAACATTCGTTCCATACTGGAACTGACGTACCGCGACCCGGAAAAACGCAATGCGATGCTCGACGAGTTAATGGGGGAGTTTTCGATCACCCATCTTCGCCGCACACCGGCGATCGCGCTATCGGGCGGAGAGCGGAGACGGGTGGAAATTGCCCGGTGTCTTGCGACGCAGCCAAAATACATACTGCTGGACGAACCCTTCGCCGGCGTTGATCCGCTGGCAATCAATGACATTCGATCACTGGTCGGCCACCTGAAGGACCGTGGGATTGGCGTTCTCATCACCGACCACAATGTACGCGAGACGTTGGAAATCGTGGATCGCGCCTATATTCTTCACGGCGGTACCGTGATCATGTCCGGCCCACCAGACCAGGTAATACAGGATGACAATGTCAGACGGGTGTATCTTGGGGACTCTTTTCGAATCTGACACTGGAAGTCTTTCGAAGTCGGATCGTGCCCGGGTAACCTGATGGCGCTGGGTCCCAGACTCGAGGTTCGTCAAAGCCTCTCTCAGAAGATGACGCCACAGTTGCAGCAGGCGATTCAGTTGCTGCAGTTAAACAGCGTTCAGATCGCCGAGTTTGTAAAATCGGAAGTTGAGAAGAATCCACTCCTGGAAATGGCTACACCTGAGCCCGAGGTGTACTCCCCACTTCCGTCCAGTTCCGCAACAACTGAGCACGATGCGGGCCCGTTTCAAAACATCGCGTCAAAGGTATCGCTCACGGAATTTCTGAGGGCTCAACTTAGGGAAATGCGACTGCCTGCGGAAGATTTGGAACTGGCATTGATCGTCGCGGACGAAATCGATCCGGACGGTTACCTCAGGGAACCAGTTTCTGATGTCGCGGGGCGTTATCACATCCGGTCGAAAGACATCGTTCAGGGACTGAAACTGGTCCAGCGCTGCGAGCCTGCAGGCGTCGGCGCAAGGAACCTCCGGGAATGTCTCGCGCTACAGCTTCAGGATCGCGATCGTTTCGACCCTGCAATGCGCACGCTGATCGAAAATGTCGAGCTCGCAATCAATGGCGATTCGGCAGAATTGGCAAGGCTTTGCAGAGTAAGTCAGGACGACATTGAGGACATGCTTCTGGAAATACGGGCGCTCAATCCAAAACCAGGGGCCCGCTTTGGCGAAGATCCTGTCCTCACGACAGCACCGGATGTTTTTGTGTCAATCAATGACGCGGGACACGTTAAAGTTGAAATAAGCACCTTGAACCTGCCTAAAGTTCTGGTGAACAATATCTATGCGACGGAAATATCCGGGCAGAGCGACGAGGCCAGAGCCTATATATCGGAATGCAGGACAAGGGCGAACTGGCTTGTGCGCTCTTTGGAACAAAGAGCCAGAACCATACTGAAGGTCAGCACCGAAATCGCATCTTTTCAGAAAGATTTTTTTCGTCACGGTGTTTCCGGGTTGAAGCCACTTACACGGAAAACCATTGCTAAGCGGATCAAGATGCACGAATCGACAGTCGGCAGAATAGCCAACGGCAAATACCTGTCCTGCGCGCACGGAAACTTCGAACTGCGATATTTCTTCAGTTCATCAATAGGTTCCATCAACGGAGGCCAAGGGTTTTCCGCGACACTGGTACAGAACCGAATGCTCTCAATGATAAAATCCGAGCGTTCGACCGATGTACTTTCGGATGATAAAATCGTAACCATGTTAAGAGATGAGGGGATAGATATTGCGCGCCGAACGGTTGCGAAATACCGTGAGCAAATGGGCGTCCCCTCCTCCTCGGTGCGGAGACGTCAAAAAGCCGGAACCGGAAAGGTCTGAATTCGAAGGGAGGCGAGCAAACAGTCATCCAAGGTTGACATTTTATCCGAGTACGTGGATAGGGACCGCGTTCACGGCGCAGTCCTCAAACGCTAAAACTACAATCTTCCAAAGGAAAAACGATATGCGCCTACAGGTTAGTGGAAAACAAATTGATGTCGGTGATGCTCTCCGGACTCATGTGGAAGACCGCCTCGAAGAAGCCGTAAGCAAATATTTCGACCGTCCCGTGGAAGCATTTGTTACCTTCTCCAAAGACCGCCATGAATTTGTAGCCGACCTGTCCGTTCACCTGCCCACCGGCATGTCGGTTCAGGCCAAGGCGCGTGCCAATGACGTTTACGCAAGTTTCGAAGGCGCGGCCGACCGAATGGAGAAGCAGCTCCGTCGATACAAGCGGCGCCTGAAGAACCACCATCAGCATCGTGCCGATCCGATCCAAGCGATCGGGGAGCCGTCCTACATCCTGGATGGCGGTCAGAATGACGACGCCGAGCCGGACAGCCTTCAGCCGGTCATCATCGCGGAAATGGAAACCAAAATCTCCAATATCTCCGTGGGCGAGGCCGTGATGCAGATGGAGCTTGCCGGAGCCCCGCTGCTGGTGTTCCGCAATGAGAAGCATGGCGGTGTGAATGTGGTATACACCCGCGAAGACGGTAACATTGGCTGGATAGACCCCAGAAACTCCCAATAGATCGCCGCTAAACTACCTGAATGGAGCCCCTTGATGGAGCTGTCTGAAATTGTACGCGTGGACGCTGTTCGCAGTCCGGTGAAAGCAACGAGCAAGAAACGCCTGTTGCAGGATCTCTCGGACATGGCGGATACCGTGTATGGTCTTCCCACAGCTTCCACTTACAAGGCGCTTATGGAGCGCGAGGCCCTCGGTCCGACAGGTGTTGGCCGGGGCGTCGCGATTCCGCATGCAAGGTTCGACGAGGTCGACAGGGTTGTCGGGTTTTTCATTCGACTCGAAAAACCGATTGATTTTGAGTCCGTAGACCGCCAGTCGGTTGATCTCGTGTTCGCCCTGTTCGCGCCAAAATCTGCTGGCGCTGAGCATCTGAAGGCTTTGGCGAGAGTTTCCCGGACCCTAAGGGACGAGCGCGTGTGCGCAAAGCTCCGGTCGACTTTCGATCCGGCCGCACTCTATGCAATCCTGACTGAGGGGACCGCAGAAAAAGCCGCTTGAGGCTTTTCTGTGTAAATTCCCCAGCCGAGCGAAATCATTCGGCCGGGGATAGATCGGATGTATTATCCGTTCGCAGCTTTTGCTGCTGGGACGGGTGCTTCATTTTCAACGACGCCTGCCAGAAAATCGAGGAAATCCTCTCGCAGGTCTGGCCTCGCGAGACCAAAAGCAACGGTTGCCTGGAGATAGCCGCTCTGGGAACCGCAGTCGAACCGACGACCCTTGAACCTGAACGCGTGTACGTTGCCCTTGCGTTCGATCTCGGTAGCAATTGCATCGGTCAACTGCACCTCACCTCCGGCACCTTTCTTGATACGGTCCAGATTTTTAAGCACGTGCGGCGTGAGGATGTATCGACCGATCACCGCGATGTTCGACGGTGCCTCCGCCTCACTCGGCTTTTCGACCATGTTTTTGACCTTCATGGTTCGGCTCGAGGGCTTGTCGACATCCAGAATACCGTAGGAAGACACACGCTCATGAGGAACCTCCATGGCAGCAACCATGTTGCCGCCGGTTTCCTCATAAGCCTCTACCATCTGTTGGAGGCAGGGCTTTTGTGCCTCAATAATATCGTCCGGCAAAATAACGGCGAAAGGCTCGTCACCGATCAGTCGCCGTGCACACCACACAGCGTGGCCCAAACCAAGGCGCTCCTGCTGACGGATATATGCGACTGCGCCGCTGTCCATATCCGTCTGTTCGAGCGTTTTCATCAGTTTGGTTTTGTTTCCGTCAGCAAGCGCTTTTTCAAGTTCCGGAGCGTTGTCAAAGTAGTCTTCCAGTGCGCTTTTTCCGCGGGATGTAACAAAGATGAATTCCTTGATACCCGCCGCCCGCGCCTCGTCGATGGCGTACTGGATCAGAGGCCGGTCCACCAATGGCAGGATTTCTTTCGGTACCGATTTTGTCGCAGGCAAAAACCTCGTGCCCAATCCGGCCACAGGAAAAACAGCTTTGCTAACCTTTTTTGTCATTCGACCTCCTACACATTGGCCTTTAAAAAATACACGGTAGCAGTCTGGAGCATTGTTCCTGTCGCTATCATGAATTTTTTTTTACTCCAAAATTAATCTGTCTCTTGGTAAACGGGACTGTACGCCTCGATCGTGACTACGATACGCCCAGTTCCCGCAATATTCTCTCGATACGTATAACATCAGACGGGTTGTTCAGCTCCCAAAAGGCGTGGCCCCTTGCTTCAACCTCAACACAATGAACGTCGATCCCATTTTCCATGAATCGCAACTGCTCAAGGCCTTCCCAAAACTCGAGGGGCCCCGGCGTCAGGGCTCCATAAGACGCAAGTGCGGCCTGCCTGTATCCATAGACCCCAACGTGATGAAAAACCGGGATCTCTTCTTCGGCCGCGAGCTCGCGTCCGGTATAGGGCACAACTTCCTTGGAAAAGTACAGCGCGCGGCCTGCCCTGTCGAACACCGCAGTCGTGCCTCCGACACGTCCATTCTTCCGATCCTCAAGAAACCCCGCCAATGCGTCCGCATCACAGCGCAACACCGGCGTCACGACCTGTCTTGTTGGGTTTTCATAAAACGACCGGATCAATTCAGTCACAAACCATGGCGGCGTCAGCGGCGCATCGCCCTGAAGGTTAATAATGATATCGTAGTCAGCCCCGAGCCCCTTGGCCACCACAGCACAACGCTCCGTGCCGTTTCTGCAGCTGTCGGGTGTCATTACCACTTCGGCGCCAAAAGCTTCAGATGCTTCAGCTATCCGGGAATCGTCGGTTGCGACAACGACCCGGTCCGCGCCCTCAACCTGCTTGGCGGCCAGCCAGCTTCTATGGATGAGGCTCCGCTTCTGACCGTCAGCCCCCTCAAGTTCGACAAGGGGTTTTCCCGGATATCTGCTGGATGCGTAGCGTGCGGGAATGACGATCAGTGCGGACATTTTTCTCAGCCCTGGTTGAGGGTAATTCCCGGCGCATATGCCACGAAAAATGGATTGTCGAGACCGGGCTTGCCGTATCCAAGGTCGGTGTGGTCGTCAAAGCGCACCACTTTGCCACCAGCACCGATTAGTACGGCGTGACCGGCAGCAGTATCCCATTCCATTGTACGCCCAAGTCGGGGGTAAAGGTCGGCCTCACCAGCTGCCACAAGGCAAAACTTTAAAGAGGAACCCGCGGACCGGAAATCGGACACCTTGTAGGTATTGATATAGTCATCGGTGGCCTGATCCCGATGAGATTTCGAGGCGACCACCACGAGTGCCTCCTCGTTCGGTGCGGAAACCGACATGGGCTTGAGGGCGCCGACCGCGTCAACCGAATGGGGTCCGGTCTCTTCGACGGATCTGCCATCGGCATCAGTGTAAAACAGCCGATCTTTCGCCGGAGCATAAACAACGCCCCGTGTCGGAACGCCATTTTCGACCAAAGCAATGTTCACCGTAAAATCACCACGCCGGTGAACAAATTCCTTCGTTCCATCAAGCGGATCCACAAGAAAAAAAACACCGCCGGTGTCGATGTGGGTGTCGGCCTGCTCTTCGGTTACAATTCGAATGTCCGGAAATGCCCCGGCAAGGCCTTTGCAAATGATTTTGTCAGCCGCGAGATCCGCTTCCGTCACCGGAGAGTCATCCGACTTGGCCTGTACGTCAAAATCCGGCTTGTTGTACACATCCATGATTGCCGCACCTGCATGAAGTGACAGTTCCCGCATGGAAGCAACAATTTTACCGTAATCCATTTTACTCGTCCTCAGATCAACAACCCAAACATTGGAGACCGACAGCTTCTTCGGTCGGAGCAAGCTATGGACCAGAGTTTCCGCACTTGCAAACACTTGGTCGTTCGAAACGTACTTAAGGCGGTATTATGCCTCTTTTTCGACATAATCGTGAAACTCGGACCATAGCACCGCTTCGCTCTCATAAGTTGACGCTGGGGAATTAGGCCAACTCCTAATCAACGACCCGGAGCGTCAAATTGAGCCTACCGCCGCGGGGAAGCAACTCGCTGGACCCAAATTTAATCCTGTCAACGCCGTGATAGACTTGTCGCGCTTCACCACCCAGAACCACAACATCGCCGCTTTGCAACCAAACAGATGCGGTCGGTTCAGCGCGCTCCAATCCACCAACCCTAAAAAGCCCTTCGTCACCCAAGCTGATCGAAACAACGGGCCACGAGAAATCCGCCTCGTCACTATCCGTATGAAGGCCCATTCTTGCGTTTTCCCTGTAGTAGTTGATCAAACAACAATCCGGATCGCGTTCACCGGGGACGAGATCTCTCCAAACCCGTATTGCGGTTTCGGGAATTGCTGGCCAGTTCACTCCGGACGGATGTCGATCAATGTATCGGTAGCCTCTACTGTCACTGAACCAGCCATATTTTCCAGCGGAAGTCATGCCTACGCTCATCGGCTTCCCCCATCTGGTTTTCGGTGAGAAAAGCGGCGCATTCCCAACGACGTCGGAAACTTCTCCGACCAAAGCCTTCTGCTCCAACTTCGGGAGGTAGCTCGGGAGATGAGAAAAACCGTCAATTTTAGGCAATGGTCTCTTCATGGAATTACTACTGTCATCCTGTGCCGTCCATGCCGGCCATATTGGGTTCAAAACGTCCGAAATGAACCGACTGACCCGTGAATTGTGGCGAATTTCCCTTGATCTTCGGCCTCAGCCAATATTTGCCACAAAAAGGTCATTCGTTCAGGTTCGACCGGTTGCAGGCTGCTGGACAGAAACCTATATACCCTCCGAAAAGCGGTTACGCACATTTATGTGAAGTGCCGCACAAGGGATGCGGGCAGGTGCTGGTCACCGGGCCTGTCACGCGAAATTGCCGCTCGAAAGGACTGCTTATGTCGAAAGTCATCGGTATTGACCTCGGTACTACGAACTCCTGTGTCTCCATCATGGATGGCAGCCAGCCACGGGTTATCGAAAACTCCGAAGGTGCAAGAACCACACCCTCCATCGTTGCATTCACCGACGATGAACGCCTTGTTGGTCAGGCCGCCAAGCGCCAAGCCGTAACCAACTCCGAAAATACACTGTTTGCCATCAAGCGTCTCATTGGACGCCGCCATGACGACCCGACGGTCGCCAAGGACAAGGACATGGTGCCCTACAAGATCGTCCCCGGCCCCAATGGCGATGCCTGGGTTGAGGTGAAGGGCGAAAAATACTCCCCCAGCCAGATTTCCGCCTTCACGCTGCAGAAGATGAAGGAAACTGCGGAATCTTACCTCGGTGAAGAAGTGTCCCAGGCCGTGATCACTGTTCCGGCTTACTTCAACGACGCACAGCGTCAGGCCACTAAAGACGCCGGTAAGATCGCTGGCCTCGAAGTCCTTCGCATCATCAACGAGCCGACTGCTGCCGCACTGGCCTACGGTCTCGACAAGGAAGGCTCCAAAACCATCGCGGTATACGACCTTGGTGGTGGTACGTTCGATATTTCGATCCTCGAAATCGATGAGGGCCTGTTTGAGGTTAAGTCCACCAACGGTGACACGTTCCTCGGTGGTGAGGACTTCGACATGCGGATTGTCGAGTATCTTGCCGAGCAGTTTCAGAAGGAAAACGGCGTCGATCTGACGAAAGACAAGATGGCTCTCCAGCGGCTTAAGGAAGCTGCGGAAAAAGCCAAAATCGAACTTTCCAGCTCGTCCCAGACTGAGATCAACCAGCCGTTTATCTCGATGGACCCGAAAACCCACCAGCCCCTGCACCTCGTGCTGAAGCTGACCCGCGCCAAACTCGAAAGCCTGGTTTCGGACCTGATCGTGCGCTCCATGAAACCGTGTGCGGCAGCGCTTAAAGACGCAGGTATCGCCAAGTCTGAAATCGATGAGGTTATCCTCGTTGGTGGTATGACCCGCATGCCGAAAGTCATGGAAGAGGTTTCCAAATTCTTCGGGAAAGAACCTCACAAGGGAGTGAACCCTGATGAGGTTGTGGCCATGGGTGCCGCTATTCAGGCTGGTGTACTTCAGGGTGACGTTAAGGACGTCGTTCTGCTCGACGTGACACCTCTGTCCCTCGGCATTGAGACCCTGGGCGGTGTGTTCACTCGACTGATCGACCGCAACACCACCATCCCGACCAAGAAGAGCCAAATCTTCTCGACGGCTGAGGACAACCAGAACGCAGTGACGATCCGGGTTTTCCAGGGTGAGCGTGAAATGGCCGCGGACAACAAGATCCTTGGTCAGTTCAACCTTGAACAGATCCCGCCTGCCCCGCGTGGCGTGCCCCAGATTGAGGTAACCTTCGACATTGACGCCAACGGCATTGTATCCGTCAGCGCCAAGGACAAAGGTACCAATCAGGAGCAGAAGATCACCATTCAGGCTTCCGGCGGTCTCTCGGATGAGGACATCGACCGCATGGTTCGGGAAGCCGAGGAGAACGCGGACGCCGATAAGGAGCGCCGCGAACTGGTCGAAGCCCGCAACCAGGCTGAAAGCCTGATCCACGGAACGGAAAAATCCGTGTCGGAACATGGCGACAAAGTTGATCCGTCGACTCTTGAAGTGATTGAAATGTCGCTGAAAAACCTCAAGGAAGCGCTTGAGGGTGACGATGCGGAAACCATCAAGGCCCGTATTCAGGATGTCACGGAAGCGTCCATGAAACTTGGCGAAGCCATCTACAAGGCCCAGGCCGAGGAAATGGCAGCGTCGTCCGAAGAGGATGGTGGCGCGGACAACACCGCACAGGAATCCGATGACGTGGTCGACGCCGACTTCGAAGATATCGATGACGACAAAAAATCCTGAACTGGATAATTGCGTCAAAATGGTCTCCCCATAACGGGGGGGCCATTTTGCCGTTTGAAGGGACCACTCCCACATGGCAAAACGTGACTATTACGAAACGATTGGCGTATCCAAAGGTGCCTCCGCTGCGGAGATAAAAAAGGCTTTCCGCAAGAAAGCCATGGAACTGCATCCTGACAGAAATCAGGACAACCCAAACGCCGAAGCCCAGTTTAAGGAAGTCAACGAGGCCTACGAGGTTCTCAAGGACGAACAGAAAAAAGCTGCCTATGACCGCTTTGGGCATGCCGCATTTGAAAACGGCGGTGGCGGAGCCGGCGGATTTCGCGGTGGCCATGCGCATGGCGACTTCTCCAGCGCATTCTCCGATGTATTCGATGATCTGTTTGGCGACTTCATGGGTGGCGGCGCCCGCGCGCGCGGCCAGAGAGCAAGTCGCGGGTCAGACCTTCGCTACAATCTGACGATCACCCTTGAGGAAGCATACGAGGGCAAACAGGCAACCATCAGCGTTCCAGGGAGCGTAGCCTGTGACACCTGTAACGGTTCCGGCGCGGAAGGTGGCGCCGAGCCCGCAACCTGTCCGACCTGTTCCGGTCAAGGTAAGGTTCGGGCGCAGCAGGGCTTCTTTACTGTTGAGCGCACCTGCCCGACCTGCGGCGGCAAAGGTCAGATCATCAAGAACCCCTGTGGCGCCTGCGCCGGAGCGGGGCGTCTTCGTAAAGACCGCACTCTGAATGTAAATATTCCGGCTGGCGTTGAAACGGGAACCCGGATCCGACTCGCGGGTGAAGGTGAGGCGGGTCTGCGTGGCGGACCGGCAGGCGATCTCTACATTTTCATCGAGGTTGCGGACCACCAGATTTTTGAGCGTGACGGCCAAAATCTCTTCTGCCGCATTCCGGTTTCGATGACGACGGCTGCACTTGGTGGTGAGATCGAAGCACCCACCCTTGATGGCGGCCGAACACGGGTGAAAGTTCCGGTTGGAGTTCAGTCCGGCAAGCAGCTTCGTCTGCGGAGCAAGGGCATGCCGGCACTTCGCGGAGCGGGCTCGGGCGATCTTTACATTGAGCTGCACGTGGAAACGCCTGTTAATCTGACCAGCCGTCAGAAGGAACTTCTCGCCGAGTTCGAGGAACTGGGCAGCAAAAACAACAATCCGGAATCCCATGACTTTTTCAGCAAGGTGAAGAGTTTCTGGGACGGGATGACCGGCTGACTTTTCTATCGACCGCCCCCCTGTTAACCCGCTGTAAGCCGATGTAAAACTCACTCGGATCAGCGGGGGCCAACGTGAGCGGTGACGGCAAAATCACACCTATGATGGTGCAATATCTCGAAATCAAAGCGGAGCATTCCGATGCTCTGCTTTTTTATCGGATGGGCGACTTTTACGAACTATTTTTCGATGATGCCGTTAAGGCCAGCGCCGCTCTCGACATAGCTCTAACAAAACGCGGCAGCCATCAGGGTGAGCCCATTCCGATGTGTGGTGTGCCGGCTCATTCCTCCGAAAATTATCTGCTCACCCTGATCCGCAAGGGATTCCGCGTGGCAGTCTGTGAGCAAACGGAGGACCCTGCAGAAGCTAAGAAACGCGGATACAAAGCCGTCGTCCGGCGTGAGGTAGTTCGGCTGGTCACCCCAGGCACGATTTCAGAAGACAGCCTTCTAGAAGCCCGACACCATAATTACCTGGCCGCCTTTTCCGAAATTCGGGGTAATGGTGCGTTCTCGTGGGTGGATATGTCTACCGGAGAGCTCACGGTAGCAGACTGTCCACCCAATCGAATTGGCCAATACCTTGCCAGGTTGGCTCCCCGGGAAGTTCTTGTTTCGGAACAAACCAACAATGAAATTACCGCGGTCATTCAGGACAACGGTGCGGTGGTTACACCGGTGGCGCGATCATCTTTCGATTCGAGCCTTGCGGAAAAACGCATTTCCAACGCTTTTGGCGTTAATTCACTCGACGGTTTTGCCGAGTTTGAGCGCACGGAGATTTCGGCAGTTGGTGCAATCATCGACTACCTGGAAGTCACCCAAAAAGGAAACCTTCCACTCCTCCGTCGGCCAAAACGAGAAACCCAGGGCGCGCAGATGCGGATGGATGCGGCTACGCGCCGCAACCTCGAGCTGACACGAAGCCTGTCCGGTTCCAGAGAAGGCACACTCCTTTCCACGGTCGATCGCACGCTTACCGGCGCTGGTGCGCGTTTGCTGGAATCGCGCATCAACGCACCGTCGACCTCACCAGCTGAAATTCGCGCCACCCAGGACGCCATAAGGCATTTTGTAGAAGATGGATCCCTTCGCCCACAAATTCGGGAACACTTACGTAAGATCCCGGACCTCGAAAGGGCCCTGTCCCGACTTGGTCTCGATCGGGGAGGCCCAAGAGACCTGGCGACCGTTCGAGACGCACTGCAACATGCGAATGATATCTCATCTATTCTGGAAGACGACCTTCCGGAAAACCTTGGACGAAGCAAGTCGGCCCTGACCGGCCATAGCGACCTCATCGAACTACTGGAACGCGCGCTCGTCGCTGAACCTCCAACGCTCGTTCGGGACGGGGAATTCATTGCGGGAGGCTACCTTCAGGATCTGGATGATACCCGACGACTGCGCAGCCAGGGCCGCGAAGTCATAGTCTCACTACAGGAAAAATATCGCGATGAGACCGGCATTTCGGCACTGAAGATCAAACATAACAATGTGTTGGGCTATTTCGTGGAAACTCCGGCAACTCACGCGGAAAAAATGCGTGAAGAGCGGAATTCGAACACATTTTCGCACCGACAGACCACTGCCAACCAGGTTCGGTTTTCCACACTTGAGCTCGCTGAAATAGAAACAAAAATCCTGAATTCCGCGAGCCATGCCCAGGAACTGGAGAAAAGGATTTTTGCCGAACTCCGCCAGGCGGTTCTGGACCGTTACGGTGCAGTATCGGCAGCTGCTGCCGCAATTGCGGAGATTGACTACTGCGCCGCACTTGCGGACCTGGCGGTGGACGGCGACTGGACCTGCCCCGTCATGGATGACAGCCGGGCATTTGAGATCGAAGCTGGACGGCATCCGGTCGTTGAAAGCGCTTTACGCAAAACCGGCCAGCCTTTTGTGGCTAATGACTGCGATCTTTCAGCCGACGGCTCCGATGCGCGTCCACTATGGCTCATCACCGGCCCCAACATGGCCGGTAAATCGACTTTCCTCAGGCAAAACGCACTAATAACCGTTCTTGCGCAAATCGGATCATATGTTCCTGCGACAAAAGCTCGGATTGGAGTGGTCGACCAACTCTTCAGTCGGGTTGGCGCTGCCGACGATCTGGCGCGCGGTCGGTCAACCTTTATGGTCGAGATGATTGAGACTGCCGCGATCCTGAATCAGTCCGGAGAAAACGCCTTCGTCATTCTCGATGAAATTGGGCGTGGCACCGCCACGTATGACGGTCTATCAATCGCCTGGGCGGTGCTGGAACACCTGCATGATGTGAACCAGTGCCGTGCGCTTTTTGCTACTCATTACCACGAACTGACCGCTCTGACGGCGAATTTAACCGGCCTGATGAACGCAACCGTCGCGGTAAGGGACTGGCAGGGAGAAGTGATTTTCCTGCACGAAGTTCGTGAAGGCACAGCAGACCGGTCGTATGGGGTTCAGGTTGCCAAACTGGCCGGCCTGCCTGACAGCGTGATCACCAGAGCCCGCACGGTACTGGACGCACTTGAGCAGGGTGATCGTGACCAGGGTGGCAAGGCCAAGGCATTGATCGACGATCTGCCTCTGTTCAGCGTCGGGATTAATGCCCAGCCCGTATCGGATCCGGGCCAACCATCAGCAGTGGAAAAAAGAATTCGGGACATTCGCCCCGACGATCTCTCGCCAAGGGAAGCCCTCTCCCTGATTTATGAACTCAAGGAGATGGCAAACCAAACTGAGTGATTATTTGCTGTCCGAAGGTTCGGGTTCCTGCGGTACGGCAGGTCCACCGGAGGACACACCGACCTGCGCAGGCCGGAGGAGCCTTTCGCCGATCGTAAACCCGACACTCATGACCTGAATAATGTCGCCACTTTTACTGCCGGGTACAGGAGCCTCAAACATTGCCTGGTGCAATTTGGGATCGAATCTCTCGCCGTTCTGAGGCTCGATTTTGACAATTTTGTGCTTCTCAAACGCGGAAACGAGGTCTTTCTGGGTCAGCTCAATGCCTTCGATCAGACCCGGTGCCGATGCACGGGTTTCGTCGGTGCAGCTCTGCATTGCACGATCAAAGTTGTCGTAGACGTTCAGCATGTCACGTGCAAAGCGGGTTGAGGCATAGAGCTCCGCGTCGCGTTTGTCTCGGTCAGCCCGTTTCCGGATGTTCTCCACATCCGCGAGAGCTCGAAGCAGCCGATCTTTCAGCTCACGGTTCTCGGCTTTTAGAGCCGAGGCTTCCTCTAGTTCGATGTCCTCGTCACTAATTTCCTCATCCTCGGGAAGTTCTGCCTCCGGGTCATCCAGAAACGCTTCGTCGTCCAAATCCCGATACTCGTTTTCTCTGTTCATCTCTGTCTGTCCTAACCCTGAGGTCGACCGGAAATCAGTCGACCGACAAGTTGCGCGGTATAGTCCACAATCGGTACGATTCTTCCGTAATTCAGCCTCGTTGGCCCAATCACCCCGACCGCACCGATGATTTTTCGGTCAGCATTCATATAGGGAGACACAACCAGAGAGGAACCCGAAAGTGAAAAAAGCTTGTTCTCTGAGCCTATAAAAACACGCACGCCCTCACTTGATTCACTCAGTTCCAGCAATTGAGCCAGATCACGCTTGCGTTCCAGTTCGTCGAACAGTTCGCGCACTTTCTCCAGCTGCGCCTCATCATCCGTAGCTTCCAGCAGATTGGATCGTCCGCGGACGATGAGCCTCTCTCCACCTCCTGGTTCCTGGGACCAGACAGCCAAACCACTCTCGATGACAGTCTTTGATTCCTGATCCAGTTCCGCCTTGCGCCTTGCGATCTCAGCGGCGACCACACTGCGCATCTCCGACAGCGTGCGATCTACCAGTATATTGTTAAGAAAATTCGCTGCCGACTGCATGGTCGAAGGAGTCATGCCGGGCGGTGGAGAAAACAAACGATTTTCCACCTGTCCATCTGCCGTCACCAGGACAACCAGAGCCTTATCTGACCCCAGCGACACGAACTCGATGTGCTTAATGGGCGCTTCCGTTTTTGGCGTGAGAACAAGGCTCGCGCCATGGGTCATGCCAGAAAGCAAATCCCCTGCCCGATCCAACACCGCTGAAAGATCCCCGTCATCGGAACTCAGCGTTTTTTCAATTTCCGCGCGCTCGACATTATTTACGTCGCCGACCTCCATGAACCCGTCCACAAACAGACGCAACCCACGCTGAGTAGGCACGCGACCCGCGGAAACGTGCGGGGAATCAAGCAACCCCAGCATCTCCAAATCCTGCATCACGTTCCGGATTGTCGCTGATGAGACCTTCTGCTTCATGGAACCGGTCAGCGTTTTTGATCCTACCGGGCCGCCAGTGTCCAGGTAGGTTTCGACCAGGCGCCGGAAGACCTCCCGGCTTCGTTCATTCAATCCGCCAAGCGGTGACTCGTCATTCATGTCAGTCTGCTCACCTTCTCCACTTCGTCAGGAAACTATGCATCGCAATTCCGCAGGTCAATCTCGCCAATCTCCATCTCGCCGCTGGACCCCAATGGGTTTGCGCGATATGCGGTCACTCACCATTAAACATGCAGGAGACGACAATGCGACCTTCCGGCCGATCAAACGATGCCCTCCGGGACATTACGATTGAAACCGGCGTGACAATGCACGCAGAGGGCTCCTGCATCATCAAAATGGGAAATACTCACGTACTCTGCACGGCAAGCGTAGAGGAAAATGTTCCTCCCTTTCTCCGCAAGTCGGGACTTGGTTGGGTAACAGCCGAATACGGGATGCTGCCACGCGCCACCACTTCCCGCAACCGGCGGGAAGCCACAGCCGGCAAACAATCAGGACGCACCCAGGAGATTCAGCGCCTTATTGGCCGTTCGCTTCGCGCCGGGATTGATCGGGTGGAGTTGGGGGAACGGCAGATCACGGTAGACTGTGATGTCATTCAGGCCGATGGCGGTACGAGGTGCGCTTCGATAACCGGCGGATGGGTGGCGTTGCGGCTGGCGGTCAACAAGCTACTTGCGCAGGGCACCCTCAAAAATGATCCTCTGACCGGTCATGTCGCTGCTGTCAGTTGCGGTATCTACGGGGGGCAACCGGTCCTCGATTTGGATTATGCTGAAGACAGTACCGCTGGCACCGACGCGAACTTTGTGATGACCGACAGTCTCAACATGATTGAGGTTCAGGGAAGTGCGGAAGGCGCCACGTTCTCCCGTGATGAGTTCAATAAGCTTATTGATCTGGCGGAAAAAGGTGCGTCTGAACTGGTCGCCGCGCAGAAAGCCGCGACATCATGACACGTCGCTTTGACGATCCGAAGCTTGTGGTCGCTACGCACAACCAGGGCAAGCTCGAGGAGATCAAAAAACTGCTTGAAGATTATTCCGTGACCGTTATCTCGGCCAAAGAGCTTGAATTACCGGAACCGGATGAGACCGAGAACACTTTCGTGGGCAATGCCCGAATTAAAGCCCATGCCGCCGCCCAAGCGACCGGACTGCCTGCTTTGGCGGACGATTCCGGAATTGAAGTCGATGCGCTGGATGGCGCGCCCGGCGTTTATACCGCTGACTGGGCTGAAGTTAACGGAAAGCGTGATTTCGTCCATGCGATGACCCGTACATGGGAGGCGCTTGAAAAGGTTGACGCTCCTGCCCCAAGGACCGCGCGTTTTCGTTGCACTTTGGTACTTGCATGGCCTGATGGCCATGACGAGGTCTTCGACGGTCGCATCGAAGGTGAATGTGTTTGGCCCATGCGCGGTGATCAGGGGCACGGTTACGATCCAATTTTCGAACCCGTTGGCTACGATATTACGCTCGGTGAAATGGACCGGTGGGAGAAGAACCGCATAAGCCACCGGGGCGATGCATTCCGAAAACTCATCGCAGGCTGTTTTGCCTGAAGACTGGCAACACGGGGGATTTGGTGTCTATGTGCATTGGCCTTTTTGCGCGGCTAAATGCCCCTACTGCGATTTCAACAGTCATGTCAGGAAGACCGTAGACCAGGATCGCTGGGCTCGGGCACTGGTTCGTGAAATCGAAACACAGGCCGAAATTACTCCAAACCGTGTGGTAAATTCTGTCTTCTTCGGGGGTGGCACCCCTAGCCTGATGGACCCGAAAACTGTCGGAGCAGTACTCGACGCGATCGCCAACTCGTGGACAGTTGCGAACGACATTGAAGTATCCCTGGAGGCAAATCCGACTTCGGTTGAAGCAGAAAGATTTCGGAGCTACCGTTCAGCTGGCGTAAATCGATTGTCGATGGGCATTCAGGCTCTCAATAATAGAGATCTTAAAGCGCTGGGGCGAATGCACACTGCTGAGGAAGCAATATCGGCATTTGAGATAGCGCGAACGAACTTCAACAGAGTTAGTTTTGATCTCATTTATGCCCGTCAAAATCAGACCTTGGCCGATTGGCGCAGTGAACTGTCAACGGCCTTGGATATGGCCGTTGACCATCTTTCACTCTATCAGCTCACGATTGAACCGAACACGAGGTTCGGCGAAATGGACAAACGTGGAATCCTGCGCGGAATACCATCAGACAATGCCTCAGCCGATATGTATGAACTGACCCAGGAAATTTGCTCAAAGTACCTGATGCATGGATATGAGGTATCCAACCACGCCCGGAGTGAAGCCGAATGCCGTCACAACCTGATCTATTGGAGATACGGCGATTACGCCGGTATTGGCCCAGGCGCCCATGGACGATATACTCGGCGTTCCAACAGATATGGCACAGTCGCATGGAGCAACCCGGAAAAATGGCTTAGCGAGATTGAGGCCCAAAACACAGGGATACGATCAACAACACCTCTCGACCGTGAGGATCAGGCACGGGAAATGATGTTAATGGGGTTGCGGCTCAAGGAGGGCATTTCGCTGAGCCGCTACAAAAATTTGGCGGGACGAGACCTGAATCAGGCGTCAATCCACGAACTTGAGCATTTAGGAATGCTGGAAAGAGAAGACGACCGGGTAAAAGTCACTTCCCAAGGGCGCCCAGTTCTTAATTCAGTTCTAAATAACATTTTAAATCAATAACTTACGCTGACATCAACTGGCACAGCCTATCGAGGTCTGCGAGATTGGTGTACTTGATCCGTAGCTCACCTGCCTGCTGGCCAGGTTTGTGATCAATCAACACTTTCATACTAAGAGTAGCAGAAAGATCCTCTTCCAACGCCCTCGTATCTGCATCTTTCGATGGCCCGGTAGCCTTCTGTTCGCCAACTTTTTTGGTAAAGTCTTTCTTTGCCAACTGCTCGGCCTGTCTAACCGACAGTTGCCTTTTGACTATCTCAGCTGCCAGTTGTTCCGGTCGACCCGAAGTAATGATAGCGCGGGCATGCCCTGCGGACAGCAACCCCTTCCGAACCATCTCCTGAACCGATTCCGGCAGCGACAGAAGCCTGAGTAAATTCGCAATATGGCTCCTACTCTTGCCGAGTGCCTCAGACAGCCTTTCCTGAGTATGGCCAAACCTATCCATCAACTGTCGATAGCCCAACGCTTCTTCAAGCGCGTTGAGATCTGAACGCTGAATGTTCTCAATAATGGCAAGCTCTAGAACTTCGGTGTCGTTGAGTTCACGAATAATAGCGGGAATTTCATGCAGATTGGCTAACTGGGCCGCGCGCCAACGTCTTTCACCAGCGACAATCTGGTAGTCATCCGGATAGTTTGGATCCAAACGCACAATTAACGGTTGAATGATTCCCTTCTCACGGATCGAGGAGGCCAGATCCTGAAGCTCAGCGTCATCAAATGTTCGCCTGGGCTGATCCGGATTGGCCCGAACACGCTCAATAGCGATCATCTGGTCACCACGCACAGGCATCGCTACGTCAGTCGTAACAGGCTCCATAGGACCTACATCAGCCAGTAAAGCCGACAACCCCCGACCCAGACCCTTTTTTTCCATTAATTTTGGCCTCTCTTACGCGATTTCTTCTGACAATGAGTTCTTCCTGATCCTCGCCAAGAGTTCACCCGCCAATTTTTGATATGCGATGCTACCCGCACTTGTATGATCGTACACCAGAGCAGGAATGGCATGGGACGGTGCTTCGCTCAATCTCACGTTTCGTGGAATGACCGTATCGAATACCAGCGACCCCAAATTTGACCGTGCATCTTCAGCAACCTGACTGGAGAGGTTGTTCCGTTTGTCAAACATGGTCAAGACAACGCCCTCAATCATCAAATCACGGTTTGAACCCGACCTGATTGACTGAACAGTCCGCATCAATTGCGAAAGCCCTTCGAGAGCAAAGAATTCACACTGCAGCGGCACTAAAACGGAATCAGCGGCTACGAAGGCATTTAAAGTGAGTAGGTTTAAAGACGGAGGACAATCGATCAATATAAAGTCATTGTCGACTATATTTTGTGGTGATGTGGCAAACAAATCCCGTATTTTGTGCAACCGTCTAGCATCAGGAACAAGTTCAACATCGGCTGAACTGAGGTCGGGAGTTGCGGGCACAATGGTTAAGCCAGGTACGGCCGTGGAACTGATGCGAATATTGGTATTTTGGTTAGCAAAAATCAAATCATAGGCTGTAAAGCTTCGATCCTGTGTTGCCACTCCTAAACCGGTGGAGGCGTTCCCCTGCGGATCAAAGTCCACCAACAAAACTCGACTACCGAGAGCTGCAAGTGCCGTACCCAGGTTGATTGCCGTTGTAGTTTTTCCAACCCCACCTTTTTGGTTTGCGATTGCAATTACTCGCGGATTTGAACCACTATTTTCCACGTTGGAATGCTCCAATTTCCACAATCGAGGCACCATCGTCCGTCAAACTGGGATGAAGTTTGTAATCCAACTTCCAATTCTGAAGAGCCTCTTCCAACTCTTTATGCACCGATTGTCCCTTGTGAAACAAGCAAATACCGTCAGGATCTCGGTGTTTTTCGGAAAATTCCAGCAATTTTGTCAGAGACGCCAGAGCTCTACCGGAGACAACGCAGGAACCTAACGCAGGCACTTCCTCAATACGAACATTTTTGATTGTTACCGCGACGTCGCAAGCCCTCGCCACCTCCCGAAGAAACGTACACTTCCGTTGGTCACTTTCGATTAAAGTGACTTGAGTATGCTGTTTGCGGTCTGATGCGGCGATTGCAACTACGAGACCTGGAAACCCACCCCCGGAACCGAAGTCACACCAAGATTCCCAGCCAAATGTAGTGCTGGCTAAATCAAAAATTTGCAGCGAGTCGACAAAGTGCCTGTTCCATGCTTCGGATATGGTTGTTTTTGATACCAGATTGATACGCGGGTTCCACTTCTTCAGCGTGGCCAGATAAATCTCCAGTTTTTCCAATGTTTCACGTGAAACATTGAGGCCGTTTGAAAACCCGTTATCAACCATAAAATCAACTTGCCCTGGAAGATGCAGATTTGGAATGAAGTAGAACCAAGGTTAGCGCTGACGGTGTCATACCTTCTATTCTTGAAGCTTGACCCAGTGTCCGAGGCTGAATTCTGTTCAGTTTATCCTGTAACTCCCCCGAAATACCCGAAATACCCAAATAGTCCAATGATTCCGGAATTGTTACGGCCTCGTCATCCCGAAGTTTCTGAACATCAGCAGACTGTCTTGCCAGATATGGCGCATACCTCGCGTCATTGCACAATTGAGAGACGATTTCTTTGTCAAAGTCTGCTATTGAAGGAATGACCTTCTGAAACTTGTCTATGGATACACCCGGAAACGAAAGGTATTCATAAATGTTTCGGCGCACACCATCCTGAGCCACTGAAATGCCTAGATCCCCAGCTTCCTTCGGTGGCAATGTCACAGATTCCAAAGATGTTTGAAGGCTGGAGAGCTTTTTCAATTTGTCTTCATATACTCTCTTTCGGTTCTCCCGAATAAATCCTGAGGTGATTCCAAGTCCGGTTAACCGTTGATCAGCATTGTCAGCTCTTAACGACAAACGAAATTCCGCGCGCGAAGTGAACATACGGTATGGCTCTGTGACTCCCCGGGTAATGAGATCATCAATCATTACCCCGATGTAGGAATCGGCTCTTGAAAAATGGACAGGATTATCGCCTTTAACCTGTAGAGCGGCGTTCAAACCAGCCACGAGTCCCTGACCGGCCGCCTCCTCGTATCCAGTTGTACCGTTGATTTGGCCAGCAAAATATAGTCCAGACATTCCTTTTAGGGATAAACGGCTATCAAGACTGCGCGGATCTATGTAGTCATACTCTACCGCATAACCCGGTTGAAGTATTTCTACGAACTCCAAGCCACTAATTGTAGTGACGTATTGTTGTTGGACATCAATAGGTAGAGAAGTAGAAATGCCATTGGGATATACGACGTCAGTATTCAATCCCTCGGGTTCGAGAAAAATCTGATGCGACTCTTTGTCGGCAAACCTTGAGATTTTGTCCTCAATAGATGGACAGTAACGTGGCCCGACACCACTAATATGACCACCATACATTGCGGATTTTGCCAGGTTACCTCGTACGATGTCATGCGTTTTCGAGTTTGTGTGCGTAATCCCGCAAGAAATTTGTTTTTGGAGGGTTTTTTGGGGCATGAAGGAGAACCTGGACGGTTCATCGTCCGCATTTTGAGTGTCCAAAGCGTCCCAATTTATCGTTTTTCCGTTCAACCTTGGCGGCGTACCAGTTTTTAGTCGCCCTATCGGGAGATTGTAATCGCGAATCCGATCGGCCAGTCTTGTGGATGAACCATCACCCATTCTTCCTGCAGGACTGCTAACGTCACCGATGTGGATCACTCCACCGAGAAAAGTCCCGGTTGTCAGTATTGTTGCTTGACCTTTGATCTTGGTCCCATCAGCCAACTCGATTCCACGGATGTTTCCACTGCGTTCTATTAGATCTACAACCTCAGCATCGAGTACGATTAAATTCTCGTATTGGCTCAACTGTCGTTGAACCGACGCTCGATACAGATTTCTATCCGCCTGTGTCCTGGGGCCCTGTACAGCTGGTCCCTTCCTTCGATTCAAGAGACGATACTGAATACCTGCATCATCAGCGGCAATTCCAATGATACCGTCCAGAGCATCTACTTCCCGTACGATATGACCTTTACCAAGACCACCGATCGCGGGATTACAGGACATTTCACCAATCTTCCGTCGATCATGGGTAACCAGGAGGACTGACACACCGATCCGACAAGCTGCAGCGGCGGCTTCTGTCCCCGCATGACCGCCGCCGACAACTATCACATCGTACGAAGATTGTTTCACGTGAAACATTCCTATTTTCCCAAACAGAAGCTGCTGAATATCACACCAAGTACAGATTCGATATTGAATTTTCCGACAACTTCATCGAGCGCTATCATTGATGCTCTAAGCTCTTCGGCGACCAATTCAACCTCTTCGAAATTATGATCGACCATCGCAATAACGTTGTGCAGATGACTCATACACTCGATTATCAATGACCGTTGCCGTTCATGTGCTGTCAGACCGATATTTGATAGTCGATCCGCAAAAATGAATTTCACCTGCGACAAAAGATGATCTACTCCATCACCCGTCAATCCGGAAACGGAGTTGGAATCGCCCCTGTTGGAGATGTCGGATTTGGCATGTAGGATAATGTCATCGCTTCGAATTGTAACCCCGCCAGGTTTCCTTTCACTGGTTGGGTCGACGAGCACTACACGTAGATCTGCCTGATCGGCCTTGGTAAGTGCTCGCTCGATACCCAGACCCTCGATCACGTCTTCAGTATCTCTTATTCCGGCCGTATCTAAAAAAGTGATCGGAATACCATCAAGATCAACTGATACCTCAATAACGTCCCGTGTCGTGCCAGCGATTTCCGACGTAAGCGCGACATCGCGACCAGCCAGGAAATTTAGCAACGTTGACTTTCCGATATTTGGTTCACCAACGATGGCGACCTGAAAACCGTTTCTGAGACGCTCGGCGGTTTGATGGCCGGACAATGCTGCTTCCATATCTCGGACGAGGTCGCGCAATTTGGTAGAAAATTCTTCCAAAATATTGTCAGGAAGTTCTTCATCCGAAAAATCAATTGATGCAGTGATCATTGATAGATTATTTAAAATAATACTATGCCATTCTTCGCATTTTTTTGATAATCGGCCGCCCATAAGATTTAGGGCCTGCTGTTGCTGCATTTTGGTTTCAGCCGACAGCAGGTCACCCAAACCTTCGGTTTGCGCTAGATCGATACGCTGATTCGTAAGAGCCTGGCGGGTAAATTCGCCAGCCTCTGCCATCCGTAGTCCGTCTAAAGTTCCCAACAGTTTTAGGACGCTATCAACGACAGCACGACTACCGTGAACCTGGAGCTCTACGACGTCCTCGCCCGTAAAACTGGCAGGACCTGGAAAATATAGGACAACTGCCTCGTCCAACATGTCATTGGTCACGGGGTCGACAATGGACCTTACATGCGCGTAACGGGGTTTGGCATCTCTGCCTGTAATTCTGGTAAGAGTATCATACGACTTTGGGCCGGAAATCCTGACTACGGATATACCAGCCCTACCTGGCGCAGTGGCCTGCGCAAATATCGTATCCCTGCTCAACCAACACCCGATTCAATTTTAGCTGTTCATCGAATCAAAGAAGTCGCTGTTCGTTTTCGTCTGCTTGAGTTTACCAAGCAGGAACTCAATCGCGTCAGTCGTTCCCATCGGATTGAGAATTCTGCGCAGAACAAACATCTTCGTAAGATTGGCCTTGTCGACCAGAAGATCTTCTTTTCGTGTGCCGGATTTCAGGATGTCGATTGCCGGGAACACCCGCTTGTCAGCAATCTTACGATCGAGCACGACTTCCGAGTTACCGGTACCTTTGAACTCCTCAAAGATGACCTCATCCATGCGGCTACCTGTATCAATCAGGGCCGTCGCAATAATAGTCAGAGACCCACCTTCCTCTATGTTACGGGCGGCACCAAAGAAACGCTTCGGCCTCTGCAATGCGTTCGCGTCTACGCCACCGGTGAGCACTTTACCAGAGGACGGTACGACCGTGTTAAATGCGCGACCGAGACGGGTAATCGAGTCGAGAAGGATAACAACGTCCCTTTTGTGCTCAACGAGACGCTTGGCTTTCTCAATAACCATTTCCGCAACAGCCACGTGACGCGATGCCGGCTCGTCAAATGTCGAGGCAACAACCTCACCATTCACGGATCTCTGCATGTCCGTGACCTCTTCCGGTCTTTCGTCAACCAGAAGAACAATCAAGAAACATTCAGGATGGTTCTTGGCAATTGAAGTTGCGATGTTCTGCAGAATAACGGTCTTACCACTACGGGGCGGCGCCACAATCAAGCCGCGCTGACCCTTACCGATGGGAGCCACGAGATCGATAACACGTGCCGTCTTGTCCTTGATCGTCGGATCATCAACCTCCAGATTGATCCGCTCGTCAGGGTATAGTGGTGTCAGGTTGTCGAAATGAACTTTGTGTTGAGCGTGTTCCGGATCCTCAAAGTTGATTTTCGATACTTTGATCAGGCCGAAATAGCGTTCGTTGTCCTTCGGCGCGCGGATCACCCCTTCAACTGTATCGCCAGTGCGGAGATTAAATTTCCGAATCTGCGACGGGCTTACATATATATCGTCGGGTCCAGCCAGATAGTTGGCTTCAGGGGACCTGAGATAACCAAACCCATCCTGTAGGACTTCCAGAACGCCATCCCCGGATATCTCGACACCTTCCTCCGCCATATCCTTGAGAATGGCGAACATCATGTCGCCCTTACGCATGCTCGATGCGTTTTCGATCTCCAGCTCTTCAGCCAGTTTCAATAGATCAGCCGGGGTTTTAGCCTTCAGATCAGCCAAGGAAAGCTGTTCGAAATCGGTCGAAAGATCCATTTAGGTACTCGAATAGGGAAGGGGATGTGCCAAATTGGCCGGTGAGGTTGCGCGCTCATGCCACAGGGTGAGGTAAAAGTCAAATAGGACGTGCGACAGCCATTACAACTATCACCACCAAAGCCAATGCGGGGATTTCATTCATAATTCGAAAGTATCGGCTCGTACGCGTGTTCAGGTCGTCGGAAAAATTCTTTCGGACCTTACTGCACCAGTGATGATACCAGGTCAGAAAGAAAACCGCAGCCAGTTTTGGATAAATCCAGAGCCCGCCGGTCCAGTCCACAATACCAGGGGTGGCTATCAGGCAGAGACCAAAAAACCATGATGCTATCATGGGACCCCGCATGAACAGGTCCAGGCGACGTTCCATAATCTTGAACGTTTCCGATACCTCAGTTCCGGGAGCTCCTCTCTCCGCATGATAAACGAATAACCTGGGGAGATAGAACAGTCCGGCCATCCAAGTGATCACACTGAACACGTGCAAAACCTTGGTCCACGGATACAGGTACACCAAAAACTCGATCATAGATTTCTCCACAGGATGTCTGTGCTTGCTAACACGGTTTTTCCAAGGCTCAAGACCAGCTTTCCATTCTTAAAATAGAGATATTTTTTGAATTTTGTGGTGGAAGATAGATCCCCTGAAACACGGGGATTAAATTTTCAATCGAATTTCCCACATAGTTTTCCACAGCCTCGGGAGTTTGTGAATCTCCGATTATCCTTATGACGTTAGCAAAATATTCATAAAATAATCAAGCGAAAACAATGACTTAGAAAATCAAGCTGTGCTCGCCAACAGGTTTATCCCCAGGTGTAAACGTTGCTTTTTACGTGGCAAAAAAAAGTTATCCCACTTGCCCGTGAAAAACCCAGGTTGGGCAAATTCGCTGTTTATGAATTTACGGTTAATGTTGGCGGAATTTGCGGCCGCCTGGTTCAGGGTGGTTTCCCACAAAATCCTGGCGCAACTGTCCACAGATTTATCCGCAAGATTTTGGCGTTGATTTTTGGAAGAACCACCTGATCGAGAGGCGAATCCGTCTGGCGGTCGGGTCTTGCCATTCCGTAGCGCCCTGGTAATGAGGCGCCTACGTAAATTTTGCCTCGAGAGGACCATGTCTGAACCACTGATTCTTGCCTCCGGATCCGCTATTCGTGTCCAGCTCCTGCGGGATGCGGGTGTCGTAGTTGAGACAAAACCGGTGGATATTGATGAAGGCGCTATCACGGCCGCGATGCTTGCGGAGGACGCAAGCGGGCAAGACATTGCCGATACGCTGGCTGAGTTGAAGGCTCAAAAGGTCGCAATGAAGTTGAAAGGCGGTCTCGTTCTTGGTGCGGATCAGGTCCTGATCCAAGGAAGGGAACTTTTTGGTAAACCCGCGTCAATGGAAGTGGCGGGAGATCACCTCAGAAAACTACGTGGAAAAACACATCAGCTTTTGTCCGCGGCCGTGATTTTTGAGGATGGTGCGCCGGTCTGGCGTCATGTTGGAAGAGCACAGATGATCATGCGGCCGTTTTCTGACGAGTTTCTGGAGAACTATCTCGCTGAGCAGGGGGAAAAAATACTCGCGTCCGTTGGCTGTTACATGTTGGAAGCTGGCGGAGCGCAGTTGTTCAGCCGTATCCAGGGGGACTACTTTTCGGTTTTGGGTTTGCCGCTTCTGGAAGTACTTGGATTTTTGCGCACGAGGGGAATTTGTATAGAATGAGCGGAAATCCAATTCTGGCCGGTGTTATTGGGTTTCCAATACAACACTCAAAGAGCCCGTTCCTGCATGGCTATTGGCTAAAACGTTTTAGAATCCGCGGTCATTATGTACCGTTTGCGATTTCTCCTGAAAATTTGGAGCGTGGATTGGCCGCGTTGAATCAGCTTGGGTTCTCGGGAGTGAACGTCACGATTCCCCACAAATCCGCAGTGCTTGAGCTTGCTACATCCGTATCTGATCTTGCTGCCCGGATAGGCGCAGCAAACACCCTGACTTTCGACGGGCGTGGAGGCTTTCACGCGGATAATACAGACTGCTACGGTTTCCTGAAAAATGTCTGTGACGCGGCTCCCGAATGGTCTGCGGAGGAGCGACCAGCATTGGTGGTGGGGGCCGGCGGTGCATCGCGTGCTATTGTCGCCGGTCTTGTCACCGAAGGGTGCACGGAAATCCGAGTAGCGAACCGAACGCGCAGCCGGGCCGAAGATTTGCGACGGCATTTTGGAGACTCCGTGGTTGTGGTTGACTGGCAGGACCTTTCATCAGCAACTGAAAACACCGGTTTGATCATCAATACGACCTCGCTTGGGATGAACGGCGGCCCTGAACTAACCATCGATCTTGTGAAGGCACCCTCGGATGTTGTCGTGACCGACATCGTATATACACCACTCAATACTCCGTTCCTTAGATTGGCGCGCAGCCGTGGATTGAAGACCGTTGACGGGCTGGGCATGCTGCTTCATCAGGCCGTGCCGGGTTTTGAACGGTGGTTTGGAAAAACGCCGACAGTTGACGAGGAGTTGCGTCAAATTATCCTCGATTTGTCATGAATGAACCTTTCCTATTAGGCCTGACCGGGTCAATTGGGATGGGTAAGTCGACAACGGCAAAAATGTTTGCCGAGTGCGGTGTGCCCGTATGGGATGCAGACGCGGTGGTTCATTTGCTGTACAACCGCGGCGGCACTGGTGTCTCCGAGATAGCCAAAATTGTTCCGGAGGCCGTTGAAGATGGTCATGTCATCCGGGAACGATTGCGGGCTGCGGTTACCGGAAAACCGGATCTCGTTGAACGGATTGAAAAGGTTATTCACCCGCTGGTTGCAGAGAACCGGCGCGGTTTCATTGAGACCCACAAACGTGAGCCGATGCTCCTGTTTGACATTCCGCTGCTTTTCGAGACGAACGCGCAGCAGTGGCTGGATGGTGTTGTGGTTGTGACTGCTCCAATTTCTGTTCAAAAAGAAAGAGTATTGAGCCGTCCCGGGATGAATGAAACGCTGTTCAATAATATCCTGGGCCGGCAAACACCTGATGAGATCAAAAAAAAGCAGGCTGACTACATAGTCGAAACCCACCGGGGTATGCAGTTTGCCCGCGAGCGAGTGAAAAGCATCGTAAATGAGATTAGGGGAGCACACGGGAATGCGTGAAATCGTGCTCGATACGGAGACAACTGGGCTGGATCCGTTTTCAGGTGACCGAATTGTAGAAATCGGCGGTGTGGAACTGCTCAACCACGTTCCCACAGGACGAACGTACCATCAGTACATAAATCCGGAACGCGACATGCCTGAAGAGGCATACAGGGTTCATGGCCTGAGTGCGGAGTTCCTGTCAGACAAGCCTGTTTTCTCAGAGATTGCCGATGAGTTTGTGACATTTATCGGTGACTCCAAAATGGTCATCCACAACGCCGCATTCGACGTCAAATTCATCAATGCCGAGCTTGGTTGGGTCAACCGGGGCTCATTTCCGTGGTCACAGGCTGTGGATACTCTTGAAATCGCGCGCCGACGGTTTCCAGGTGCGCAAAACAGTCTTGATGCGCTCTGCCGACGTTTTGGTGTCGACAACTCAAACCGTCAGAAACACGGAGCATTGCTGGACTCGGAACTTTTGGCGGAGGTTTATCTTTCGCTCAAAGGCGGCCGCCAGCACTCAATGTCTCTGAATGTCGCGTCAAACGAGGATGACGGTCCAGTACAGACTGCCCGGAATGCCAGGCCGCGTCCGGTTCCCCTTCCGGCGAGGCTTACAGAGGAGGAAACCGAAAGCCACAAGGCTTTCGTGGCGGAACTCGGTGATAATTCTTTGTGGAGCCGCTATCTTTCAGACGTCCACTGAGAGACTGCCAGTCCCGCACGATGTTGCCGCTCGGGACTGACGTAGTGGTAATCAGGCAGTGCCAGCGGGCTGAGCTTCCTGTGCTTTTTTCGCCGCTTCCGCCTGACGGGCGATGTTGTTGCGATAAAGCGCAAGAAAATCGATAGGCTCAAGATTCAGAGGCGGATAGCCACCGTCATGTGTAATGTCTGCAATGATCCGGCGCAGGTACGGGAAGAGTTGGCGCGGGCATTCGATCATCAGGAACGGATGCAGCTGTTCATCGGGCACGTTTTCCACGTGGAACAGACCGGCATATTCAAGTTCCAGGATGAACACCGGATTATCAGCTACGCTGGATGTTGCGTTGATTTTGATTGCAACCTCATAGCGGTCTTCCGGACGCTTTTTCGCATCCAGATTGACCTGAACCTTGATGTCGGGCTTGCCCTCGGCCGGGATGCCTTTCTGGACAGCAATATTCTCAAAAGACATGTCCCGGATGAACTGGGTAACAATCTGCAGGCGCGGGGCCTGGGGTACGGAAGCTGCTTCCGGTGCGGCGCCGTTGGATTCTTCTGCCATTGATATGGTTTCCTCTTACGAAACTGGGTTTTGCCGGGGGTCTACCACGCCTGAAGCCGGCCGACAACGCGGCAGGTAGCAGCGTCAGCTGTTACGTTTGGTCCAGCCGGAATTGCCGGGTTCCGAGGGCTCGTCGCCATCAAGAACCTCGTAATCAGTCTCAATGGTGCTGTTGTTGCCGGGGTTTCGCCGGGTTCGCGTGGTTCGCGATGTGCCGAATGAGACCGCATGAAGCGCGATATGCGACGCACCCCAGGCTATAACCTTTGTCCGAACGGCTGGTATCAAAAGCAGGAAACCAGTCGCATCAGTGAAGAAGCCAGGCGTCAAAAGCAGAATGCCTGACACAAGTATCAATGCACCATGCGCAATCGGTCCCACGGGATCCTGACCGGATTCGAGGGATCTTTGCAGTTTCGTAAGTGCCTGCATCCCCTGAATGCGCATCAAAGTGGTTCCGATGATGGCTGTCAGGATCACAATCAGGAGTGTTGGCCACAGCCCGATTGCCCCGCCGACCTGTATAAACAAGGCGATTTCGAGGATCGGCACCCCAATGAATAAAAGTAACAGCCACATATACGGCTAAACTCCCTGTCAGCGACACCCTGCTCCGATGGACTTGGCGGTGCATAGTGCTTACATAAGGGCGGAACGTCAAAAACGCCATCGCCGGGCGTGAATTTGTGAAAGGTTGCTCGATGGGGTCCCAGTTGGTCCAAATCATAATACTCGCAGGGATCGCACTGTTTTTGATCCTCCGCCTGAAGAATGTTTTGGGAACACGGGAGGGTTTCGAGAAACCTCGGGAGATCAAAAGTCAGCACGACGGTACCGCCAACCGGAACTTCGAAGTGATCGAGGGCGGTACGGTCGATCACGACATTGCTGACTTCGTTGATGTCGAGAGCGATACCGGCAAAGCGCTGGTCGAAATGAAAAAGGCTGACCCGGAATTCAGTGTTGCCGAGTTTTCCCACGGAGCTCGCGCCGCATATGAGGCCATCGTTGTTGCCTACGAGGAAGGTGACACAGATACCCTCCGTGACCTGTTGTCGCCCGACGTCTATCAGCATTTTGAGGCGGCGATCGATGAGCGTGCGAACAGGGGTTACAGTGTTGACGCCACGTTCGTTGGTATCCGTGAGGTCCGTATCACTGATGCCCTGTACGACAAAACAACCAACGAGGCTGACATAACCGTACGGTTTGTTGGCGAGTTGACTTCCGTGGTCAAGGACGCGGACGGTGAGATCGTTGAGGGATCGCCGGATGAGGTCAAGCAGCAGAAAGATGTCTGGACGTTTACCCGTGACATGACATCGGAAAATCCGAACTGGCTGCTGTCTGGCACCGGTGGATGATAGAGACTTTGGGGGTGGGTCGTGGTTCGGCGACGGAGAAGTCTGACGCCGGAAGACAGGGCGTTATGGGATCGGGTCAAGTCTACGGCCCGACCGTTGAAGCCGGAACCCGTGCGGCAGGAGCCGTTGCCGCACGCACCGGTCGAGACCGTAAGGACTGATCCACAGCCACCCAAATTTCATGCCGGCAATTCTCCGCTAAGGCCGGTAGCGCCTCCGTCGCCCAAGCACAAGTTCAATGCATCGCAGCTCCATATGGACAAGCGGCGCTACGAGAAGATGAAGCGTGGCAAACTCCGTCCGGATGCGAGGGTGGATTTGCACGGTATGACCGCCGAACAGGCTTTTGGTGTCTTAAACGGGTTCATACTATCGGCCCACGCGAGCGGCCACCGACTGGTTCTTGTGATCACAGGCAAAGGTAAGCCTGCCAGAGACAGCTATGGTGCTTCTCAATATGGGGTTCTACGTCACAACGTTCCGCACTGGCTAAATTCACCGAGGCTTGCGGGTAAGATCCTTCAGGTTGAATCGGCTCATCAAAGACATGGCGGGGACGGAGCTTTTTACGTTTACCTGCGGCGCTAGCGGAGCCAAACTCCCAACGAAATTACCGAGTCGACGGTCCCTTGGTAGGACCGCTTGGTGACAGAATGGAACAGCGTGGGGCAACTGTGGCAGAAGTTTCGAGAAGAATCGCCGTTTGGTCGGGGCCCCGAAACCTTTCCAGTGCGATGATGCGGAGTTTCGGAAACAGATCCGACATGTACGATGTCCGCGACGAACCCCTGTATGCCGCCTATCTGGCTCTTTCCGGGAAAACACATCCAATGCAGGAAGAAATTCTTGCGGCCCAGCCGAGCGATTGGAAAGAGGTCATTGCGGACTGCACCGGTTCTGACCTGCCGGACGGTATGTTCCAGTACCAGAAGCACATGAGCCACCACATGCTGCCGGAAATTCTGCGCGACTGGGTCTATGACCTGAACAACGTATTTCTTATCCGAAACCCGCGTCGGGTGGTTGCCAGTTATGCCAACCGGTTTGAAACAGTTTCATTGGACGACCTTGGATTCCGACAGCAGGCCGAACTGTTTGATCGAATAGCGGTTCATACAGGAACGAGACCTCCCGTTGTTGATGCGGAGGAAATTCGTGCCAACCCCGAGGACGTGCTCGGCAGGCTATGCGAGGCAATTGGTATTCCGTTTGAGGCCCGTATGCTGTCCTGGGCGCCTGGGCCACGACCGGGTGATGGGGCCTGGGCGCCACATTGGTATGCGTCCCTGCACAAATCGACAGGTTTTGCGCCACCTGACCAGGAACCTGGGCCCATGTCGACGGAAATGGAAGTCTTAGCCGACACGGCGAAGCCCTATTACGATCACATGCACAAACATCGGATCTGACGCGGCTGCGGGGGCAGAAGCCCATTTTCCGCTCTGGAAACCTTCGCTTAACCCAAGCGTATCACATTTCGCTCCGTGCAGCGGAGTCGGTAATGTCGATTGAAAAACGCAATTTTGGCTTCTCTGAAGAGGCGATGAGGAGCCTTGAGGAATTCGAGAGCCGGCAACCGCCTCCAGAAGCCCAACTTGAACGACCGGATGTCAATTATGCCCGGCCCTTTCTTCCCAACAGGAATGTGCCTGCTTCGGGAAGGCCTCATTACTGGGGCCACAGGGAGCGTTTGCGGCAGAGATTTCTGTCCGGCGGCCATAAGTCGATGCCGGAATATGAGCTGTTGGAACTGATTCTCTTCAATGCGATTCCACGGATTGACGTGAAACCTCTCGCCAAGCAGTTGCTGGAGGTGTTCGGCGATCTGAACGGTGTTATCGCAGCGTCGGAGCATCGTTTGCTGAAAGTTCCGGGAACTACGCAGAAGGTCTATATTCAGCTTAAACTTGCCGAAGCCGTATCCCATCGGATGGCGCAGGCCAAAGTCATGCAAAGGTCGGCGCTCCATTCCTGGGATGACCTGATGACTTACTGCAAAACCACGATGGCTTACCGGGAAACAGAGCAGTTTCGGATACTTTTTCTCGATCCTAAAAATACGGTCATTGCTGATGAGGAACAGGCACGCGGTACCGTGAACCACGTTCCGGTATATCCGCGCGAGGTTGCCAAGCGTTGCCTTGAAATCAATGCAAGCGCGCTAATCCTCGTTCACAATCACCCATCCGGGGACCCAACACCGAGCCGCGCGGACATAGACATGACCGAACAGATCGCGCAGGCCTGTGAGGCAATCGGCGTTCGCGTCCACGATCATGTCATTATCGGGAAGGAAGAAGACGCGTCCTTCCGCTCGCTGGGCCTATTGAACTAACTGAACGCCTGAAGCCCGGTTTGCGCACGACCAAGGATCAGTGCGTGGATGTCATGCGTGCCTTCGTAAGTGTTCACGGCTTCAAGGTTCATCACATGGCGAATAACACCGTATTCGTCCGACACACCGTTGCCGCCATGCATGTCCCTCGATACACGTGCGATATCCAGCGCTTTACCGCAGTTGTTACGCTTCATGAGGCTGATGAGCTCTGCTGGCGCGCGATGCTCGTCGAACAACCTGCCAAGACGCAGACATCCCTGAAGGCCCAGAGAAATTTCGGTCTGCATGTCCGCAAGCTTCTTCTGGACGAGCTGAGTGGATGCCAGCGGTTTTCCAAACTGCTTGCGGTCAAGAGTGTATTGCCTGGCAGCATGCCAGCATGCCTCAGCCGCGCCCATCGCACCCCAGGCGATCCCGTAACGGGCTCGATTGAGGCAACCGAACGGACCGGCCAACCCGGCAACTTCTGGTAGCAGGTTTTCCTCCGGGACAAATACATCGCTCATCTGGATCATCCCGGTCGTCGAAGCCCGAAGTGAGAATTTTCCTTCTATCTTTGGCGCACTCAGGCCTTCCATTCCTTTTTCAAGGATAAAGCCTTTGATCCGGTTTTCATGGGCACCCGATTTTGCCCAGACAATGAACACATCCGCGATCGGCGAATTGGTGATCCAGTTCTTGGCCCCGGAAATCAGAAAGCCACCGTCAACTTTTTTTGCCCGCGTCAGCATCCCGCCAGGATCGGAGCCATGATCGGGTTCAGTCAGGCCAAAGCAGCCAACCCATTCACCGGATGCAAGTTTCGGCAGGTATTTCTGTTTTTGATCCTCGGTCCCGTAGGCAAAAATCGGATGCATAACGAGACTCGACTGCACCGACATTGCGGACCTGTATCCGCTGTCGACCCGCTCAACTTCGCGGGCAATCAAGCCGTAAGACACGTAATTGGCCCCAACGCCACCATATGCCTCCGGGATTGTGGCGCCCAGGAGTCCCAGTTCACCCATTTCAGACATTATTTCGCGATGGAAAATTTCCTTGCGATTGGCCTCGATCACGCGGGTGGCCAGTTTTTCGGAAGCATAGGCCTGTGCCGTGTCCTGGACCATCCGCTCTTCTTCGGCAAGCTGGTCCTCGAGCAGAAAGGGATCTTCCCAGACCATCTTTGGCATTTTGGCTCGGGCTGTCTCGGAAGCCGAATTGTTGAGCTGTGTAGCGGGTTCACCTGGCATATCTGATCCTCCGGAAATCGTTTTAAGCTGGATAGACCTTTGCTGCGGTCACGACAAATGCAGAATATCGCCTTCCACTACAAATTTCAGAACTTTTCGAACTGGATCATACTGGCTATCGTTGCGCAAAACCGCAGCGTGGGAAAAATGCGCTGCGGATTCAGTTCAACGGGAGCAACAGGAATGTACGGTGGAAATGTGTTTGCGGCTATTGGCGTCGCGGTTTTGATGGCCGGTTCGGCGCTGGCCGATCCGGTAAAGGTTGGAATGATAACGACGCTTTCCGGAGGCGGAGCGGGTTTGGGAATTGATGTCCGTGATGGGTTCATGCTGGCTTTAAAACAGTCGGGCAACACGGATATAGAGGTGGTCATCGAAGATGAT
Source organism: Amaricoccus tamworthensis (assembly GCF_049800875.1). Classification (NCBI taxonomy): domain Bacteria; kingdom Pseudomonadati; phylum Pseudomonadota; class Alphaproteobacteria; order Rhodobacterales; family Paracoccaceae; genus Amaricoccus; species Amaricoccus tamworthensis. The sequence continues at coordinate 45,443 of NZ_JBNAFV010000019.1, read as the reverse complement.
CAGCGCAAACCGGACACTGCTGTTCAGATCGCTGACAAAATGATCCAGTCGGAAAAGGTCGATGTTTTGACCGGCATCATTTGGTCCAACCTAGCGATGGCGGTGGTTCCATCCGCGACGGCGCAGGGCAAGTTTTACCTCTCGCCCAACGCCGGTCCGTCGGCATTGGCCGGACGGGGCTGTCACCCGAACTATTTCAATGTGGCCTGGCAAAACGACAACCTCCATGAAGCCGCCGGTGCCTACGCCACGGATGCGGGATACTCCAACAGTTTCATTCTCGCCCCGAACTACCCGGCGGGTCAGGATGCCCTCACCGGATACAAGAGGTTTTATGAGGGTGAGCTGGCTGGAGAAATCTACACCAAGCTCGGCCAGACCGATTATGCCGCTGAGATAGCCCAGATCCGGGCGTCGGACGCCGACAGTGTTTTCTTCTTCCTTCCCGGAGGAATGGGCATCTCGTTCCTCAAGCAGTATGCAGGGTCAGGTGTGGATCTGCCATTGACCGGACCGGCCTTTTCGTTTGATCAGGGGATACTTCAGGCCGTCGGTGAGTCTGCGCTCGGTGTGAAAAATACCTCGCAGTGGAGCAAGGACATTGATAACTCAGTCAACGCCGCGTTTGTGAGTGACTTTGAGGCGGAATATGGTCGCCTTCCGTCACTTTATGCGTCCCAGGGCTTCGATACGGCAAACCTGTTGATCTCCGCTGTTGAAACCGCGGACGTCTCGGATCCTGACGCGTTCAGAGCCGCTCTTGAGGCCGCGGATTTTGACTCCGTGCGAGGTGAATTCTCGTTCGCTTCAAACCATCATCCGATCCAGGACATATATGTGCGTGAGGTCATCAAAGAGGGTGATGTTTTCACGAACAAGATTGTGGCAATTGGATTGACCGATCATTCCGACGCCTATGTTGCGGAGTGCAGCATGTAGGCCCTGGAGACTTTCTTGACCGATTCTCGCTGTCGCGCCATGTCGGATGAGGTGGCCCTGGTTTTCCAAGGGTTTCCCTCCCCGGCAAGGGAGACAGTGTCCGAAATTCGCGAACTGATTTTCAGTGTTGCTGACAGCACAGATGGTGTCGGTCCATTGACGGAGTGCCTAAAGTGGGGTGAGCCCGCTTACCTGACGGAAAAAACCAAGAGCGGGAGTACGATAAGGCTTGGCTGGAAATCGGCGGAGCCGGAAATTTGCATGATGCATTTCATTTGCCATTCCGGGCTCATTGATACTTTTTGGGAGCGTTTTGAGGACGTACTCGAGTTTCGAGGAAACCGATCAATCGTGCTCCAGGCGGGCGAGGCGTTACCTGAGGATTATCTGAGAGCATGTATCGCACTGGCGCTCACCTGGCATCTTCGGAAAAAGTCGGAAAGAAGGCCCTCAGTTTGACAGCCTCATTGATTCTGGAACAACTGCTCAACGGTGTTCAGTTCGGGGTCATGATATTCTTGATGGCCGCCGGGCTTACCCTCGTTTTTGGGGTCATGGGTCTGATCAATCTTGCGCATGGCTCACTATACATGATCGGAGCCTTCGCCAGCGCGGCGGTTGCAGCGTTTACCGGATCTTTCTTTTGGGGGCTCGCTGCCAGCCTCGCCGCAGCGGCCGCCGCTGGAGTTTTGGTCGAGGTTCTCGTGATGCGGCGTCTGTACGATCGAGATCATCTGGATCAGGTGCTGGCAACCTTCGCGCTCATTCTGATTTTTTCAGAAGGGACCCGCTGGGTCTTCGGGTCATTTCCACTCTATTTGGATATCCCCGAAGTCCTTTCTGGAGCGGTTCCGATACCAGGCGGAGGACAGTATCCGGTTTACCGTCTTTGCATCATTTTCGTGGGTCTCGCCGTGGGGCTTCTGCTCTATTGGCTGATCCATCACACGCGTCTCGGCATTCGTATACGTGCTGGTGAAAACGATCGGGAAATGATCGATGCGCTTGGTGTAAATATCTCGAAGCTATACACGGCCGTTTTTGCGATTGGTGCCGCACTTGCCGGTTTGGCAGGTGCGATGGTCGGTGCAATTCAGTCCGTTCAGGTGGGAATGGGTGAGCCGGTTTTGATCCTCGCCTTCGTCGTCATTGTCATCGGTGGCATAGGTTCCATCCGCGGGGCATTCATAGGGTCACTTCTGGTCGGAGTAACCGACACGATGGGGAGGTTTCTCCTTCCAGAATTTTTCCGACTGTTTTTTGATCCGGCAGGCGCGACCGCGGCTGGTTCAGCGATTGCGTCAATGGCGATCTATCTTCTGATGGCCGTAGTGTTGATTTTCCGGCCAAGCGGTTTGTTTGGAGCGCGTTGAGTTGAATCGTGAACTGCTGCTGAATTTCGCCATTGGGCTGGGTCTGCCACTTGTTGCCGGTGTCGCGCTACTTTTGGATGAGCCCTTCGTCGTCACATTGGCCACGCGTATAGCCATTCTTGGTCTCGCGGGCGTTGGTCTGAATTTGGCTCTGGGCCTTGGTGGGCTGGTGTCTTTTGGGCACGCCGTTTTTTTTGGAATTGGTGGCTATGCGGTCGGGGTTTTGGCATCCCACGCGCAACTTTATACACCGATTATGACTTGGCCGATCGAGATTTCGGGCAGCAGCTCCATGCCGGTAATCTGGCTTGTCGCCATTGTAGCCTCAGCACTGGCAGGACTTTTGATTGGCGCTATATCGCTGAGAACCTCGGGTGTGTACTTCATCATGATCACGCTTGCCTTTGGACAAATGGCCTATTACTTCGCCATATCCTGGCCAGCTTATGGCGGGGAGGATGGTCTCTCGATCTACGTCCGCAACAGTTTCCCAAGACTGAAATTGCTTGTACCATTCGATTTTTTCGTGGTCGCTTACTGCGTACTCCTTTGCGCAATCCTGTTGTTTTCACGCGTCGCGATTTCGCCCTTTGGCCTCGCCCTGAATGCCACGCGCCAAAACCTGGCAAGAGTTCAGTCCGTGGGGATCGAAACCTACCGCCTTCAGCTGACGGCATTTGTTCTTTCGGCCGTGATTACAGGACTTGCGGGAGCCCTGTATGCGGACCTGAACCGGTATGTTAGCCCATCCATGCTGAGTTGGACGATTTCCGGAGAGATCATGATTTTTGTCATTCTCGGCGGCGTTGGTAGAACCTGGGGACCGGTGTTGGGGGCTGCGGTTTTTGTGATTTTGGAGCAGTGGCTCGGCGGGGTGAGCGAATACTGGCAGATATTCCTGGGAGTGATTTTGCTGGCTGTGGTCCTGTTCGCTCGGGGCGGCCTTTATGGAATGATTGCTGGCGAGGCTCGTCATCATGGATGACCCGGTCCTCGAACTTCACAACCTTTCGAAAAGTTTTGGCGCTTTGCGCGTGACCAATGATGTCTGCCTGAAGGTGGAGCGGAAAACCATCCACGCATTAATCGGACCGAATGGAGCGGGAAAATCTACGCTGATCGGCCAAATCGCGGGCTCAATACTCCCGGATTCCGGTCAGGTGATACTGGATGGCGAGGACATTTCGAATGTCAGCGTTGCCGGGAGAACGAGGCGCGGGCTGGCGCGTAGTTTTCAGGTCTCAGCGGTGATACCTGATTTTACCGTTTTGCAGAATGGGGTGCTTGCCGTTCAGGGATCCCGTGGAATTGTCTATCGTTTTTTCCGGCCCGCCTTGGGGGAGGGGGCCGTGGTCGACCAGGCAAGAACGAGGATTGAGGCTGTGGGTCTTGCGGATCGTGAACATGTTCCGGCCGCAGCGCTGTCCCATGGCGAACGGCGGCGGTTGGAACTGGCGATGGCAACCGCGCTCGATCCAAAGATATTTCTGCTTGATGAACCGATGGCTGGCATCGGGACTGACGGCTCTGAAGAAATCACTACGATCCTCGATGGGTTGCGGCATACCGCGCCGGTCCTTCTTGTTGAGCATGATATGGACGTCGTGTTTCGACTTGCGGATATGGTGAGCGTACTGGTGGACGGAAAAATTTTGGCGACAGGAAAGCCTGCAGAAATCCAGGAAAATCCCGACGTACGTCGCGTATACTTGGGCGAGGATTTTGAATTTTGAGCCCAATTCTCAAACTGTCACAGGTATCAGCAGCCTACGGCCCGTCGCAGGTGCTGTTTGGTGTCGATCTTGAGGTGGAGTCGGGGCAGGTCGTGGCTCTCATGGGGCGGAACGGCATGGGCAAAACAACGACCATCCGTGCCATTTGCGGGTTGCTGCCCGTGCTTCAAGGTAATGTTTCGTTCGACGGCGAAACTGTCAAAGGCAAAAAACCTTACCAAATTGCGCAAATGGGTATCGGATTGGTCCCAGAAGGGCGACGGTGTTTTTCCAGTCTTACGGTTGAAGAGAACTTACTGGCCGTCGCAAGACCCGGGCCGTGGAAACTGGAGCAAATATGGGGGCTGTTTCCCCGACTACTTGAGCGACGCGGACAGGTCGCGCGAAATCTTTCGGGCGGCGAGCAGCAAATGCTGGCAATTTCCCGTGCCCTGGTGACGAACCCGAGACTATTGGTTCTCGATGAGGCGACCGAAGGTCTGGCGCCGGTTGTACGCCAGGAGATATGGAGAGCCGTGGTGGCGTTGAAAGGAAATAGCGGACTGTCAATTTTGATCGTCGATAAATCACTGCGCGAACTGTCACAGGTGGCGGACAGCGTCATTCTTCTGGAAAACGGTCGTTCGGTGTGGAACGGAACGTTTGAGAAATTATCCGCGCACCTTGTCGAGAAATACCTCGGTGTTGGCCGGGTCGGTGTAGACTGACGCTGGATTGAACGCGCTATAATCGACTGCTTTTTTTGGTGGTCCGCTGCAACAGCGGACCATTTATCTGATTCACCATTGAGCAGAAAATCGGCCGCTATTTGCCCCAGCGCAGAGCGATCAAGTCCAAATCCTCAGCAAGACTCAGCAGCCGTGACTTTGTTCGATCCGTCATCGGTCGCAAGGGATGTCGCACGTGGTCGCTACCGATCACACCACCGGCGGCGAAAACGGTCTTACAAGCCCGCAATCCGCATTGCCGGTTTTCGTGGTTGATGAGCGGAAGGCACTTTTGCCAGCCTGCGAGGGCGGCATCTTTGTCACCCGCCAGATAATTTGTAACGATCGGACCAATATGTTCGGGGAAAAGAGCCGATGTCATCGTTCCCGTACAGCCGGCGTCGAGATCGGCCAGCAGGGTAACGGCCTCTTCTCCGTCAAATGGTCCAACAATGTCATCTCCTCCTGCTTCGATCAGAGCCGCAAGTTTGTCGGCTGCGAAAGGACATTCGATTTTGAAGTAGCTTACATTCTCAATTTCTTTGGCCATTCTGGTGAGAAGGGGAACCGAAAGTGTGACCCCGGAAAGTGGAGCGTCCTGAACCATAATGGGAACTGGTACGGCATCACTCACTGCCTGAAAATGCTCGAGTACGCCCGTGTCATCAGCCCGCAAACCGGTTCCGTGGTAGGGTGGCATCATCATCAACATGCTGGCACCCATCGAGTGCGCATCTTTGGCACGCTCGACGACGACATCAGTGGAGAAGTGACTGATCGTTGCAATCATAGGAACCCGACCGGCGACGTGTTCCAGACTTAACCGCATCAGCAACGCGCGTTCGGCATCCGAGAGGACAAACTGTTCCGAATAGTTTGCAAGGATGCAGATTGCGTCGACACCCTGGTCGATCATGCAGTCGAGTACGCGGCGCATGCCATCCTCGTCCACGGCTCCGTCTGCGTGAAATGGCGTTGGGGCTACTGGCAGAATTCCGGTCAATGGTTTGTTCATTTCCGTGTCCTTGTTTTTTTAGGCTTTTGTCACCAGTCGAACGGTTCGACCGTCACGCGTTTTCCAAGTGTGAATGCGTCCGAGACGTGCAGCATTGGTTTCAAATCGACGTCACTTTCTCCGGAATCGAGCAGGTCTGCAAAACGGGCATAAAGTCCGGGATATTCGGCATCATGACCTACCGCCGTTTCCGTTCCATCGATTTCCATTTTGGCGCCGCCTTCGCTTAATTTTGCCGTTCCAACTGTCGTTTCGACCTCGATGTTCCACGCGGGTGGTCCCTGTTCGCGCCAGTCAAGTTCCGCTGAGATTTCCGCCTCACACGGATCGTGGAATTCGAGCTGCGCGGCGATGGGAGTTTGCCGGTTTGACGGAAAAAACAGCTCAGCCTGTTTCAAATGCACAGATTGAGGAAGGATCTCTGTCATAACTGACAGCGCGTTGATGCCGGGATCAAAAATACCCAGACCACCAGCTTCCCAAATCCATTCCTGACCGGGGTGCCACTGGCGAACGTCTTCTTTCCAGCTGATTGCGAGGCGCAGGATCTTTTTGCCTCTCAGCCAATTCCTTGCATGCGCAACCGCTGCGGCGTGTCGGGAATGCCAGGTGGCAAACAAAGTCAGTTCGCGTTCCTTTGCTATCCGAACGAGATCGTGCACCTCACTAAGTGTGGCACCGGGTGGTTTTTCCAGCATCACGTGGCGGCCCGCTTCCAGAGCCAGGCGCGCATCCGAATACCTGACCTGGGGAGGTGTGCAGAGCGATACGCAGTTTATTTCCGGTTTGGCATCCAGGAGAGACGCGAGGTCCCGCCACGCGGGGACGCCCCCTACCTCCGCATTGCGACTGGCGGTAGCGGTCAGCTCAAAGTTTGGATTGGCGGCAATAGCAGGGATGTGCTGATCCCTTGCAATTTTTCCGACGCCAACGATAGCCAGTTTGTGGGTCACCAGTGAAAATCCTTTGATACGTTTTGACTGATTACGCCGATGGAAGGCGGTAATGCAGGAGCGGCCTTTAGGGCTTACAGGGGACCCGAATTCAGCTCTGTTTTTGCTTGTTATAGACATCAAAAATCACAGCTGCGAGCAGGACGAGACCCTTGATGACCTGTTGATAGTCAATGCCTATTCCCATGATCGACATGCCGTTGTTCATGACGCCCATGATGAACGCACCAACGACCGCGCCAATGATTTTACCCACACCGCCAGACATTGATGCTCCGCCAATGAAGACGGCAGCAATTACGTCCAATTCAAGAGCGAAGCCGGCTTTGGGCGTCGCGGTATTAAGGCGCGCGGCGAAAATGAGACCGGCGAGGGCTGCAAGAAAGCCCATGTTCAGGAACGTTAGAAACGTAAGCCGTTCGGTGGGAATGCCGGACAATTTTGCCGCTTTCTCATTGCCGCCGAGCGCATAGATGCGACGGCCCAGGGTCGTGCGCTCTGTGATAAAAGCATACACAATTGTGAGTATGCCCATCGTGATCAGCACGTTCGGCAACCCGCGGAAGGTGGACAATTTGTAGACCAGAAACATCAGTGCACCGGCCACAATCAGGTTCCGGGCGACGAAAAACGCTTGTGGTTCATCCTCGATACCATATGCACGGTTTTGCGCACGCTTTCTCAGGCCCATCCAGATGATTGCAGCTACCGCAATCGCCCCAACCACCAGAGCAAAAACGTTCGGCCGGCCAACTCCGAAGAAATCCGGGATGAAGCCAGTGGATAGAGCCTGAAACGACGCTGGGAAGGGGCCCACTGACTGCCCTGCCAGTAGCCACAGCGACAGGCCCCGAAACACCAGCATGCCAGCGAGGGTCACAATAAACGAGGGAATTTTCCAGTAGGCTACCCAATAGCCCTGCGCCGCGCCGATCAAGGTACCGGTCACAAGACAGGCGATGATCGCCCCAATCACGGGCCAGTCCCACTGAACGATCATTACGGCGGCGAGTGCGCCGACAAATCCCATGACCGATCCTACGGACAGGTCTATGTTGCCGCCGACGATGACGATCAGCATGCCGAGGGCCATAATGATGATGTAACTGTTTTGCAGGAACAGGTTGGTTATGTTTACCGGGCGCAACAGGGTGCCGTCCGTCACCACCTGGAAGAAGAGCATGATCGCTATCAGGGCAAACAGCAGCCCATATTCCCGCATATGGGAGCCGAGGTATTCCAGAACGCTGCGCTCTTCGCTTTGAGTATTCTCTTTTGACGCGCTGTCGGTCATCCCGCTCTCCTAGTTCGTCACGATCATCGACATTATGCGTTCCTGGCTTGCCTCCTCGGCGGAAAGCTCGCCAACGAAGGCGCCCTCGTTCATCACGTAGATCCGGTCACACATTCCAAGCAGTTCGGGCATCTCCGAACTGATCATGACAACGCCTTTTCCGTCGCGCGAAAGATCGTTAATAATATTATAGATTTCAAACTTGGCTCCCACATCGATCCCGCGAGTGGGTTCATCGAGTATCAGAACGTCCGGTTCGGTGAAGAGCCACTTGGACAGTACCACCTTTTGCTGATTGCCGCCGGAAAGATTCATTACTCTTTGAAAGACACTTGGCGTGCGAATTCGCATCGCGTCACGGTACTTTTCCGCAACCCTGGTTTCTTCCTGCAGGCTAAGGATGCCGCTATTGGAGACGCCCGGCAGGTTGGCAAGTGTGATATTGCGCTCGATCGTTTCATCTAGGATCAGGCCGAGTTCCTTGCGGTCTTCGGTAACATAGGCGAGACTTGACGCGATCGCTTTACCAACGGTGGAAAGATCGGCCTCGCGCCCTCTGATCCTCACCGTGCCGCGGGCATTTCGGCCATAGCTTTGACCGAAGAGGCTCATCGCAAGCTCGGTACGCCCTGCACCCATCAGGCCGGCAATTCCAACAACTTCGCCTTCGCGCACGTTGAACGAAACGTTTTTGACGGACTCGCGGTCAGCATGTTCCGGATGGGTAACGCTCCAGTTTTCTACCTCAAACAGTGTTCCGCCGGCACGGCGTTCGCGTTCGGGGTACCTGTTTTCCATGCTTCGGCCGACCATGTCCTGGACGATGCCGTCTTCCGTGATTTCTTCCTTCCGTGCATCCCGTGTGGACACGGTGGCTCCGTCACGGATCACGGTCACGGTATCCGCAATCTTGCGGACCTCATTCAGTTTATGGCTGATAATAATCGACGTGACGCCTCTGGCTTTGAGTTCAACGATCAGATCCAAAAGGGTCTGGCTGTCGCTCTCGGACAGGGCTGCGGTTGGCTCATCAAGGATCAGTAGCTTGACGTCCTTGGACAGGGCTTTTGCAATTTCAACAAGCTGCTGTTTTCCCACGCCCAGGCGATCGACGAGCGTTTGTGGAGCTTCCTTCAAGCCAACTTTTTTGAGGAGGTCACCCGTGCGCTGAAACGTCTCCTGCCAGCTGATCACTCCGCCCTTCGCGTTTTCGTTGCCCAGGAACAGGTTTTCGGCAATCGAGAGCAGCGGAACCAGAGCGAGCTCCTGATGAATAATGATTATTCCAAGGCGCTCACTGTCGTTAATTCCGTTGAATGCGACAGGTTCGCCGTGGAAAAAGATATCACCCTCGTAAGTTCCGATGGGGTAGATGCCCGAAAGCACTTTCATAAGGGTGGATTTGCCGGCTCCATTTTCGCCGACCAGTGCGTGGATCTCCCCTTCTTTGACTGAGAAGGACACATTGTCGAGCGCCCGAACCCCTGGAAAGGTCTTCGAGATTGTGCGCATTTCCAGAATGGTGCTCATAAAGTTGTCCGGGGCTGGAGGGTGGGGCGTTGACCCCACCCGGTTCGCATTATTCGATTTCGGACTTTTCGTAGTATCCTGATCCGATCAGCACTTCTTCCCAGTTACTGGCGTCAACCGATACGGGTTCCAGAAGGTAGGATGGGACGACCTTCACACCGTTGTCGTAGGTTTCGGTATCGTTGATCTCCGGCTCACCACCTCCAAGAAGGGCTTCAACCATGCCTACAGTAACACGTGCCAGTTCACGTGTGTCCTTGAAAACGGTGGAATACTGTTCTCCTGCCAGAATGGATTTCACGGACGGGATTTCGGCGTCCTGGCCCGTAACAATTGGCATCGGAAGATTCCCGGAGCCATAGCCGACACCCTTGAGTGAGGAGAGAATGCCGATGGAAAGCCCGTCATACGGAGACAGCAAACCCTGAACTTGATCTTCGGTGTAATGGGCGGAAAGAAGGTTATCCATTCGCGCTTGCGCGACGGCACCATCCCAGCGCAGTGTGCCGACCGTGTCCATACCCATTTGGCCCGACTTGACGTTAATTTTGCCGCTATCGATCAGGGGCTGCAGAACGCTCATTGCGCCGTCGTAGAAGAAATAGGCGTTGTTGTCGTCCGGGCTGCCGCCGAAGAGTTCAACGTTCCACGTCTCGCTGTCGCCAAAATTGCTTTCGAGGCCGGAGACCAGAGATTCCGCCTGCTGCACGCCGACCTTAAAGTTGTCGAACGTGGCATAGTAGCTTACGTCGCCGCTGTCACGAATGAGCCGGTCGTAGGCTATCACCGGAATATCCAACGCGGCGGCATTGGCCAGTGCATTTGAAAGTGTTGTCCCGTCGATCGCCGCGATCACCAGGGCGTCCACCTCCTTCGTGATCATGTTTTCGATCTGGGCAAGTTGGTTGGGGATGTCGTCCTCAGCGTACTGCAGGTCAGCCTCGTAGCCTGCGGCCTGAAACTGTTCGACCATCGAGTTGCCGTCGGAGATCCAGCGCGCCGAAGATTTCGTCGGCATCGCGATTCCGATGGTCCCCTTGTCCTGAGCCAGGACTGAACCGGCACAAATACCCATACCGAGTGCAAGGGCCATCAGTCCATTTGTAAATGTAGTCATGCTTTCCTCCCGTTGCGGCGCAGCTGTTGTGCTGGACCAGTATTCTTATGTCTCGCATGGACGCCTGAAGCGCCGCCATAATTGAACCCGAATTTGAATAACTTTCCAATTACATTTTTCGACATCTGCATATCTAATCTGGTATAATGTGATATGGAAAACCTGATTACCCGCTTACAGCTTCGGCATGTGCGCCTGCTTCACGCGATTGGAAGATATGGGCAGATTTCGCTGGCTGCGGAAATGCTCTCGGTCAGCCAGCCCGCTGCATCCCGTATGCTTGCTGATATTGAGAAGATAGTCGGTCAGCCTTTGTTCGCGCGCCATCCAAAGGGCATGACCGCTACTTCAATGGGTGAAATTCTGTTGCGGCATGCGAAAAAGATCGTTGGCGATCTGGAGGAGGCAGCAACGGACGTTGAGGCGTTCAGGGCAGGGCGTTCGGGCAGGGTCAAGGTTGGAGCGGTGACGGGACCCGCAGTGGGCTTCCTGGTTCCAGCGGTGCAGGGATTGAAAAAAGGGGCGGAATTTGCCGACATCACCGTCGACGTGGCGCCGAGCGCGGAGTTGATGGCGGGGTTGTTGCGTGGAGACTATGATTTTGTGCTCGCTCGCATTCCACCGGATGTTGATCCCCGCCTGCTGTCAATTGAGCGTGGTCGTGTTGAGGAAATCAGAATGCTTGTACGTGCAGGGCATCCGTTGGCCCCAAAGGACAATGTCACATTCGCTGATATTGCCGATCTCGTCTGGCTTATTCAGGCATCCGGTATGCCGATCCGTGAGGCCGTGGAGCAGGCATTTGTGAACCGCAACATCCCTGTACCGCGGGAGATCATAAACACATCATCACTGATGGTTTCATTGCGGTATCTGATTAACACGGACGCCGTGGCTGCTTGCTCAAAGGAGGTTGTGGAGTTGCTTGTCAACTCTGGTGCCGCGGGGTGGGCGGCGCTGCCGATGAGGGAGACGCTCATTCTCACGCCTTATCATATCATCCGGTTGAAAGGTCGCTCGATAACACCACTGGGCAAACGAATGCTGGAATACCTGAAAAGTGAGTTGGCTTTTTGAATTGGGCAGGTCGGAAAGCGGTAACGTGACCTTTTGTCGGACAGGGCATATTCAACCAACAGTCTTTGAGACCGTTGCGGAGAAATGCGCGAAAAAGTCCTATTTCCTTGCCAAACTGTCCATATAAACGTTTAAACTCTGCATAAGAACTGTCCTTTTGGCTGATTGACTGGTCCCTAAATGGGCCCTGCAAAGAAATTGGCGGCACCGCGGCGGCATTCGGGATTGTTTTCAGTGACAACGCGGGAAAATATCGTGACAGATGAATCCGCTGCAGAGTTATGGCGGCTTAGGAACGGAGAGCGAAATGAAGACCTGCTGGAAAACCGCATGTAGTGTAGCGTCCATTGGGCTCGTCCTGGGTGGTGCCAGTTTTGCGCAGGACTATGCGGGAGAGACCCTCGTGGTCGGTACATGGGGTGGCGACATTGAGCGTCTGCTTCGTGAGCACGCCGCAGGTCCACTTGAGGAGGCAACTGGAGCAAAAGTTGAGTTTTTGCTTGGCGGTTCCGGTGACCGTATGGCCAAACTCTACGCCGAAAAATCCAATCCCACGATGGATGTGACATTCCAGAATATCTATGAGGCCCCGCAGGCTCTGTCGGATGGGCTTGTTGTGGCACCTGACGAGTCATCGGAAATTTACGGCGATCTTTGGGAGGGCATGAACGACGGCTGTTATGCGATGTCCCTGGTTGGTCTGGGCATTGCCTATAACAGGGATCTTGTATCAGAACCGGTCGAGTGGGCCGACATGTGGAACCCGGATTACAAAGGGATGATCGCAATGGCGCCATATCCCAGTTCAGAAGGTGATGGACTGTTGGGTGTTGCGGCACGCCTTGAAGGAACCGATGAGCACGACCCTGATGTCGCCTTTGCCAAGGTTGCCGAACTCGGCGCACCGGCATTGAACTATACGTCGTTGGATGAGGTCTTTGCACTGATGGATGCGGGCGAGGTGGCGATGGCCCCAATGATCTCGGGCTATGTTCTTGCGGCTTTGAAGGAATGGGACAATATTGGGTTCTCTTTCCCCACTGACCCTGGTCCGGTTTTGGTTCGAGACATGGTTTGTCAGGTTGCGAATTCGCCCAATCCCGAGTTGGCGAAAATGTTCATAAAGCTTGCTCTGAGCCCTGCTACCCAGGAAGCCTATGCCGAGGAGCTTCTTTTTGGGCCGACCAACTCGAAGGCGGAACTTTCCGAAGAAGCCGCTGCCGATACGGTGAATACACCTGAAGAGGTTGCTTCCCTTCTGCAGCTGGATTGGCCCTATGTGATCTCGCAGCGTGCTGACTGGACGGACCGTTGGAACAGGGAAGTCCTTGGGCAGTGAATTTTCCATCGGCTACCTTGACCTGGTCGTAACATGAAGCGACCGGGTCCAAAGCATTACCTGTTGGCGCCAGGCGTGCTTCTGGTTTCTTGCGTGTTTCTTGCGCCCTTCCTGTTGCTGGTAGTCCTGAGTTTTTGGACCCAGCCAGAGGGCACGCTGCTGGTCGAGCCCAGCCTGACTGTCGAGAATTATCTTCGGATTTTTTCCGATCCATACTATTTGCGAGGGCTTGCCCGGACGATTTGGCTGAGCTTTGCAACGGTGTTCTTTTCGTTGCTGCTGGGCTTTCCTGCCGCCTACTGGATCGTCCGTCGTGCCGTGCGTTTGCGGCGGATCGTCATGGCGCTGATGTTGTTGCCGATGGTTTGCGGAGCGTTGCTGCCGACGCTTGGCCTCGTCAACATTTTTTCTCCCCTTGGAATCATCAACGGGTCCCTGAAGCAGTTGGGACTGATTGACAGATCCATACCTCTTCTGGGTACGCAAACGGGAATTTTGATCGGGTTGATTCAGGCATTTCTTCCCCTGATGGTTTTGCCGCTTGTTGCGGTCATGGAGCGCCTTCCCCTGGCCCTCGAAGAGGCGGCCATGTCCCTGGGTGCGCGTCCGCCACAGGTTTGGTGGCGGGTTGTCATGCCTTTGGCTGCTCCGGGTATCGTAGCAGGATCTGTATTGGTATTTTGCGCGGCCCTCACGTCATTTGTGACACCTCAAATTCTCGGGCAGGGCAAAATTGCGACCTTTGCGGCGATGACATGGCAGCAGGCAAGCCTCGTGCTTGATTGGCCGTTTGCATCCGCACTTGCCATGGTTATGCTACTGATAATGGCGGCCCTTGCCTGCATGGTCCTGGGCTTCAGGCGCCTGAATTGGGTTCGGCCATGAGGCGCGTCCTGTTGGGTGGTGTTACGGCACTCGTCGTTCTGTTCACGGTTGCCCCGTTGATCGTGCTGGTGTTTTCCAGCTTCGATGACGGGAAGTTCTTTCGTTTTCCACCAAGAGAATTCTCAATGCGGTGGTTTGAGGCAGCGTTTGCCAGCGTGGAGTATCGCAGTTCACTTTTGAACAGCGCGGTTGTTGCGGTGGTGGCAACGTTGATTTCCGTTGTGCTGGGTACGGCTGCGGCGTTGGGCCTGCAGCGTACCGCCTTGAGATCGCGGGCGGCACTTGAAATGGTTCTGCTTGCTCCACTAACTCTGCCGCTGGTGATCTGGGCCATAGCATTGTTGCAGATTTACTCATGGCTGGGGGTAGGAGGCACTTTTTGGGGGCTGGCACTCGCGCACGCCACATTCACCTTGCCATTTTCCGTGAGGGTGATGTTGGCGACACTTTCGGCCATCGAACCGGGGCTGGAGCTTGCGGCCCGTTCACTCGGCGCGCGACCGTGGCGTGCGTTTGCCCGGATAACCCTGCCTCTGGCTTTGCCTGGCATCGCTACCTCCGCGGCGCTCTCGTTCTTCATATCCTTCAACGACGTCATTGTTTCTACGTTCATTGCCGGATCCAGCTGGATGACTTTCCCGGTTCGTCTTTATTCCCAGCTTCGGGGACAGGGGATTGACCCGACGACGCTGGCAATTGGCACAATGATTATAGCCTCCATTCTGATCGTTGTTGCATTGACTGAACTGTTCAACAGGAAGGCGTCCAGGGCTTGAGTGCATATCTGTCAATCCGGAACGTGGCCAAGACGTACGGTCGGTCAATTGCGCTGAACCGCATTGAGATGGATGTCTGCAGGGGTGAGTTTCTTGCTCTTCTCGGGCCGTCCGGATCCGGAAAGACGACGCTTCTTCGCATTCTGTCGGGGCTACTTGACGCGGATCATGGAGAAATCACCCTTGAGGGACGAAACATATCCCGCACACCGGCTTGGGAGCGGGACATAGGGTTGGTCTTCCAGAATTACGCGCTGTTTCCGCATATGGATGTCCGGACCAATGTGGGGTTCGGACTGGAAATGCGACGCATTCGCGGATCTGAAGCCGCGCGGCGCATCGATGAGGCCTTGGATACGGTTTCGATGCTGGAGTTTGGCAGCCGCATGCCGTCGGAACTTTCGGGGGGGCAGCAGCAGCGGATCGCGATTGCGCGGGCCATCGCGATCAAGCCGCGTCTTCTGTTACTGGATGAGCCACTTTCCAACTTGGATGCGGTCTTGCGGCAATCTGTTCGCGTCGAGCTACGCGAGTTGCATGACCGTACGGGGCTCACGACAATTATGGTCACCCATGACCAGGTGGAAGCACTGACGCTATCGGATCGGGTTGCGTTGATGGAATGCGGGGAAGTACTTCAGATTGGCAGTCCTGAAGACCTCTATCAAAGACCCGCGTCCGCGTTTGCAGCCTCGTTTCTGGGGAGCCCACCCGCCAACCTATTGCCCGTAACCCCAGTTGGCGTGCCAGGCGAATTCAAAATTGGCGAAATGCCCTGGAAACCCGCCGGTTCCGTAGCCGAAATCCTGGCTCGACTGACGCATCCCGCGAACATCGCGCTACGGCCAGAAACCCTGTCTCTTTCGGAAAATCATTTACCCGGTTCGATTCCGGGAAAACTGAAGGCGGTTGAATACATGGGGGGTGAACGACTTGCCCATGTGGAGATCTTTGATGAGGGCGGGCCCATAGTTCTGGTGCGAACGGCGGCTGAAGTTCCGGAGCCTGGAACCAAAGTCTTCGTTGTGCCGACCGTGATTACCGGTCTTTACGATACTGAAAACGGATTTGAAGTTTGTCGCTTGGATTGAGGAGTGCGAAGATGTGGACGAATGTTGAAACCTGGGCGAAGCGCAGCCCGGCGAAGCAACAGCTCCGAGAGCAAATCTGGGGTATGCTTGAGGAAACGGGTGTGGCTGTCGGTCCGGCCTTCGGCAATATCCCCAACTTCGCAGGGGCCGACCTGGCAGCGTTTCACCTTTCCCGCAGCACGGAATGGCAGTCTGCCAGGACCGTCAAATGCAACCCTGACCCGCCACAGATCCCAATTCGGCTCCGCGCTCTATATGACGGGAAGATACTGTTCGTCCCGGTACCGGCTCTGACCCGAAATTTCCCGTATCTGAAGCTGGACCCAAAGAAACTTGAAGAGAACGGCGTCAGCTTCGAACTCGCGGCAACCTCCGAAGGGTACATGATTCACGGAGAACGGATCGAGTTTGAAGACGTTCCCGCACTCGATTTTTGCATTGTTGGTTCCGTTGCGGTTTCCAGGGAGGGCGGGCGCACCGGCAAAGGCGCCGGATTTGCTGATCTGGAAACCGGAATATTTCGCGAACTGGGGACCATCCTGGCTGACACCCCGATGGTCACACTCGTCCACTCCACCCAGATTGTGGCGCCGGAGGAGGTCCCGATGATGGAGCACGACAGTCCGCTTTCTATGGTCGCCACGGAAGGCGAGCTCATTCGTATACCTGCGAGCGATACGCTACCGGCCGGCGTGAACTGGGATATGGTTCAGCCGGACCAATTTCGCGATATTCCCTTTCTCGCGACGCTGCGCGACAGGCTACTCGGCAATCATACCGGAGGTGGTCAGTGAGGGGCCGTAGTTTGTCGTTCAACAAGGCTTACGGGCAGCATCGTGATTTTACGTGGGGAGGTATCGCCACCAATTCGACCGACCAGAAGCTCAACTGCGCTCCGCCCGAGGTCGGGCAGAGACTGATGAACAGTGGTGAGGCCAATCAGGGGCCAGGCGCTCATGCCGATGTCATCAAAACCAATCACGGAAACCTCTCCGGGAACATCAATGTCAAGATCACGCAACGCCGAGAGAGCGCCTATGGCCACAAGATCATTGACGCAAACCACCAGGGAAACCTCACGACGCGCCATGCTTTTCTTGGCCTCCGGGCCCAATGCGGCAGTGAGCGGTACGGTTTGCTCCCAGACAATTTCACATTGGCCGAGGGCAGCGTCCACAAATCCCTTGCTCCTCTGAAGGCTCGAGGCGACGTCACCTCCTCCGGAAAGAAGTCCAATGTGTTTGTGTCCAAGGCGAATGGCGTGTTCCGCAATCAACCTGCCGCCAGCTTCATGGTCGGCCTGCACGCAGTCGAGACCAGGGAGGGCGCTGTCGATGGTTACGATTGGAAAGGGTGGTTTGGTCCCGGCTTCGCTGTAATTGGGATGGAGGACTGCGATGGCACCATCCACTCCATGTTCAGCCAGTATGCGCAACGCCTCCGCCTCGCGTTCGGGAGTATCGCCGGAATTTACCAGCAGCGTGGCAAGCCCCTGGGTTTCGGCGTAACTTTGAACCGCTTCGGCAATCTCAGGAAATATCGGGCTGACCAGCGTCGGCAAAATACAACCAATAACATTGTGCCGCCCGGTTTTAAGGGACACTGCGGCCCGGTTGCGCGAATAGCCCAGTTCCTTCGCAACACGACGCACGAGGCTGTCGACTTCGGGCGTAACCTTGTCGAGATCGTTCATGACGTAGGAAACCGTCGCCAGAGAAACTCCTGCGGCGTTCGCCACGTCGCGGATCGTGACCCGTTTGCTCATTCAATTCACCTTAATCTGTATATTGAAACCTTTAACGAGTGGAGCGACGCAAGGCCAGCCAATGCGGGCAGTCGAGTGTGTGCGTGAGGGCGGCGGATTATACGGCGCGACTATTACGCGACACTGTCCCCATCCTTCGCAGTGAGGAGGAGCAGACGTGGGATGCTACCGCGGCCATGGACCATCAGGCCTCGGAAATTTTGCAGTTTTGGGCGTCGAATGCCCCGGGGTCCGGTGCACCTGAATGCCTTATGGCGGGAGCGCTTCAGTCGCTGGAGAACAAGGGGTTCGCGCTGGAAGATTACGGCCAACTCCTGAACGAAGGTTTGGTCTCCGCGAAGTCCCGGGACATCGAAAAACTCTTGCGCATCGACATGCAGCTTCGGGTTATCATGCGTAACGCCAAACCCGACCCCGATCATCCGTCCCAAAAGACTGTCAGATACCATGATTGGGAAAGCTTCTCGTCTGATGTTTCGTGGCCGGATGACATTGACGTCAATCTGGCCGATCTTCCCGACCGGTTACGCGCCGGGTGGTTGGGCCAGTTGGTTGGAGCCGCTGCCGGGACGGCTCTGGAGGGCTACAGTTCCGACAAAATCGCGACGAGCTTTGGTAGTGTTGACCGCTACCTCCGGGTTCCCAACACATATAATGATGACATTACGTTCGAGCTGGCTTTCCTCGAAGCCTATTTGGACCGTGGCGCTTCAATCACCTCGTCAGACATCGCGTCGAACTGGGTGGGTATGATTCCGCTGGGATGGTCGGCTGAGGCTGTAGCGCTTGATGCTCTGCGCCGTGGCATTCTTCCGCCAGATTCCGGCAGCCTGAACAATCCGTTTGACGAGTGGATTGGGGCTCAAATGCGGGGAGCAATCTGTGGCATGGTTGTGCCGGGTCGCCCACGGGAGGCTGCGCGTCTGGCATGGCTCGATGCGCGGATCAGCCATGCGGGCAACGGCATCCTTGGTGAGGTGTTTAATGCCGTGCTTTGTGCGATGGCATTCGGGCCTCGTGATTTGCGCGAAGTGCTTGTCGATTGCATCGAGTTGATACCAGAGACCACCGAATATGGGATGGTGGTGCGCCATGCCCTGAACGTTTGCAAATCGGAAGAAAACTGGCGGAAAGCCTGGAAAGCGTGCGACAGGCGGTACCGGAATTACAATTGGATCCACGTCTACCCGAACGCGGCGGCCCAGATTATCGCGCTGTGGTTCGGGGAGGACGATTTCGACCGGACATTGGCAATCCTGTGTGGGATGGGCCACGATGTGGACTGCAATGCGGCACAGATGCTTTGCGTAATTGGTTTGCGCCGTGGAAGCGAGGTTATTGCCGATCATTGGACCGAGCCATTACTCGCTGGTGATATCATCACCTACATGCGGCGACCGAAGAGTCTTTCATTTGACAGTCTGGTCACGCGGACGCTTGAGGCCACGAAAGTCTGATGATCCGTATGGTTGCCAGGTTGCTGGATAGCGACGCTTGATGCCCGTACTATTCCATGATCGCGCGCTTCCAGGTTCCCCTGAGTAGGCGCAGATGGAAAGGTGCGAGCTTTATCAGTTCCTCAGCGAACAAAAGGGTAAAAACCCACGTCGCTGAAAGGTTCAGGTACAATACCATGACCGCCGTAGCCGGCACCCGGAACAGCCATTGAGACCAGACGAAGACGTGCATGACGTAGACGGTTTCTCCGCCGGCCCTGAGTGTGTTGCCGCATATGGCGTTGGAGCCTTTGGGGAAGGGGAGGACGAGCAGAACCGGAAGGAAGCTCATCAATGTGGCACGGGTGCTGGGGTGCAGATCGGGATAAATCCAAGGCGTCGACAGGCAGACGACCGTGTACACCACCGCAACCAATGCCGATGCAACCATTGCCGCACGCCACGCCTTGGAAAGGAAAGGATCAAGGACGCGGTCGGACGCCTTTCTACCTAGAAGTTGGGCAATCAGAATTCCCGCCGCCTGCGCCCAGCACATTCCAATAGTTCCGGCGACCTGAACCCACGGCATAATGATCGTCATCGCGGCGAATTCGTTGACAGGAAGTTTGGCGTAGATCAGGCCGCACACGCTCATGGCGATGGTTGCACTGGCGAATGTGGCGGCGATCGGGAGGGCAAAAACGAGATGCCGCTTGATGCTTGCGAGGAACGTTCCGTTGCGCCAGCCTGCAATCTTCAGGAGCGCCCGATGTTTTTTTATCAGCATTGCGGCCAGGAATCCGACCTGCAGTACTGAAGCCGCAGCACTTCCGACGGCAGCACCTACCACACCCAAAGCGGGTGCGCCGTACATGCCGTGGATCAAGACAACGCTGACCAGAATATTGAAGGGAACAGCAATTACATAACTTAGGGCGGGCAGGCGCGTGTTACCGCACCCATTGAAAAAGCCGGTCATGCAATGCCCTGCGGCCTCGGCGACGATTACAACCGCAAACACTGCCAGGTAACGTCGCGCCTCTCCCGCAATCCATGCATCATGTGCAAGGCTGTCGATAATGGTGCCCGCTAAAAGACCCAATACGACCAGTCCAATGAGAATGACGGAAATGTTGATGGTCAGTCCTGCAAGCAGCGCCGTTTTCAGAAAGGTCTTGTCACCTGAACCGAAGGCCTGGGCGATCCGAATTTGAGTGGCATTGGAAAACGCTACGATAAGGCCAAGCAAAATCCCGGCGATTGACGCCGATAATCCGAGAACTGCCACGGCGGATTCCCCAAGCGAGGAAACGAGCCAGGCGTCGATGACGACAATACCGTGCAGCATGACGGCCTTGACCGTAAGTGGCCATGCAAGATCGAAAATTGATCTGGTCGACGGAGTTTTTGCGGACGGGTTTTTGGTGGTCATTGGGTGTCCGGTTCGACTCCATGAATTTGTGCGATGAAATCAGCATGTGCCCGCACGCGACGGCATGCAGATTGGCTGTTGTTTAAATGAGGGTGGGTCGCCAGTGGCGAACCTGAAGGTGTCAGCCGTCGTCCGGCTCGAAATAATGTGCGTTGGTTTCAGCTATGGAGGCAATGGTCGAATCGAGTCTGGAAAGGTGCACCATGCCTATCTTGACGGCGCGCTCGGCGTCGCCGGCCAGAATGGCGTCGGCGATGGCCTCATGGTCCTCGAGCAGTTGCGGCATCCGGTCTTCCTTGGACAGTCCGAGATTGCAGAGGCGGTCGACCTTGGCTTTTTCCGTCGAAATAACCTCAAAGGCAAAATCCACTCCTGCAATCGAGCAGAGCGCCTTGTGAAACTCATAATCCAGCACGCCAAAATTTTGGAGGTCGGCTTTCTCGATTACGGCGCGCTGTCTTTTCAGGCATGCGTCAAGAAGTTTTGCAGCCTCTCCATCAGCCCGGGCTGCAGCCCGTCGCAGCACTTCAGCCTCAACCGCTGCCCGCACAAAGCGTGACTTTTCGATTTCCCGGGAGGAAAACCTTTTTACCTCGGTCGCCCGCTGTGGGCGAATTAAAAGCAGGTCGAGATTCGCGAGCCGTGTAAATGCGTCCCGCACCGGCTGGCGGGAAACGCCAAACCTGGCGGCAATTTCTGCTTCCGAGATGCGGTCCCCTGGGCGCAGGCGCAGCGAGGAAATCTCATCAAAGAGATGTTCGAAAATTTCGTCCACCGTCGTACGGCGGTCCTGAGCCAGGTTGTTTTGCATTCGTCGTTCTTTCCTCTTCGCCAAAGGCTTATAGCCACGTTCCGTGATTTCGCCAATTGCTGATCGTGGGAGGTTTTCCTCGATGCCTGCCATGTCGCTGCCTTTCCGGTGCCGATCGCTGTGCCCCTCATCTTCGCCGGAGCCTGACCGTCCATGTTTTCGGACCTGTCCGTCATCGAACAAGTCACATCAAGGCGCTGGGCGATGACGCGATTCCGGTATCCCACATTTTAGACTAGTATTCCAGTTAAAAGACTAGTATCCCAGTTGCAGGGTCAAAACGAATCGCAAAACACGGCTCCCAAAACGGGTTGACGGGCGATCAGGACCAAAACTGCCCGGAAAGCGGGCGCAGGAGCGGAAGGGAGGGCTCATGTCAGGGGTTCGTTTGGATGGCATCGTCAAGGCGTATGGTTCCGTGCAGGTCGTGCATGGCATCGACCTGGAGGTAAAGGAACAGGAGTTTGTTGTCCTGGTTGGTCCTTCCGGTTGTGGAAAATCCACCACTCTGAGGATGATCGCAGGTCTTGAGGAAATATCCGATGGCGATCTGACAATCGATGGACGCACGGTCAACCGGGTGGCACCGAAAGACCGTGATGTTGCCATGGTTTTCCAAAACTACGCCCTCTATCCCCACCTGAATGTGGCCGACAATATCGCATTCGGTCTGCGGATCCGCAAAGAAAGCAAGGAAAAAATCGCCTCTTCCGTTGAAGAGGTTGGGGGAATTCTTGGGCTTACTCCGTATCTTGAGCGTCGGCCGGCAGATCTCTCGGGTGGCCAGCGGCAGCGCGTTGCGATGGGCCGGGCAATTGTGCGGCGGCCCAAGGTTTTCCTGTTTGACGAACCGCTTTCAAACCTTGACGCAAAACTCCGGACCCAGATGCGGGCGGAGATCAAACGTCTGCATAAGCGTCTCGGGGTGACTTCGATCTATGTGACCCATGACCAGGTTGAGGCAATGACACTGGCCGACCGCATCGTCGTCATGCATGACGGCCGGATCGAACAGATCGGCAGCCCCATGGAGCTGTTCCTGAACCCGGCCAATACGTTTGTTGCCGGTTTCCTCGGCTCCCCACCAATGAACATGGTTACTGCGATGGTCGCCTCCGGTGACCAGGGGCCGGTCGCGGAATTTGATGGCCAGCGCATTCAGCTGAAACCAATCCCGTCGCTTCAGAACTCGGTTGGTGAAAAAGTGACGCTCGGCATCCGTCCCGAGTTCGTCAATGTCGGCGACCAGTCCGATCCCAGGCGCGTCAAGGTGGATGTCGACCTTGTTGAAACACTCGGATCGGAGGCGCTCATCCACGCCAATCTTCAGGGCGCGCCGTTTGTCATACGTACCGATACCGTCGGTCAGATGCATGTCCTCGACGGCATTTCCGGTTTCACTATCGAGCCTCACCTCGTGAAGGTATTTGATGCCGAAACGGGGCAGACCCTTCCTGGTCAGGTGCTGGAACAATGAGCGCCGATCTGGATCCCGCCATCGGGCGGACGGAGGAACTTGTCGTTGAAGCGCGCGAGGCGCAGCGTAGTCGCCGCCCGGGGAGCCTTCAGCGGGTAGGCGATCACTTAAAGCGGGAATGGCAGCTATATGTCATGCTGATCCCGACGGTTCTGTGGCTCCTCATCTTTCTTTACAAGCCGATGTACGGCCTGCAGATCGCCTTCAAGGATTATTCGATTTTCCGCGGCGTCGCTGGCAGCCCCTGGATCGGGTTTGAGCATTTTCAGACGCTGTTCGGGAATGATCAGTTCTTAAGGGCGCTGAAAAACACGATTATCATCAGTTTCTACGGCCTTTTGTTCGGCTTCCCGATGCCGATCCTGCTGGCACTGATGTTCAATGAAATTCTGAACCAGACGTTCAAGAAATCCGCCCAGACCATCGTCTATCTGCCGCACTTTGTGTCCTCTGTGATCATCGCGGGTATCGTCATCACGGCGTTCAGCCCCAGTGCGGGTATCGTGAACACGATCATGGGCTGGTTTGGTATCGAGCCGATCTACTTCCTGACTAAACCCGAGTGGTTCCGTCCGATCTTCGTGGGTACGGGCGTCTGGCAGGAGGCTGGCTTCCAGTCGATCGTCTATCTCGCGGCAATCGCTGGTGTGTCACCGACGCTCTACGAATCCGCTGTGGTCGATGGCGCAAGCCGCTGGCAAATGATGTGGAAGATTACCATCCCGTCGATCCTTCCGACCATCATCATCATGCTGATCATTCGCATCGGCAACATGCTCGAGGTCAGCTTCGAGATGATCATCCTGCTCTATCAGCCGGCAACCTACGAGACGGCGGATGTGGTGAACACGTTCATCTACCGGCAGGGCATCCAGGGCGGTCAATACGACCTCGCCGCGGCAGCGGGCCTGTTCAACGCGGTGGTGGCCTTTGTCCTGGTGATGACCGCCAACACGATTTCGAAGCGTTACTCGCGCACGTCGCTTTGGTAAGGGAGCTGGATCAATGATCAATATGAATCTCTATTCGCGCGGCGACAAACTCTTCGTCATCGTCAATATGGTACTGATCGGTCTGTTCACGATCTCAACTCTGTACCCATTCATCTACATCGCGTCGCTGTCACTCTCGACGGGTTTCGAAGCCCGCGCCGGTAACGTGATCATGACACCGGTTGGCTTCACGATCGAGGCTTATAAACAGGTACTGAGTGAGCCGCTGTTCTGGTCCTCGTACATGAACACGTTCATCTACACGATCGGCGGTACCCTGATGAGCCTCGCGTTCATCATCCCTGGGGCCTACGCCCTGTCGCGTCCGCAGCTCTACGGACGTCGGTTCTGGAACCTGATGGTGGCGTTCACCATGTGGTTCAACGCGGGCCTTATCCCATTCTTCCTGAACATGCGGGATCTGGGGCTTCTGGACAGCTATTTTGGCATCATCATCGGTTTCGCGGTCAACGGGTTTAATATCATCCTGCTACGCAACTTCTTCGAGGGCATTCCACAATCGATTGAAGAAGCGGCTCGGATGGACGGTGCCAACGAGTTCCAGGTTCTCTGGAAGGTCTACGTACCGCTCTCGAAGCCGGCGATCGCCACGGTTGCCCTCTTCTGCATCGTTTCACGCTGGAACGGCTTCTTCTGGGCAATGGTGCTGCTCCAGGACGAGGAGAAAATTCCGCTCCAGGTCTACCTGCGAAAAGTCATTGCCGAACTGTCCGACGACGAGGAATTCGCAACATCGCTACTGACTGCGGCGTACTCCTTCGAGACCGTCAGCGCCGCGATCATCGTCTGCTCGATCGTACCGATCCTGCTCATTTACCCCTTCCTCCAGAAATACTTCAGCAAGGGCATCCTGCTGGGCGGAGTGAAGGAATGAACCGTAAGTCTCGCAACAGGGAGGACACCATGCGAAAACTTCCACTGACCCTTGCCATCCTTGGCACCACCGCCATGACGGCACCGGTCTTTGCCCAGGAACTGGAATTGCCGATTGTCGATGAGCCGCTGGAACTGACGGTGCACATGCACTGGCCGCGGGCACAGGGCTACGGCCCCGGTGGTGACACTTCAAAGATCTACCCGGTGGAGGAAGTTGCGCGCGAGAAAACCAACATCCATCTGGTGGACCAGACTTCCGGCCGTAACACGACCGACAATGCTGAAGCGATGAACCTTCTTCTCGCAGCCGGTGATCTGCCGGACATCGTTGGCGGCAACCTGATCAAACAGCCGGTGAACCAGTACGGGCCCGAAGGTGCTTTTGTGCCGCTTAATGATCTGGTTGAGGAGCATGCTCCCAACATCAAGGCCTGGTTTGAAGAGCATCCTGAGATTTGGGATGCCATCGCGGCCTATGATGGCAACGTCTATTACATTCCCTATCTGCCCGACGGCAAATATGCGCGTGCCTGGTTTGTTCGCCAGGACTGGCTCGACGCGCTCGGTCTGGAACGCCCCGACAATGTGGATGAGCTGCACGATGTGCTGGTGGCCTTCCGTGATCAGGATCCGAATGGAAATGGCCTGAAAGACGAAATTCCCTTCTTTGTTCGTGATTGGGAAGAGGTTCTGCGGCTCCTGAACCTGTGGGATGCGCGGTCCACCGGAGCGGATGTCTACCACGAATTTTACGTGAATGACGAAGGCCAGATTGTGCATCCCTATGCTCAGGAAGCCTACCGTGATGCGCTCGCCAATGTCGCTCAATGGTACGACGAGGGTTTGATCGACCCGGAGGTTTTCACCCGTGGCTCATCGGCGCGTGACTACCTTCTGGGCGAGAACCTTGGTGGCATGACCCACGACTGGTTTGCGTCGACTTCAGGCTACAACGTTGCTCTCGCTGACAAAGTCGAAGGTTTCAATTTCATCCCGTTCCTTCCGCCGAAATCCGCCAGCGGTCAGCGCATTGAGGAAAACCGCCGCATCCCCATGAAACCGGATGGTTGGGCAATCACCTATGCCAACGAGCATCCTGTAGAGACAATCAAGTACTTTGACTTCTGGTTCTCCGAGGAAGGCGCCTTGCTGGCCAATTTCGGCGTTGAGGGCAAAACTTGGAACATGGTTGATGGTGAGCCGATTTTCACCGAGGAAGTTCTGGGTTCCGGACAGCCGGTTAACAGCCAGATGTACCTGGAAGGTGCGCAGGTCTATCGTGGCTATCCGCAGGATTACCGCTACGAGTGGCAGTGGACCCGTGATTCCGCGCGTGAGGGTATTGAACTCTACGATACTGAGGATCTTCTGGTTGATCAGTTCCTGGGTGTTTCCTTCAATCAGGACGAGCAGGAAGTCTATGACCGTTACTGGCCGTCCATTCAAACCTACATGCTGGAGCGTCAGCAGGCCTGGATCCTCGGCTCCGGTGATGTTCAGGAAGACTGGGACGCCTACATCGAGGCCATTAACAAGATGGGCTACGAGGACGTGCTTGAGGTGATGAATTCCGCCTACGCCCGTCAGTACGGCGGTTAATCCACGACACCCCGCTAATTCAGGTGCGGCCGATACACGGCCGTACCACCCTGCACATATCCATACGAAAGACGTTTGAAATGCCCGGTGCTTCCGCTCCACTGCTCGATGAACCCAGGTCCGGTAGGCTGACGATCCAGTACGCGCCGAACACCGAAGGCGATGTTACCGAAAATCCGCCCCGCTTCACATGGCTTCCGGTGATTGAGGACGAGGCGCTGTATACACTGCGCGTGTCTACTGATCCGAAGTTCAAGCCAAAGAATACCCAGGTTTTCTCTTCCATTCCGCTGAATTTTTTTACGCCTGACACCACGTTCGCTCCCGGGGAATACTTCTGGTCCTATGCCGTCTGTAGCGATGATGGAAAACCGGCGTCGACCTGGAGTTCGACCCGCAGTTTCACGATCGAAGACGGCCTGCCTGAAACGCCGCTACCGTCCCGCGAAGAGAGGTTTCAGTCATCTCCATCGTCGCATCCTAGGCTTTGGCTTTCGAAGGATCGACTGGCGGAGTTTCGGAAGGCGGTGAAGGCCGATCCCGGGCACTGCACCTGGTCAAATTTCTACGAGAAATCGGTGCTGCCTTGGATGGACCGCGAATTTATGCGTGAACCCGCCGGTTATCCAAACCACCAGCGAACAGCGCCAATTTGGCGTCAGACATATATCGATCTTCAGGAGGTCATGTATGCCATCCGTCATCTGGCAATAGGCGGACAGGTTACCGGCGACCAGGCAATGCTCGACCGTGCAAAGGAATGGCTGCTGGAGGCGGCCTCCTGGGATCCTATGGGCGTAACGTCCAGAGCCTACACCGATGAATGGGCCTATCGCGTGACCAATGCTTTGGCCTGGGGTTATGACTGGCTTTACGATCAGATGTCTGAAGACGAAAGGGTGTCTGTTCGCAAGGCCTTGCTCGAGCGGACCCGTGACATTGCCGAACACGCGATCATCAATGCCAAAATTCACCTTTTCCCGTACGACAGCCACGCGGTCCGCTCTGTTTCATTGACACTGATCCCCGCCTGCATCGCGCTGCTCGGTGATGAGGAAAATGATGAAGCCCGTGACTGGCTGAATTACTGCATCGAGTTTCTCTCGACCGTGTATTCACCATGGGGTGACAGTGATGGAGGCTGGGCGGAAGGCACGAACTATTGGATGATGGGCATGGCCTATCTGATTGAGGCGGCCAACCGGTTAAAGTCCTTCACCGGTATTGACCTCTACCGACGTCCATTCTTCCGGAATACCGGTGATTTCCCGCTTTTCTGCAAGGCGCCGAATACCCGCCGTGCGACCTTCGGTGATGACAGCACCCAGGGCGATTTGCCCTGTATCAAAACTGGTATCAATTTGCGGCAGTATGCCGGTGTGACCGGAAACGGGGCTTACCAATGGTATCATGAGGAGCTGGCCCGCCTGAATCCGGGCACGGAGGGGGCGTTTTACAACTGGGGCTGGTGGGATACCAATTTCGATGAGCTCACATACCTGACCGATTTCCCTGAGGTCGAAGCCAGCGATCCGCCATCGGGAATGCGGCATTTCAAGGGCATAGGCTGGGTCGGTATCCAGCACGAAATGGCTGATCCGGATCAGCACATTCAGTTCGTTTTCAAGTCCTCGCGTTTTGGTTCGATCAGTCACAGTCATGGCGATCAGAACGCCTTCTGCATGTCGGCATATGGCGAGGACATGGCAATTCAGTCAGGGTATTATGTCGCGTTCAATTCGACCATGCATCGAAACTGGCGCCGTCAGACCCGTTCGAAAAACGCAATCCTGATCAATGGTAAAGGTCAGTACGCCGAGAAGGACAAAGCCAGGGCGATGGCGGCCAGGGGCAACATTTTGGCGGCCGAGGAACATGACGATCACATGTACATCCGGGGCGATGCGACCGCGGCCTACCAGTCGCTTTCGCCTGAAGTTACGTTGGCCGAGCGCGAAATCTACTTCGTGCGCGGCAGCTATTTCGTCATCGTCGACAAGGTGGACGCAAGCGAACCTGTGACCGTCGACTGGCTTTTGCATGCCAACCAGCCTTACCAGCTTGGCAACACGTCATTCAGGAATACCGGTGAACGCGCGGGCTTTTATGGTCAGGTGGTATGGTCGGAGGCCGGAAAACCTGAGCTGACACAGGTAACCGGCTTTCCGGATGTGGACCCCTCGGAATATGAGGGTCTTCCGGAGAGCACGTGTCTGCACGCAAAATATCCTGTCGCAACACGACATCGCATCGCAACTTTGCTGGTCCCGTACCGGCTGGCGGAGCCGAAGCGAATTTTCAACTTCATGGACGACCAGGGCTACGATGCCGACCTTTATTTCACCGACGCGGACGAGAACACGTTCAAGGTGGTGATGAAGAAGCTGGCAAACACCTGACCATTGGCGGAGGCCGGTGCCTCAAAGCCTCGCGACATGCGGAGAACAAAATGAGCATAAAGAACTACTTCCCCGGGGCCGAAAACCAGCTTTTCGATGCGGGTGGCGGTCTGACCAGAAAGGTCGCCGCATATAATGACAATCTGATGTGCGTTGAGGTTCACTTTGAGAAGGGAACGGTTGCGGCCCTCCACAGTCATCCTCATGAGCAGATCACCTACGTGATTTCGGGCAGGTTTGAGTTCGTTGTAGGAGATGAAACCTACATCGTTTCCGCAGGCGACTCTCTCTACAAGCAGCCAAACATCGTGCATGGCGCCACCTGCCTCGAGGCGGGAACGCTGCTCGATCTCTTCACACCGCATCGCGAAGATTTTCTCTGAACCATCAGAACCCAGGAACGACTGAAGGGAGTACACGGCATGACGAAACCCGTTATCGGATTTATTGGCCTCGGCCTTATGGGCGGAAACATGGTTGAGAACCTGCAAAACAGGGGCTTTGAACTGGTTGTTATGGACCTCAACCAGGACGCCGTAACCGCGGTACTTGACCGCGGCAATGCGAAACAGGCCGGTTCGCCGAAAGAGTTGGCGGAAGCGAGCGACATCGTGATGTTGTGTCTTACGACGTCGGATGTTGTGGAGAAGGTCGTCTACGGGGACGAAGGCATTCTGGCCGGCATCCGCGAGGGTTCCGTGCTGATCGACTTCGGGACTTCAATTCCCGCCTCAACCCGCAAAATTGGCGCTGACCTGGCTGCGAAGGGTGCCGGAATGATTGACGCGCCCCTCGGTCGCACGCCGGCCCACGCGAAAGACGGCCTGCTTAACATCATGGCTGCGGGCGATCCGGAAACTTTCGAAAAGGTTCGTCCAGTTCTTGAGGAGCAGGGTGAAAATGTCTTCCATCTGGGCGCCCTGGGCGCCGGGCATACGACCAAGCTGATCAACAATTTCATGGGCATGACCACGGTGTGCACGATGAGCCAGGCTTTCGCGGTCGCGGACCGTGCCGGAGTGGATCGCGCACAGCTCTATGAGATAATGTCGACAGGCCCCTCGAATTCACCATTTATGACGTTCTGTAAGAACTATGCGGTGGACGGTGTCAGCGACCTCGGTTTCTCCATAAACAATGCCAACAAGGATCTCGGCTATTTTCTGACGATGGTCGAGGACCTTGGTACCAGAGCGGAGATTGCTGAGGGAACATCCCATAATCTTAACGCCGCGGTGGCTGCGGGCATGGGTGATGGCAACGTGCCGGAGATCTTCGACTATTTTCTGAAACTTCAAAGCGAAGCCGCGCAGCCGAACGCCGTCTCCGCCTAACCCGAACAGATAAAAAGGATACCAAACCATGAAGCTTCAGGGAAAAACGGCCATCGTTACGGGCGGCGGTCGCGACATCGGACGCGCCTGTGCAGTAAAGCTGGCCTCCGAAGGGGCGAACGTCGCGATCAACTATTTCGCCAGCAGCGCTGGCGCCGAACAAACCGTTGCCGAAATTGAGAAACTCGGCGGTAAGGCAATTGCCGTCCAGGGCGATCTTTCGAAAGCCGAAGACGTCGCTACTCTGGTGGATGCTACGGTTAAGGAATTTGGTGCCGTGGATGTGCTGGTCAACAATGCCGGAGGTCTCATTTCGCGCAAAACGATCGCCGAGATGCCGCTGGAACATTGGCAGGCCGTCATGGACCTGAACCTCACCAGCACCTTTTTGCTGGTCAAGGCGTGCCTGCCTCATATGAAATCCGGTGCGATCGTGAACCTCGCAAGTCAGGCCGGTCGTGATGGTGGTGGTCCGGGTGCCGTTGCATATGCTACTTCGAAGGGCGCCGTGATGACCATGACCCGCGGTCTCGCTAAGGAGCTTGGCCCGGAAATCCGCGTAAATGCCCTTTGCCCGGGTATGATCGACACTGACTTCCACAACATCCACACGGCCGACGCCGCGCGCCGCGGGTTTGAGGCTGCAGCAGCCGTGAAGCGCCAGGGTGTTCCCGAGGATGCGGCAAATCTCGTGCTGTTCCTTGCATGCGACGATTCCGCATTCATCACCGGTGCAAATGTCGACATCAACGGCGGCGTTTTATTCTCCTGAGCGGAGAAGTAGTCAACTGCCCAAATTCCTGACGGACGTTTGCAAATGCGCTTTCTCGCCATTGGTGAATGCATGGCTGAACTTGCCCCAGCGTCGAAACCGGGAGATTATCATCTCGGTTTCGCCGGGGACACGTTCAACACGGCATGGTATCTTGCACGGGTAGGTCCCGAGGATTGCCGCGTGTCCTATTTTAGCGCAATCGGTCAGGATGAGATTTCCCGGCAAATGCGTGATGCAATATCTGCCGGTGGGATCGACACGGAATATCTTCTGGAAGTCGCCGATCAAACGGTCGGTCTTTACCTGATTTCGCTCAATAACGGCGAACGCAGTTTTTCCTATTGGCGTGGGCAGTCTGCCGCTCGCCATCTGGCCGATGACCCAGGCAGTCTGCGGCGGGCGATGGAAAACAGCGATGTAATATATTTTTCGGGAATAACTCTCGCCATACTGGAAGAGGCTACCCGGGACACACTATTCGATGCCTTGGGAGCCGCGCGGGCGTCGGGCAAAATGATCGCATTCGACCCCAATCTCCGGCCGGGACTGTGGCCAAGCCCTGAATGCATGAAAGAGGCGGTCATGCAGGGTGCGGCGGTAAGCGATATATCTCTTCCGTCTTTTGAGGATGAAGCAAGCTGGTTCGGGGATGCGGACCCTGAGGCCACGGCCGAACGGTATGCCGCGGCAGGCGTCGACACCGTTGTTGTCAAAAATGGCGCCGGACCTGTCCTGTATCGACAAAGCAGTGAATGTGGCGTCTGCGAGGTTCCCGAGGTTGCGGACGTTGTGGACACAACTGCTGCTGGAGACAGCTTCAACGCCGGCGTGCTCGCAGGGCTGATGGAAAACAGATCGCTGTGGGACAGCGTCTCGCTCGGGTGCCGATTGGCTGGAAAGGTTGTGCAGGGCAGGGGAGCCCTTGTTCCTGTAGACCGACCATAGTGGCTCGTTAGCAACAAGCTAAGCATCAACTTTTCCTGGGTCACTGAACAGTGCCGGGACGGTGAGGATAGGCATGTGTCTGGTCACAGGCCCGCATATTTTTAGTGCCCGTTAGTTGCAATGGCCGCAGGTCTCACCAACTCCGCCTGGCTGGGCTGGCGCACGACTGGAACGCGCGGAGCGTTTTTCCCCGATTTCTTCCTGTCTCCGGCAATGCGCGTCCAGTCACCCATGTATCTTCCTGAAGCAGTGACTGGGCTGTTTGGTATCATGTTGGTCGTAGCGGAGCCCAATAGTTCCCACCGCCTCCGAAAGGCGACGGTCCGATCAAGTTCCTTCAGTAGTTCCAGAGGGTCCCGTCTTCCAGCCTGACAATAGGGTGGCTTCCGGGCTCATAACTGTACCGCTCGGCTTCGGCCTCATCGAAATCGACACCAAGACCCGGGGCATCGCTCACGTAGAACATGCCGTTTGTCATTAGGTGCTCGGATGGAAACAACGCGTCGCATTCCGGCGTGCCCAGCACAAGGTATTCCTGAACTCCAAAATTGGGAGCCCAGGCGTTCAGATGCGCCTGTGCTGCCATGCATAGAGGTGAATGGCTGGGCGCACCATGAAACCCTGTCCGGACATGATGCAGGGCGGCGAGATCGACGATGCGTTTCACGTGGGTAATACCGCCCGCGTAGGTCACGGCGACACGGATGAAGTCGACGAGTTCCTGCTCGATCAGCTTGTTGCACTGCCAAATGGTATTGAACACTTCACCGATCGCAATCGGCACGGTGGAATGCCGGCGGATGAATTTCAGCGCGTCCTGGTCTTCGGCTGGAGTGGGGTCCTCCAGCCAGTAGAGGTCTGCCGGTTCCACCGATTTGGCGAATTCAGCAGCCTCGCGGGGGGTCAGCCGGTGATGCACGTCATGCAGGATTTTTAGTTCCGGCCCAAATTTTTCCCGAATTTCCATGAGAGCACCGGGCATGTACCGCATGTATTTTCCGGAGTCCCAGATCTCGGTGCTCGGGCGTATGCCGGAATAGTCGGTGATGTAGTTACGCATGCCACCCTTTGTTTCTGGAACGGCGTATCCCGCGGTGGGCATCCCCGGAATGCCGCACTGTACGCGCACGGCTTTGTAACCGTCCTCCACATAACACGCGACTGAGTCCATGAGATCCTCAAGATCGGCGCCGGTGGCATGTGCGTAAACCATCGCGCCATCCCGGCTTTTGCCGCCAAAAAGCTGGTAAAGCGGCAGGTCCGCGATCTTTCCTTTGATATCCCAAAGCGCCATGTCGATGGCGCCGTAAGCTGCCATGGCGATCGGACCCCCGCGGAAATACGCACCGCGATAAAACAGTTGCCAAATATCCTCACTGTTGCGTGGGTCGAGGCCGATCAGGTTGGGTATCAGGTAGTCGGTGAGATAGCTTGCAGGCAGCGTTTCGCGGTTGTTCAGCGTCGCATCGCCCAGGCCGTAGATCCCCTGATCCGTGTAAATTTTCAGCGTGACATAGTTCTTTTTCGGCCCGCCAACGAAGACCTTCGCATCGGTGATCTTCATTCCGGCGATCTCCGGGTGAGATGCGTGACATCTGTCCAGTTCCCGTTGGAGCGGATGATGTCGATGATCTGCTGGTAGAGGCTGCCTTCGAGGAAAGTTGGGTAGGGTTCGACTGTTTCACCCTGAATGTCGCGCACAAACTCCCGCGCCAAAATATGCCAGCATTTTTCGGTGTCGCCTTCGACGTCGGGGACGGACGTCTTTATGTCTTCCGGGAGCGGTAACGGTTTCCAGTCGCCCGTCCGCGACCGGTAGTGCAACTGTCCACTACCGTAGTGTCCCTCAATGTAAATTGCGCCCTCGCGCCCGTAAAAGACGATGTGATCCTCGTGAAACCGTGGCACCAGGCCTCCGTGCTTAAACAGGACCGAGACCGGTTTGGTTGCGAACGCGCTCCGCAGTTGTGCGAGCACGGTGTAGGACCATTCGACGTTGCTCTCCCCCCATTTCAGAGAGGGATCGTTGAGGTCAGATGGGATAAAATTTCGCCGCATGGCAAAGTTGTGAACGCCCTCAACAATCGGGGCTTTCTCGAGATCGTCCCGCACCTCACCCATCACCGACAGGATCTCTTCGCCTACTACCGCGCAGGCAATCGACAAGGTATGGGTGAAGTTGTTATTCAGCCTGCCGCCGCCATCCTCTTTTCGATGAGACCAGCCGAAAGGAATGTCGCGTTCAAGATTGAAATGGGAGATGCACTCGATCTCGGTTGGCTCTCCAATTGCGCCATCCGCAACCAGCCGCTTCGCATGCAGAATGCTGGGCGTGTACCGAAAACTGGCTGCGTAGGCGGTTTTCACGCCCCTGGATTTGGACAGCTCGTAGAGTTCCATGGCCGTGTCGGCGCTGTCGGTCATCGGCTTGTCGCAGAACACATGGCAGCCGGCTGCAATTGCCTGTTTGATCGGCTCATAATGCGCACCACCGGGCGTGGCGATTGACACGATACCCGGTCGGCACCGGTCGAGCGCTTCCTGCCAATGCGTGCCGGCAAACGGGATGCCCATCTTTTCAGCCACATCCTCAACAACATGGGTCGTCCTGCCGACCATACCAACGATTTCCGCGCCAGCTCCCCTGAACGCCTCAGCATGACCCTGCCCGGCAAAACCAGTGCCGGCTATCAGCACCTTCGGAATATCACTCACCCGCATCCTCCATTTATGTTATACTAGTATTCTAGTATGGATAAGGGAGGTTGGCAACGATCGTCTCCGGGAGGTAATGATCTTGCCGTGCTGCGTCCGCTGGTCACCCAAACCGAAGCGTTGAGGTACTGGTTATCACGGTAGGTCGATGGCCGGACCCAAATTACGTAATGCGGCTGATGGCTAAAACTCTCTCTACCCTGAGTTGCCCTAACCTCAGACGAGCGCTACACGGGAACAATGTCGCAATTGTTGATCGTCTTTCATTCCATGACCGGAGGTAGCAGGCAGATGGCTGAGGCGGCTGCCGATGCGGCGCGGCCGGAGATATCAACCGTACTGAAGATTGCCGAGGACGCTGGGCCCGCGGATTTGCTCGAGGCAAACGGCTACATATTTTGTGCTCCGGAAAATCTCGCAGCTATCGCGGGCGTCATGAAGGACTTTTTCGACCGTACCTATTACCCGGTGCTCGGGAAAATTGAAGGCAGACCGTATGCACAGATGATTTGTGCGGGATCCGACGGCACGAACGCCGCCCGCCAGACAGCGCGCATCGCCCAGGGCTGGCGACTTCGTGAGATTCAGCCGCCGCTGATCGTTTGTACGCATGCGCAGACACCGGAGGCGATACTTGCCGCCAAGGATATCCCGGAAGAGCAGCTATCCAAATGCAGGGATCTCGGCTCCGCGATCGGGGCGGGCATTGGTATGGGGGCGTTTTAGATTGCCACGTATCTTGAGTTACCTCAGTCGATATCGGTGGCGGCAATAACAGCGCGGCTCAGATCCGACTACTGCCGCAGCGGATAAATGCTTCATAGACTCGGCCTTGGGATTGTTGAGAAGTAGTTGGGAACACCCGTGTCCGATACCCTGATAAAGCGTTTGTCGGAGACGTGTTACTCGCGCGTGTCGTGGTGAACGGCCGGGGAGCGACGCGGCCCCCAAATTCTGAATCGCAATATTTCAGTTTGACAAATTGAGCCCAAATGTCCAAATGCCTACCGCAGGAGGTCACGGTTGCACGATGAACGAAACTGAACGGGCATTGCTGGACGCCGCTTTGCGGGTGTTTTCACGTTACGGCGTGAAGCGAAGTAGTATGAGTGATCTCTGTGAGGAGGCGGGAGTATCGCGTCAGACCTTCTACAATAACTTCCGGAACAAGGATGATATCCTCCGGGCGCTGATCCGCAGCTACACCGAACGTGCCCTGAATGGTATTGAAGCGGGTCGTCAGACCCGTGAGAATCTGGGGGATCTGCTCGATCTGGTGTTTGAGCAGACCGTGGTTGCAGGCTATGACATGGTTGCTGCGATGCCAAATGCGGAAGATTTCGTGGACGGAGTACATGCCAGCAGCAGGGATGGGATGGAGGCCGCACATGAACGGTTTCGTGAAGTGATCACTGATATCCTCTCGCCATATACTGCAGAGCTAAATGAGGCCGGGATTGACGTAATCGCGCTGTCGGAATTCGTGCAGCGCGCCTCAAAATCGGCAGGTTTAAACGCCCGCGATCGTAACCATCTATTCACCCAACTTTCCACGCTGCGTCAGCTTTGCCTCGCAGCGGCCGGACCGTCGAACGGCAGCTGAACAAGGAGCTTCCCGATCATGTTTTTTGCCAGAGACACCGCGCGATGCGCGTTGACCCGCCTTGGGGCAACAGTCCTTTTGGCCACCTTCACACTTGGGATCGCAACCGGGCAGGTCCACGCTGAAACGCCGGTAGTCAAGCTGACCGAGGTCAACGGCGGTTCGGGCGATCTGCGCCGCGTCTTCTTCGGCAAGGTTGTGGCGCGGGAGACCGTCGACCTGGCCTTCCAGGTGGGTGGTCAAATTGTCAAATTTCCTGTCGAGGAAGGCGCCGCGGTACCCGAGGGTGCGCTGGTTGCGGAGTTGGATCTTGAGCCGTTCCAACTGGAACTCGATGAGGCCGAGGCCCGCGCGGCCCAGGTCCGCCGAACTCTCGACCGGTATCAGAGACTGGTCGGCGCATCGGTTTCCGAAACCAGCCTCGAAGACGCGGAAACCGAGGTCGATCTGGCCGAGATTGCCCAAAGAAACGCGGAGCGGTCCCTGCGCAACGCCACACTGAAGGCCCCATTCGACGCTATTGTCGCCGCCCGGTTGGTGCCGAACTACTCAACCGTCAGTGCCGGTACACCTGTGGTGCGGCTGCATGACATGTCGGATGTGAGGATCGAGATTGACGTTCCGGAAACGCTTTTCCAGCGGGCCGGACAGGACCCCGATCTCACCCTCACCGCGCAGTTTCCCGCAAGCGACCGAACCTTCCCGCTGGCAATCCGAGAATTCAATGCCGAGACCGCAGAAGTTGGACAGACCTATCGTCTAACCCTCGGGATGGCCGCCCCTGAGGACATGACCGTGCTGCCTGGCTCCTCTGCCAAGGTTACCGCGGTTCTGAGAACCGGCTCCAGTCGCATTGAACTTCCGGCTTCAGCGATCGTGATCGACAATGATCTCAGCACCCATGTGATGGTCTTTGAACCTGCTGGTTCTAACACCGGTACCGTCACTGCGACACCGGTTGAGATTACGCCAACCGATCGCGGCACCGTGGAGGTTACCGCGGGGCTCGAGCCTGGGCAGGAGGTTGTCGCCATTGGCGGTGAACAGCTTACCGATGGCACGGAAGTGCGCCGGTTCACCGACTTCGGAGACTGAGCTTATGGATATCGCGCGCTCCTCCATAGACCGTCCGGTCTATACCTGGATTATCATGCTGATCTGTCTGCTGGGCGGTATTTGGGGGTTTGCGTCCCTGGGCCGTCTGGAGGATCCGGCCTTCACCATCAAGACGGCCGTCGTGGTCACGCAATATCCCGGTGCTTCGGCCGAGGAGGTGGCGCTGGAGGTTACCGAACCGCTAGAATCGCAGATCCAGAAAATGGGTGAGGTCAAGGACATCGAGTCCATGAACCAGCCCGGCCTCTCCTGGATTACCGTGAACATGAAGGACACCTATGACGGTTCCGAACTGCCCGAGATCTGGACGAAGCTGAGAAATCGCGTTGGCGAGGCGGCGCTGCCATCAGGAACTACGCCGCCCTTCGTCAACGACAGTTTTGGTGATGTCTACGGGCTCTATTATGCGGTGACCGCCCCTGGCTTTTCGGACGCCGAGATTTACCGGCTCTCAAGTTTTCTGCGCCGCGAACTTCTGACCGTGGACGGTGTGGCGGATGTGGTGCTGTCGGGCGTGCCGGACGAGGTGATCTATGTTGAGCCGGATCCAGCGTTGTCGGCCACCCTGGGCGTTTCGCCCAATGCAATGCTTGGGGCAGTTGCCAGTGCCAATGAGATCGTCGACGCAGGAGTGCTTCAGGGTGATGACGGACGAACGCTCGTACAGCGTCCCGAAGGCTCGGACAGCGTGTCGGAAATCGCCTCGCTTTCGCTTGGGGTCGGCGGACAGGTCGTCAACCTGGCGGATTTCGCGCATATTTATCGCGGGCCGGAGGCAAATCCCGACCTGATCGTGCGTCACAATGGCACCGAAGCTTTCACCCTTGGCGTCGCCGGCATCGCCAGCGAAAACATCGTCGAGGTGGGAAAGCGTGTCGATGCGCGGCTGGACCAGTTGCGTGAGGCACTGCCGCTGGGAATCGCGGTTGAGCCGGTCTATCGTCAGCATGCGGTGGTCGAAGAGGCGTCGAACGACTTTCTTATCAACCTTGCCATGTCGGTCAGCATCGTCGTGGTGGTGCTGGCGGCGTTCATGGGCTGGCGCGCGGCCCTTGTTGTAGGCACGACACTGCTCTTAACCGTGGTCGGCACGCTTTTCTTCATGAATCTCGCCTCCATCGAGATGGAGCGTATTTCGCTTGGCGCGCTGATCATCGCCATGGGGATGCTGGTGGACAACGCCATTGTTGTCGCCGAGGGCATGCAGATCGCCATGCGCGGCGGCAGGACTTCACGCGAAGCCGCTACGGAGGCAGCCAGCAAGACACAAATCCCGCTGCTCGGAGCCACCGTGATCGGCATTATGGCGTTTGCCGGGATCGGTCTGTCCCCGGACGCCACTGGCGAATTTCTGTTCTCGCTGTTTGCCGTTATCGCGATTTCTCTCCTGCTCTCTTGGGTGCTCGCCATCACCGCGACGCCATTACTGGGTCACTATTTCTTTAAACGGGGGGCGGAAGGTGACAGCGACGGTTATGATGGCGCAATTTTTCGGAGCTACGCCGCGGTGCTGCGTGCGTCTCTCAAGCTGCGCTGGGTGGTAATTGCCGCGCTGATCGCGGGTACGGCCGTCTGCTATGTTTTGTTTGGCCAAATTAAGCAGCAGTTTTTTCCCGACAGCAACACGCCGCTCTATTTCGTCCATTACAAACTGCCACAGGGCGCATCAATTCATCAGACCACGGACGATCTCGCCGTACTGGAGAATTGGCTGGCGGAACGGGAAGGCGTCGTGGACGTGACGTCCTTCACTGGCGAAGGCGCCTCGCGTTTCATGTTGACCTACGAGTCGCAGAAACCGAACCCGAGCTATGGCCATCTGATCGTTCGGGTCTCCTCACTCGACGTAATTGAGGACGAGATGAACGAGCTTGAGGCTTTCGCGACTGAAGCGCTGCCACAGGGCGAGTTTCGCGTGAAGCGGCTGGCTTTTGGCCCTGGCGGCGGCGCGCCCATCGAGGTCCGTTTCTCCGGTCGCGACTCCAATGTTCTCCGCGCGCTTGCTGACGAAGCCATGATGCGGATGCAAGATGCTTCAGACAACGTCAGCGCTCTGCGTCACGACTGGCGCGAGCGCGAACTCGTCCTGCGCCCGGTCTACGCCGATGACCGCGCCCAGGATGCCGGCATTTCGCGCACGGAAATTACCGAGACGCTGCAATTCGCCACCGAGGGCATTGATGCAGGCACCTTCCGGGAGGGTGACAGACAGATACCCATCGTCATCCGCTCTCCACGCGAGGCTGATCTCGCGCTGACCGACCACATGATCTATTCCGACAGCGGCAATACGCTGGTGCCATTCGAACAGGTGATTGATGGGTTCCGCTTTGAGCCGCAGGATACGCTGCTGTACCGCCGGGACCGTATCCAGACGATCACCGTTGGCGCCGACATCCCCCGTGGCATGACCGCGGCACAGGTTCAGGAAGAGGTACGGGAAACCATTGAGGCGATGGAGCTGCCGGAAGGTTACCACATGGAGTGGGGCGGCGAGCTTGAAAGCGCATCCGAGGCACAGGCTTCACTTGGCAGCCAGTTGCCCCTGAGTGGCATCGTCATGGTGCTGATCTCGGTGCTCCTGTTTAACGCACTGCGACAGCCGCTCATCATTTGGCTGCTGGTTCCGATGGCGGTCAATGGAGTCAGTCTCGCGCTTCTGGGCGCGGGCCTTCCCTTTACCTTCACCGCGCTGCTCGGGCTCCTGTCGCTTTCCGGCATGCTGATCAAGAACGGCATTGTTCTGGTCGAGGAAATCGACCTGACCCGTGAGGCCCACCCCGACATGCCCCTGAAAGAGGCCATCGTCACCGCATCCACCTCCCGCCTGAGGCCCGTCTTCCTGGCTGCAGCAACAACCATTCTAGGGATGCTGCCCCTCCTGACCGATGCCTTCTTCCAGTCGATGGCAGCTACCATCATGGGAGGCCTCGCCTTCGCCTCCGTGCTAACCCTGATCGCAGCCCCTGTATTCTACTTCGTCATGTTTCGCGACGCGGAACGGACGGTGAAGGCTGTCAGCTAAGAGAGGCGCAATTCTTACGGGGCGGCACGGAAGTGCGGGAAAATATAAGGTGCTGGCATACGCCGATTGCCGGCGTATGCCAGTCTTAGGGGATCATAAGCACCTCATTCCGTGCAGACTGAATAGCTGGCTTGCGTAGGCTCAATTACGATCAACGATAGCACTGCGCGAAAAGGCGGCTTAAGCCTTCGGCCGACGAGTGTAACCGCTGCTGCGCAATAAACCCTACCATGTTTGTGCATTGGACCAGGCTAAAGAACTTGTCCCGCGCGCGTGCGTTGGCGCGGGGTTGATCGAAAACCTTTTCGATTGAATTCCATATGAAGTTAGTGCTATCGACAGGTTTATCGATAAACCTCGAAATTGCATTGAGGATAAAATTGGGGCGGAGGAAGAAATGGGGAAAGAAGATTTCCCCGAAACTGTTGGCATCCGCGGCACTTTTGGTCGCGTGTACGTAGATTGCCCATGCCCAGGGGAACAACCGCAAGATCACATTCTAAACCCGAAACGGTGGGCTGGAGTTTTGCGCGCCAGGCTACAGCGTCGATTTTGAAGCTGGCCGGGATCCCGGCCTCGCTTTTCGACAACGCAAACGACCCCTATCAATACGACAAACTTGCCCCTGCGCAGCCCGATCACCCGTTTATGGCCGAACTGGCCCGGCGTGATGCGGTGCTGCCCTGGCGTGACCTTGAGGATGACCCGCAATGAACGTTCAAACCAAAATCGAACCCGTCGCATTGACGCTGGACACCGGTTGGCAGCTCAGCCGTATCGGAGGCGAAGGGGCGCTGGAGGTCGCGCTGCCCTTTGATGTGCATTCCGCGCTGCTGGCCGGGGGCGGCATCGAGGACCCGTACTGGCGCGACAACGAGACCAAAACGGACTGGGTGCATGAGAGTGACTGGCTGGTCGCACGCGACTTCACCCATGGCCCGGTCGAGGGTCGCTATACGCTGACCCTGGAGGCTGTGGACTGTCACGCGGTGGTCAGCCTGAACGGGCAGGAGATCGGCACCCTTGGCAACCGTTTCATGCGTCATGATCTGGACGCAACGGAAGCGCTGCGCGAGGGCGACAACCGGCTGGAGATCCGGCTTCTGTCGAATTCGTCCGAGGCGAAACGCCGGGCCGAACAGGCGCCCTTCCCGGTGCCGCATATCGACTGGAACAACCGCATCCCGCACTACAACTTTCTGCGTAAACCGCAGTGTGATGCCGGCTGGGACTGGGGCATCGCGCTCAGTCCGCTGGGCATCTACGGCGAGGTGCGTCTGCAGCGCACCGATCCGCTGCGACTTGATGACGTTCTTGTGCGCCAGCATCACGATGGCGGGAAAGTCCGTATCGAGGTCGAACTGCAGGTCGATGTGGCCCGTCCGGTTGAGACCAGTGCGCAACTGAAGATCGATGGCCAAACCGTGAGCGCGGATGCGAAGCTCTGGCCGGGTCAGGGAACGGTTACCGTCTCAACGGAGATCGAAAGCCCGCGCCTCTGGTGGCCGGTGGGTCACGGAACGCAGGAGATGTATGATCTGCACGTAGGCATCGGGGGGCAGACCCGTTCCATGCGCATCGGCCTGCGCGAGATCGAGCTGCTCACCGACAAGGACGAAATTGGCCACCGATTTGCCTTCCGCGTCAACGGGCGGGAAATTTTCATGCGCGGCGCCAACTGGATCCCCGCCGACGCCCTGCCGCAGCGCGCCACGCCCGAGGCGGTGGAAGACCTGCTCGACAGCGCGCTCGAGGCAAACATGAACATGTTGCGCATCTGGGGCGGCGGCACCTATGAGCCGGACTGGTTTTACCGGATGTGCTCGGAAAAGGGCCTGTTGGTGTGGCAGGATTTCATGTTCGCCTGCAACCTCTACCCGGCACAGGACCGCGCCTGGCTGGACGGGGTGCGCCTTGAGGCCCGCCAGCAGATCCGCCGCCTGTCGCAACATCCCTGCATGGCGCTCTGGTGCGGCGACAACGAACTGATCGGAGCCCTCGGATGGTTTGACGAGGCCAAAGCCGACCGCGACCGTTATCTCGCTCTTTACGACCGGCTCAATCATGCACTCGAAGAAGCGATTCAGGACGAGGCTCCGGGCGTCCCCTGGTGGCCATCCTCGCCCAGCGTCGGGCCGCTCAACTTTGGAGACGGCTGGCACGACGACACTTCCGGCGACATGCATTTCTGGGACGTCTGGCACTCTGCCAAAGACTTCGAGCACTACCGCACGGTGCGCCCGCGCTTCTGCTCGGAGTTCGGGTTTCAGTCCTTCCCCTCAACCCGACTGATCGAAAGCTTCACCGAACCGCAGGATCGTAATGTCTCGTCCCGGGTCATGGATGTGCATCAGCGCAACAGGGGCGGCAACAGCCGCATTGTCGAGACCATGAGCAGGTATTTCCGTTTCCCCGACAGCTTCGGGGACATGTGCTGGCTCAGCCAAATTGGTCAGGGTCTGGCAATGAAAACCGCCATAGAATTCTGGCGGGCCAACAAGCCGCGCTGCATGGGCACGCTTTACTGGCAGCTCAACGACACCTGGCCGGTGGCCTCCTGGGCAAGCCTCGAATACGGCGGCGGCTGGAAGGCCACGCAATATCTCGCGCGCCGGTTCCATGCGCCGGTGATGGTGACGGCTCAGCCGGATGAGACGACAGGCGACATTGTGCTTTGGGCAGTCAACGACACCGGCAGCCCTGTCAGCATCGACGTCACCGCCCGTTCGGTGCGTTTCGGGGGTGAGATCGCAGAGTTGGACACATGGCAGGCGGTCTGCCCGCCGGACCGCGCCGTCGAGGTGGCGCGGCTTGCAGCCGGGTCACTGATCGATGATGCTTTCCTGCATTTCGACTGGGCCGATCCTAACGGCGTGCATGTTGGTGAGAACGAGTACCTGCCAATGCGCCCCAAGGCCTATGACATCGGCACGCCGCGGATCACTGCCGACACGGGCACCGCACCCGATGGCACGCCACAGGTCACACTCACCACGGATCGACCGGCGCTCTGGGTGACATGGGATCTGGGCGGCGATACGGTATGGTCCGACAATTGCCTGACCCTGCTGCCGGGCCGCCCGAAGGTCCTGCGTGCCACGCGCCAGCGTCGCTCGCACCTGCCTGACAGCCGGCCGGAGGCGCGCGCGCTGAAAGGATAGGACATGGCCCGGCCCGGACCTGGTGGCGACACCGTGACAATGAAGACGATTGCGACTGAGCTTGGCGTGTCGGTGACCACGGTCGCCCGCGCGCTCAAGGACGGTCACAAGGTCGGCCCCGAACTGGTGGCCAGGGTCC
Source organism: Amaricoccus tamworthensis (assembly GCF_049800875.1). Lineage (NCBI taxonomy): Bacteria > Pseudomonadati > Pseudomonadota > Alphaproteobacteria > Rhodobacterales > Paracoccaceae > Amaricoccus > Amaricoccus tamworthensis. Next base: position 1,993 of record NZ_JBNAFV010000019.1, on the reverse strand, counting down.
GCGACACCGCCGACCGTCTGGGCTATGTCCGCAATCTCGAAGGGGCCAAGCTGCGCACTGGCAGGACGCTCGTTGCCATGGCTTTTCTGAGCTTCACGGAGCAGGAGGAGATCGGCGATTCAGGCTCCATCGGTCTTCTGCAGGGGATCCACAAATGGTTTGCCGGCACCGACTATTCGGTGCGGGCCGTGCCGGTGGCGATGGGCGACCTCGCACTGGAACAGGTGCGGGAAGTGGTGCGCGGGCGCAATGCGGACGGGCTGATCCTCGACCATACCCAATTGCTGGATGACCGCGTTAAATACCTGCTGGAGGCAGATTTCCCTTTTATCACTTTCGGTCGCACGGAGCTGCTTTCTCCGCATGCCTTCTTTGATGTCGATAATGAATACGCCGCCTGGCAGAGCACCGATGCGCTCCTGCGCGACGGCTATCGCCGGGTGGCGCTTGTGGACGGTGACCTGCGCTACAGCTTCGTGCGGCAGAGGCTGCGCGGCTACGAAACGGCCCTGCGCGAACACGGGATCGACCCCGACCCGGCGCTTTACCATCACGACGAACTCAGGGCCGACCGCACCCGCCAGGCCGCGGCTGGCCTGATCAATGCCGGGGCGGACGCCTTTGTCTGCGTCAATGAACTGTCCTTCCTCGGCGTGCGCGCCGGTGTCCGTGACCGTATGGGCCCGGACGTTGAACGTTACGGGTTCGCCCTGCGCTCGGGCACCAACCTTGCCGACTATGTGGCCACCCGGGTCTACACCTCGCATTTCTCGAACCAGCAGGCCGGGCGCCGCCTGGCCGAACTCCTCCTGAAGCGCATCGAAGGCGCCCCGCCCGGGGACTGTCAGGAACTGGTCAAAACCACGCTACGCATCAATGGGACGCCGCAGGATGGGGTGTGAAATCAACAGCGGCACAAGCCACGACTTTTTTTACAAATTGCTTGACTAAAGCGGTTTGCGTTTGATCTGAATCGAATTGGGATTCACAAGCCCGCCTTCGTCTGATTCACTTCTGTTTGGAGGTGGATCATGGGCAAACCTTACTCTTTGGACCTTCGGGAACGGATTTGCGCCTACGTCGCTAAGGGCAATTCGGCCCGTTCAGCGGGGCGGCTGTTCGGTGTGAGCGCAGCCACGGCGGTGCGATTGGCAGCGGAGCACCGTAAACACGGCACGGCGGTTCCCAAGCCGCAAGGTCGTACCGCCGGCCGGTTCGGCAAACTCGCCCCGCACCGGGACTTTTTGCTGGAGATCGTGCAGGCCGAACCGGACATCACGCTCAAGGAACTGGCCGCCGCCCTCGCAGAGACACATGGCGTGGAAGTACAGCTCTCCTCGCTGCACCGCGCGCTCGAACGCGCCGGACTGTCATATAAAAAAAGGACTGATCGCGGCGGAACGTGACCGACCGGCGTTGCTCCAGGCCCGCCGTGATTGGATCAAGCGCCGCCAGCCCCGTATGCGCGCGGAGCCGCACAGGCTGGTTTTTATCGATGAAACTGCCGTGAAGACGAACCTCACACGGTTGCGCGGTCGGGCCCCTGTCGGTGAGCGGCTTTATGCCGGGGCACCTTTTGGCAAATGGGGCACGCAGACCTTCATCGCAGGGCTGACGCAGGATGCCCTGATCGCACCGTGGGTGATCAAGGGAGCCATGAACGGTCCGGCCTTCGACACTTACATCGAAACCCAACTGGCCCCGGCGCTCGAACCCGGAACAGTTGTGATCCTCGACAACCTGTCCACCCACAAAAGCCCGCGTGCGGCACAAGCCCTGAAAGAGCGCGGCTGCTGGTTCTTGTTCCTGCCCGCATACAGTCCCGATCTCAATCCCATCGAAATGGCCTTCTCGAAGCTCAAAGCCCACCTGCGACGCATCGGCGCCAGAACCTTTGAAACATTGTTTCAGGCGCTCGGAGACATCTGCGATCTGTTCGACCCGCAGGAGTGCTGGAATTTCCTCAAAGCTGCAGGGTATGCCTCAGATTAAA